>NZ_CP016616.1:3915000-4547500 GCF_002741015.1 Microvirga ossetica | reverse complement strand
CAGCCGCCGGGTCAACCTCGTGAGTCGCTGATAGACATTGTGGGAATCGCGCATAACGCCCTCCTTGCCCAGCCACAGCCTGGACGATTCGACCGCTTGCGGAAACAGCGGCCGTACCGTGGACAGGTAGCGCTCGAACCAGGGTAAGAGCGGACCGGGCAGCTCGAAGCTGACCAGCTGACGCGTCTTGGTCTCGTCGGCCGGAATGGTGATGAGCCATCCGCCTTCGGTTTGGATCAGGTGCCGCCCGAGTTCGAGGCTCGAAAAGTTCTTCACCCGCAGCGGCCGCAGCGCCAAAAGGGCGAGCATGAGGGCATCGCGGTAGGCCAGGGCCTGCTTGAGCGACAGGGAATCAGCAGGCAGACGCTCCAGCTCCGCGACCGCGGCGGCAAAGATCTCGGCGGTCGGCCGCATCCGGGCCCGCTTGTCCCTGCTCGGCCTGGCACTGATCTGGACCCGATTACACGCGTCCTGCAGCCAGCGCCAGGTCCGATCTGGCGCCATCGCCTGCATCATCACCTTCAGGCCAACCAGCATCGACAGGCGCGTGCGCGGGGCGACGAGCGTCGCAAGATGCCGGTTGTAGGCGCTGACCGACTCGCGCGTCACCCGATCGGCAGGATGAGCTTGCTTCTGTGGCGCTCCTATCCAGGCTAAAGCGCTTTTGATCTGGACTTGAATCGCTTCGGGTGGTCTGTGCGTTGACTGGGATATGGCCCGGGAGGCAAACCATGCCCCAGCCCTATTCTCCTGATCTGCGTGAGCGTGTTCTTGTCGCCTGTGCGCGTGGCGACCTTCCTCAGGTTGAGATTGCCCGCCGCTTCCAGGTCTGCCCCGCCACCGTCTCGAACTGGCGCCGCCAAGAGCGCGAGGAGGGCCGACGCTGTCCCAAGCCGCACAGCGGCGGCGTGCCCTCGCGCCTGGATGCAGCAGCTCTGGAGGTGCTGCGTCAGCTCGTGGCCGAAGACAATGACGCGCTGCTGCGCGAGTACCGCGAGCGCCTGGCCGAGCGAACGGGCGTGACGGTGTGTCTGGCGGTGATCTGCGAGGCGCTCAAGCGGCTCAAGCTGCGTCCGAAAAAAAGACCCTTCGGGCGGCCGAGCAGGAGCGGCCCGAGATTGCCGCCGAGCGCGAGGCTTACCGCCAGCAGATGAGCGAGCTTCCCGTGGAACGCCTGGTGTTCCTCGATGAGAGCGGAGTGACCACCAAGATGGCCCGCACTCATGCGCGAGCGCCACGTGGGCAACGCGCCTATGGGTCAATCCCGCTCGGCTCGTGGCAGCGGCTGACGGTCTTGGGCGCACTCGCCTGTGAGGGCCTGGTCGCTACGATGAGCATCGAGGCCTCGACCTCGACCTCCGTGCTTTTGGCCTATCTCGAGCAAATCCTGGTACCGGCCCTCAAACGCACCAAGCCGGATGCCATTCTGGTGTTGGACAACCTGCGCCCGCATCGGGCCACAGAAGTGCGAGACCTGCTCGCGCAGGCCGGGATCGGGCTTTTGTACCTGCCGCGCTATTCCCCGGAGTTCAACCCGATCGAGCCCGCCTGGGCCAAGATGAAAGAGCGGCTCAAGGCGAAAGCGCCTCGCACTCTTGAAGCTTTGGAAGCGGAACTCAAACCCGCCCTCGACACCATCACCGCAAAGGATGCCCGAGGCTGGATCAGGCATGCCGGCTATGCCCTACACTGATCCCAAAAGCGCTTTAGGTAACCAAGCCAGCGGCCGTAATGCTGCTCGTTGGTCTGGCGCGTGCGCGACGCCCAATGCGCCGCACCGCCGCCCTCGTCAAAAATGTCGCCGGCGGCTTGTGCTGCCGCCCAAGCCTCCTGGTCGGCCTGCGGCCATTCGGACGCCGGCAGAGCGCGGCGCATCGGATCGATGGGTCGGGCCATTAACGCTTCCCCTTCGGAGCTTTGGCCTTGGCCTCGTCGAGCAGGCGATCGACGTGACGTCCGGCGGCTTTCGACTCGGTGCCGAGATAATGGCCCATGGTGGTGTCGAGCGTGGTGTGGCCGAGAACGCGCGACACGGGAAGGTAGGCGCCGGGATCGGCCTCGACTGCGATCTTGGCAATCGCATGACGGAACAGATGCGGGTTCATCTCCAGTCCTGCCCGCCGCATGCCCCGGCGGATGGCGTCGGACATTGCGGTTTTGGACCGCGGTCCACCCTGGGGCCCGGGAAAGAGATAGGTCCCGTCCGCCTCCAGCAAGCGCGAGCGGAACGTCGCGATGTGATGCTTCAGGCGCGCCGTGATCTCGGCATTGAGTGCGAACTCCAGCGGACGGCCGGTCTTGGTGCGCTCCGCCGGCACGACGAGCACGGCCAGTCCCGAGCTGAGCCAGGTGAAGTCGGCGAGTTGCAGCGTCCGCAGCGAGGAAATGCGCAGGCCGCAGCGGATGAGCAGGTCTACCGCTACGGCGCGTTCCATGGCTTTGGCAGCGCGCAAAGGATTCTTCTCGCCGGCAGCCCGTTTGCTCTCCTGCTCCGGGAACGTCAGCAGGCGGGCCACATTGCGTGGATCATCGAACTGGCCGAGACGCTTGCGATTGCGTTCCGTCATCTGACGCCGGTTGCCGGGATCGAGCTTGCGGCAGATCTTCTCCAGAGTGGCTAGGGTTGCCTCGTCCATCCGGCAGTAGTGCTTCGCGATCAGGCGCATGGAGCGGGCGAGGTTGTGCACACGCTGAGTCTTCTTCCCCGAGCGCTCGAGGAAGAAGCGAAGGGCGGCCTTGAACGCTTCCGGCTGGAACAGAGTCGACAAGGACGCGATCGCTTCGGCCGGCAGATGGCCGGTATGGACGAGCGCCGAGGCAAACTGGCGGAAGTTGTAAACCCGGCTCTCGATGGTCGCCGGGCGCAGCGCGCGAGCTGGGGCCTCCTCGTCGAGCGGATCGGGATTCGCCATCCGCTCTCGCCAGCGTCCCACGTCTTCCTGGAAGGAAGTGGGAAAGGCACTCAGGGGCAGCGTATACGGCTCCTGCTTGAACGGCGAAGACAAGGGCACCTGGGGCCAGCCGGGCACGGTTCGGGCTGAGCGATTCCAATTGGAGATGGTGTTCTTGATGATGCTCTTCGGGCCCTTGATCGCCTCTTCCGCTTCGAGCGCCTCGAAAAGACCGATCAGCGCTTGCGTCGTGACCTCTTTCGGCGCGATGCCCATGACCGAGCTGTAGGTAGCGAGGCGGTAGAGTGCCTGGCGCTGATATGGGGGCTCGATCCGATCGAGCAGCGCCTGCCAGGACGGCGCAATGGGAATGCGCTGGGACAGCGGCAAGGGGGGAGCGGCATAGCGCTCCAGGGCCTGAACGACCAGGGAGCGGATGTTGGCGAAGGTCTTCTCGGACAGATTCGCCTGCGCCGGGCTCTTGGACACAAACAGCTCGCGCACGCGGCGCGGGCTCGCTTCGAGCTTCTCCAACGGCATCACGAACACCTGCTCTACGCGGTTCAGTGCCGAGATGAGGTCGCGGCGCTGGGTGTTGGTCAGGCCGGTATCGGCTTCGGCGAGGCGCTTCACATCCGCCAGAGTGGCCTGGTTCTCGGAGCGAAAAGCTGCCCGGCTGCGGACAAGGAATCGGGGGTCGACATATTGCATCGGGATCGTCTCGCGTGGTCAGCCCTGGCCTCGGGAGGACAGGAGCGGACAGGAGGGGCAATTCGGGAAATAGCAGCTTTCTGGTCCTACGGCGTTCAGACGGGAACGATCTCCCGACAGCCTGTAAGCCATTGGCACTGCTGGACTATGGTGGTCAGACATGCTCAGCGCGATTAGCCGCGGTGGAGCTTCTCGTAGGTGATCGCATCCTCCGGTGAAATGCGGATCTGGTGACCGATGCGGTGCACCTTGAGTTCGCCACGGGCGATGATGCGGCGCACGGACTTCAGGCTGACCTGCCAGCGGGCAGCGAGATCCTGCAAAGTGAGAAGGGGCTCAGACGTCGGCTTCACGGGTATCCTCCGGTTCGGGGTGATCGGGCTCGGAGGCAGGCGCAGTTTGGGCGATTGCGAACGCTTCAAGGGCTGCGTGCCGGGCCAGCAACCGAGCGAACGCGACCAGCGAAGCCGGCGAATCTGCCGGCTCCTCATGCCTGGGAGTTGCTGGTTCACGCTTCGCCGTCTTGCCCACTGGTGACCTCCAATGGGCAGCATGATGATGACGGAAGTGCTTTTGTTCGAACTCCCTAACTCACCGGTATTTGCGCGCCCCTCACGGAAGTAGCGGCGGGTCGAAGTACTTGAGGTCGCGGATCGGGAGCTTCTCCTCGACCACCTTGTCGATCAGCCGCCCCTCGAACACGACCCCCTCGGGGGCATAAAGGCGAAGGGCCTCCTTGACGAAGCCGGTAAAACCACGCTCGGCGAGAAAGGAGATTTTGTCCACCGTGTGGATGGGCCTGATACCAAGCACCTCCTGATAGGTCAGCATCAGCGCCGATACCAGCTCGCGCAGCTCCTGCGTCGGGGTCGGACCTCCCTTATGGTCTCGAGCGGACCGGCTGTGCTGCTGGGAAACTTCTGCGGCTTTGCGGCTCAAATACGCCATGCGCTGCAGATACAGAATGTGCGGTCGCATATCGAGGTCGCCGGAATCCTGATTGACCTCTGACATGGCGACGATCATCAGGAGGCCCTGGTTCCCGAGCTTCTCGGCAGCCTTTGTCGCTTTCTCAAAACCTCTTGCGAGTGCATTCAGCTCACGAGTGACCGCCGAGGGACGAAGTCTCGTGGGGCGCTCCAGGTACAGCTTGATCAGGCGTTTGGCGTCGTTGACCAGTTCGGTCAGAGACTCATCGGAGGGACCATGCTCACTCTTGTGCAGGTCTTTCTTGAGCCACTCCACAAGCCTTTCGTCCGACATCCTGTTCATCCTCCTCTCGGCTCATGTGTGGGCATGCCCGGGCTGAAGAGTATACAGGTCGGTCCAAAATGCGACGAGGTCGTCCCGAAAGGGATTGCGCAGCTACAGCGAACGCGAGGACAAGTTTTCCGGCGGTTCTGACGAAAGTCCTTTTAGCCAGCACCCCAAGTTGTGTTGGGAACAAGTTCTTGTTAGTCTAAGCTAAATTCCACGAGCGGCTGGATGAAGCGAACCTCAATTAAACGGCTCGCCGGTCTACCAACCGTTCAGGCCGGATTAACCCGCCTAGCCTTTGCACGACTTCAACGGGCTGGCGTCAAGCTCGAGCCGCTTATGTCCCGGACAGGGGTTACGAGGACGCAGATCGCGGATGTGGAGCAGCGTATCAGCGCTCAGGCGCAGGTTGCCTTCCTCGAGGCTGCGTCTGAGGCGCTCGCGGATGATTTTCTCGGACTTACGCTCGCGAGGGAGGTCGACTTTAAGGATCTAGGATTGCTGTACTACGTCTTGGCATCCTCGGAGACTCTGGGGACGCTCTGAGGCGTGTCGAGCGCTACAGCCTCATTGCAAACAAGGCCGTCGTCTTCGAATATCGGGAGGCGCGCACGCTCATTCAGCGTCTGCGCTATTCAGGTGTTGCCCGGCACACCGATCGGCGTCAGATCGAGTTCTGCATTCTCGGGGTAGTGCGCATGTGTCGCCTGCTCACGGGAAGAAACTTCGCCCCGACGCGCGTCTCGATGGTCCATGTGCGATCAAAGGGTATGGCTGACTACGACCGCTTTCTTGGTACCGAAGTCGAGTTTGGCAGCGACGTCGACGAGATCGTTTTCCCGGAGGGCTCGGCGGAGATGCCCTTGGTAGAGGCCGATCATCGGCTCAACAAGATACTGAGCAGGGTTTGCGAGGACACATTAAACGCGCGAGGGAGCAATGTCAGCGCGCTGCGGGTGAGGGTTGAGAATGCGGTAACGCCGCTTCTTCCGCATGGCACCGCCCGCGCCGAGGTGGTCGCGAGACAACTTGGAATAAGCGAACGCACACTAGCCCGGCGGCTCGGGAGTAGGGCACGACATTCAACGAGGTTCTAAAACAGCTCCGGTCGAGCCTTGCCATCCGCTATCTCGAGGAGGAGACCATACCAATCTCAAAGATCGCGTGGCTTCTCGGCTTCGAGGAGCCAAGTTCGTTTAGTCACGCCTGCCGTCGCTGGACGGGGAAGTCGCCTCGCGAACTGAGATCCGCCGATCTGGTCGTCACGTGATATAGGCTGCTTCGGTAACGGCGCCTACGCCAATCATGACACGAACGAGATATTGTCCCGGCGCAAAACGACCAATGCAGCCTGAGGGGCTACTTGGCCTTGCCACAATTGCTTCCACCGGCCGGGGCATCCATTGGAGCCGTCGCCGTTGTTGGAGTTGCCCGGGTTGGATGAGTCGTTGCCCTTGCCGCCGTCAGCCTTGCCGCTGCCCTTTTCCACGGGGGTTGCCATCTGCATTGCCGCCGACACTACCGCTGGAGTTGGAGCTGGCACCCGCGCCAAAGTCGCCAGTTCCACCTTCCTAGTCCCGAACCTGCGTGCGATGGACACAGACACAACGCATTAGCCCATGGTACATCCATCGCAGTTTATCAGTGGTTGTGCTTTGGTGAGGACAACATGACCTCTCGTCATCGACCAATCGTCTTCCGACTTAATCCGACCATGAACTGCCCCGGCATCGCGTTGGAGGTCACCATCGAGATGCGCGCATTATGGGGCTGTCAATGTCTGTTGGGGTGAATGAGTTTGTGTCTAGGACATGTTACATAGAAACAACAATCGCCGGAAAAAAGATCATTGTCGAGAATTGCCTGCATTGACCAACAAATTGGCTGCTTAAAGCAATTCACACCTTTCACTACGTGATCTAAGCTCGACTTTGGCCATTTATGCTGGATAGCAGAGTGTCGCCGTCAATCGCTTCAGAACATCGATTTGGCCTTTTGTCATGTTGGCGGGCCGGCGTGACGCATCAGAAACTGCGGCGGCCCAGAGCGAGCGTCGGACGGCCGCCAGAGCATCGCTGAAGGTGATGGTGCGCTTATTGTACCAAGCGGCACACTGCGGGCGAGCCAAGCGCCGAATGGCGGGGTCAGCGGTCCAGAGACTGACCAGCGAGAACAGCCCCAGCAGGGCTGGTGTCGTGCGGGCGATCGCCTTGTCCGACCATTGGCGTTGCGTCTCCATCCCCAGGTGTCTGCGAGCCTCGGCAAAGGTCACCTCGGTGCTCCAGCGCCGCACGAACCAGCGCACGATCTCAAGAGGATCGGCTTGCAGGTCCGTACACAGAAACGCCTGTGGCTTGAGGAGGCCGGCCACGTCCCGCACCAGAACATAGCGGATCGGCACGTGCTTGCCGGGATGGTGCCAGATCGCCGTGCCCGAGATGAACTCAATCAGGCGTTCGCCACCGCCGTACCAGCCGTCGACCCAAACCTGCCGCCACGCCGTCTTGGGATTGGCCAGGCGTTCGGCCAGGCTCGGAAGACGTTGACCAACAACGCGAGGGCGTCCTCGGGTTCCGGGCCGACGGCGCGGAGCCGGCGTGAACAGGCGCGCATCCAGGCGCAGGCGCGTGATCATGCACAGGCGATGCCGAACCGCGTTCAGCAGCTCAATCGCCGCGTAGCTCTGATCAGCCACTGCCACGAGGCGCCGGTCCGGCAGCCAGCGGGCGACCTGGAGAAGGGCTTGTCGGGCCCAGTCCGTGAGCGCCTTGTGACGCTGGCGATGCTCACGCGAGAAGCGCTCGGAGGGCGCCAGCACCGTCAGGAAGGGCAAGGCCCACACGCGACCGGCCCACGGGATGGGAGCGAGCATCATGATGGACAGCCAGCGCAATCCCGAGGCTTTGACGAAGTGGCCATGGGAGGAGCGGACCGGATCCCGGTAGATGCCACGGGCCCTGATCCGGGCACCCCAGCGACGCTCAAGGGTGTCATCCAGGCCAATCACCACTGGCCCGGTCGGCACAAAAGCTGCCACCAGCAGGCCGAGCAGACGGCGCGCCACCTCGCGGCTGGACCACTGGTTGCGGTTGAGCACACGGTGATAGTTCGTGAAGCTGCGGGTGCGGGCGAGGCCAACAACGGTGAGCATGGCCGTGACGGTGCGACGGCCCGGGGTGAGAAGAGCCCCCAGGACGAGCACAAGGGCATGGCGGAAGGTTGGTCCGGTCAGGCCGGACCGGAACGGAGCCAGCCAGGTGGACAGGAGGTCAGGAACATGGGGCTGGACGGGCATGGCCACGATCTCCCACAATCAGGCTCAAGAGCCTGGGAGGTCGCCATGGCCGAAATGGGTCGGACCGAGATCCTGACGCGCTATCGTCATCTCCGCGCGATCAGCACCCACCATCACAACGAGGCTCTTCGCTGCGTACCGGATTCGGCCCTGATGGAGCAGGCGCGCCGGCTGGGGCTCACGGCTGGCAAGATGCTGGTGGCCGAGAGCCTGGACGAGGTGACGTTGGCCTACGACCTGGCTCTCTACACCGCCCCGCCGGGCCGCTCGCGCGGGATGGACCGCTATACCCGCAACGCTGTCGTGGTGCCCGGCTCGGATGAGGACGTGATGCTGCAGGCTCTGCTGCGGGCCCGCTTCTCGGTCTGGCGGGTTGAGCGTCGCCACGAGACGGCCGGCTTGGTGGTGCTGGATCTCATGCGCCAGGAAGAGGTTTGGCTGGTCGATGAGCATCTGGAGCAGACGGCTCATCCTGGCACATCGCTGGCGATGCGGCTGAGTACTCCGGAGGCCTTTGCGATGACGTGTGGGGTTGTCGTGCCGGTGGATGTGGAGATGATGGAGGAGGTGTTCGACACCATGCTGGAGCGCGTGCATGGCGATGCCGACGCAATTGCCAATGATCGCCGGTTTGCTACCGCAATCTATCGGATTGCCGTAATGGACGCGCTCATGAGCCTTGTGAGATTTGCCGATCCGGACTGACCCGCAGGTGGCCTACTGGCCCGCGAAATTGGCCAAAGTCGAGCTAAGAACTCGAGCAACTAAGAAGCAGTGAATTGGGGGCTAAAATGACATTGGTCACAGGCACATCAGGTAACGATGTTCTCAAGGGTGGTGCGGGCAACGATACCATCAACGGCGGTGACGGCTCTGACGACATCTATGACGGAGCGGGTGACGACGTTGTCGACGGCGGCGCCGGCAATGACTTCATTATGTCCTCCAGCTATAGCGCGAGCAATCCTGGTTCAGGAGCGGATATCTTCCGCGGCGGCGCAGGCAGCGACAACATCGATGTAGCGCGCAACAGCGCGGTCGAGACACTGGTTCAGATCGAGACCGGCTCGGCCGAGGCGATCGAGGGGGTCCCTGGCGAGAACTATGTCCAATACTCCGGCGGTGCAAAGGACAGCGTGCGAGTGACAGGTGGCGACGACCGGGACGTGGTAGAGCTGAACGGCTCGCTCAAGTCGGCCGTGCTCAACCTGGGTGCCGGGAATGACACCGTCCGGATCTCCACCGAAGCCAACTATAACTACGACCCGGTCACAGGCACTGAGACCGAAACAGTTCCGCAGATCTCCATCACGACCGGTGCCGGCCGTGACACGATCGAGTTCGCGTCCTACGCGTCTGCAACCCTTGAGGTGACCGACTTCACGGCTGGTGCGGGCGGCGATACGCTGCAGTTCGGCAGCTTCCTCAACAGCCGGCTGCAGAACTGGGATGGCAGCACGAACCCGTTTGCGACCGGACACCTGCGGCTGGTGCAGGTGGGTGCCAACACGGTGCTCGAATACGTCAGCGATGGCATTGGCGCGACCCCTGTCTGGGCGACATTGGCCACCTTCCGCAACACCTCGACGACCAGCTTCACCGCTGACAACTTCGAACCAAGCTACGCACCGGACGGCTCCCATCCGGGGGCAGAGCCCATATCCATCGTGACGATCATGGGGCCCTCCGGACTGGTAGAAGAAGGCACTTTCCTTGAGTTTACGCTAACCCGCAGCGGCGATCTCGCCGACGCGCTGACAGTAGCTCTTTCAATCAATGCGCAGATGTCTGGTGCGACATCTGGAATTGACTTCTCTGCACCTCAAACTGTGACGTTTGCAGCGGGTTCAGCAACTGCCGTTATCAAAATTGCGGCAAATCTCGATGATCAGTTTGAGAGAAATGAGAGTTTTACTCTCTCCGTTGCAAGCGGACCTGGATATACAATCGGATTTCCGTCTGCCGCAGTCGGGACGATCACTGAGCCGACTAACTCGGTGACTGGAGGTGTGCTCACCACCGGCATTGATGTTCTCTCTCCGTCGGATGAAGACACCATTGTTAACGCAACGGCTGGGACCCTGAATGCCAGGCCTCAGATGGCCCCAGATGTACCTGCTGACTCTCTTGATGGCGGCGCGGGGTATGATGTTCTCAAGCTGAGTGGGGCCGGACAGTTCGACCTGAACGGGCTGGGACAGTTCGCAGGCTTTGAAGAGGTCCAGCTGACGAATGCCTCGCAGAGCCCGGCCCAGCTTTACCTGCGCGATGGACAGAACCTGAAGGTCGTGCTGAACGACGGCACCACTGTCCCCCCGGAGTTCCCGACCACGGTGGGCTTCACCGTCTATCTGTCGACCGGAGCCGAGACCGTCTCCGGCAGCAACGGCAGCGACATCTTTTCTGTACAGCAGAACCCGGCCAAGCTGGGTACCGGTGACGTGCTCGACGGTGGAGCCGGTTCTGATGCTCTCCAGCTTTTCTCCAGCACAATCTGGGATCCGGTCAAGCAGACCTATTCCGATAGTGTCTACGACTTGAGAGTGCGCATCTCGCGGATCGTGAGCGCTCATTTCGTGGGATCGTGAGCAGGCATTTCACGCGATCATGAGCGGTCGCGTCGACCGATGGGGTGATGGAGTCAGGAGATTTGGTCGCCGTCAAGAGGGCGGGCTCTGGCGTTCTGCTTTCTCATGCTTTCTCCGGCGAGTTGAAGGCGGTGGGCATTGTGAACAAGACGATCCAAGATTGCGTCTCCAAGAGTGGGATCCCCAATCAGGTCATGCCATGCGTCCACGGGAACCTGGCTCGTGACGATGGTCGATGAGCGGCCGTGACGATCGTCGAGGATTTCCAGGAGATCGCGCCGCTCGGACCCGGTGAGCACTGACAAGCCCCAATCATCGAGGATCAGCACCTGTACGCGACCGAGGGCCTTGAGCAGGCGGCCATAGCGCCCGTCGCCGCGCGCGAGCGCCAATGCCTCGAACAGGCGCGGCACGCGGTGGTAGAGCACCGAGCGGTTATCCCGGCAGGCCTTGTGGCCGAGCGCGCAGGCGATCCAGCTCTTGCCGAGGCCGGCCGCCCCTGTAATCAGCACATTCTCATGCCGGTCGATCCAGTCGCCAACAACCAGCCGGGCAAAGACCGCGCGATCGATGCCGCGCGGGGTTCGCCAATCGACGTCCTCGACGCAGGCGTTCTGGCGCAGCGCCGCGAACTTGAGCCGCGCGGTGAGACGCTTGGTGTCGCGCTCGGCCGCTTCGCGGTCGACCAACAGCCCGATGCGCTCCTCAAAGGACAGAGCGTCGAGATCGGGCAATCGTCGCTGCTCCTCGAAGGCTTTGGCCATGCCGGTCAGGCCAAGCGCGATCAGGCGCTCATGGGTGGGATGGGTCAGCATCGGTTGGGTCTCCTGGGTTCAGTGGAAGTAACCCTGGCCGCGGATGTTGCCGTGGCGCAGGGGTTCGTGGTCGGGCGTCTCGTCAACGACGGCGCGGTCGAGGCCATTCTTGAGAATCGACCGGATCGAGGCGACGGAGCGTGCCTTGATGAGGAGGCCGCGCCGGCAGGCGGCCTCGACGCGGGTGTCGCCATAGCTCCTGGCCAGCGACAGGATGCCGAGGCAGGTGCGGAAGCCCTGCTCGGGATGTGGACGGTCGGCGATCACCGCCTCGAAGAAAGCCGCGACGGAGGGCCCAATCCGTTCACCGGCGGCGATCAGGCCTCGTGGGGTCCACTGGCCGTGGCGGCGATGGGCGCTCGGCATATGCTCGGCAACGGTGGTGTGGCCGCGCCGGTTCGGCGCCCGGGCATGGCTGGCGACCCGCTGGCCCTTGTGGAAGATCTCGACCGTCGCACCGGCAAGGCGCACATCGACGAGTTCCCGGATCAGGCGGTAGGGCACGGAGTACCAGTGGCCGTCGACCTCGACATGGTAGTCCGGCGCGACGCGGCAGCGCTTCCAGCGGGCGAAGACGTAGGGCTCGTCTGGCAGCGCTCCCAGCCGGGGCCGGTCGATCTCGGCAAAGAGTTCGGCCCGGCTGGAGCCGAAGCCGCGCATCTGGCGGGCGTTGAGTTCGACGACCAGGCTGCGAATGGCGCGATTGAGCTCGGCGAGCGCGAAGAAGCGATGGTTGCGCAGCCGGGCCAGGATCCAGCGCTGGGCGATTTGGACCGCGACCTCAACTTTGGCCTTATCCTTCGGGCGTCTCGGCCGCGCCGCGAGAATGGCGGTGCCGTAATGGCCGGCCATCTCGGCATAGGTGCGGTTGAGGCCGGGATCGTAGCGGTCGGGATTGGTCACCGCCGCCTTGAGGTTGTCGCAGATCACGAACTTCGGAACCCCGCCCAGGAAGGCAAACAGGTTGGCGTGCACGGCAATCCAGTCCGGCAGGCTCTCGCTCGCGCAGGCCTCGGCATAGGTGTAGTTGGAGGCGCCCATGGCGGCGACGAACAGCTTCATGGGATGGGCTTGGCCGGTCAGCGGATCGAAGACGTCGATGGTGTCGCCGGCAAAATCGACAAACACCTTCTCGCCGCCCCTGTGGGTCTGGCGCATTGTTGGGCGAACGCGCCCCTTCCAGGCCTCGTAGGTGGTGCAGAACCAGGTGTAGCCGAAGCCATCGGGATGGGCGGCGCGATATTCCTCCCAGAGCAGCACGCGCGTCACGCCACGCCGGCGCAGCTCCTTCTCGACATAAACCCAGTCGGGGACCGGGCGCCGATCGGTCTGAGCCGAGGATGGTGCCGGAAACAGCAGGAGTTCGAGCGCGTCGTCATCGAGCCCGTCCGGCAGCGGCCAGCTCAGCCCTGCCAGACGGGCGCGGCGCAGGTAGCCATGAACGACGCCATTGCTGATCCCCAGCGTGCGCGCGATGACGCGCTCGGTCAGGCCTTGGACATGTCTTAAACGAAGTACTTCTCGGATCCGGCGCATCGACAATCTCTGGGTTGGCATCGGGCCTCCTCGTGGGTTGAACGAGGCACCCGTAGCCGGTTGAGTTGTCGGCCGAAGCTCCCGGCACCTCCGAAAAGGTGCTCACGATCCTCTGAAATCGTTGCTCACGGTGCCGCGAAATCGCTGCTCACGATCACGCGAAACACGCATTGAGAGCGGCAAGCTATAGCAGCATTGAGACACTTCGGCTGTATGGGCCTGCAGGTCAACAGCAAGGGGCGTTTATCGTTCTTGCCGACACCGCCAGCCTGGCAAGCTTCACCAGCATCTACAGCTATGGCGGCTCCACTAAGATCCGCACGGCGGAGAGCACGCTCGACCTGTCGGGTAAGTCCATCACGGGTGTGGCCATCGAGAGCAGCAACACGGCAGGCACCACCTTCACGGTGAGCGATGTCCAAACAGCTCTCCAGATCGTCGGCGGCAGCGGTCAGGATACCGTGGTTCTGCAGGGGTTGAGCCTGACCGAGGCGCAGCGCACGCAACTCTTCCAAGGCTCGATCGAGACCATCACCGACAACTCCGGCACCTACTCCAAGCCGGTTGCAGCCTCTGTAGGCAACAGCGCTGTGGGGGATGAGGACACTATGATCACCGGCCGGATTCCGGCCGGGTTCGACGCGGATGGGGATACGCTCACCTACGAACTGGTGGCGTCGATTGCCGGATTGACGTTCAATGCTGACGGAAGCTTCAGCTATGTCCCGGCTGCGAATGTCAATGGCACGACATCCTTCCAGTATCGGGTCGTTGACGCATCGGGCCTCAAGAGTGCGCCTCAGGCCTTCACCCTCACTATCAATCCGATCAACGATGCGCCGACTGTCTCGGCTGCGGTGGTTGCAACCACAAGCGAGGATACTGCCACCTTCGCAGTGAATCTGCTTAAGAGCGCCTCGGATGTGGACACGGGCGATACGCTTACCGCGTTCGATCTGGTTCTCGTGTCGGGTAATGCCTCCGGCGTCATCGCTTCCGGCAATAGCCTCGTAGTTAACCCGAATGCCTACAGCCATCTCGCACTAGGTCAGAGCGAGGTCGTCACCTACAACTACACTAGTGGTGACGGTCACGGTGGAGTAGTCCCACAGACAGTAACGATCACGGTCAGCGGCACGAACGATGCGCCGGTTGTGTCTGGTGTCGTGGCAGCTTCCGCCACCGAGGACGGTGTTTCTGTCAGCCTCGAAGCTCTGGCCAATACCACAGACGTGGATGCAGGCACCACCCTGTCGGTGGTCAACGTTCCAGTGAGCCTGCCAGCTGGTGTGAGCTATGATGCTGTAACCAAGACCTTCGTGCTGGATCCGACGCACGCTTCGTACCAGTCCCTGGCCGCGGGTCAGAGAACTACGGTGAGCGTCAGCTATGGCGTGTCGGACGGACACGTCATCACTCCGGCCTCGGTCTCCTGGAGCGTCACCGGCACCAATGATGCACCGGTTGCCACCCCTACCAGCAACAGTACCTCTGGGGCTGAGGACACGCTGATCACGGGCCGCATTCCAGCCGGCTCGGATGTCGACAGGGACAGCCTCAGCTATGAGTTGGTCGTTCCTGTGGCAGGTCTGACGCTCGATGCGGATGGCACCTTCAGCTATGTCCCAGCCGCCAACTTCAACGGGATTAGCAGCTTTGAGTACCGCGTGGTGGATCCATCGGGGGCCAAGAGCGTGCCTCAGACCTTCACGCTGACGATCAATCCCGTCAATGATGCACCGGCCGGCCTTGCGCTGGCCGGCAGCACCGTGGCTGAGAATGCTGCAACTGGCACAGTTGTTGGCTCGCTCTCCGCCTGGGATGTGGACGGGGATGGCTTCAGCTTCAGCCTAGTAGATGACGCAGGTGGCCGGTTCGATCTGTCTGCGGACGGCAGGAGCCTGGTTGTGGTCAACGGCTCTCGGCTCGACTACGAGCAGGCCTCGAGCCACCAGGTGAGCGTACGCATGACTGACAGCCATGGCGCAACCTCCGACCAAATTCTAACGATCACGCTCCAGGATGTTTGGAATGAGAGCACTGCCGGCACATCCGATAATGACGCCGTTTCTGGCGGTTCGGGTGCGGACAAGCTTTCGGGCGGTGGTGGCAATGATATCCTCAGCGCCGGAGCCGGCAAGGACGCGCTCGACGGCGGGACGGGCAACGACCGTCTGATCGGCGGGTTGGGCCTGGACACCTTAACGGGCGGCAAGGGCAAGGACGTATTCGTCTTCGCCAATAAGGACACTGGCGCGACAAAGGGAACAGCCGACACGATCACTGACTTCAAGGGCAAAGATGGCGACAGGATTGATCTGAAGGCGATTGATGCCGACGTAAAGAAGAAGGGCGACCAAGCCTTCATCTTCATCGGCAAGGAAGCCTTCACCAAGGCCGGTCAGGTGCGCTACGAGAAGACGAGCAAGGAAACTTACGTCTATCTCAATACTGACAGCGACAAGTCGGCCGAGGGGGTGATCAAGCTCAAGGGAGCGGTCGACCTGCAGAAAGGTTGGTTCGTGCTCTAACAGGCGGCAGGCAGCCATACTTCTGAAACGAATGAACTTCTTGCCGCGGGTCGTCCCGCGGCAAGTAAAGCCCTCCCGTTTGCAGCCGGGGGCGTTCCAATGTTTGGCTGAAGGCCAACTATGCTGGCAACCTTAGGCTGCATTCTATGGCCAAGTGCTAAGATACCTTGAGAAGACAATATACCAATGTCGGTGGTTTCAGGTCCCCGCAACCAAATCCATGACACTGCAAGCCCTTGTGTGCACAAGCCACGGGGGCTTGTTGCGTTTGGAGCTGATGTGGCTCCGCAAGTTGCGATCAAATCTGCCCATCCGGAGAGAGTGGCGACTCCTGTCTCGCCCCACCTCCGGAAAACACGAGACCGCTTCGACACCGTCCGCGACCGGATAGCGTGATGGCACGACCCGCTCTCGAGGGCCCTCGGCCGGCGGCCTGAAAACACTCGAGCTTGACGGCGCGCCTAGCTTGCCGATCCTCCAACCTCAAGCTAACATGTCAGTGATCAGACAGGGAGTATCTGCCATCTCCTCTCCGATAGTTCGGCTCTCCTGACATTTGCGACGCCGATGCAACAGGACGATGGCCGTCGAGAAGATGAGCAGGCCCATCGCTAGCGCCCGCAGCCGGGCGATGACACCGACGCTGCGCCGGGAATTGCCGGCGTGGTCCACATGAAGGAGCCGAAGAATCGGCCGCACTGGGAGGAAGTCAAGATGAGCACACTGACGAAACGCGCCTTCGTTCTGGGATCTGCCGTCGCTGGCGCTGTTGTATCGATGCCCAGCGTTTTGCGTGCACAGGCGACGGTATTGCGCTGGGGCGAGATGCTGCCGACCACGCACCCGCAGGTGCAGATGGTCGAACGCATTGCCAAGCAGGTGAAGGAGAAGACCTCCGGCCGCGTCGACATCCAGTCCTTTCCGGCCGGCCAGCTCGGTTCGGGCAAGGACATGATGGAGTCGGTCGCCTCCGGTGCGCTGACCATGACAACGGATGGCGCGGCGGCGCTCAGCTCCTTCCTGCCGCAGCTTTCGGTGGTTGAGGCACCCTATCTGTGGCGCGACTCCGCCCACATGACGAAGGTCGCCAAGGCGCCGGTCTTCGCGCAGATGAACGCGGAGCTCGAGAAGAAGCGCGGCATGCGTATGGCCGCCGTCACCTATTACGGCAAGCGCCACCTCACCACCGGCACCAAGGTGGTGAAGAGCGCCGCCGACGTCGCCGGCCTCAAGCTGCGCGTGCCTCCGGTCGACACGTTCCGCGCCATGGTCGAGGCCTGGGGAGCCAAGGCGACGCCGGTGAACTTCAACGAGCTCTACCTGGCGCTGAGCCAAGGCGCCGTCGACGGGCAGGAGAACCCGCTGCCGACCATTCACAGCGCCAAGCTGCAGGAGGTGCAGAAGCACCTGATCCTGACCGGCCACATCATCACTCCCCGCCTGATCATCGTGAACACCGACTTCTGGAAAAGCCTCAATGATGCCGATCGCACCATCGTCGAGGCGGCGATCGCCGACGGCGTTGTCTGGCAGGATCAGGAGCTGGCGAACCAGGAGGCGAGCCTTGTCGCGACGCTGAAGGCCGCCGGCATGAGCGTCACCGAGCCTGACATGGACTCCTTCCGCAAGCCCGTGCTCGACAGCGTGCCGAAGCAATTCGAAAGCAAGTGGGGCAAGGGCACTTGGGACGCGCTGGCGTCGCTGTAAGGTGAACGACCCTCTCCGCGCCGACCATCGCTCGGGTCAAGCCGCTTAAGTAGCGGCTTGGCTCCGCCTCGGCCGGAATGACGAGCAAGCGTCGCCGTCGCCAAAGGATCCGTGATCGATGAGCTCCTTCCTCTCCATCGCCGACAGGCTGCTGCGCTGGAGCGCCGTCGTGCTGCTGCTGACGCTGCTCGCGAGCGTTCTCATCGGTGTGATCTCACGTCAACTCAACACGCCGGTCGCCTGGAGCGACGAGCTCGCGCAGTACCTCCTCGTCTGGACGGCGTTCGTCGGCTGGATCATCGCAAGCAGGCGGCGTGCGCATATTCGCATCACCGTCTTCGCCGACAAGCTGCCCGCCCCTCTCGGTCTTGCGCTCGAATTGCTGACGCAGGGCTTGGTCGTGCTCTTCGCCGTCGTCCTGTTGCGCTATTCCTTCGGCCTGATCGACCGGACCTGGGATGTCGAATCGATCGCGCTGCCGATCACGGCTGCGGCACTCTATATCGTCATGCCGCTGGCGGCCCTCGCGCTGATCCTGCAGGCTCTCGGCGATGCCGCGATGGCTCTGGCCGGCAGGCGCGTCGCCGCTCCGGAACCGGGAGCCCAGCCCCTATGAGCACGCTGATGCTGCAGATCCTGCCGGTCTGGTTCGCTGCGCTGCTGCTCGGCGTGCCGCTCTTCGTCTCGATGGGACTGGCGGCGGTCGCCTTCGCCTATTTCGGGGCCTTCCCCCTTGGCATCGTTCCGCAGAAGATCGCGCAATCGGCCTATTCCTTCCCGCTGCTCGCGGCGCCGCTGTTCATCCTGATGGGCAACATCATGAACTCGGCCGGCATCACCGACCGCATCTTCACCTTCGCCACCGCCTGCGTAGGCTTCCTGCGCGGCGGGTTATGCCATGCCAACATCCTCGCCAGCGTGATCTTCGCCGGCATGTCCGGATCCGCGGTGGCGGACGCCGGCGGCGTCGGCACGCTCGAGATCAAGGCGATGCGGGACGAGGGCTACAAGCCCGAGACGGCTGCCGCCATCACCGCCGCCTCGGCGACGATCGGCCCGATCATCCCGCCCTCCCTTCCGATGGTGATCTACGGCGTCTCGGCTGATGTCTCGATCGGCGGACTTTTTCTCGCCGGCGTGATTCCAGGTTTCATGATGGCCGGCGCGCTGATGGCGATGGTGGTCTATGTCTCAAAGAAAAACGACCTGCCGCGCCATCCCTTCCCCGGATTCGCGCAGCTCTGGGTGGCTTACAAGGAAGCGCACTGGGCGCTCATGACCCCGGTTATCCTGTTCGGCGGCATGATGGGCGGAATCTTCACACCGACCGAGGCAGCCGCCGTCGCGACCGCCTATGCGCTGGTACTGGGCCTGTTCGTCTACCGCAGCTTCTCGCTTAACGATTTACCCGAACTCGTCGTGCAGACGGTGGAAACCACCGGCGTGGTTCTGGCGCTGGTGATGACGGCCGCCGCGCTCGGCTGGTGTCTTTCGATCTCACGCATCCCGCAGCTCGTCGGCCCCTGGCTCGTCGACCTCGCCGGGTCGCCGCTGATCTACCTCCTGATCGTCAACCTGCTGCTGCTCTTCGTCGGCTGTTTCATGGAGGCGCTGGCGGCGATGCTGATCCTGATCCCGATCCTGACGCCGGCCGCGGCGCAGTTCGGTATCGATCCGATCCAGTTCGGGCTGATCTTCGTGCTCAACCTGATGATCGGCACGATCACGCCGCCGGTGGGAGTCGTGCTCTTCGTCACCTCGAAAATCGCGAACATCAGCTTCGAAGCGATGTCACGGGCCATCCTCCCTTGGCTGCTGCCGCTGCTCGCGGTGCTGGTCGCGATCACGCTCTGGCCGCCGCTGACCACCTGGTTGCCGAACCTCGTGCTCGGCCGCTAGCGCATCGTGCGGAAAAGTGGATCCGGTTTTCCGCCCCGAACGATGCGCCAGGCAAGAGAAGAAGCATCGCCGGAAAATGCTCTAGCGCACTTCAGCGGCTGTCCCGCCGATGGCCTGCTCGAGCAATTGTATGGCTCGCGCCCCATCGGCGATCGTCGGGACTTCCATCGGCTCGCGGATAGCACGGACGAACTCGCCCAGCAGAGCATGATAGCCCTTGTGATCCTCGTTCGCCGCTGCGGTCATGTTCGGCTCCCAGACCAAGGTATCGACGCCATCCGCAAGCGTCGCGTCGCGATCGGAGACCTTGAAGGGGGGAGCGCGGTAGTAGCGGACCTCATGAACGTTCCTGACCTCGACCCGGCGATGATCGCCCATGACCTGCCACCATTCCATGGGTGTGCCGCGGGACTGATGCGTGCCGACGACGAGGGTTCCGATGGCGCCGCCGACGAAACGGAAGTCGACGTGGAGGAGGAGCTTGCCGGGTGCGAGCTCATGCCGTCGGGCGCTCACCGATTCGACGTCGCCCATCAGATAAGGAACGAGATCGAAATAGTGCACGCAATGGTGCAGATAAAAGCCGGTATAATCGGGGTCCTTGGCGAAATAGGTAGGCGCCGTCATGTACTGCCCGAGGAAGCTGGCCCGTTCGCCGAACTCGGGAGACGAGAGGATGTTCGACGCGATCCGGTTTGACGTCGAATAGCGCTTCATGAAGCCGACCACCACCGGCACGCCCTGGCGCTTCGACGCTTCGGCGAGTTGATGAGCCTGAAGCGCAGTCGGAGCGGGCGGCTTTTCCATGAAGACCGGAAGGCGCCGCTCTATGGCGGCCGTTCCAATCTCGAAATGTCCCTGCGGGCCTATCGCCAATCCGAGGGCGTCAATGTCATTCCGGTTCAGGACCTCGCGCCAGTCGCAGGTCGTCCTCTCGGGAGGAACGCCGAAGCGCACCGCCGTCCGGGCGAGCCGATCCGCATCCGTGTCGCAGAGGGCGGCTAAGGTCACATCATGCCGCATGAGCTGCGGCAGCAGCATCTCGTTGGCGTGGGTCCCGCACCCGATCCAGGCCATTCTCACCGATGTCATCCGATCCTCCCTGCGAAAGCGAGGGCAGCCTTGAGGTAGGCAATGCTCGCCGCCAGTTCCGGATCCTCATCACGCGTGGGAGGCCGCCACTGGGCCAAGGTGACCCCTGCCCTCTCATCGTCGCGGCGAAAGGGTTCCAGAACGATGGGGCCTTCATAGGCGATGTCGTGAAGCGCCCGGGCGATGCCGGGCCAGTCGATATGCCCGGACCCGACGAACCCGCGGTTGTTCTCGTTGGCCTGGAAGTGAACGAGCCGCCGGCCGGTCTTGCGGATCGCGCCGGGGAGGTCGAACTCCTCCATGTTCATGTGAAAGGTGTCTAGCATCACGCCGAGCCCCGGCGAACCGACGCGGTCGACGATCTCGATCGCGTGGCCGGCAGTGTTGGCGATGTCCGTCTCGAACCGGTTCAGCGCTTCGAGACCGAGGACGACGCCTGAATCCACGGCCCTCGCGGCAGCCTTCTCCAGACCGGAGACCACGGCGTCGATCCGGCGTCGGCGCTCATCGGAGTCCACCGGAGACGGCGCGCGGCCTGCGAAGACGAGAGGCGCACCGTAGAGCGGACCTCCGACGATGCGGGCTCCAAGTTTGGATGCGATGTCGACGCAGCTCTCCAGATAGGCGATGCCCGCCCGGTGAGCCTCGGGGCTCTCGCTGGCAAGATCCCGGGTCAGGTTCACGCGGGCGGCAAGAACGATGGCGAGACCCGCTTCGTCGGCGGCGCGCCGGGTCTCCGCGAGGTCCAGTTCGCCAGGCTCCGGCACGAGCAGCTCCACCACGTCCGCGCCCGCAGCCTTCATGCGGGCAAATGTTGCAAAGTGCTCGCGCGTGAAGGGGCGCGCGTAGAACATGGAGATGACCCCGATCGGATTCTTGATTGTCATGATTTCACCGCACCGGCCGTGAGACCGCTCACGAGCCTTCGTTGCACAAGGAGGAAGAGGATGGTCACGGGGAGCGCGATCAGAGTTCCGCCCGCCGTCAGCAGGCCCCACTGGATGGTGAACTCGCCGATGAACAGCTGCAGCGCGACCGTGACGGTGCGCACGGCCTGTCCGGACAGCATCATGGCGAACAGATACTCGTTCCACGAGGTGATGAAAATATAGATGCCCGCCGTGACCACGCCCGGCATGACGAGGGGCAGCACGATCAGGCGGATCGCCTGCTGGCGTGACGCCCCGTCGATCATCGCCGCTTCGTCGAGGTCCCGCGGGATCGCGTTGAAATAGCTCGTCAGCATCCAGATCGCGAAGGGAATCGCGAAGGTGGAATGGCCGAGGATCACACCCAGGAACGTGTCGAGGAGGCCCAGGTTCTTCATCAGGATGAAGAGTGGGATGATCAGCAGGACGACCGGGAACATGTTGATGACAAGGAAGCCGGTCATCAACACGCGCCGTGCGCGAAATCGGAAGCGCGAGAACGCATAGGCCGCCGGGATGGACACGCCAAGCCCGAGGGCTGCGGCGCCGGTCGCGATGACGAAGCTGTTGAGGAGGTTTCCGGCGAAGGTCGTTCGGCCGATGAGTTCACGATAATGATCGAGGGTAGCGTTCTCCGGGAGATAGCGGACCGGCCAGAGCGAAAGCTCCGCCTGGGGCTTGATGGATGTCAGAACCATCCAGGCATAAGGTGCGAGAGCGAAGGCCAGGATGGCGAGCACTGGAAGCTCGACCTCCAGGAACCGTCGCGTGGCGGATCGACGGTCCGTCATCGGTCGAGTTCCCGCGAGGCGCGCCGGACGTAGAGCCAGACGACGGTGAGCAGGAGGAGCGTGAGAATCAGCGCGAGCGCGGCGGCGTAGCCGAACTCCATGCTGCTATAGGCGCGCACGAAGGCGTAGAGCGGGAGGGTATGCGTGGCATAGCCCGGACCGCCGCCCGTCATGACCAGAATGACGTCGAGGGAGTTCGCCACCCAGATGGTCCGCAGCAGCAGCGCTGTCGCGATCACGTCGGCAATGCTCGGGAGCGTGATGTGCCGCAGCATCTGGCTCCGATTGGCGCCGTCGATCTCGGCGGCTTCGTAGAGTTCCGCGGGAATTGTCTGCAGCCCTGCCAGAATCGTGATGGCGAAGAACGGAAAGCCCTGCCAGACCAGGGCCGCCATGATGGCCGCGAGCGCGAGGTCGGGACGCGCGAGCCACGCGACCGGTGCGTCGATGATTCCGATGCGGACGAGAATATCGTTCAGGACGCCGACATTGAAGTCGTACATCCATGTCCACATCAATCCGATGATGACGCTGGGCAGGGCCCAGGGCACGACGACCAGAGCCCGTGCGGCGCCGCGCCACCAGAAGCTCTGGTTGAGCAGGAGAGCGGTGACGAGGCCCAAGAAAAACTGCAGGCCGACCACCCCGACGATCCAGATGGCCGAGTGCCAGAGGGAGATCCAGAAGACTTCATCCTGCAGGATGGCCTTGAAATTCCCGAGACCGACGAAGGTGGCGGCATCGGGTTCGTAGAGCAGGTAATCCTGCAGGCTGAGCCAGATCGTCTGGGCCGCCGGCACGACGACGACCGCAGCCGTGATCGCCAGCGCGGGTGCCAGAAACCAGGCCGGTGTCCACCGGGAGAATCGATGATGGGCTGCCGTGGTCAAGAATGCCTTCCGGATTGGGGCGGTGGCGTGCCACCGCCCGATTGCGACCGCATCTGGGGATCCCGATGACGTTCAGCCGTTGAAGTGCTGTTCGATGGCCTTCATCATGTCGTCGGGCGAAATTTCCCCATTCAAGGCTCTCTGCATGTTGGTGGGCCAGACGCGGGCGATGAAGTCCGGCGTCTTGGGATGATCCGGCAGCGACCGGGCAATCGGCAGCGAGGCAGAACTCGCATCGACGAAGCGCTTGGGATGCCCCGTCCACTGCGCGGCGCCCGAGGTGGTGATGGGCAATTGTCCCGTGAGCTTGTTCAGCTCGTTATTGTTCTCCGCCGTGGATAGGAAGGAGATCCAGCGGAAGGTCGCCTCCTTGGCCTTGCTGGCGGCAAAGACTGCATTCGATTCATCCCCGAAATAGGTCCAGCCCTGTCCGTCCGCGGCGCGGGGAACCGGAACGGCTGAGACCTTGTCGCCGAGAGCTCCGACGACCTCGTTGGCGGACCCCACATGGTGCATGATCATCGCCGTCCGGCCCGCCTTGAAGGCATCGACGATCTGGCGGAAGCTGTCAGTGGGGGCGGAAGCCGGCGTCACCTTCGCGTCCCGCGCCAAGCCGACATACCACCGGTTGGCCGCGAGCGCCTTCTCGCCGATCATGCCGCCCTTCTCGAAGCTCGCTCCGCCGCCGAGGACGAACGGGCCCCAATTGTCGAAGCCGCCGGCTCCGCCGCGCATGCCGAAACCAGCCATGTCGCCCTTCGTCAGCGCCTTGGCGGCGGCGAGAAACTCATCGAAGGTCTTCGGCGGTTGGAGATTGGCTTGCTGGAAGAGGTCCTGGCGGTAATAGAGGTAGATCACGACGTATTGCAGAGGCAGGTAATACTGCTTGCCGTCGGCGCCTTTGTTGATCTTCCACACATTGTCCGAAATGTCGCTGCGACCGGCCCATCCGCCGATCATCGCATCGAGCGGCTCGAGAGCCTTCATGGCCGCGAGGCGCGCGGCCCAGGACAGGCGCACCATGGCGGCGTCAGGCCCGTTGCCTGCCACGAGAGCGGCGAACAGGCGGGTCTGGTAGTCGTTTCCGCCGCCCCACGGAATCGCCTCGGCCTGGATCTTGATGCCGGGATTCTCCTGCTCGAACTTCGCCACCAGGGCTGCGGGCGAGTTCTGCGGATTATCGAAATGGTACCACCAGCGCACGGCGGTCGGCGTCTGTGCGATGGCTGGCCGTGCCAGCGGTGCCGCCAGAGCGGCGGCAGCGGAAAGCATCAGGAATTCGCGGCGCTCCATGATTGTGTTCCTCCCAGGTTTTTTTCATTGCATTGCGAGACGATGAAGTCGGCTCCCGCCCGGATCATTGTACGGGCGGCATCGAGTTCCCGGGTCATGCGCAGACAGCCGTGGACCACGCCGGGAACGTGATCGCAGCGGAAGGAAACGCCGGAGGCGGCAAGCTTTTGGGCAAGCTGAAGCGTATCGTCGCGGAGCGGATCGAGGCCGGCCGCCGACAGGTAGAGCGGCGGCAATCCGCTCAAATCGGACCTCACCGGCGCAGCGAGAGAGGTTGTGTCGGCGCCTTCTCGGCCGAGGAAATTGGTCCAGTACCAGCGCATGTTCACGCTGGTGAGCAGATAGGCGCCGTCCCCGAATTCCGCATGGCTCGCCGTCGTGAAATCCGGCGCATAGCAGCCATAGAAGAGAGCGGCGGATGCCAGTTGCGGGAGCCTCCGATCGCGGCGCGCCAGCAGCGCCGCGAGAGCGAGGTTCGCCCCTGCGGAATCGCCTGCGATCGCCATATCGTGCGCGGAAATCTGGGTGCCGAGGCCTCCGGTCTCGACGAACGCGATGGCCGTCAGGACGTCGTCGAGGGGCGCCGGAAAAGGATGCTCCGGCGCCAGGCGATAGTCGATCCCGAGCACGGGACGCTGCGCAGCCTCAGCGAGATTTCGCATCGTGCCATCATGGGTATCGATGGATCCGAAGGTCCAGCCGCCGCCATGGATATAGAGGATCGGCGACACGATGGGCCCTTCCACGGGGAGGTAGAGGCGCGCTCTCATCTCATGCCCGTCCGCATCGACGGTCAGGTTCCGCATCCTCATCTCAGGTGCGCCGTCACTCCAGGGAATAGTGGCCGCGTCCGACTGCCGACGTGCTTCCGCGATGGGCATCGTCTTGAAGTCGGTCTGCGGGCCCACCCGAAGCCGATTCAAAATGGCCTCCATTTGCGGTTCCACGAATGGGGTCATGAATCCTCCGTGACGATCGTATCGATATGCACGCCGATGGCATGGGCCAGTCCCTTCGCGTCCCCCGCTTCGAGGCGTTCAAGGAGCACGTTGTGCCTGCGGGCCGTCTCGAGAAGCGGTCTTTTGTGACTCGGTGCCCAAAGCTTCGACCGATGGGTGTGGATCGTGCAACGGGTGAGGATCTGCTCGAGCGCCTCGAGACCGGAGAGTTTGAACAGGGTCACGTGAAAGGCCATGTCGAACTCGATCAGCGCGAAGGCGTCGTCCTGATGGGCCGCCTCCTCCATCTGGGAGATGAGGCGGCGAAGCTCCGCAAGCACCTCGTCCGTGACGTGCCGGGTCGATTTCAGCGCCCCACGCACCTCGATGCGGCGTCGGATCGCGAGAGTTTCCTCGGCTTCCTCTTGGTCGAGGCGCGTGACCGTGGTGCCCCGGTGGCCGGCCCTCGTCACAAGGCCGTCCTCTTGGAGCCGAAGGAGAGCCTCCCGGATCGTTCCTTGGCTGCAGCCGATCTCGCGAGCCAACCCGAGCTCGGTCAGAGAACTGCCCGGCTTCAGTTCATTCATCATGATGCGACGCTTGACGGTCTCATAGACGAGTTCGCGCGGTCGCTTGATCGGAACGATATTCATAGCGCACCTGATCGATTATCAATATCGATAATGAGCTTTGTTTTCGTGGTCAATTGCTTTGTGAATCCCAGTGGTCGCTTCCAGGAGTCGAGGTAAGAGGCGAGGAAGGCCCTATCCGGCACCAGATGCCGACCCCGACTTCCAGCGCTTGAGAAGCTGTCGTTCAAGCCATGGCATACATCCTGAAGAGGTCGGCGGGAGCGACGAAGAGTTCGCGCACGTCGCGGAAGCCCGCTGCCTCGGCCAGACGATGCCAGTCGGAGCAGGTTTCGGGATAATCCGCGGCCCGAACGTGGTCTCGCATCATGGTCCAGTCCGCGTCGCTGTAGGCCGTCCAAGCGGGACGCTGGAGGTCCCACCGGGCCAGCCACTGGTCGCGACTCTCTCCGTCGCGTCTCGTGTTCTCGTAGAACATAAGTAGCCCGCCGGGCACCAGGATGCGTCGCACGTCCCTCAGCACGGCCCTCTTGGCCAGCTGGCGGCTGTGGTGGAGCGACAGCCCGATCCAGACCACGTCGGCCGGTGCGGTGCGATGGTGAAGGGCATTCGCATAATCACCGACTTCGAGGCTCACCCTACAGGGCAGGTTCCCGAGATTGATCTGCGCCTCCACGAGTGCCTCCGGAGCCAGATCGATACCGTGGTAAAAGGCAACGCGCGTTCCCCTCAGCGCCACCGCAACACAGGCGGCATCGCCGCAACCTACGTCGAGGAATCGGAATGGGCCCTCAAGCTCGGCGAGAGTGTCGTGCAGGTGAGCGTAGACCTCCCGGTGGCAGAGAAAGTTCTCCTCCACCATGATGTGGTAGACGCGCCAATGCTGCTGGAAGAGGGAGATGGTGGTGCCGTCAGGGATCGAAGAGGACGTCATAGGGAGACCTCGCTCTGAAAAGAGGCAGCCCACAGCCTGCCGCCAATGTGCCACGGATTGCCTCGTTCGTCATTGCCGGACTGTGCAGGCTCCAATAGAGCAGCGAAAACGCTCAGGACGGTCCAGGACGGCTGCTGCGTTCGGAAAGGGCTGCACCGATCTGTTCGACCAGTTCCGCGATGAGCCCGGTATTCTCCCAGGCATAGATAGACACCATGATCGCGGCTTCGTCGCTGAATGGCGCGTAAGGCCTGACGTGGCGCCCGAGCGCAGCAGCGTTAGGAAGAAGCGTTATGCCGAGCCCACCCTCGACGGCGACGAGCACATTGTTGAAGCTGCTGCCTGAGAAGGCGATGTACCAGCGGCGGCGCTCACGCTCGATGCGTTCGAACATGGTTTCGCGGTAGAGGCCACCGGGAGGAAAGGTCACAAGTGGGACAGGGTCCGGCCAAGCGTTCAACGCATCCTTGCTCTCGAACCAGCCTATGGACTCGGGGAAGCTTGCCCGGCAGTCGTTGCTGGGCGCGGGCTCTTTGACGACGACGATGTCGAACTCGCCGCCGCGGTAGCGCCGGGTCAGGTCGCGGCTCAGCCCGGCGCTCACGTCCAGACGGATCTCCTGGTGGCGTTTGGAGAATTCGCCGAAGAGCCGCGCCATGGAGCGGCTGAAGATATCTTCTGGCAGCCCGATATGAATGGGCGCCGTTCCGGCCGGATTGCCGAGTGCGGCCGTCGCCTCCTGCTGAAGGGTCACGATGCGGCGCGCATATCCCAGAAGGCGCTCTCCTGCGGCGGAGGGTCGAATAGGACGCGTGTCCCGATCCACCAAGGTCTGCCCGACTGCATCTTCGAGCCGGGCGAGCTGCTGGCTCAAGGTCGATTGCGTCATATGCAGACGCTCGGCCGCCTTGGTGAAGCCTCCCGCTTCGACGATTGCAATGAAAGCTCGCAGAAGGCGTGGGTCGAGCATCTGGCCTCTCTTTGGCGCATAACACCGCTCATTCATAAAGCCAATAATCATCATCTGAACATTTAATTTCCAGATGAAGCAAGCCGGCGCTATCCTTCACATATCGCAGCAAGGAATTTTGTCAGCCAGAGCGGATCTCCTCGAGGAAGGAGCGACGGCTAGCAGTTCTGCAACGCTTAGCCGGACGCTAGCTCAATGCCGCCGATCACATCTCAACGACACCTGGAGAGGAGCGACCCGTGGACAGCGCAAATCAACAAAGCCGCAGAGCCTTTCTTCGCCGTTCCGGTGGGCTGGTGACAGCATCCACCGTGCTGGGCCTGAGCGGCGTGCAGGCCGGGGCCGCCGAGACTGCTGCCAAGGCAGACCGGTCCGACCGGCAGATCACGACCCTTGCCGACAGCCATTACTATCTGAGCGATGTGCGCATCGAAGAAGGCTTCGAGCGCGAGGGCGATGTGGTTGTCGGCACGCGGACGGGGATCCGCACGCTGGAGATCCAGAACGGTCGCATCAAGGCGCTGCACGGGGCGAATGCGGCGCTGGACGCAGCCCTGCCGCGCTACCGGGCGCAGGGCAAGCTGCTCCTGCCCGCGTTCCGCGACATGCATATCCACCTGGACAAGACGTTCTACGGCGGACCTTGGCAAGCGCCGCTCCCGCGCCAAGGCAAGACCATCATGGACATGATCGCGCGCGAGGAGGTTCTCCTTCCGAAGCTGCTGCCGACCTCGCAGATGCGTGCGGAGAAGCTGATTGCCCTGCTCCTCTCGCAAGGCAGCACGGTGGCGCGTAGCCATTGCAACATCGATCCGGTCAGCGGGCTGAAAAGCCTGGAGCACCTGCAGCTTGCATTGGCGAAGCATCGCGACAGCTTCGAATGCGAAATCGTCGCCTTCCCACAGCACGGCCTGCTGCATTCCAAGGTGGATGGGCTGATGCGTGAAGCCATGAGCATGGGCGTGCATTATGTCGGCGGCCTGGATCCCACCAATGTCGACGGCGCAATGGAGGCTTCGCTGGATGCGATGTTCCAGATCGCTCTCGACCACGACAAGGGCATCGACATCCATATCCACGAGACCAACCCTGCCGGCGTGGCCGCCCTCAATTATATGATCGAGACCGTCGAGAAGACGCCGGCGCTGCGCGACCGGCTGACGCTCAGCCACGCCTTCGCCATTTCCACGCTGAAGCCCGAGGACCTGGGCGAGATGGCGGAGCGCATGGCCGCGCAAGGCGTAACCGTGGTCTCGACGGTGCCGATCGGACAGAGGACGATGCCGCTGCCGCAGCTGCGCGCAAAGGGAGTCAAGATCATGACCGGCACCGACAGCGTGATCGACCATTGGTCGCCGTTCGGCACCGGCGACATGCTGGAGAAGGCCAATTTATGCGCGCAGCTCTATGGCGGCAGCGACGAGTTCCGTCTGTCGCGCGCCCTCGCGATTGCCACCGGCGATCTGCTGCCGCTGAGTGACGACGGTAAAGTGGCTTGGCCGAAGCCGGGTGATGCGGCCGAATTCGTTCTGGTCGACGCCAGTTGTTCGGCGGAGGCCGTTGCTCGGCGTTCGCCGCGGCAGGCGACGTTCCACAAAGGGCGTTTGGCTTACGGCGCCGTCGAGCGTACATGAGACGTTTCGAGCGCGGCGCTTAACACTCCTGCGCGGAGTTCCGATCATGCGAGGAAGTCTCGTCTCTCTCGTTGTTGCACTGGTCGTGACGGCTCATCCGACGATGAGTGTCGGACAGCGTGCAAGTGGGAAGGATCTGTTGAGGGCCGTCATGACCAAGGACGTCGATGCCGCGCGGATACGGGACCTTCTGTCGGAGGGAGCCGATATCGATGCGAGAGACGAGGCTGGGCGCACCGCATTGCTCATCGCGACCCACGACAACAGGATCGCGGTTGCGAGGGCATTGATCGAGGCCGGAGCCGACGTCAACGCGAAGGACCGGATCGACGACAGCCCCTATCTCTACGCCGGAGCGCACGGCCATCTCGAAATCCTGAAGATGACGCTCGCGCACGGCGCGGACGTCAAGAGCACCAACCGCTATGGCGGCACCGCCCTCATCCCGGCATCGGAGCGTGGCCATGTGGACACCGTCCGGACCTTGATCGAGGCGGGCGTCGACGTCGATCACGTCAACAATCTTGGTTGGACGGCTTTGCTCGAGGCCATCATCCTGGGCGACGGTGGCGAACGCCATCAGCGGATCGTCGGTTTTTTGGTAAAGGCAGGCGCCGACGTCAATCTGGCGGATCGGGATGGCGTGAAGCCGCTGCAGCACGCACGCAGCCGCGGCTACAGGGAGATCGAAGCGATCCTTGCCTCGGCTGGCGCCAGATGAGCCAAATCCCATGGCAAGACCATCTGGAACGTTCGCGAGACATTGGATGGCCTGCTCGAGCAGGCCATCCAATGTCATGCCTCGCGGAGACCGCAGCTTGCGCTTATCCAAGATTTCCGATCAGCCTGATCATTCCGCCTCGTTTGGCAGGAGTGTATCGAATTGCTCGGCCGTCAGGTATCCTGTGATCGCCGCGCTGCGGCTTCTCTGGTAGCCCATGATCGCTTCCCGCGTCAGCGGACCCATGATGGCATCGATCGGACCTGTGTAGAGGCCCAGTTCCCGAAGCCGTTGCTGGATCAGGCGGCGCTGCTTCTGCCCGAGCTGTGCGTCCTCTATCATCGCAACCGCTGGCGCGTGCCGCAGCCCTTCGGCCTGGGCTGCCGCAATTTGTGCCTGAGCTTCGACACGCTTGGCTTCCTGCTTCGCCTTCTCAGCATCCGCCTGAGCCCGTTCGACATCGGCTTGGGCCTTCTTGGCGTCGGCCTGCGCTTTCAGGACCTCGGCCTGTGCCCGTTCCGCCCTGAGCTGTTCATCGCGGGCGCGACTTTCCGCTTGTTCACGCGCACGACGCTCCGCTTCGAGCTTGCCCTGGATCTCGTCCGTCCTCGGGACAGCGGGTGCCGGTGGTGGCGAGATCGCGGCAACCGGTGGCGCTACGGGTGCGGGAGCGGGCTTTGCGAGGCTGATCTCGTCGACATGCCCGAACACAGCCCCCAGATTGCCGTTCGCTGCAACCTTGACCGCTTCGTTGAGCGATGGGCTTGGCTGCTGGAGCAGCTTGGTCAACGCCTCCGCAGCCTGCTCGCCCGCAGCGTCGATGCGCGAGACTGGAATGCGAGCCGAACTGGAAAATATGGTGACAGCGTTCTTCGGGGCCTCGCTGGTGAACTGAGGCCTGGCATCCAATCCCTCGATGGCGGTCTCGAAGGTCGGCGACGTCATGAAGAAGAACACTCCGCCGGTCTGCGCCCGCCCGACGATCTGCGCGATGTTGGTGGTCGAGAGCGCGCGCGAAAGCAGATCGGTCGCTCGCCCGATCTCGGTATTGGTTGTCAGGAAAAAAGTCTGACCGCCCCATGCCACGCCATGTCCGATCAAGACGACGAACGCCAGATCGGCGCCCTCCGTCTTCGCAGCGAAATCGCGCAGATTGGCTCTCGCCGTGGCATTGCTCGGGTTCGGACTGACGATCACGTCGAAGCCGCGCGCTTTGAGAGCATCTGCAATCTCGGCTCCCCGCTTCGTACCGATGCTGGATTTCGGAAGTTTCTGATAATCTTCCGCTGTTAGGACTAAAGCGACCCTTCCAGCGGCATGAGCAGAAGTAAAGCTCAGCAGCAGGGAAAGTACAAAGACGACAACAAGACTTAAACTCAATATCGGATGCGTCGGATTAAACTCTCCCAATGTGCTTTTGCGCACATAGGATCGGCCTGCAAATCCACCTGCTTGACCGAAATGCATGGCACGTCTCCAAGACTTGCACTATTATGAAATCCGGTAGTTGTTACGCACACTAACCTCTCGAGCCGTTGGAGATATCCAGTGGGACTACGGCTGAAATTCAATATCATTCTCGCCGTCTGCTATCTGCTCGGACTCAGCCTATCGATTTATCCATTTTATCAAATTTCCAGGCGGGAAGCCATGGAACAGCTGCAATCGCAGATCGATGTTCTGCGAGCGCAGGCGCTTTCCATACGCCGCTATACCTCGGAAGAGATTCAGCCTCTGCTGGCTGAACACTCGAGCATCCAGTTCCTGCCGCAAACGGTTCCGTCGTTCTCGGCTCAAACGGCATTCCGCAATTTCCGAGGATTTTACCCGCAGTTCTTTTACAAGGAAGCCGCGCTCAATCCGACCAACCCTGCCGATCTCGCGCGCGACTGGGAGCGGGAGCTCATCGAGAAGCTGCGGGCGAACCCTGAACTGACCAAGGATGTCAGCTTTCAGACGATCGACAACCGTTCTCACTACACGGCGACTTATCCGTTGGTGATCAGGGACGAGTCCTGCCTGACTTGCCACTCGACGCCGGACAGAGCGCCTACATCGATGGTTGCTCTTTACGGCAACAAGAATGGCTTCGGCTGGAAACTTAACGAGACGATCGGGGCACAGATCATATCCGTGCCCACGGACATTGCCGAAGGATCGATCTGGCGAAACCTAGGATTATTTGTCGGCACGTCGAGCATCATCTTTCTGGTTCTCCTGATACTGCTCAATATCTTGCTCAATCGATACGTGATCAGCCCGGTGACGCGGATGGCGAAAACAGCAGAAGCCGTCAGCATGGGCGATGCGTCCGTGGCCGAGTTCGAATATCCGGGCTCGGACGAGATCGCATCCCTGTCACGTTCCTTCAACCGGATGCGCAGGAGCTTGGATAGCGCATTGAAGATGCTCGAAAAGTGACCAACGCGATTGATCCCTGGCCCAACAGAACCAGATTATCGCTCGTCAGGGAATTTTCTCCGATGACCGCAGACAAGGATCTGAGGACGGGCAATAGCCAAGGTGGATCGACTGGCGCCAAGCCCAGCAGGGTCGGCAAGTATCGTCTTGACCAAGTCATCGGCCGCGGTGCAATCGGTGTCGTGTACAAAGGCTACGACGAGCAGATCGACCGGCCATTGGCGATCAAGACGCTTCGACCCGAAATTTTGGAGAACCTGAGCGAAAACGACGAGCTTCTCCGTCGGTTTGCCACCGAAGCGCGCTCCGCAGCACGGTGCCTGCATCCCAACATCGTCACAGTCTTCGACTTCGTGGAGCACGACGGCGCGCCCTACATCATCATGGAATATGTCAATGCCGGCACGCTGGAGAATGTGATCCGGCGGGGCACGTTGCTGCCTATCCGGCAGGTCGGTGAGATCATGGCCCAGCTGCTGTTCGCACTCGGCTATGCGCACTCCAAGGGCGTCATCCACCGCGACGTCAAGCCTGCCAACATCCTCTGCCCTTCGGCAGCCTCCATCAAAGTCTCCGATTTCGGTGTGGCCCATGTGGAGGCACTCGACCTGACGAAGCCCGGCGGCATTCCGATCGGCACGCCAAACTACATGGCACCGGAGCGATTTCTCGGGCGTCCCGCCGATATCCGCGCGGATCTTTTCTCTGCAGGAGTCATCCTCTTTCAAATGCTGACCGGCGCGAAGCCCTTCGTTGCGACCGATCTGCCCGAACTCATGCGCAAGCTCATGAACGATCAGCCGGCATCGATCAGGACCTACCGGCCTGAACTTTGGCCGGAAATCGATGCCGTCGTGCAGCGTGCTCTGGCTCGCAACCCCGAAGATCGCTTCCAGACAGCGGACGAATTCGTCGTTGCCCTCAACATATCGATCGAGATGCGTCCGAGCGCCGACGTTCCGCCGCTCGATCTGACCGAACTCTCCCATATGCCGGGAAAAGAGCAGCCGGCACCCACAAAGGAACACCTCAACCAAACGATGGCCGAAGTGCTCACCCCCGGCACGATCGATGCGTTGGGGCGGTCTCTCGCCCACTCTCTCGGGCCGATAGGCCACCTTCTGGTGAAGCAGGCCTCTCATGAGACGATGGACGTCGATACGTTCCTGGAGTTTCTTGTAGGGAAGATCAGAACCGAGGCCGAGGCGACCACCTTCCGGAAGACGGCTCAGCAGATGCTGCGCGACGACAAAGGCTTCAAGATCGCGCAGATGGAAGCTGTCATCTCCCAAACAGAAATTCGAGCCGTGACCGAGGTGCTTCTGCCTCTGATCGGTCCGGTCGCCCCCATGCTGGTCGCCCGCCAGGCCGAGAAGTCCGTCGGCCGGGACGATTTCTACCGTCGTCTTTCGGACTTCATTCCCAATGAACGGGACCGCGCGAGCTTTCTCAAGATTCGTGGTAAACTCAGTGAGACCAAACAGTAGCACATAGGTCTCCGATGAAAGCGTGATGGACAATCTGGCACCCGATGTACCGCACCCTTCCGGCAAGCGAGTCCGACGCCTACGAGCAGTCTTCGCAGCCGACATGGCGAATTTCGGCGGTTTGGTTTCTGTCGACGAGACCAACACCCTCGATGCGTTGTGGGCGACCCGGCGTATCGCCCGGGAAGAGCTTGCGGCCCACGGCGGATGGCTTTTCGGGATGCCTGGAGATGGCCTCTTCGCGCTCTTCGAAAGCGCCGTCGATGCGGTTCGTTGTGCACTCGAGACCCAAGCCCGCCTCGCCACCATGACGAAGTTCGACGCGGTCCGCCTGCGGATCGGCATCCATCTCGGCGACGTCCTGTTCCAGGACGATCTTCCTTTCGGCGAAACCCTGGTCATTGCGGCGCGTCTCGAAAGCCTCGCGGACCCCGGGGGCATCCTCGTATCGGCAGCGGTCATGGAAGCCGTGGCGCCCCGCATTTCGGCGACCTTCGGCGAGCGCGGCGTGTTCGATCTCAAGCACAGTCCACGGCGGATCACGACATTCAGCGTGGAGATGTCGCCCGCTATGGCCGACATGAACGCGACGGCCAGCCTGATCGAGCCCCTCGACCGGACCGTGGTCTCCGTGCCTTCGGCAGAGAAGCCGGCGAGGGTGGAAGTGAGAGACGCTCCACCATTTCCTCCCCCCGCCTTCCCCGAGCCTCAAGCGATTTCCCTGCCAAAAGCAGCCCCCCTCGTCGTCCCTGCCCGCTCCGTGGATACAGCTTCGCTGCCTGACGATGTCGCGGTGCCGGAGAACTCCCCTGCCCGTTCGGCTCCTGTGGACTCCGCTCCTCTCCAGGCTTGTCTTGCCGAGCTCGCCCACGCCCTGACGACCTATCTCGGCCCTGTCGCCGGATTGCTCGTCAAACGGTATGCCGCAAATCTGACGGATCTCACGGAACTTACTGAGAACCTCGCTCGCGAGATTCCGGCAAAGGACGAGCGCCTGCAATTCCTCGCACGCGCCCAGCAGATCGTGGCGCGCCGGCGCCACTGAGCCTATTCGCCGAATTCCGCTATTTCGTCGATCCGTTCGAGATCGTGAACGATCAGCCCGCCGCGATCCTGGGTCAGAAGGCGCTCTTCGGCCCACCGGTTCAGAACCTTGTTCAATCCCTCCCGCGACATCGCCGTCCATTGAGCCATCTCGCTTTGGGTCAACTTGAGAACGACTTCGATCCCCTTCGGCGTAGCTTTGCCATGGTCTCTGGCAAGATGGCCGAGTATCCGCGCGAGACGCTGGGGTGCCTGGCGCAGGGTGGCGTCCTCCATCCGGGCACTGGTCCACCTGAGGCGCTTGCACAGCAGATCGATCACGTTGCGCACCAGCTGCGGGTCCCGGTCCAGGGCTTCGTAGAAGGTTCGGCGGGCGATGCTCGTCAGGCGCGTCTTCAACATGGCGGAGGAGCCTGCAGTCCGCACGTCACCGTCCAGCATGCCGATCTCGCCGAAAACGGCGCCGGTCGTCAGCACGTTGAGTGTGACCTCGGCTCCCGCGGCCGAGACCGTCCAGATTCGAACCCGCCCGTCGGCAATCACATAAAGCGCGTCGGACGTGTCGCCGACGTTGAACAGCAACTCGCCCTTCTCCAGCATCCGGGTCTGAGCCTTTCGGGCGATCAGCTCAACGGTCGAAGGATCGATAGCCTTGAAGATGTCGAGCGTTTCGAGCCTGACCGCCTTATCCGTGCCGGCCGTCGTATTCTCAGCCATGGTCGAGTTCCCACAAAGGTGGAGCGGCCGCCAAGCATACCGGCCGACGAGACCGGGTGCAAAGATAGCTTGCCGACGAGCGCCCGAAGAAAGTACGGCCAAGTGTGATGCAGTTCACTGTCTGGCACCGGCACGGGTGGTACACCCGGGACACCGCGCCCCGATTTCAGCTGGGCGATCAGCGTGATCGACCGATTGGGCCGCAATCGAGGAGAGCCGATGTCCCATTGTCATCACACTCGGAACCAGTTCGACGAACCTCACGAGCGCATGCGTGGGGGCTGGAGCGACAATCATGAAGGCGGGGGTCGACGCGATGCGCCAGACCCCTACTTCGGCAGCCGCCATGACGATTACGGGTATAACCACGGAGACGCTCCCGCCCCGCCCATGCAGCATGAGGGCGCGAACCTTGGCTGGGGTGACGCCGCCTGGGATGATGCCGGCGGGTTCGAATCGGTGCTTTGGGGTCATTTGGCCAACAACTTCGGCCCTGCTGGAGGTTCTCCGCCCGTCATCGTCTTCGCGATCGATGATCTCAACGTCGAGTTCAACACCCTGATCCAGATCACGCAGATTCAGAACACCCTGGCTCTCCTGAACGCCTCCAACGGCGGTACCATCGATGTCGGAGGCGATGTTACTGCGATCGGCCTCCAGTCGGCATCGACCGAAAATTTTGCCGGATTCATGAATCTTCCAGACTTTGCCTGAACGAAGTGAGGAGACGGCAACCGTCTTCCCGCAAGATTCGAGGGCCCCATCTTGGGGCCCTTGTTCATTTCGAGACATCAAATCCGCAACGCACCGCCCGCGATTTCCTCTAGGTGCCGGCACCCTTTTCCATCCGCCCCACCCTGCTCTTCTATCGACTCCGGGTCAGAATAGTCATCGCTCGAAGGCGTGAACCACCCTGAGCGACTTGGAGGGATCAAAGAAAATTTCGCTCTTTCTCAAAAAGATCTTTCGGTGTGAAGCAGTTCACAGTGTCCGTTTGGGAAGTGGTGCAAAGTCCATTCATCGCCAACGGAGAACGTATCTCAGGCGGTACGAAGCGCAACACTTGATAGAGATAGGATAGCTCATGGACCTCAACGTGAATGCCAGCCCGATCACCCAGGTTGCAACCACCACCGCCGTCGGCGGCCCCGGCGTTCTCGGCAGCGGCGGCGACGCCATCGCCGTGACGAACCAGGATGCTGACAGCACGAACATCCAGATGAGCGACCACGACTACTTCCCGTGGGGCGGCCCGGCTTATGACTTCGGCCCCGACCTCAACGTGAATGCCAGCCCGATCACGCAGGTGGCGACGACCACGGCGCTCGGCGGCCCCGGCTTCCTCGGCGAAGGCGGCGACGCCCTTGCCTTCACCAACCAGGACGCCGACATCTTCAACGTCCAGGGCTAAGACACACCTTCCCACGAGCGCCATCGGCTCACAGCCGGTGGCGCTCTTTTTATTTGGCATCGCGGCGTCCCATCCCAATCCGGTCGATTGAGCAATCCACGCGATATGGTCGTGCCGATGCCCGGAATGCCGCCCTTCGTCTTGGCGCGGAATAGAGTTCCAATCTGAAATGCCTGTGAAGCACGTCACAGCGCTTGGCGCGAAGTTCAACCATCATCGCCAATAGACCCCTCGCTCGGCACAATTTCAGTTCGCGTTGATGACTCGTAACAAGGACGCCCACAATGAAGAATGGAATGAGGAACAGCGCCGAAGTCCAACTCCGCACCGTTCTGAGCGCGCTCAAGAGGCCGCTGATCGGGATCAGCGCCATCAGCTGCCTCGGCAACGTCCTGATGCTCACCAGCCCGATGTTCATGATGCTGGTCTACAACAAGGTCCTGTCGAGCAAGAGCATTCCGACACTGGCCGCCCTCACCTTCCTCGCCCTGCTGCTCTATGCCTTCTATGGCGTATTGGAAGGACTGCGCGGCAAGCTGATGGCGCGTGTGGGCATCACCTTCGACCACCGGCTGGCGCCGACCCTGTTCGAGGCGACATTGAAGCTGCCGCTCCATTTCGGACCGCACGCCCGCAACCATGACCCGCTTCAGGATCTCGCGATCATTCGCAACTACCTCATGGGCCCTGGCCCGGTCGCACTTCTCGACCTTCCCTGGATGCCGATCTACTTCGCAATCCTGTTCCTGGTGAACCCGATCCTGTTTCTTGCAGCCGCGGGTGGCGCTCTGCTTCTCGTGATCCTGAGCCTGGTCAACGAATTCGTCACCAAAGGCACGGTCAAGACTGCAACCCAGGCACATTCGGCAACGATGACCCTTCTCCTGGACGCCAGGCGCAATTCCGAAGCCGCGGCGGCCATGAGCATGGGAGACGATCTCTGCAAGCGCTGGGGCAGCGGCTACGTGAACGCGATCTCCCATGCGCGCGATCTTGCAGATCACGCCAGCGTCTTCAGCGCGATTTCCAAGACGATTCGCCAGGTCCTGCAATCGGCGATGCTTGCGCTCGGAGCCTTTCTGGTCATCGACGGACTGATGTCGCCGGGTGCCATGATCGCGAGCTCGGTCATCCTCGCCCGTGCGCTCACGCCGATCGATCTGGTCATCGGCAACTGGCGCGGCACGTCGGCCGCCTGGCAGGCCCTCCGCCGCCTGCGTGCCCTCTCCGCCAAGCTTCCGAAGGCTGCACAGCAGCAGCACGGCATGCCGCGCCCGAACCACGCCCTGTCGGTCCGGGATGTCGCGATCGTGCCGCCGGGCGGAGCAGTCGCAACCGTCGCCGGCGTGTCGTTCGAAATCGAAGCGGGCGATGCCCTTGGGATCATCGGCCCGAGCGGCTGCGGCAAGTCCACGCTCGTCCGCGCCCTGGTCGGCGCCTGGCCGACGGCCCGCGGCGAGGTGCGCTTCGACAATGCCCTGATCGGCCAGTACTCGCCGGAAGCACTCGCCAATGCGATCGGCCATCTTCCCCAGAGCATCGAGCTGTTCGACGGAACGATTGCCGAGAACATCGCGCGCTTTCGCAAGGACGCGACGGCCGAACAGGTGATCGAAGCTGCAAAGATGGCGGGCGTGCACGACATGATTCTCACCTTCCCCCTGGGATACGATACGCCGGTCGGCGAGGGTGGAACCACGTTGTCGGGCGGCCAGCGCCAGCGCGTCGGCCTTGCCCGCGCTCTGTTCGGAAATCCTTTCCTGGTGGTGCTCGACGAGCCCAATTCCAACCTTGACCCGCTCGGCGAGCAGTCCCTGAATGACGCCATCCAGCAGATGCGCCAGGCAGGCAAGATCGTCGTCATCGTCGCCCATCGGCCGAGCGCCATCTTCGCCGCCAACAAGATCCTGTCGGTCCGCAGCGGCCGCGCCGAGATGTTCGGCCCGAAGGAGCAGGTTCTTGCCGCCCTGTTCCCCCGCATCGGACAACCGCACAAGGTGCCCCAGGCCACGAACACGCAATCGGCTCCCCAATTGTCACCCGTCCCAGCCGGCACGGCCGCGTCCGAAGGCAACGCGACGGTCACCAGCCTGGATGCAACCCGGGCCCAGCGAGCGAACGGCGTCGTGAGCTAGCGCGTCGTGAGCTGGTGCATCGTGCCGAACCAACCGATGCGCCAGCACAAAGAACGAGCATCTGTGAACCGGGTCACAGCGCCGGAGGGCATGGCGTGCCAGCCTGAATGCAGGAACGAGCACCGGGCTTTCCGGCCCCGTGCGAGAACCGAAAGCCTGTTTGACCGGTCGCCCTGCAGGCGACGGCAACCCATACAGCGGAGCGCGCCATGACCGAGTTCGAAGCTGATCTCGTCGCCAATTCCTCCTCCATGCGCCGGCTGATGCGCTGGTTCATGTTCAGCTCGTTCACTGTATTCTTCGGCATCGGCGGCTGGGCAGTCGCCGCCAAGGTCGACAGCGCGGTCGTCACTTCGGGCACTTTCGCGGTGCAGTCGAGCGCTCAGGCCGTTCAGCATCTCGAGGGCGGTGTCATCGGAGCGATCCTCGTCAAGGACGGGGAGCTTGTACAGGAAGGACAAGTCCTGGTCCGGCTCGATGCCGCCAAGGTTACGGCCGATGCGAGCATATTCGAACGCAAGCTCATCGACCTGACCGCCCAGAAGGCCCGCCTCGAGGCCGAGAACCTGGACCGCACGGCAATCGCGCGACCTGAAATCACGATGCCCTCGAGGCAGGCGGAAAGCGCTTTGAGAGCAGCTTTTGCCGCTGAAGAGAACTTTATGAACGAGCGGCGCTTCACGCGGATGAGCCAGCTGTCTCAGCAGCAGGAGCGCAAGCATCAGGTTGAGCGACAGATCGATGGATTTGGCGAGAGATACAGGGCGCTCAAGGAAGAACTTGTCCAGGTGACAGCGGAGCTTGCCGACCAGCGCATGCTCGACAGCAAAGGTCTGATCAGGCGCCCCGTTCTGCGCCAGACGGAACGTGAGGTGAGCCGCCTGAAAGGCGAGATGGGCGACCTCGAAGCCCGCATTGCAGGCGCCCGCTCCCAGCTCACGGAAATCCAGTTCAAGATTGCCGAGCTTACTCAAAACGCACGATCCGAGGTCCTGAGACAGCTGCAGGCCGTCACGGCCGGCCTTGCCGAGACCGAGGAGCAGCTCTCGGCCGCCCGGGACCGCCTCCAGCGGCTTGACATCCGGGCGCCGCGGACGGGGCTGATCCACGAACTCATGGTGCATACGATCGGCGGCATCGTCAGCCCCGGCCAGAAGCTGATGTCGATCATCCCGAGCGCGGAACCTCTGATCGTGAATGCGAAGATCCGGCCCGACGAGGTGAATCAGGTCCATCTCGACCAATCGGCGACCATTCGCATCAGCTCGTTCAAGCTTCCGACGCCGTTGGAACTGGAAGGCTCGGTCACCAACGTTTCACCGGACCAGGTTGTCAGCGGGCAATCCGGACAGGCCTACTTCACTGTCAGAATTGCGATCGCTCCGGGAGAGCGGCGCAAGCTGGATGGAAAGGAGCTGACACCGGGGCTTCCGGCCGACGTGCTGATCCGCGGCGACTCCCGGCGCATCATCACCTATCTGATGCAGCCTCTCGCCGACAAGATTGCCGTCACGTTCCGCGAGTAATCGAGAAACGCCCCGCTCCTCTCAAACCTTGGGGCCACGCAGGATCCTGCGTGGCCCCAACGCGTATGGGGCACGATCGTGCTGAATTCTTCGGCCAGAGCGAACGGGTGTCCTACCCAGTTCGCACCCTCGTCACGGAGGATCCAAGCCATATAAGATCTCTTGGATAAGGACACTGGGCGATCCCGACGCCAAGAGGCGACCATGAACAGGGCCGACCGCAGCTTTTCCCGCAAAAGCCGTTCCGCGCGGGGACAGGAGGTCAAATCGGTCAATCTGGCGCTCCAGGGCGGAGGAGCGCACGGGGCCTTTGCGTGGGGCGTGCTCGACCGCCTGTTGGAGGAAGACGCCATCGCCTTCGACGGGATCAGCGCCACGAGCGCGGGGGCCGTGAACGCGGTCGTTTGCGCATACGGGCTGATCGAGGGGGGACGGGCCGGAGCCCGCAGGGCGTTGCAGGAGTTCTGGCAACAGATCTCATGCGCCGCTCGCCTGAGCCCCCTTCAACCCTCCTTCCTCGATCGCCTCACGGGCAATCGCAGCCTGGATACCTCGCCCGCCTTTCTTTTCTTTCATATGCTGACGCAGGTGGCCTCGCCGTATGAACTCAATCCGTTCAATTACAATCCGCTCCTCGACGTGCTCGAACGGGTGGTCGACTTCGAGCTCTTGCGGCGTAATCCCCAGGTCAAACTGTTTCTGTCGGCCACCAATGTCCGCTCGGGCAAGATCCGTGTCTTCGAGAACCACGAGATGAGCGCCGAGGTCGTCCTCGCGTCGACCTGCCTGCCGTTCATTTTTCAGGCCGTCCAAATCGACGATGAGCATTATTGGGACGGAGGGTACATGGGAAACCCGGCCCTCTTCCCGCTGATCTACCGCTGTGAAACGTCCGATATCGTGGTGGTTCACATCAATCCCATCGGCCGCCCCAATGTCCCGACAACGGCCGCCGAGATTCTCAACCGGATCAACGAAATCAGCTTCAACTCCTCCCTGATGAGAGAAGTGCGCGCGGTCGAATTCCTGAACAGGCTCGTGAATGAGGGACGCGTCCTTACTCCCGACATTAGGCAGGTGAGACTGCATGCGATTGAGGCCGAGGAAGTCATGCAGCATCTCGGTGCAGCCTCGAAGCTGAATGCCGACTGGGAATTCCTCACCGAGTTGCACGCGATCGGCCGCGAGAAAGCAGACGCGTGGCTGCGGGGCGACTTCGCGAAAGTCGGGACCGCATCGTCCATCGATATCAGCGACAAATACCTATAGGCGCGGTACGGCATCGGGCCATCGATCCGGCGCCAGCGCATCGTGCGGACCCAGAGGGCCGCGTCCAACGATGCACCTTTCAAAGAGTGGAGCATCGGATTGAGCCCCAAAAGTGGTGCCACTCTTGGGTCCGATGCTCTGGCGGAAGTTTGTGACCGCGTGCACAGAAGGAAGATACGAAAAAGGTCAGTCTGATCCCATTAGCGGATCGGCCAAACGGGATGCTCCCTTTCAGCCTGATCACATCATCTCCCGAGGGAGGCTGAAATGGGAAGGCGGCTTTGGATCGTTCTGGCCTCGCTCTTGGCGGCGATGAGTTCCGCGAATGCCGGCCCAAATCTCTTTCGGGATAACGAAGCTCCGCCTCTCGCTGGCTGGGTCGAGTTCTGCAACCAAACCCCGGACGAGTGCGTCGTCGATGAGAGCCAGCCGGAAGTTTTCCCGTTGACCGAAGAGCTTGCCGTTCTTCTCACCTCCGTGAACCTCACCGTGAACCGCGCCTTGATCCCCGTGACCGATCATAACCATTGGGGCCTCCTCGATCTGTGGGGCTATCCGACCGACGGAATGGGCGACTGCGAGGATTACCAGCTCCTCAAGCGCAAGATGCTACGCGAAGCCGGCCTTCCTCACCGGGCCCTGAGAATGACCGTCGTCATCGATGAGAATGGCGAGGGTCACGCGGTTCTGACCGTCCGCACGGATCGCGGGGATCTCATCCTCGACAACAAGACGGATGAGGTTCTGGAGTGGTTCAAGACGGGATACCGATACATCAAGCGGGAAAGCGCCGAGGCGACCGGTTGGGTCTACCTCACTCTCGAACCTGCCGGCACAGTTCTCACGTCTTCGAACGACAAATGAGCATTCGTCTGTCGGCGCCGGAGACCATTGCTCCCTGATCCTCTGCCGCGGCGATCTCGTTCAGGCGAACTCAGCCGGATTCCCGATCGCGCTCGACGGCCTCCTGCTGCAGGCGCCGTGAATCAATGATCTTCACACGGGCCCGCCCGAGCTCCACAACCCCGCCCTTCCGCCATTTCTGCAGCTGCCGATTGACCGTTTCCCGTCCCGCTCCGACGAGGACGCTGAGGTCTTCCTGGGTGATATCGATCTCATCCCCGAAATCCTCCGCAAGCTTTAACAAGCGTCGCGCCAACCGGGACTTGAGCGACAGGAGGGACGCCTCTTCCAACCGCTCGCTCGAGAAGCGGAGGCGCTCGCAAAGCAGTTCGATGATCCTTGTCGTGATCTCCGGCCGACGCTTGAGGAGTTCCTGAAAGTCGCTCCGCCTGATCATGAAGAGCTCGACTTGACCCGAAGCGATTGCATCCGCGCTTCTAGGGTGCCCGTCCAACAGCGCGATCTCGCCGAAAATGTCACCGGCTCCGAGGATGTTGAGCGTGAATTGCCGGCCTGTATCGGTCGTCGTCGTGATGACGATCTGCCCGCGCCGGACGCCATAAAGAGCATCGCCAGGATCGCCCTTGAGAAACAATGTTTCTCCGTCAAGCATCTTCCGGGACGTACATAAGCTCGCGATCTGTGCGATCGCCTCGGATCCGAGCGCGGAGAAAAATGAACTCACGGAGAGAGCCGAGAAAAACGGCGAATCTCTTTGGATCTGTTCTCCACCGAGACGCACCGTTGCGCCTCCCTCGAATGGTCTTGCGAATGGAACGCGCAACCCAAGCCGAAAGCCAAGCAATTATATATGAATTAGGGATTCTCTCAACCGGCGAGGACACCGTTCAGGCTCTGGAGCCGACGGTGGGGCGGAAACGATGCGAAAGATCCGCATGGCATTCGGGGCGGAGGAATAAAGGCCCATTCCCGCGGCGTTCGACGGATCGGCTGAACCGTCTTTCTGTCCATGCCCTGTCGAGTCTATTCGGAAGCTTGACAGAGCGGCCTCAGTCCGAGTCTGGAAATCTGACCGCTACGGCTTGGTCGCCGTCAGCTCTTGCAAAACCCAGCGTCGCGCGCGCCGCATGGCGGAGAGTTTCGAACGCTTCATCACGACCTCCCTGCGAACTGACGGGGACGAATGACGATCGCAGGCTCTGCCATGAGAACGGCAGGTCGGACCGGAACGGAGACGATGACGGGCTGGTCGGTCAGTCGATCCAAGACGATGAGAACCATGACTACCTCCTGAGTTCCTTCCTAAGATCGCCGAAACCGGCCTTTACTTCTGTGACCACGATCACAGAGGCGGGATCGGCTTAAGCCGCGAGTGAAACCTGCATGCGGGTGAGCCTGGTCACATCGAGCACTTCCTTGCCGGACAATACGACCGGTCGCGGACCGCGGCCGTTCACGGCAATCGCGTCGGCCACGAAAAGGAGAGCGAGGATGCATAGGATGCGACGGGACATGATCGGGCTCCATTGAGACCGACCATGCCACCGGACACTCCTGGGAACCGTGATCACGGTCACAGAAGCCGGGATGGACACGTGCGAGAGTGGATTTATCGAGATGGAGGCTCAAATGTTCTATCTGTACTTCCACTGCGCAGGCCCTGGCGAAATCCTCATCGATCGTGATGGATCGGAGGTTCTCGACCTGATCGAAGCGCGGGACCGGGCTCTCTCCTTGGCGCGGATCCTCGTCGAGGGAGCCTATGGCACACGCGATTTCACGGATTGGCACGTCTATGTCAGCGATGAGGACGACGAGGAGATGCTGCTGATCCCGTTCGCCGACGTCATGCCGACCATTCATTGACGGAGGGTTGGGGGGACAGGTTACATCCAGTCCTCCAAGGCCGAGGCTGGTCACGACGCTTTTCCGTGCCCAAGCCCGAAGCAATCGCCTTCCAGCGCCGTCCGGCCCTGAGATCCGCAACGGCCCAGCTTTTCATAAATACCATATCGAGCCTCGCATTGAGCACCTGCGTTTCAGCTGAGCGCGACCGTTCCCGACAGAAGCGCTGCTCCCATGGGCAACGATTCCATCATTTCGATTGAACCTGCATTTCAGGAAAAGGTCTGGATAGGCTTCACAGCCTCGGAAAGCGCGTCCGGCGAGCGCGCCAGTCGGCCTGCTCCGCTAGGTGACGCCATCTGCGCGCTACTGAGCGAAGTTCCACGCGCATTTCCGCTCTCATGTATGGATCGTCCGCGAGACGATCCGCCTTGGCGGCCTTCTCGTGGTGGTGCCGATTGAGATTCATACTCTTTTCCACCATTCCCCGAATGGCCCGGCGTCCGGGCCACATTCTTTCAAAGCATGTGTGCGGTCACGCTCTGACGCGACTCTTCGGCTTGTCCGGAATCGATATGGTTACGTTCTGACCGGTTCGTGGATCGAGAATTGTGAGTGTCATCACGAGCTCCTTCAATTGAGCTAATTATGGCTCCTGGCGTGCCTTCCTTCCGTGACGAGGGTCACACAATTCGTTGTGTGATTCAGCACACAGTCCGTCAGCGGGGACTGGGCTACTTTTGAAGAGTTCCTCCCCTGTCAACTCAGCGCCCCGGCTCAGCCTGGGCGCTTTTTCTTTAGCTCCTTTCACGCGCTGGGATCTCCGAGGTGGAGTCTCTGAACGTCGCGAGGATGTCTGGAATTAGCGTGCCACTCGGCGGCATCGAGTCGTTCGTTCCAACCCCTGTGATGGGCCTCACATTGGCAGGTCTGCCCTCCGTGTAGGGTTGGAAGGTGCAATGGCCTTTTCAGAGGAGTTGGAAAATGACGAAGACTTATCGCGTTCGATTGGGGGCAGTGCTGTCCCTTCTGCTTTTGGGTGGAATTGGCGTCACGACCGCCGAGGCGTGCGACCCTCGGGTCACGACACGTCCCGGCGATCTCTGGGACAGGCCAAGCCGTGTTGTGGTGCGGGATCATCGCCGGCCGGTGGATTCCTATTCCGGAGGGGTGGTCGTCAGCACCACGCCCCGTGGTCCGATCGTGCGCGACCATCGCCCGCCTCCGATCGTACGGGACCATCGCCGGTAACGGCGCGTTCGGGGGGCCATCAGCGCGCCAAGCTTTAGGCCCCCGGTCGAATCGGCGATAAGCTTGCCCAACCATGATAGCCCGGCGGTCAGAAACATGACTGCCGGGTTTCTCATTCCGAAGAACATTCTTCGATGAATCAGCTCCCGAATTTGATCGGTTCGGTGAGAGGCAGGACTGCGCTTATGTAGGACCGGCGCACGGCCTCGTGCTGCGGGACGCCATGGAATTGATATCCCTTAATGGAGATAAATTATCGCTGCGCCAGCGGGACGCGCCGTCGGGCGAGTTCCTGTTCCTCCGCCTCGAAATATCGCTGGAGCCAAATATAGGCGTCACGGACCAGGGCCTTTCGCTTCGAGGGATCTGTAACCTTGCGCGACAGCGCCATCGTGTTCATGTAGCGGGCCCAGTATCGTGTGCACTTGTACATGGCATCCACTCCTGCGTGCCAGAAACCTCGATACACCTTCATGCCTAAAATCCGGACCGACATCTGTAACCGGCATCACAGTGCCGGATCGACAGGCCGGCGCAGCGGAAACCCCGACCCAAGCCTCGCTCCCGGAGTCGCCCCCCAACTGTGACGACAGGCACAGTTCCAGCCGGGATTTCGGGATAATCAGCTCTTGTCCTGAAAACGGGAGCACATCATGAAGCGCAATCAAAAGTCATTCGTGTCTATCCGTAAAAGCGACTGCAAGTCGGTCTTCAACTCGATCTATCTCCGCGAAACCGTGTTCCGCAAAGTCGTGACGGCGGCCGATGTCAAAGCTGGACTTCTGCCGAGAAAGAACGGTTGAGACACTGCTGTCGCTCACGCTCAAGATCGGGGCCTGAACCATCAGGTCCTTCAGACAGGAGCCGACTGCATCAATTGATGAAGTCAGCTGGACTCTTTCCACTGACGTAGAATCGCCTCTCTTCTTTGGCTTACCGCATTTTTGACGGCGAACCGGATCCGCCTCGCCGGAAAAATGCTTTAGAGGCCGCGCACGAACGATCCCAAGAATGTCGATCGCGATAGATCACATCCGACCCATGAATGGGTGCCCGGTTTGAATGGGGAATGCAGGAAGCCTTGGAAGTCATAGTTCCTGCTGAGAGAAATCGAACGATTTTGCTTATTCACGATAGCGACCGGAACCTCGTTCCGCACGGGTTCCACATCGTCCTATTCAAGCTACCGACCTGCGGATCGGATCATCTTGCCGTCGATCAGCCCACGCGCCGCCAATAGGCTTCGATCGGGATCAAAATCTCCCGACGATCTTCGGTCGAGAACCGGGGATAATCGTCGCCTTTTGTCCAGCCGCCGTTGCCGCCTGGAACGAAGTGCAGATACGCAAACACGATATGCGAAATGGCCCACATGCCGACCTCCTGCAATTCAGCGATGGTAACCGGAATGAGCGGCGTGCTCTGAGATGAAAGTCACACAGGGCTGAGCAATGCTTTCCGAATTGCGGTTCAAGTCTCGATGACAGGACGTCCGGGCGACTTGGCTCGCGGCGGTTCGATTGCCGCCATTCTCGTGGCATGACCATAGCGCTCGTGTGACCTGGCTCACTGCGACGGACAATGGAGTCGCTAGGATAAATTTATCCTCGTGGTCCTCCCTCACCTCAGCGCCCCGTTTCCATACGGGGCGCTCTTTCTTTTCGCCTTATCCCTCGGCATCAAACCTCGCCGGTGCGGCTGTCTTCTCGGATGATGTCTCACAGCTCGGTACATCATAGGGCATGAGCCACGTCAAAAACGATATAACGGGAATGCGTCGATCAGCTCAATCGCCTCAGCAGCTCGATTGCACAGATCGGGAGGGCAGCTCATCGCGATAAAGCTTGGCAAGACCTTGGAGCCATCCCAAACGAAAAAGCTCCCGATGCCATTTGCAGCGAGAGCTTGTCGGGGATGGCGGGGGGCGAATGAAGCCGCAGGATCGTGCTGCTTTCAGGCAACCTGACCGACCGGGTCCAACTCCGCTTTCATGGAGAAGCGCTCCAGCTGAACCGCATAGGCTGCCTCCAATCCTTTGAGTCGCATCTCGGGCTCCGGACCGATCCGTTCAGCTGCCGTCGAGAGGCGTGCGGAGAAGCGGTCGGAGGCGGAAAGCAGGAGGCGAAGCGATCGTGCCGATGGCGGAATGCCGGTCGAGGCATCCTGCACCAGCACCGCCGCGGAGGCATAGAGATCGTCGACGGCGGCCTCGATGCCCGGATCGCGCTTGAGCAGGCTCATGGTGTTGATGAGGAGCACGCGCAGATCGTGCAGGTCGTCTCCCCTGCCCGCCTGAGCGATGAGGTTCACGACTTTTTTGACCGCTTCGATTCTCTCGTTGATCTTTTGCGCAATAGTGCTGTCGGTCATAAACCTCCCCCTGTCGGCCGTGCGAGACATCCGCTTGGATTCGCATGATCGAGGATGCGCTTTCATGGTTAATCAATTCTTACGGATTGCTGGAAGACACTGCTGAAAGCGTTATTTTTCAAGGGACCTGTCATCGCTGAGGAAACTTCCCCTGCGACACATCTCCCGCATTGAGATTTGCCGCGAAGCCGACTACATGTCCGCATCGTCACTGATTTGAATCCTTCGTCATGCCCCTGCCGCTCGACCTTAAGCGACCGCAATTGTCCGTCTTGCGAAGCCTGCGCTTCGCGAGGGGGGCTTGCGTCATGCATGACCATGAGCTGCGACCCGAGCCGGGGCCCACCAATGAGGCTCCGGCGGCGAGTTCCGTCAGAACCGGCACCGTCCATCGGATGCCTACCTGTTTCATGCCGGCCTAAGGGTCACCCGTCGCCGGCAGGGACCGGCGATTTTCCTCTCCATTTGCATTCGCTTCTTCGTCTGCAATGCAGGTTCGCCGGATCCCAGCCTCGCTGAGAAAAGGAGAAGCCCTGCGATGAACAGGGTCTGGACTGAAGAAGAACTCGAGATTCTGCGCCGTGACCGGGAAGCCAAAGTTCCGGTTCCCGTGACGGCCGCGAAACTGGGACGCCCCGTACCGGCCACCTATGCCAGGGCGCGGCTGATCGGCACTCTCGTCCAGCCGCACCAGTCCTGGGATCAAACCAGCGTCGCGCGCCTGCGCGAGCTTGTCTCGGCCGATCCGCCGATGACGGACAAGCGCATCGCGGCGGAACTCGGAAGAACCGTCACCCAGATCCGCTGGAAGATGCAGGATCTCGGGCTGATCGGCGTACGCGATCTCTCCAAGCTGGCAAAGATCACGGCTGCGGAGACCGCCCGCCCGAAGGCGATGAAACCGCAATCAGACAAGCCGGCTCCGGCAAGGCCCACGCCCCGGATGCAGCCGACGCAGCCGCCTGCGGCAAGCCGCGCTGCGCCTGCAGTCCCGGCGGCCCGCGCGGTGCAGCCAATCGCGCCGCAGAGGCTCGAGCCTCAGGCGACGCTCGCCGACGCACTCAAAGCTCTGGAATCCCTCCTTGCCGAGCGGCTGAAGAACGCCGTCGCCGAGTCGGAAGCCGGAATGATCCGCGCCGCCCGCGCGGCCATCGCCGAGAAGGCGCGCATCGATCAGCGTCTCGTCGTCCGCGTCAAGCGCGCGGCCGAGGCCGCCGCGCGATGCGGGGCGGAAGCCAGGGCCGCGGAGGTGGAAGCCAAGCGCCGGGAGGCCGAGGCGAAGAAAGCCGAAGCCGAGGCCGCCCGCAAAGCCGCCGAGGCTGCGCGCCAGGCACGGGAAGAGAAAGCCCGCGAGGAAAAGGCGCGGATCGCCGTTGCCAGGCCGGTCGAAAAGCCCAAGGCAGCGGAGCCGCGCATCGCTGCGGAGAAACCCAAACCCGTCGAGAAAAAGGCTGTGCTGCCCGCGGTTCAGGGCATCTCGCAGATCGCGACCCTGCGCCCTGCGCCTCAGCCGGCGCCCCGTTCAACGCCGAAGATCGTCGTCACCGAGGCACCTGCGGCCGCGCGTCCCGTCGAGCCGGAATCAGCTTCCGGTCAGACCTCGGGCCGCGGCGGTTGGAAATCGGTTCGGCGGGATCCGGCCCGCATCCTCGCGCAGGCAAAGGCGAAGGCCAAGCCCGCGAACCGTGCGGATGCGATCGATCTCGCGCAGGCAGCTCAGAGCGCCATCGAGCGCTTCATTGCGGAGCGCGGCGTGACACGCAACGAGAGCGGCGGCATCCAGGCGGTGATCTCCCGCCTTCAGGCGCGCGGCTACATCGTCGTGGGCGACGAGACGGGCTGGACCATCGACCAGCGCCATCGCGTCGACAGCGAATCCGAACTGTTCGCCTTCGCGGAGGCCCGCGGCATCACCTTGAGCGCGGCGGCATGAATGGCGGAAGCGGCGTCCGGCCCATGCGTATCGGTCGGACGTCGCAGGCATGACCAACATCATTGGAAACATGAGTCCACTTTTCCGTCCGATGCACTAGTTTCCCTGTCCGCCAATGAGACCGCGAACAAGGACATGATGATGGAAAAACGCAGGCTTGGCCGCTCCGACTTGATGGTTTCGCCGCTCTGCCTCGGCGGCAATGTCTTCGGCTGGACCGCCGATGAGGCAACCTCCTTCAAGGTGCTCGACGCCTATGTGGATGCGGGCCTCAACTTCATCGACACGGCGGATGTCTATTCCACCTGGGTGCCCGGCCATGTAGGAGGCGAGTCGGAAACGATCATCGGCAAATGGATGAAGGCCCGCGGCAATCGCGACAAGCTCGTGATCGCCACCAAGGTCGGCTCCGAGATGGCGCCGGATCGGAAGGGCTTGTCGAAAAGCTACATTCGCTCGGCCGTCGAGGCGTCCCTGCAGCGCCTGCAGACCGACCATATCGATCTCTATCAATCCCACCGGGACGATCTCGAGACGCCGCAGCAGGAGACGCTCGGCGCCTATGAAGAGCTGATCCGCGACGGCAAGGTGCGGGCGATCGGCGCATCGAACTTCACGGCCGCGCGCCTGAAGGAAGCGCTGGAGATCAGCGCCGAACTCGGCCTGCCGCGCTACGAAAGCCTGCAGCCGAAATACAATCTGCACGACCGCGCCGAATACGAGGCGGAACTGGAGCCGCACTGCCGGCAGGAGGATATCGGGGTCATTCCCTATTACGGCCTCGCCAGCGGCTTCCTGACCGGCAAGTACCGGTCTGAAGCGGATTTCGGCAAGAGCGTGCGCGGCGGGCGCATGACGGCCTATCTCGACGACAGGGGCCGGCGGATCCTGGCCGCTCTCGATGCGGTCGCCGCTCGCAAGGGCGCCATTCCGGCCCAGGTCGCCCTGGCCTGGCTCATGGCGCGCCCGGGATTGACCGCGCCGATTGCCAGCGCCACGAAGGTGGAACAGGTGCAGGAGATCGTGAAGGCGACGAGCCTCCAACTCGATCCGGCCGATATCGCTGAGCTCGACAAGGCCAGCGCCTACGCCTGAGGCATCGAAATTTTGCATGGCTGCCCTCCGTTGCATCGGACGGGGGGCTTATTATCTCGTATCGACCTGTGCTTTATTCGATTTCACAGGACAGAACGAGGTTTTATGATGAGCGCCGATGCCAGTGCATTGTTCCAGCCCTTCACCCTGGGCGACCTGACCCTGCCGAACCGTCTGGTCATGGCTCCCCTCACCCGCAACCGGGCGGCTGAAGGCGATGTGGCTCGGGACATCACCGCCACCTATTACGCCCAGCGCGCCAGCGCCGGCCTCCTGATCTCGGAAGGATCGCAGATCTCCCACCAGGGACAGGGCTATCTGCGTACGCCCGGCATCTACACGCCGGAGCAGGTGGCGCATTGGCGCAAGGTGACAGACGCGGTCCATAAGGCCGGCGGACGCATCTTCATCCAGCTCTGGCATGTGGGCCGCGTGTCCCATACCTCGCTGCAGCCCGGCGGCGGCGCACCCGTAGGCCCCTCGCCGCTTCGCGCCCAGACCAAGACCTTCCTCGAAGAGGGCTTTGCCGAGGTGTCGGAGCCCCGCGCGCTCGAGCTCTCCGAAATCCCCGGCATCCTGCGCGACTACGAGCATGCGGCCCGCAACGCCAAGGAAGCCGGCTTCGACGGCGTCGAGATCCATGCGGCCAACGGCTACCTGCTCGACCAGTTCATGAAGGACGGCTCGAACCACCGCAAAGACGCCTATGGCGGCTCCGTCGAGAACCGGGCCCGACTGACCATCGAGGCGGCCGAGGCCGTGCTCAAGGTATGGGACAAGGGACGGGTCGGCATCCGCCTGTCGCCGGCGAAAGTGAACGACGCTGCCGATTCCGATCCGCAGGCTCTGTTCAGCTACGTGGTCGAGAAGCTCGACGCTCTAGGCCTCGGCTATATCCACATGATCGAGGGCGCGACACAGGGCGACCGGAATGCGGTGAACGTCGATTACGACGGCCTGCGCCGCTCCTTCAAGGGCGCCTATATCGCCAATAACGGCTATAGCCGCGATATGGCGGCCGAGGCTGTGGCAAGCGGGCGTGCGGATCTGGTTGCCTTCGGACGCTTCTTCCTCGCCAATCCGGACCTTGTCGAGCGCTTCCGCCTCAACGCACCGCTCAACGAGCCGGACCGCGCGACCTTCTATGGCGGCGGCACCGAAGGCTATACGGATTATCCGGGCCTCGAAAAGGCCGCTTAGTCCTCAGCAGCCCTGACAGATCCCCCGCCGGACCCTTTTGTCGGCCTCTTCGAGCAGTTTCTCCTCGCGAGAGCTGGGATTTACGGTCGAGCGCTCTCCCCGTTGCAGGCGACTATCGCCTGCAACCGTCCCCGTGGCGGCGGGTCCGGTGCTGCCCTCTGTGCCAGGTGGAGGAATGGTGCCGCCTGTGGTCGAGTTCCCGGCTGGTGTATTCCCTGTCGAGCCACCGACACGGCTGGCCTTGTTACCGGGATCGCTGCTTCCTCGCATACCTTGCGCGGGCGGGCGAAGGGTCGAACCGCTTGGGGAGGTGGATGGCGCCGCCGATGAGGACGAGCCGCCGCTGGTGCCGCCCGAGCCCCCTCCGGAACCGCCTGAGGATCCCTGCGCCCATGCCGCGCCGGCAATGAGGCAGCCTGCGAGCAGCGCAGTCGAGATTGTGAGGTGACGCATAGGCTCCTCCCTTCGGATCGCTGTCGAACGTCAACGTCAAGCAAACTCAAGAGTTTCGGTGACCGTTCCGCCAAATTGTCAGGCTCACGGGTCCGGCAGGATCGAGGATCCGGCGATCGTCCGCCCTCAGGCCCCGCTCCGACAGCACGGCTTCGGCGCTCACACCTTCCCGGCAGCCCGAGAAGACGGTCACGCCGTTCGGAACGAGGGTGCCCTCCGCCCGGGTGAGATGAAAGGCGTCGTAGCCGATGGCGAGGAAGAGGTCGAAGACGCGTCTCCCGCCGGGCACGGCGACGCGCCCACCGTCCGGCAGCACGGTGCAGATGGCCTGGTCCCACGGCAGCGCCTCGGGGTTCCACCACCAGCTATCCGCGCGACGCTCGAGCCCGGATGCGGACGAGGACAGGATCATCCGCAGGCGGCCCTTCGGGTTCGGATTGGCCTCGTGCCCCAAGCGTCCCAGCACCGTCACGGCCGACCTGTTGAGCTCGGCCTGGAAATAGGCCCAGTCGGCATCGTTGCGAAGAATATCCGGCGTCCGGCCGGCTTCGTCCGCAATGCAATCGTTGTCCGAGACGATGGCATAGCCGTGTATCTCAACTGTGGGCATGAACCGGCCTCTTCTTCGAGGAATCAACAATGGTGGCCCTCATGCGCCGCCAGAGCACCAGGGCGTAGAGGGCCGCGGCAAGGAAGGCGCCGTTCGTCGCCGCGTTCAGCGGCTCCGCCCGGAACCCGGGCCCGAGGCGCTCGCAATAATTGTCGATGGGCGTGAGCCAGGATTCGGGCCAGGATTCGGGCATCTCGGGCAACCGTGGGGATGATGGCGAGTTCCGGCTTGCCAGCCGAGGACGAAAATCCGATGAAGCACATGGGACGGACAAGCAAGAGTGACGCGATGCGGATAGCCACGTGGAATGTGAACTCCATCAAGCAGAGGCTGGACCACCTCGCGACCTTCGTGAGGAGCGCCGATCCGGACGTGGTCTGCCTGCAGGAGCTGAAATGCGTGGACGAGGCCTTTCCGCGCGCCGATGTGGAAGCCCTCGGCTACAACGTCGTGACGCATGGCCAGAAGGCCTATAACGGCGTCGCCATCCTGTCCAAGCGCCCGCTCGAGGATGTGCGCCGCGGCCTGCCCGGCGACGAGGGCGACGAGCAGGCCCGCTACCTGGAAGGCGTCGTCTCGACCGCGACGGGCGCCGTGCGGGTCGCCTCGATCTACCTGCCGAACGGCAACCCCATCGGCACCCCGAAATTCGACTACAAGCTCGCCTGGATGGACCGCCTGCGCGCCCATGCGCGCGGCCTGCTCCTGCTGGAGGAGCCGCTTATCCTTTGCGGCGACTACAACGTCATCCCCGAGCCCAAGGACGCCATGGACCCGTCCGCCTGGACGAACGACGCCCTCTTCCAGCCGGAGAGCCGGAGCAGATTCCGGGAATTGCTCAACCTCGGCTTCATCGACGCGGTGCGCGCCTGCAACGACCAGCCGGGCCTCTACTCGTTCTGGGACTACCAGGCCGGCGCCTTCCAGCGAAACAACGGCATCCGCATCGACCACCTGCTGCTCTCGCCCCAGGCGCAGGACAGGCTGCGGACGACCTCGATCCGCAAAGAGGTGCGCGGCTGGGACAAGCCGTCCGACCACGTGCCGGTGATCGTCGATCTGGATATTGATTGATAGCGAAAACAACTCTCCACCCTCATCCTGAGGAGGTCGCGGAGCGACCGTCTCGAAGGAGGATCCAGTGCTCTCTGGAAGCTCCTTCGAGACGCAGACTATGTCTGCTCCTCAGGATGAGGTGGTGTTTGATTCAAAGACGTAGATGGCAGGGACTGATCCCCGGATCTAGTCCGGGGACGGCCATGACGATTGAGCGCTCTACGCCCGCCTTACCGACGCGACTGGATGTACTGCTCCAGCAGGGCGAGCGCGAGCTTGCGGTCGCTCTCGTCGGCCGCCGTGAAGGCATCGTCGTAGAGCGACACGATCCAGCGGTCCTTGGAAGCATCGGTCGAGGCCTCGCGCGCAAGCGTCAGCCACATGAGGCCCTTGGCGCGCTGGCGCGGAACGCCCTGCCCGGTCATGAGCAGGTGGCCGAGGAGCGCCTGAGAAGCGGTGTGCCCCTTTTCCGCCGCCAGGTTGAACCAGCGGGCAGCGTGGCGCGAATCCTTCTTGACGCCGGTGCCTTCGAGGTAGAGGCGGGCGAGGTTGTACTGCGCGTTCGAGTCGCTGAAATAGCTCGCCGCGTAGCTGAACATCTCCACGGCGCGCTCCGGATTGGCCATGACATAAGTGTCCTTGATGCCATCCAGGAAATAGCCGCCGAGCGCGACGAAGGCGCTGGAAACGACGGCGGCGTTCGGCGAATCCGGGCTCTCGTCCGCGTGCTGGTCGGCCAGCCGGGAAAAATACTCGAACGCCTTCAGGTCGTCGTGCGCGACCCCGTCGCCGTCGGCATACATGCGCCCGAGCTTCCACAGGGCGAGCTGATGCCCCTGGCCCGCCGCATATTCCAGCGCCTGCACGGCGCCGAGCTTGTCGCCGGCATTGTAGTTGCGCATGCCGCTGCGCAGCGCATCGCGCACCGAGCCGTATTTGGTGGCCGGCGCAAGCGCCGGCGACAGGGCCGGGTTCAGCGGTTGCGGGCGCGGCGCGGCATCGAGCGCATAGGCCGCGCCGGCGCCGAGGGAAGCCACCCACAATGTGGCTGCGAGAAGTTTAAACGTCCGCATAGGTTTCTTTTTCTGCAGCTCCGCCGGGATGGGTGATCGCCCCGTCCCGTGCCGGACCTACTGTTTGCGCGTATTTCCAGAGATAGCCCGAGGTGGCACTCGTCTCTCGTGGCTTCCATTCGGACCGGCGCTTCGCCAGTTCCTCGCCCGAGAGTTCCACGTCGATGCTGCCCTTGATCGCATCGATCGCGATGATGTCGCCGTCCTTGAGAAGTCCGATAGGGCCGCCCACGGCCGCTTCCGGCCCCACATGGCCGATGCAGAAGCCGCGGGTCGCGCCCGAGAAGCGGCCGTCGGTGATGAGCGCGACCTTGTCGCCCATGCCCTGGCCGTAGAGAGCCGCCGTGGTCGAGAGCATCTCGCGCATGCCGGGGCCGCCGCGTGGGCCCTCATAGCGGATCACGAGAACCTCGCCCTCCTTGTATTGCCGCGTAGAGACCGCCTCGAAGCAGGCCTCCTCGCCGTCGAAGCAGCGGGCAGGGCCGCGGAAGACCTGCTTGTCGGCCGCCATGCCGGCGACCTTCACGATGGCGCCTTCCGGCGCGAGGTTGCCCTTGAGGCCCACGACGCCGCCGGTGGGCGTGATCGGCTTGTTCGCCGGATAGACCACGTCCTGGTCGTCGTTCCATTTCACGGAAGCGAGGTTCTCGGCCATGGTACGGCCGGTCACGGTCATGCAGTCGCCGTGCATGTAGCCGTGGTCGAGCAGCGTCTTCATGAGCAGCGGAATGCCGCCGACCTCGAACAGGTCCTTGGCGACGTAGCGCCCGCCCGGCTTCAGGTCCGCAATGTATGGCGTGCGCTTGAAAATCTCGGCAACGTCGAACAGGTCGAACTTGATGCCCGCCTCATGCGCGATGGCCGGAAGATGCAGAGCCGCATTGGTCGAGCCGCCGGAGGCAGCCACCACGGTCGCCGCGTTCTCGAGCGACCTGAGGGTCACGATATCGCGCGGCCGGATGTTCTTGGCGATCAGGTCCATGATCTGCTCGCCAGCAGCGGCGCAGAACCGGTCGCGGATCTCGTAGGGCGCCGGAGCGCCCGCCGAATACGGCAGGGCAAGGCCCATGGCCTCGGAGACGGTCGCCATGGTGTTGGCGGTGAACTGCGCGCCGCAGGCGCCGGCCGACGGGCAGGCCACCTGCTCGAGCTCGGTCAGGTCCTCGTCCGACATCTCGCCGACCGAATACTTGCCGACCGCCTCGAAGAGATCCTGAACCGTCACCTGCCGGCCGCGGAAGGAGCCGGGCAGGATCGAGCCGCCATAGATGAAGATCGACGGCACGTTGAGGCGCACCATCGCCATCATCATGCCGGGAAGCGACTTGTCGCAGCCAGCCATGCCGACGAGCGCGTCGTAGGAATGGCCGCGCATGGTCAGCTCGACCGAATCGGCGATCACCTCGCGCGACGGGAGCGACGCCTTCATGCCCTGGTGGCCCATGGCGATGCCGTCAGTCACCGTAATGGTGCAGAACTCGCGCGGCGTGCCGCTGGCCGACGCGACGCCCTTCTTCACCGCCTGGGCCTGGCGCATGAGGGAGATGTTGCAGGGGGCGGCCTCGTTCCAGCAGGTGGCGACGCCGACCAGCGGCTGGGCGATCTGCTCCTTGGTGAGACCCATGGCGTAGAGGTAGGACCGATGCGGCGCGCGAGCAGGACCGACCGTCACGTGACGGCTCGGCAGCTTCGACTTGTCGATCAACCGCGCATCCATGGTCCGTACTCTTTTCCACCCGGTTCTCACGAGGAGATCCAAGCCCTTTGGAACTCCCGTGATCTGCCACGTGCCACGCCACCGATGCAACGATCCTTACGGAGGATCAGCCAACAGCCTTAACCCGGATTTGAGACCCGGAGCCACGCCGTAAAGTCTTGGTTTGGAAGCACTTTAGCCTGCTTAAGGTGTAGCGCCCGGTTTATGGCGGGATCGCGGCGGAGCTTGGGCCGAACACGGCAGGATGTTGAAGGTTTGAGGGTGTTGCTCTGTAGCAACATTTTTGGGACGGGATTCCTGTTTCGGGCCGCGGGATACCCCCTCTGTTTGGGGAGTATACCGGAACGGTACCGCTGACATAATGAGCGTTATTTTGTTTCGGCCCAGCTCGTTTGAGCGGACGGACCATTCGCGAGATCGTGCCATGCCTACGTCCACCCTTTGGGGACCAGAGTTTCACATCAACAGCACTACGGCGTGGGGGCAGTTCGACCCGACTGTCATAGGTCTGCCGGACGGGTCCTTCTTAGCGGCGTGGGCTTCGGCCACAGCTATAGCGAGCAATGGCGGCGAAATCCGCGGCCAGAAATTTGATGCCGATGGGATCGCACTGGGGGAGGAACTGCTTCTCAGCACAACACCGACGGAGTCCTCTATCTCATTTCCAACCATCGCATCCCTCTCGGACGGTCGCTTTGTGGTTGCTTGGGAGTACAGAGCGAGTCCGACGAACTTCCGGGGGGACGTGCGCGCTCGAATTTTCAACCCGGATGGTACGGCCTTTGACCGCGGTGGTCCTGAAGGCATTCAGGATTTTGTCGTGAACTCGACTGTCGGCGATCAAGAGATCCCCTCGATAACCGCCCTGAGTAATGGTGGGTTCGTCGTGGGCTTCGGCGACGACAGTCAGTTCAGTGTATCGGGCAGAGACATTCGTGCGCGCGCCTTCGACAGCAACGGCCAGGCAGTCGGCGATGACTTCGTCGTTAATGGGAGATCTACCGCGGACAGCCAAACCAATTCGGACATCGCAACGCTTAAAAACGGTAATTACGTCGTCGTTTACGAAGACAGCATTGGGCAAGGAGATATTCGAGGCCGCATCTTTACCCGTGATGGACATCCCCTGGCCAGCCCGGAATTTGTAGTGCCCGCAATCCCTGACGGCAGTCAAGCCGATCCGAAGGTTGTTGCGCTCAGCAATGGCCGCTTTGTCGTCTTATGGACCGATGAAAACGGAGATGGATCGGGTCTCTGCGTCAGGGCGCAAATCTTCGAAGCGGATGGCACGAAGTACAAAGGTGAACTCATCGTCAATCAAGCGACTAGTAGCGACCAGATACTAGGCGGAGCGGTCGCGCTTCCGGACGGTGGCTTCGCCATTGTCTACGAAGATCACAGCAGTACCGACGCGATATCCCTGACAACCTTCGACGATGAGGGAGCAAGGGTCGGAAATGAGATCCGCGTCGACATGCCAGAGGGGGAATCGCCGGAACGTCCGATCGTGACCGTTCTCCTGGACGGCAGGCTCACCGTGACATGGCAGAGAAATGCCTCTGATGGTCAAGAGGAGGACATCTATGACAGGGTTGTCGATGCGCGTTTCTCCGCCATCGAACTTCAGGGTACATCTTTCGACGATCATTATATCGGCACCACCTTTAGCGACAAGCTTGGCGGCGCTACGGGTGCAGACCGGCTGCAGGGCGAAGATGGCAACGACACGCTTAACGGCGGCGCGGGCAACGATACGCTCGACGGAGGCGCGGGGAACGATACGCTGGATGGCGGTTCAGGTACCGACACCGCTGTCTTCTCCGGCGCGCGCGCGCAATCCTCGATCACGCACAACACCGACGGCACAGTGACGATCTCGGGGCCGAATGGCGTTGATCTGCTCAAGGACGTGAGGTTTGCACGATTCGACGACGGCGTGGAAATGCTCACCAACGCCGCTCCGACAGCGCTGTCCCTATCGAATGCCACGACGGTCGAGAATGCGCCGATCGGCGCCGTGGTCGGCGCGCTTTCGGCGACCGATGCGGACGGGGATACGATCCGCTACAGCCTCGCGCCCGGATCGAGCTCCGCCTTCGGCGTCCGCGGCAACAGCCTCGTGGTCACCGGCCCGCTCGACTTTGAGACCATGCCCACGCATCAGGTAACCCTCCTGGCGAAGGACGATTTTGGCGGCTCGACCAGCCTGACGGTGACCGTGAGCGTCTCCAACGCCATCGAGACCACGCCGTTCAGGCTCCAGGGAACCGCGCGGACGGATACGCTCTCCGGAGAGGCCGGGCACGACACGATCTTCGGCGCTGCGGGCAATGACCGACTCTACGGCGGCCTGGGAGACGACCGGATCCATGGCGGCACCGGCAACGACCGGCTCTCCGGCGAGGGCGGACGCGACATCTTCGTGTTCGACACCATGCCGAACAAGCGCTCCAACGTCGACCGGATCGACGATTTCAACGTGCGCGACGACAGCATCTGGCTCGAGAACAAGATCTTCACCAAGCTCGGCTCCGGCACGCTCTCCAAGCCGAAGAAATTTTCTTCCGACATGTTCGTGAAAGCAACCAAGGCGCAGGATGCCGAGGATCGGATCGTCTACGACAGGAAAACCGGCGCGCTTTATTACGACCAGGACGGAAGCGGATCCAAGGCGCAGGTGAAGATCGCCATGCTGAACAAGAACCTCGCCCTCACGCACAACGATTTCTTCGTCATCTGAGCGACGACGTATGAACGACGCGTGGCCGGGTCCCCCCCGGCCATCGTTCTGGTTCAACCCACCTCTTCCGACGAGAACCAGACATCGTCGTAGACGGCGAGCGCGCTCGCATCGGGAGAGCGGTCGCGCCGGATCCAGATCGACCGCACCGCCGCGAGATCCGCCTCGGTCGGCAGATTTCTTACCGAGACTTTTTCGGTCGCGCCGCTGCACGAGATGAACCCGACGGTCATCAGCGCTTGCGCGCTGAAGCCATTGTCCTTCCGCGTCACCAGCATCGCCGGTCCCCAGCCCTTGTGCGGCTGCCAGGGAAAGATCAGCCGCCCACCGGGATTGAGCGCCCGCAGCCATTCCACATCGGGCGCCACGACACCCGCGTTCACGTAGACGATATCGGCGCGCGGCAGCGTGCGTCCGAAGGCGGAGGCGGCATGGACCGTCACGTTCGCACGATCCTGCAGATTGGCGACGGCCTGCGCCGCTAGATCGGATTCGTATTCGAATGCCTCGACGCGCCCCCCCGGCTCCACGAGGCGCGCGAGGATGGCCGTGTAATAGCCCGTCCCCGCTCCCACATGGATCACGGTTTCGCCCGGCTGTGGGCTGACCGCATCGATCCAGGCGACATGCAGGGCAGGCTCGCCGTTGTTGATGCCGCGCTCGGGAGCGATGGCGACGAGCACGTTGTCGTAGAGGCTCGCGACGTCGCTCGTCCGCATCCCGACCCCCATGCGGATCACGGTCCAGGGCGGCGGGGGCAGGAACGCCTCGCGGGGGACCGCCGCAAAGGCATCGCCGATCCGGGAATCCGCGACCTCGGCCACGCGCAGGATCTCGGCGGCATAGGCGCGCCGCGCTGCCTCGATATCGGCGTCATCCATCGGCGGCACCGCCATTCCCTCTCTGTTTGGAGAGGACCCTAGGGGAAGAGGCTATGGTAAATGGGGCTTTTCAGGAATCCGCCAATGGCATTTCAGCGCCTTCTCCCCCTCGCTCTGATCCTCGTCATGCCCCTCCTGGCCGCCTGCAATCAGACGGCAGCCCCCGAGGCCGCTCCGGTGACAAGCGGCGTTTCCGGCCCGTCCCCCGGTCTTCCCGGATCGAGCGCCATCGCCGCCATCATGGATGTGCAGCAAACCGTGCCCAGCACAGCCTGACGGCAACGATGGCCAATCACGCGGCCTCGCTCGATCGCACCGGCCTCTCCGCCTATGCCACCAAGGCGATGTACGAGGAGCAGGCGCGGGTCGAGCAGCAGAAGATGCAGCGCATGATCACGGAGTTCGACAAGCTCGTCGAAGAAGCCGAGGCGCTGGGAGAACTCCACGAGAGCATGGAGCGGCAGAAGGCGAGCAGCAGTGCCGCATCGCGCCGCAAGGCCAGGCCTTGAGTGAATCGTTCTGCAAGACCTTAGGGCGAGATTCTACAGCATACCTCTGTGTTCAGAGAGGTTTCCGAATATAATCATATGCTAAGACATGGGCGTGGTTCACCCAGGGACATGCCCATGATGTTCCAGCGCTTGACACTTCTCGCTTCCCTAACTGTTCTTCCCCTGCTTGCAGCCTGTACGCAAACGACGGATTCTTCCCCTGCAACTCCTGCACTCGATCCAGCAGTCGTGGGACCGGGCGCCCAGGCAGCTCTCGAAGATGTTGAGCGCACGCGGGAAAAGCACAAGGAGCAGGCCACCACCATGGCCGTCCTGAGCTTCTTCGATCCGATCGGCATCACCGCGCTTGCAAAGCCGGCGATGGAGGCAGAGCAGCGCAAGGAGATCGACGAGAAATATCAGCGCGTCGAGGAGGAGCTGCGAAAGACCATCGCCGAGGTCGAGGCGGCGAAAGCTTCGAACCCAAGGAAGGGCAAGGCAGCCGCCAAACCGAAGAAGCAGGAAAGTTCAATGAAACCGGCGGAAGAAGCGCAGGCGGAATAACCTCACCGCTGTCGGGAAGGCGCGTCCCCTACATCCGGAACACGCCGAACTTCGTCTCCGGCACGGGCGCGTTGAGCGTCGCAGAAAAGGCAAGCGCGAGCACACGGCGCGTCTCCGAGGGCAGGATGATGCCGTCGTCCCACAGCCGCGCGGTGGCGTGATAGGGCGAGCCCTCTTTCTCGTACCGGTCGCGGATCGGCGCCTTGAACGCCTCCTCCTCCTCGGCGCTCCAGGCCTTGCCCTCGCCTTCGATATTGTCGCGCCTGACGGTTGCGAGAACGCTTGCCGCCTGCTCGCCGCCCATCACCGAGATACGCGAGTTCGGCCAGGTGAAGAGGAAGCGCGGGGAATAGGCGCGCCCGCACATGCCGTAATTGCCGGCCCCGAAGGAACCGCCGACCAAAAGCGTGATCTTCGGCACCTGGGCGCAGGCCACGGCCGTGACGAGCTTGGCGCCGTCCTTGGCGATGCCGCCGGCCTCGTATTGCCGGCCGACCATGAAGCCGGAGATGTTCTGCAGGAAGAGCAGCGGGATGCGCCGCTGGCAGCACAGCTCGATGAAATGCGCGCCCTTCACCGCGCTCTCCGAGAACAGGATGCCGTTATTGGCGATGATGCCGACCGGCATGCCCCAGATCCGGGCGAAGCCCGTCACCAGCGTCGTGCCGTAGAGGCGCTTGAACTCGTCGAACTCCGAGCCGTCGACGAGGCGGGCGATCACTTCGCGGATGTCGTACTGCTTCTTGAGATCGGTCGGCACGATCGCGTCGAGATCGTCGATGGCGTATTTCGGCTCGACCGGGTCGGAGAGGTCGATGTCGATGCTCTTGCGGGTGTTGAGCGTGCCGACGATGCGGCGCGCGATGGCGAGCGCATGCACGTCGTCGGTGGCGTAATGGTCCGCCACGCCGGAGAGCCGGGCATGTACCTCGGCGCCGCCGAGATCCTCCGCCGAGACCACCTCGCCGGTGGCCGCCTTCACCAGGGGCGGCCCGCCCAGGAAGATGGTGCCCTGGCGGCGCACGATGATGGTCTCGTCGGACATGGCCGGCACATAGGCGCCGCCCGCCGTGCACGAGCCCATGACGCACGCGATCTGCGGAATGCCGAGGGAGGACAGGGTGGCCTGGTTGTAGAAGATGCGGCCGAAATGCTCGCGGTCGGGAAAGACCTCGGTCTGATGCGGCAGGTTCGCGCCGCCGGAATCGACGAGATAGATGCAGGGCAGACGGTTCTCACGCGCCACTTCCTGGGCGCGCAGATGCTTCTTCACCGTCATCGGGTAGTAGGTGCCGCCCTTGATGGTCGAATCGTTGCAGACGATCATGACCTCGCGGCCTTCGACCCGGCCGATGCCGGTAATGATGCCGGCGCCGTGGATCGCATCCTCATACATGCCGTGGGCGGCGAGCGCGCCGAGTTCGAGGAACGATGCCCCGGGGTCGAGGAGGCGCGTCACGCGCTCGCGCGGCAGGAGCTTGCCGCGGGCGAGATGCCGCTCGCGCGCCTTGGCCGGCCCGCCTTCCGCCACCGCCTGCCGCTTGGCCTGGAGATCCTGGGCAAGCTCGGCCCAGGCGGCGCGATTGCCCCGCGCGGCGTCCGAAGTCAGATCGGCAGATGTGGCGATGACGGGCACGGCGCAGGTCTCCCTTGGTTCTGGTTTGGGCTCAAACCCGCGAATGGACGGGATGGCCTGAACGTCAGTACTAGCGCATCGTGCGGAAAAGTGGCCCCGGTTTTCCGCGCCGAACGATGCGCTCACCAAGAAAAAGAAGCATCGGATGAATCCCAAAAGTGCATTCCACTTTTGGATCCGATGCTTCGGAACTAGGGAAGCTGCCCAACTGGTTCAGCAGGCTGGTGTGTCAGCCTTTCGCACGAATGACCACGTCCTCGCGGACGCCCGGACCGCAGCGATAGGCGATGCCGCGCACGAGCGACCAGTCGTGGGAGACCTGCTGGAGATAGAGATGCGTGCCGCCGAGGGCGACGGTCGCCTGCAGCATGTCCTGCGTGGCGTGGCCGAAGGTCGAGCGGCCGAGGGTGACGCCGAAGCCGATATTGACGGGCGTATGGGTTCCCGGCGTCGTCGGCGTCACGGGGCTGACCTCGCCAAGGCGCGTGCAGACGCGGATATCCGCCGGCGAATCGACGATCTTCACGAGTTCCACCGGGTCGGGCCGGTAGGCGCAGGCCGAGGCGGCAAGAGCGACGAGGGAGGCAAGAAGGACGCGTTGCATGGAGGTTCCGCCAACAAATCAGCCGTTTGATCCAGCTTAGAGCATGAAGAGCGCTTGGGGAGAAGCCTTGCCGTATCCGTTGCGAAAAACCTAGGCTCCGTGGCTGAAGAGCAACGGTATCGTCGCCTGCTCGGTCGGCCCGAAGATCTCCTCGAAGGTCCGGCGCATGGCAGCATCCACCTCCAACATGGTAACGGGGATGCCGAGATCGACGAGGCTCGTCACCCCATGCTCCGTCACGCCGCAGGGCACGATGCCGGTAAAGTGCGAGAGGTCCGGCTCGACGTTCAGGCTGATGCCGTGGAAGGTCACCCAGCGCCGGACCCGGATGCCGATGGCGGCGATCTTGTCCTCCGTGGTCTCGCCCTTGTCGGGGCGGCGCACCCACACCCCGACCCTGTCCTCCCGGCGCTCGCCGCGGATGTTGAAGGAATCGAGGGAGGCGATGATCCAGGCCTCCAGGGCCGTCACGTAGCGGCGCAGGTCCGGCGCGCGGCGGTGCAGATCCAGCATCACATAGGCCACGCGCTGGCCGGGGCCGTGATAGGTGTACTGCCCTCCCCGCCCCGTTCGGTGGACCGGGAAACGGTCGGGCTCGACGAGGTCCGCCTCCTTGGCCGAGGTTCCCGCCGTGTAGAGCGGCGGGTGCTCCACGAGCCAGACCATCTCCCGCGCCTGCCCGGCAGCGATCGCCTCGGCGCGGGCCTCCATGAAGGCGACCGCCTCTTCATAGCCGACCGGCTCGTCCGTGACCGCCCACTCGACCGGTTCGGAATCGGTCTGCGGATGGAAATGAACGGCCAAGCTGTCTCGCAGGTTCGACACCGATTCACCTTGGGTTTGCGGGGCGCGGAGCGGCGACGCTCTGCCCCTCGAAGGGGCGCGGTCCGTTCCCACGCCCCAGGAAACTTTTGGCTTATATAGTCGTCACAGAGGCTTATCGCCTATCCCATCCTCGGCAGCCGAGGCATTCCCTCCGCTCAATCGCCGCAAGCGCCATCCAGGGGGTTGCGGTGCTCAAATCGATCTGCTAGAGCGGCGACCTCTTCAGGAAAACCAGTCCTGAAACCGAGTTCGCGGTCATGGCGGAATTGGTAGACGCACTACCTTGAGGTGGTAGCGGGGAGACCCGTGGAGGTTCGAGTCCTCTTGACCGCACCAACTTTCGGCATTCGCGTGCCGAACAGGTTGACGAAAAAGGCCCCTTCAAGGGGCCTTTTTTGTTGGCTATTTCTGCCCACAGCTCCGGCACTTCGAACCCTCACCCGTAGCTGGCAGAATCGGCGAAAACGAATTCCTCGACAAAGTCTTTTGGGCGCATTGCGTGGACCGGCATGCGCACCTAAAAGGCGGGCAACCCACCTTCAGAGGACGGCTGATGCTGGAAGTCGAAGACAAGACGCCGCTTCCGACGCCCGATGGGCCTGAAACCGAAACCCCGGCCTTCCGGGACGAGGAAGGCGAGCTCAATCCGGAATTCCTCGCCGCCGCCGCCGATGCCATCGAGGCCTCGGAGGTCGAGCGCCTGCAGAAGCTCGTCGAAGACTTCCACGAATCCGAACTTGGCGACCTCCTCGAAGCACTCGAGCCCGATCAGCGCCCGCGCCTGATCGAGCTTCTCGGCACGTCGTTCGACTTCGCCGCCCTCACCGAGGTGGACGAGGCGGTCCGCGAGGAGATCCTCGAGGAGCTCGAGACCGCCACTGTCGCGGAGGGCGTGCGCGACCTCGATTCCGACGACGCGATCACCATCCTCGAGAGCCTTCCGGAAGACGAACAGGCGGAAGTCCTCGACCAGCTGCCCGCCATCGAGCGCGTCGCGCTCCAGCGCTCCCTCGACTACCCGGAAGACAGCGCCGGGCGGCGCATGCAGACCGAGTTCATCGCCGTGCCCCCATTCTGGACTGTCGGGCAGACGATCGACTTCATGCGCGAGACCGAGGACCTGCCAGAAACCTTCTACGAGATTTTCGTCATCGATCCCGCCGCCCACCTGCTCGGCTCGGTGCCTCTGGACCGGCTTCTGCGCTCCAAGCGCCCGGTGACCATCCAGGACGTCATGAACGCCGAGCCCGACCGGGTCGAGGCGACCGAGCAGCAGGATGAGGTCGCGCGCCTGTTCGAGCGCTACAACCTCGTCTCGGCCGCCGTGGTGGACGATGCCGGCCGCCTCGTCGGCGTCATCCTCGTCGATGACATCGTCGACGTTCTCGAAGAAGAGGCCGATGCGGACATCAAGCAGCTCGGCGGCGTGAAGTCCGACGAAGAGCTCTCGGACACGGTCCTCTACACCCAGAGAAGCCGCTTCCCCTGGCTGTTCGCCAATATGTGCACCGCCTTCCTGGCCGCGAGCGTCATCAGGCTCTTCTCGGAATCCCTGGAACGGATGGTGGCGCTTGCCATCCTGATGCCCATCGTCGCCTCCATGGGCGGCAATGCCGGCACCCAGACCATGACGGTCGCCGTCCGCGCCCTTGCCACGCGCGAGCTCGGCCGCGCGAATGCCTGGCGCATCATCCGCCGCGAGGCGGCCGTCGGCCTGCTCAACGGGCTGGTCTTCGCCGTCATCCTGGGGACCCTGGCCGGCCTGTGGTTCCAATCCCCACAGCTCGGCATCGTCATCGGCCTTGCGCTCATCACGGTGCTGGTCTTCGCGGCGCTCGGCGGGATCTTCGTCCCCTTGACCCTCAACCGGTTCGGCGTCGACCCGGCCGTCTCGTCGGGACCCTTCGTCACCAGCATCACGGATATCGTCGGCTTTTTTGCCTTTTTAGGTATCGCAACGGCCTGGTTTCATCTGTAAGCTCGAGTCGCGCCACGCTCGTAAGAGCCTGTTAACGCTCTTCCGGCATCTCTGGTGCGGTCCCGTTTTGCGTACAATACAGTTGAACCGATGAAGACTCGACGCCGCTCCTCCAGCCGCTCCAAGAGTTCCGGCCTGAAGACATTCGTCCAGGCTGCCCGGTTCGGCGCGCTCGCCGCGATCGCGCTGGGGCTCGCCTCCTGCGCCGTCTTGCCCTCGGCGAGCCGCTATCCCACCAAGGGCGACGCCCGTCCCCACGAAGGTGTCGCAACCGCCCACCGGCTGCCGATCCATGGCGTCGACATTTCCAAATGGCAGGGCGATGTCGACTGGGCTGCCATGCGCCAGGCCGGCACCAAGTTCGCCTTCATCAAGGCGACCGAGGGCGGCGATCACATCGACAGCAAATTCCACGAGAATTGGTGGGAGGCCAAGAAGGCCGGCGTGCCGCGCGGCGCCTACCATTTCGTGTTCTGGTGCCGCCCGGCCCATGAGCAGGCGGCCTGGTTCAAGCGCAACGTGCCGCAGGATCCGGACGCCCTCCCCCCGGTTCTCGACGTGGAGTGGAACGGCCAGTCCGTGAACTGTCCCAAAAAGGTGCCGCGCGAGCAGGCACTCGCCATGATCGACGTGATGCTGCGCGAGATGGAAGCGCATACGGGCAAGCGGCCGATCATCTACACCGACATCACCTTCCACAAGGAAATCCTGGAAGGCGAGTACAACGATTATCCCTACTGGATCCGCAGCACCGCGGCCGAGCCCCAAGTGCGCTACAACGACCGCCGCTGGACCTTCTGGCAATTCACGACCACCGGCCGGGTGCCGGGCGTGAGGGGCGATGTGGACCGCAACACCTTCTACGGCACGGAGAACCAGTGGCGCATGTTCGTCCAGAGCGCCTGCGATCCCCGCGACCACGGACGCCTCGGACCGCGGGGCGTGTGCCGCAACATGGATGCCGTGCAGACCGCGAGCATCGACGAGTAGTCCGCTTTTCCGGTTCGAGCAATCAGGCTCCCCACCCGCCGCGAGGGAGCCTTTTGTTTTGATCGCTCCGACCAATTGCTGGTTCGGGAAAAGCGCCCATTTTCTTTCCCGAACGATCCGGCCTTGATAAGGACAGCAATGCTGACCAAAATGGTCGGACAAAACATGCTCCGTCGCGTTTCCGGATCGCGGGACGCCGAATGGAAGTGGGAGGACGATGATGCTGCCGAACGCCGCCAAGGGCTTCAATTTCGATCTCGGCGAGACCGCCGAGGCTATCCGCGAGACCGTGCGCGACTTCGCGCAGGAGAAGATCGCGCCGCGGGCGGAGGAGATCGACCGCACCAATGTTTTCCCGCGCGATCTCTGGCCTCAGATGGGTGACCTCGGCCTCCACGGCATCACGGTCGAGGAGGAATACGGCGGGACGGGCCTCGGCTATCTCGAGCACGTGATCGCCATGGAGGAGGTTTCCCGCGCCTCCGCTTCGGTCGGGTTGTCCTACGGCGCTCATTCGAATCTCTGCGTAAACCAGATCCGCCGCAACGGCAATGAGGAGCAGAAGCGCCGCTATCTGCCCAAGCTGATCTCGGGCGAGCACCTCGGCGCGCTCGCCATGTCCGAGCCGGGCTCGGGCTCCGACGTGGTCTCCATGCGCACCCGCGCCGAGAAGCGCGGCGATCGGTACGTGCTCAACGGCAACAAGATGTGGATCACCAACGGCCCCACTGCCGACACCCTGGTGGTCTATGCCAAGACCGATCCGGAGGCGGGCCCCCGCGGCATGACCGCTTTCCTGATCGAGAAGGATTTCAAGGGCTTCTCGACCCACCAGAAGCTCGACAAGCTCGGCATGCGCGGCTCCGATACCTGCGAGCTGGTTTTCGTGGATTGCGAGGTGCCTGAGGAGAACGTGCTCGGCCATGTCGGAAAGGGCGTGAACGTGCTCATGTCCGGCCTCGATTACGAGCGCGCCGTTCTGGCGGCCGGCTCCACGGGCATCATGCAGGCCTGCATGGACGTGGTGCTGCCCTACATTCACGAGCGCAAGCAGTTCGGCCAGGCCATCGGCGAGTTCCAGCTCGTGCAGGGCAAGGTCGCCGACATGTACGTGACCATGAATGCGGCCAAGGCCTATGTCTATGCGGTCGCCAAGGCCTGCGACCGGGGCGAGACGACTCGCGAGGACGCCGCCGGCGCCATCCTCTTCGCCGCCGAGAACGCCACCAAGATGGCGCTCGACGCGATCCAGCTGCTCGGCGGCAACGGCTACATCAACGACTACCCGACTGGCCGCCTGCTGCGCGATGCCAAGCTCTACGAGATCGGCGCCGGCACCAGCGAGATCCGGCGCATGCTGATCGGGCGCGAGCTGTTCGCCAAGACGGGCTGAACCGATTAATGACCGAGTCGACCGCCGTCATCGCGGCGGTCCTTTCCGTTCGCGCGAAACCATCTACACTTAGGAACGGATTGCCAGCCGCGAGGCCCCGATGACCCTGAAGCTCTATGCCCATCCCTTCTCCTCGTACTGCCAGAAAGTGCTGACCGCGCTGTACGAGAACGGCACGCCGTTCGCGTATCGCATGCTCGGCGAAGAGCGCACCGATGCCGAGCTGGAGGCGCTCTGGCCCATCAAGCGCTTTCCCGTGCTCGTGGACGATGACCGCACGATCATGGAGGCCATCGTCATCATCGAGCATCTGGGGCTTTATCATCCGGGCCCGGTGCGGCTGATTCCGCAGGATCCAAAGGAAGCCCTCGACGTGCGGCTGATGGATCGCTTCTTCGACAACTACGTCATGACACCGATGCAGAAGATCGTCTTCGACTGCATCCGCCAGGAGAAGGATCGCGACCCCTGCGGCGTCGCCGAGGCGCGAGCGATGCTCGACAGGGCCTATGGCTGGCTCGACAAGACGCTCGCCGGGCGCGAATGGGCGGCAGGAGCATCGTTCAGCGCCGCCGATTGTGCGGCGGCTCCGTCGCTGTTCTATGCCGACTGGGTCCATCCGGTCGGCGAGGCTTATCCACGGGTTCGGGATTATCGACAAAAACTCCTCGCCCGCCCGTCCTTCGCGCGGGCCGTCGACGAGGCTCGGCCCTACCGCCATTTCTTCCCGCCGGGAGCGCCGGATCGCGATTGATGAGCGGCAGGCAATGTCCGTGAATAGCCCTCCTCCCCCTTGTGGGGAGGAGTTGGAGGTGGGGGTGTGAGCGATAGCCTATCAAGGTCTGGCGCCGGCACCCCCACCCTGGCCCTCCCCACAAGGGGGAGGGAAAAGATCTCGGCATCTCAGCGTGAAATGTCGGCAATTGATGAGCCGGACTCTGAGGTGGCGCTCATTCGGTCGACCCGTTATGAACCCCAGGTCGCACCATCAGGAAACAGCCATGACCCTCGACAAGACCATCGCCGATGCCCTGCGGGCCGCCTCCACTGCCACGATCACCACCGTGCTGTTGAAGAAGGGCGTCCGCCGCTGCTGGATGAAGGGGCCGATGCCGGCCTTCAATGCCACGGACAAGATGGTCGGGCGCGCCTTCACCCTGCGCTTCGTACCCGCCCGCGAGGACCTCGCGACGCCGGAATCCTGGGCCTCCCCCACCTCCACCCGCGCCGCCATCGAGGACATGCCGGAAGGCTGCATCGCCGTGGTCGATTCCATGGGCGTCACGGATGCCGGCATCTTCGGGGACATCCTCACCGCCCGCATGAAGAAGCGCGGCGTCGCCGCCCTGATCACCGACGGCGCGATCCGCGATGCGGTCGGCGTCGAGGGCACGAACCTGCCGGTCTGGTGCGCGGGCGTGGCGGCTCCTCCCTCCGTCGCCGGCCTGACCTTCGTCGGCTGGCAGGAGCCCATCGGCTGCGGCGGCGTCGCCATCTTCCCGGATGACGTGATCGTCGCCGACCGCGACGGCGTCGTGGTGATCCCCGCCGCCATGGTGGAAGAGGTCGCCAAGGCCGCGGTGGCTCAGGAACATTACGAACTCTGGGTCATGCGCGAGGTCGAGAGGGGCGTCCCCCTCCCCGGCCTGTATCCGCCGAACGCCGAGACCAAGGCCCGCTACGAGGCGGAGTTGAACAAGGCGTAAGCCGGCAGCGCTTTATATGTCCTCATCCCGCGCGCCATGAAGCACAGGCGCATTCTCCCTCCCCCTTGTGGGGAGGGATCAAGGGTGGGGGTGTGAGCGATAGCCTATGAAGGTCTGGCGCCAACACCCCCACCTCCAACTCCTCCCCACAAGGGGGAGGAGGGCTTTGGTGGAGCTTTGCGGGAGGTCGTCAGGACTCAAAAGTAAGGACAGCCGGTGTTCTACACCCTCTCGAAAATCGCGTGGTTCTTCGCCACGCCATCCAACCTTCTGGTCAGCCTCATTCTCCTCGGGCTGTTGCTCGCTCTCTTCAAGCAGGTGAGGCCCTTCGGCATCGGCCTGAGCATCGCCATGACACTGGCGACGATCACCCTCGGCCTGTCGCCCATCGCCAGCTATGTGCTCACCCCGCTGGAAGAGCGGTTTCCGCCTTTCCGCGACGACGGCAGGCCTGTCGACGGGATCGTTCTGCTCGGCGGCTCCGTCGAGGCGGCGGATTCGGCCTCCCGCGGCACGATCGTCTCCAATGAATCGGCGGAGCGCGTACTCGACACGATCCAGCTCGCCCATCGCTATCCGAAGGCCCGCATCCTCATTTCCGGCGGCGGCGGGACTGTCTTCGGGGATGGGGCCGCGGAAGCCCCCATCGTTGCCGCCTATCTGAAGAGCGTTGGCATCGATCCCGCGCGCATCCTGGTGGAGGATCGCTCGCGCACCACGGCTGAGAACGCGATCTATTCGCGCGAGCTGGCGAAGCCCCGCGAAGGCGAGCGCTGGCTTCTCGTGACCTCCGCCTGGCACATGCCGCGCGCGGTCGGCGTGTTCGAGAAGGCTGCGTTTCCCGTCACGCCCTACCCGGTCGATTTCCGCACCGGCGGAGGTCGGAATACGCACCGCCCCTTCGCCTTCGTCTCGGAGGGACTGAGGCGGCTGGATCTCGGCACGAAGGAATGGGCCGGTCAGATCGGATACTACGTCACCGGACGCACGGCGCGGCTCTTTCCCGATTCTTAAAAGTCCGGCTCGTAAATTTCTCACCTCATCCTGAGGAGCAGCGCAGCTGCGTCTCGAAGGATGAGGGCTCGGAGCGGTGCCGAATATGGGGCGACATTTTCAGGTCTCTGCTTCCGGTGGCAGCGCCAGCCGGTAGGTGCCGCGAAAATCGTCGGGATCGACCGGGCGTCCTTTCCGCAGGATCACGATGCGTCCCTCCTTCATGAGGCGCACCGCCACCTTTCGGACCGGCTGCATGAGCGGCCCCCATCCGTCCGGCTGATTGCCGCCGATGGCCTGGGCCACATCCGCCGGCCCGATGGTCTTGCCCGGGCCGCGCTCCTCGAGAAGAGCGAGCATGGCGGTCTCCAATTCCTCAGGCGTTGCGTTCCTAGACATCGTTTCGGCCCATGGCTGCGTCATGGGCGTCCGACAAAAACTGGCGCCGCCACATGACGAGAAGGACACCGGCTGTCGCCCCGATGAAGAGATACGCGCTCACGAACCAGCCGAGATAAGCGAGCGAGAAGAAGAAGGCGCGCTGGCCGCGGTTGAAGTGCTTGCCGGCAACCGCATTCATCGCTCCGGCCTGGCGCGCGACAGCAAGCGCCTCCTCGCGGCTCGATTCCCGCAGCACCGGCACCGCGCCGACGATGATCGCCATGTAGTTGAACAGCCGGTACGACCAGGCGAACTTGAAGAAGGCATAGACGAAGATCACCGCCAGACCCACCACCTTCACGTCCCAGGCCAATCGCGTCGGCGGTGGGCCGAAGGGCAGGTCCGCGAAGACGGGCAGGACCGAGTCGGTGGATTGCAGCAGCGCCAGCACGCCGCCGATGGCGATCAGCGATGTCGAGGCGAAGAAAGCGGTTCCGTTCATGAGCGAAGCCATGATCGTGGTGTCGACGATCCGGTTCTCGCGCACCACCATCTGCTCCATCCAGCGATAGCGGTACCCGTTCATCATCTTGTTGAGGCTTCTCTGACCCGCCGGCGTGAGTTCGACGGTGGCGTGGTAGCCGAGCCACGCGATCAGGAAGAAGGCCAGCGCCACGAAATCGAGATTGGTGAAACCCAGCACCCGTGAACTCCCGTTGACTCCACCACCATCATGCCCAGTTTGTTGAGGGGCTCATAGGGGAAAGACCATCCATGCCTCAGACCATTACCCGCGGCTACAAGACATTGCTCGACGAGGCCAATGCCAAGATCGAGACGCTGCCCGCCGCCGACGCGATCGCCCTGCACGGCCGCGAGGACGTGGTGTTCGTCGATCTGCGCGATCCGAGGGAACTCGAGCGCGAGGGCCGCCTGCCCGGCGCCGTGCATTGCCCGCGAGGCATGCTGGAATTCTGGGTCGATCCCGAAAGCCCCTATCACAAGCCGGTCTTCGCCCAGGACAAGACCTTCGTGTTCTTCTGCGCGGGCGGCTGGCGCTCCGCGCTCTCCGCCGCAACGGCGCAGGATATGGGACTGAAGCCCGTCGCCCATGTGCAGGGCGGCTTCACCGCGTGGAAGAAGGCCGGCGGCCCCATCGATGGCGGTGAGCCGCCAGAGCTCTAGCACTACAGTTGCACGCTGCACAGGCGCCCTAATTACCTCCTGATCTGATACAGGAGGCTGCCATGTCAGGCGTGGCCATCGAGCAGATGCTCGAACTCTGGTGTGTGGAGTTGCGTCAGGTCAAAGCTGATCTCAAACTCCAGTTTGCTCATCCCAGTGTCGCGGCCTCTGCGGCCGCCTTCCTCGACGGTCTGCTCGGGCCGGAGCGGCGCAAGACCGGCTGGATGCGGGCGGAAGCCGCCGGTGATCCGGGACCATGGCGCCAGCAGGCGGTGCTCGGGCGCAGCCACTGGGACGCGGATGCTTTGCGGGACATGGTGCGCGACTATGCGCTCGAGACGCTCGCCTCTCCCGGAGCGGTACTGGTGATCGATGAGACCGGCTTTCTCAAGCAGGGGCAGAACTCGTGCGGGGTGGGACGCCAGTACACTGGGTCAGCCGGCAAGATTGCCAGCTGCCAGATCGGCGTGTTTGCCGCTTACGCGTCGGACAAGGGCTGCGCCTTGATCGACCGCCAGCTCTATCTGCCCAAGGACTGGACGACGAAGCCCGAGCGCCTGGCCACGGCTCACGTGCCCGATGCGATCCGCTTCGTCACCAAGCCGCAGATCGCCGCCGCGATGATCGAGCGGGCCCTGGCGGCCGGCGTACCGTTTGAGTGGGTGGCCACCGACACCATCTATGGGGCCCTGGCCATGCAGCTGCGCCGAGCTGGCAAGGGTTACGTGCTGGGCGTTCAAGCCACAGACCGCTTCAATTCCTGGGACAAGAGCCCGCCGGTGGCCGGCACGGCCGCGACGATTGCACAGGGGCTTGCTCCCAAGACCTGGCAGCGTCTGTCGGCCGGGATCGGCACCAAGGGGCCGCGCCTGTATGATTGGGCCTATGTCGCGTTGGCCGATCTCGAGGCCGAGGAATTCAACGAGGCGCTGACCGGCCTGTGGACGCGCGGCCTGCTGATCCGGCGCAGCATCAGCGATCAGGATCTGGCGTTCTTCTCAACCTGGTGCCCGGCCGGCACACCGATGGAGACCCTGGTGCGGGTGGAGGGCCAGCGCTGGGCGATTGAGGATGCGTTCGAGACCGCGAAGACGGAGTTGGGGCTGACGCACAATGAGACGCGTTCGTGGCACGGTTGGCATCGGCATGTGTCGCTGGTGATGCTGGCGTTTGCCATGATGACGGTGGTGCGTGAGCACGCCAACCGCCTTACCTCACCCCAAAAACGAAACGACGAAGCCCGACTGCAGCGCTGGTATGCTGGTCTGTCCAGGAAATCCGCCGGGTCGCCACACGTCTCCAGCAGCGCCGGATCGAGCCTGCCTTCGTGATCGCCTGGTCCGCGTGGCGACGAGCGCATCAGGCCATGGCGCAAGCCTCACATCGCAAACGAAAGGTGCAACTGTAGTGCTAGACCGTTCCCCGGATCTCGAACCGGCCCGAAGGCTCGCCCCCCGGCGGATCCCCCTCGATGACCTCGACCCTATCCACCCGCGATCCGGCTGGTCCCTCGTGGCAGGCTTTCAGCATGATGTCGACGAGATTGCCGGGTCCGGAAAACACCGCCTCGACCGCGCCGTCGCGCCGGTTGCGGACCCATCCGCAAAGTCCGTGGAGTTGCGCCTGGTGCTGCGTCCAGGCGCGAAAGCTCACGCCCTGGACGAATCCCTGGATGAGAACATGGACATTACGGCTTTCGGTCATCTGTCCTCAGCGGTGGGTGTGGCGGGCATCCCTGTAGCGTTCGGCATATTCGTCGTCGAGGGTCTGGATGATACGCTCCCCGTTCTGCGGGTCCACCCTGCTCGGAGGATGGTCTCAGCGGGTCTTTCGGATCGTTCCCGAGGGAGCGTTCCAGAGGGGCCGGACCTTGGGACCTTGCGCGGCCGGAGCCGAGTTCTGCGTCCTGGGCAGCCAGATGCCGAGGCTCTTGATGTAGTCCGCCGGCAGGCCTGCATGCTGGGCCGCTTCCACCACCCCTTCCATGTAGCCGAGAAGCGGTGTGCCTGGCTTGTCGCTCCGTCCGATATAGACCACGGCCCGGCGCGGCCCCCGCTCCGTCACGACCGGCTGCACGACCTTGCTGTAGAGGCCCGTCGAGAGGCTCTCGTAGCGGTCGAGGGACGGAACGTCGGCGAGCGCCAGATCCCAGACCATGCCCCAGACCGCGCGCTGCGGATCGCGCACCACCGAGGCATAGCCTTCCTCGAAGATCATGAAGCGGTGGCGCATCAGCCGCCCGATGCCGACCGGCTTCGAGGCCGGGCAGCGCTGGAGCATGGCGGCTTGGTCCATGTTGGACCCATAGGCGAAGTAGAGGGGCATGGGCTGTCTCTGTTACCTTCTCATGGCCTATCGTGAGAGTCCGGCAAAAAGCTGATGCCCTCGCCAGGCGAGGCGCTGGTTCACCTCTCCTTGAGGGAGAGGTCGACGCGCGCCAGCGCGGCGGGTGAGGGGTTACGCCTTATCCGGATGGACCTGTGCCCCCTCACCCTCGCTGCGCTCGACCTCTCCCCACCGGGGAGAGGTATCGCTGCGGCAGCCTCAGCGCTGAACTAAAAGAGCATGGCGCTGACCTCTACTCCCAAGAGAACAATGGGGGCTTGGTGACGCTCCCCTCAGGCAAACTCCATGATCACCGCATCGACGGCGAGGCTGTCGCCCTCCTTGGCGTGGATCTTCGAGATGGTGCCGTCGCGCTCGGCGCGCAGCACGTTCTCCATCTTCATGGCCTCGACGATGCAGAGCGGCTCACCCACCTTGATATCCTGCCCGACCGAGACGTTGATCGCCTTCACCAGCCCCGGCATCGGGCACAGAAGCTGCTTGCCCGTATCCGCCTCCAGCCGCTCCGGCATCAGGGCGGCGAGCTCGGCCTCGCGCCTGGTATAGACCCGCACCTCTGACGAGGCGCCGGCATGGGAGAGAACCGCGCCGTTGAGGATCGGCCGCACCTGGACGGCGATCTCCTCGCCGCCCACCGTACCGGTCCAGACCGGCTGGCCGGGCAGCCAGCCCGAGACGATGGGCCAGGCCTGACCGTCGATGACGACGGCAAAACCGCCCTCGATATCCTCGATCACGACCTCATGGCGTTCCTGACCTAAGAGCACGACGCGCTCGCGGTCGAACTGCACGCTGGAGGCCTGCCGCATCTGGCCGGAAATGTGCCGCTTGCGCTCGTTGAGCAGGTGATCGATGGCGGCGCCGACGGCGGCCATGCGCAGGGCTACATCACCCTCCGGCGCCGGCGCCTTGAACCCCTGCGGGAACTCCTCGGCGATGAAGCCGGTGGAGAGCTTGCCCGACTGCCAGCGCGGATGCTGCATCAGGGCTGAGAGGAAGGGGATGTTGTGGCGGATGCCGTCGATGGCGAAGGCGTCGAGCGCCGTCGCCTGGGCCTCGATGGCCTGCAGGCGGGTCGGCGCATGGGTCACCAGCTTGGCGATCATCGGATCGTAATAGATCGAGATCTCGCCGCCCTCGTAGACGCCGGTGTCGTTGCGCACCGTCACGCCGTCGGTCTCGCCCTCCTGCGGCGGACGGTAGGTGACGAGGCGGCCCGTCGAGGGCAGGAAGTTGCGCACCGGGTCTTCCGCATAGATGCGGCTTTCCACCGACCAGCCGTTGAGCTTCACATCGGACTGCGAGATCTGCAGCTTTTCGCCGGCGGCGACACGGATCATCTCCTCGACGAGATCGATGCCGGTGATCATCTCGGTCACCGGGTGCTCCACCTGCAGGCGGGTGTTCATCTCGAGGAAGTAGAACGACTTGTCCTGGCCGGCCACGAATTCCACCGTGCCGGCACTGTCGTATCCGACCGCCTTGGCCAGCGCCACGGCCTGCTCGCCCATGAGGCGGCGGGTGGCCTCGTCGAGGAGCGGCGACGGGGCCTCCTCGATGACCTTCTGGTTGCGTCGCTGGATCGAGCATTCGCGCTCGCCGAGATAGATCACGTTGCCGTGCTTGTCGCCGAGCACCTGGATCTCGATGTGGCGCGGATCGGTGATGAACTTCTCGACGAAGACCCGGTCGTCGCCGAAGGAGCTTGCCGCTTCCGACTTGGCACGGGCAAAGCCCTCGGCGACCTCGCCCGCGGAATAGGCGATGCGCATGCCCTTGCCGCCGCCGCCGGCGGAGGCCTTGATCATGACCGGATAGCCGATCTCGTCGGCGATGGTCACCGCCTGCTCCGGCCCCTCGATCACCCCGAGATAGCCTGGGACCGTCGAGACCTTGGCCGCGGCCGCGGCCTTCTTCGATTCGATCTTGTCGCCCATGGCGGCGATGGCGCCAGGATTGGGGCCGATGAAGACGATGCCGGCTTCGGCCAGCGCCTTCGGGAAAGCCTCGCGCTCGGACAGGAAGCCGTAGCCGGGATGGACGGCCTGGGCACCGGTGGCTTTGCAGGCCTCAATGATCTTCTCGATGACGAGGTAGGATTGGGCGGCCGCCGCCGGGCCGATATGGACGGCCTCGTCGGCCATCTCCACGTGCAAGGCGTCCCGGTCGGCATCGGAATAGACGGCCACCGTCTTGATGCCCATGCGCCGGGCGGTCTTGATGACCCGGCACGCGATCTCGCCCCGGTTCGCAATCAGGATCTTGTCGAACATGAACCTCGAACGCTCCACCCAAACAAATTAAGCCCCACCTCCGTTACTGCACATCGGTGCCTTGGGGAAGCGGGGCTTGTTTCAGCATTTAGCGTTAGAGCGGAAGGCGGCCCTCAGGCGGCCATCTGGGAGAGCCGCGCCTGCTGGCGCCCGCGCATGATGAAATCGAGCAGCGCCACGTCCACATGCCCGGCCTCATCGAGGATCGCGTAGGCGATGTTCATGGCGTTCGGCGACGGACCGCTGACGTCGAGAACGGTGGCGAGCCAGAACGCATCGTCGTTGCTCACGACCCCGTGCGGCAGCCGCTTCCACACGACGAATTCGACGACCAGCTTCGTGAGGATACAGCCCCAGCTCTCGGTGCCGCTCGCGACGCGGTCGAGCGCCAGCAGGGATTCGACCTCGAGACGGCTGGTAATGCCGCAATCCAGGATCTCATCCTGAAGTCTCTTCACGTCATCATCCGACACACGTTGTGTATCGGTGATCCTGTCGATGAAATCGCGAAGTTGATCCTTCATCATCCGCTTGACTCCCGCCGGCTTTTCTTTGGCTTACTGCCGGTTACCCGCTTGTCTGGAAGGAACTCTCACACGGATGCCAGGGCTAAACCGTTAACGCACCATGCTGAATCGCCGTTGAGGTTAAGCCTTGTTGAGAGACTTTGGTTGCTGGATTCTTGCCATTCCGGATTCGCGAGGAATCACGAGCATTTGCCGGCGCGGACGCTCTGGCTTTGCAATCCCGCAAGGTCGCCCTTTCCGCACTTCACCGGCCGTCGGTGGTACATATCTCCCTGCCAAGCGACGCAAATCCGCGTCAGCCCGTTAAGGAACACTCCCATGCGGCACCACGGTATCCACCACGTCACCGCCATCGCAGGCCCCGCCCGCCGCAACCTCGATTTCTACACCCGCGTGCTCGGCCTGCGCCTGGTCAAGAAGACCGTGAACTTCGACGATCCGGGCACATACCACCTCTATTTCGGCGACGGCCTCGGACAGCCGGGCTCGATCCTGACCTTCTTCCCCTGGGAGCACGTCGCACCCGGAAGAAACGGCATCGGCTCGACCCAGGAAACATCGTTCCGCGTTCCCGAGACGTCCCTGGGCTACTGGGCGCACCGCTTCATCGAGCAGGGCGTCGAGCACGGCAAAGTGGAGAAACGCTTTGGGCAGAGCGTCCTGACCTTCAAGGACCCGCACGGCACGAGCCTCGCCCTCGTCGGCACGCCGAATGCCGAGAGCGAACCCGCGTGGACGGTCGAAGGCATCCCGGCGGAGCATGCCATTCGCGGCCTTGAGGGCGTCACACTCCTCGTCGAGAACGGCGAGCGCACGGGTGCGATCCTGACGGACGTGTTCGGCTTCAGCGAGACGGCCCGGGACGGCTCCCTCGTCCGCTACAAGACGGATGCTCTCATCGGCGGCACCGTCGATATCCGTAGCGCCGGCGGCTTCCTGCCGGGCCGGATGGGCGGCGGCTCCGTGCATCACGTGGCCTTCCGCGCGAAGGACGATGCAGACCAGGCAGAGATGGTGAAGAAGCTCGCGGAGACGCATGGCATCCAGACCACGGAGCAGAAGGACCGCAACTACTTCCGGTCCGTCTATTTCCGGGAGCCGGGTGGCATTCTCTTCGAGATCGCCACCGACGAGCCGGGTTTTGCGGCGGACGAACCGCAGGACAGCCTGGGCGAGGCCTTGAAGCTTCCGGCTTTCCTGGAAGCTCGGCGCAGCGAGATCGAGGCGCACCTGCCGGAACTGGCATAAATTAGTCCTCTCCCCTCTGCGGGAGAGGGTGACCTGCAAAGCAGGTCGGGAGAGGGGCGGGATTCATTCGATCACTTACCCTCTCCCGGCTCACTTTCGTTCGCCACCCTCTCCCGCAGAGGGGAGAGGGAAAAGAGGAACCCATGACCGAACTGTCCTTCGTCCACCGCTATGAACCCGCTTCGGATCCGAAGCGCCCCCCTCTCCTGCTGCTTCACGGCACCGGCGGCGACGAGAACGATCTGTTGGGTCTCGGCCGCACCATCTCCCCCGGCTCCGCCCTGCTCTCCCCGCGCGGCAAGATCCTGGAGAACGGCATGCCGCGCTTCTTCCGCCGTCTCGCCGAGGGCGTGTTCGACGAGGAGGACGTGAAATTCCGCGCGAACGAGCTTGCAGACTTCGTCGCCGAGGCGCGCAAGGCCTATGGGCTCGAGGCGCCCATTGCGGTCGGATTCTCCAACGGTGCCAACATCGCTGCCGCCATGCTGATGCTGCGTCCCGAGGCGCTTTCAGGCGCCGCGCTGCTGCGGGCCATGGTGCCGCTGTCAACCGCGCCGCAGGCGGACCTCGCGGGCAAGCGGGTGCTGATGATCTCGGGCGCCATGGACCCGATCATTCCAGCGGAAAACAGGAAACGGTTGGCCGCATCGCTATCCGCGTCCGGCGCCGAGGTTCAGCACGAGACGCTGCCGACGGGCCATAACCTGTCGCAGACGGACCTGCAGCTGCTGGTGAGGTGGTTTGCCGAAAACGGCAGGTAAGAGGCTTCCTCAAGCACCGCCCTCATCCTGAGAAGCAGATGCAGTCTGCGTCTTGAAGGAGCTTCCAGAGAGCACTGGATCCTCCTTCGAGACGATCGCTCCGCGATCTCCTCAGGATGAGGGCATTAGGTGTTATCGGCCGATCCTCAAAATCCCCGTCTCGAAGAACCGCTCCATCGCCTCCTCGGCCGGCTTGATGTCAATCCCGCGAGAGGCAAGCCAAGCATCGTCGAAATGCGTGCTGCGGTAGCGTTCGCCTGAATCGCACAGAAGCATCACGACGGATCCTGTCTCGCCTTTTTGCACCATCTCGCCGACGATCTGCGCCACCGCCCAGAGGTTCGTCCCCGTGGAGCCGCCGCAGGAGCGGCCGATGCGGCGGGAAAGGACGCGTGCTGTAGCGATGCTCGCCGCATCGGGCACCGCATAGGCGCGATCGATCAGTTCCGGCACGAAGGACGGCTCGCAGCGCGGGCGACCGATACCCTCGACCACGGAGGGCGGCCCTGAGACGCTGCAGACGGCCCGATCCGCCAGATGGCGATGGAACACCGAGGCCTCCGGATCGGCGAGGCATAGCCGGGTCGGCAGGCGGCGGTAGCGGATGTAGCGCCCGAGCGTCGCCGAGGTGCCGCCGGTTCCCGCCCCCACCACGATCCAGCTCGGGACCGGATGCTCCTCATGGGACATCTGGCTGAAGATCGATTCGGCGATGTTGTTGTTGCCGCGCCAGTCCGTTGCCCTCTCGGCATAGGTGAACTGGTCCATGTAATGACCGCCGAGTTCCTCGGCTAGGCGCGCGCTTTCCGCGTACATCTCGGCCGGGGAATCCACGAAATGGCTCTCGCCGCCATAGAAGGCGATCTGCGCGATCTTTTCCGCTGAGGTGGAACGCGGCATCACTGCGATGAAGCGCAGGCCCAGCATCCGGGCGAAATAGGCTTCCGACACGGCGGTCGAGCCGCTGGAAGCCTCGACGATGGTCGTCTCCTGCCCGATCCAGCCGTTGCAGAGCCCGTAGAGAAACAGCGACCGCGCCAGCCGGTGCTTCAGGCTGCCCGAGGGATGGGTCGATTCATCCTTGAGGTAAAGCTCGACGCCCGGCGCCGCCGGGAGCGGTACCCGCAGAAGATGCGTATCCGACGAGCGGTTGAAATCCGCCTCGATGGTCTGGATGGCGGTGGAAACCCAGGAGCGGTCGCATGGGGTGATCATGGCAGGTCTCGGTCCGGCTTCGAAAGGCGTCCGGATCGGACAGGCCCGAGCCGGAACATGGTCGGAGAAACGCCTTATCGAGGTCGGTCGCGCAACGCAATGGCGTGCCGGGTCGTCCGTCAAGGACGGTCCGATCTCAGGGCTGCGCAGCGACAGTAACGGCCATGCCGGGCGCGATCTCGGACACGGCCATCGGATAATGGAGGCCGTCGGCAATGAGCTGCGCAAGGCAATCGTAGCCGCGATCGCCCATATGGAACCCGTCGCCCGACAGCATCGAGCCGAGGATATCCGACGAACGCTCGCTCCAAGCCTTCATCAGCTTGTAGCGCGAAAAGACCGGCACCTGCTCGGCAGCAGCTGTCGCACCGACGAGGCTTACGAACCGCTCGTAGCGGCCGAGATCCTTGATTGCCGGATAATATTGCTGATCGACGAGGATGACCTCGACGCCGAGCACCTGCGCGGCATCGATTCCCTGTTGCAGGAGCGCCGAGAACCCGGCCTCGTCGCCTCCCTTGACGGCATCGTTCGTGCCGACCTGCCAGATGACGAGGTCCGGCTTGCTGGCCTTCAAGGCCGCTTCGAGACGCCCGATGGTCTCCGTGATCGTCTCACCACCCTTGCCCGCATTTTCGACGGTGACGGTGCCGTTCCACGCCTGAATGAGGTCAGCCTGGAGCTGGGCCGGGTAGGAGAAAGCCGGGGAAGAGGCTCCGATCCCCTCGGTCGACGAGGATCCGATGGCGAGGATGCGCACCGGCTCATGCCGCCTGAGCCGCAATGCGACGCCCTCAAGCTTCACCGGAGACGAGAAGGTCGGCTTGGACGCATGGCAGACGGCATCCTGCGCGAATGCAGGGCCGCCGATGCCGACGAGGAGAATAGACGCTAGTGCGGAAGCCGCCCGGACGATACCGACACGAGGCCAGATTTTCCGACCCGCTCCGATCGGGGAGCGGTCGAGCCCTTCTTTTTCCATTCGAGATATCGTGCCAGTAGGAGGAGTCCGAGGATACCGAACACCGTGAATACCATACCGAAGATATGGGGACTAGCAGAGGACTTCACCGCCGCGAGCGTCATTGTGACCTCCCCGAGCGCGCTCAGGATGGAGCCTGCGGCGAAGACCGGCAGGGAGTAGCGCCCGAGGCGCATCATCTCCGCCCCGATGGCGGTTCCCTGCAGGACATGCCCAAAGCGAAGCTGCGTGACCACGTAAGCCAGGGCCAGGAAGTGAAGCATGCGGCCGAGGCCGAGGTCGCTCTTGACGAGATCGACCGTGTTGAAGGCGCCCCAGAGCAGGTTCGGCGCCAGGCCGAACCCATTCATCATGATGACGAAAGAGGCGACTAGGAGGACAATCGAGCTGATGAATGCCGGACGCCAATAAGGAATGCTCCTCAGTCGCGAGAGGAGCGGTCCTGCAAAGATGCCGAGCGTGAACAGCAGCTGCCACGCGAAGGGATTGAAGAACCACCTCCCCGGCTCGGGCCAGCTTGGCAAGGCCAGCACGTCCGCACGGGCGAGCAGATAGACCCCGATCGACACGGCAGCCGCCAGGGCCACGTGGATCCGCAGCAGGATCATGGCCACCGGAGCCCAGAGCATGAGAGCGATGTAGAGAGGGAGAATATTGAAATAGCCGAGCTGGTGTCCGAGTAGGAGAACACCGGTGACGCCGCGCGCCGTATCCTCGAACACGGCGCTGCGGCCGTGAGCCTCGATCATCATGATGTCGTCGCTGATCACGTAGCCGACCGAGAACAACGCGATGGCAGCACCGGTCATGATCAGGTGCATGCGATAGAGCTCGAGCGAGCGCCGGAAGCATCGCCTGACAATATCGAGCATGCCGCTTTGAGCCAGCTTCGGAAAATAGACGAGTGCAACCGACAGGCCGGAGATGAAGACGAAAGCCTCTGCTGCATCGGAGAAGCCGTAATTGCGCGGGGTCAGATGCTCTAGAATGTTGCCTGGAACATGGTTCACGAAAATAATGACGAGCACGAGCCCTCGCCAAAAATCGATCACGGTGTTGCGGCCTCCCGAGGCGTGCATTCCCAACCCTCGCAGCTTTTCGGATGACGGCAGAACGCCGGAAAACGGCAGTGGATCCGAGAATCGTCATCAACTCTTCGAGACGGATTCGGTCCTTGAGTTCGGTATTTCAGATCGGCCAAGCTGAGGCAAGCGTGACAGACAACCGCGCATGAACGAATGGCCATGCGCAGTTGTGCCAACTTTCGAGAAAGTTCGAGTTTATCCGAGTCGACGCAGTTCTTCCGCTCTTACAGCGGAATGTTGTCGTGCTTCTTCCAGGGCCGCTCGGTTTCCTTGTGGCGCAGCATCGCCAGCGCCCGCGCGATCCGCCGGCGGGTGGAATGCGGCATGATCACTTCGTCGACATAGCCGCGCTCGGCCGCCACGAATGGCGACATGAAGCGGTCTTCGTATTCCTTCGTGCGCGCTGCGATTTTCTCCGCATCGCCGATGTCGCCTCGGAAGATGATTTCCACCGCGCCCTTGGCGCCCATCACGGCGATCTGCGCGGTCGGCCAGGCGTAGTTGACGTCGCCGCCGATATGCTTCGAGGCCATCACGTCATAGGCTCCGCCGAAAGCTTTTCGCGTGATCACCGTCACCAGCGGCACAGTGGCTTCGGAATAGGCGAAGAGCAGCTTGGCGCCATGCTTGATCAGGCCGCCATATTCCTGCGCCGTGCCCGGCAGGAAGCCCGGCACGTCTTCGAAGGTGACGATCGGGATGTTGAAGGCATCGCAGAAGCGCACGAAGCGCGCTGCCTTGCGCGAGGCGTCCGAGTCGAGCACGCCGGCCAGCACCATCGGCTGATTGGCGACGAAGCCCACGGTGTGGCCTTCGATGCGCCCGAAGCCGGTGATGATGTTCTTGGCGTAAGCTTCCTGGATCTCGAAGAAATCGCCCTCGTCCACAACCTTCAGGATCAGCTCCTTCATGTCGTAGGGCTTGTTCGGGTTGTCGGGAATCAGCGTATCGAGGCTGTCGTCCGTGCGGTTGGGATCGTCGAGGCTCGGGATCTCCGGCACGCCGTCCATGTTGTTGGCGGGCAGGAAGTCGATGAGGCGGCGCACCTGCAGCAATGCCTCCACATCGTTGTCGTAAGCGCCATCGGCCACCGAAGATTTGGTGGTGTGGACCTTGGCGCCGCCGAGCTCCTCCGAGGTCACGGTCTCGTTGGTGACGGTCTTCACCACCTCGGGACCGGTGACGAACATGTAGGAACGGTCGCGCACCATGAAGATGAAGTCGGTCATCGCCGGCGAATAGACGTCGCCGCCGGCGCAGGGGCCCATAATCACCGAGATCTGCGGAATCACGCCCGAGGCGATCACGTTGCGCTTGAACACCTCGCCGTAGCCGCCGAGCGCTGCCACGCCCTCCTGGATGCGGGCGCCGCCGGCATCGAACAGGCCGACGATGGGAGCGCGCATCTTGAGCGCCATGTCTTGGATCTTGATGATCTTCTGGGCGTGCGCCTCGGACAGCGAGCCGCCGAACACGGTGAAGTCCTTGGCGAAGACGAAGACCGTGCGGCCGTTGACGGTGCCCCAGCCGGTGACGACCCCGTCGCCGGGGATCTTGACCTTCTTCATGCCGAAATCGCTCGAGCGGTGCTCGACGAACATGTCGAACTCCTCGAAGGAACTCCTGTCGAGCAGAAGCTCGATGCGCTCGCGGGCCGTCAGCTTGCCGCGGCCGTGCTGCGCCTCGATGCGCTTCTCGCCACCGCCGAGGCGAGCCTGGGCGCGCCGCTCTTCGAGCCGTTCGAGCATATCTTTCATGGCTGGTCCCTATCCTGGGGAAATTGATCCCCCGCTTAGCACAGCCGTGCGAGCCCCAAAATCCCACTATGGACGTGTGCTCCACAGCACTTCACAGGCCCGCCAAGGCAGGATACGACATAATCGTCATCACGTTATAACGGGGCTGATCATGAAGAAAACCATCTATCTCCCGGCCGCCGCTCTCCTGACGCTCGCGGCCGCCGGCTGCGCCAGCCGCTCGGAGAATGTCGCCGCCGCCTATGTGTCACCGACGATGTATGGCAGCTACAGCTGCCGGGAGCTGAGCGCGGAGGCCCAACGTGTCAGCGCTGCTGCCGCTTCGGCCGCCGGCGCACAGGATTCGCAGGCCACGAAAGACGCGGTCGCGACGACAGCCGCCGTCGTCATCTTCTGGCCGGCTGCCTTCTTCGTGAGCGGCAATGGCGCTCAGGCCGCCGAGCTGGCTCGCCTGAAGGGCCAGATGCAGGCCATCGAGGGCGCCTCGGTTCAGAAAAAGTGCGGAATCAGCTTCCAGCGCGCCTGACGCCGCCGGTTTGGAATAAAAGCCGCCGGGGCCGTGGCTCCGGCGGCTTTTTCATGCCGCAGTCAGGCGGAAGATCCGGGACGCAGCCTTGAACTCGGCCTCGCGGCGGCGGCGGCGCTCCATGGCTTCATAATCCTCGCCCCAGACGCTCTCCTGATAAAGCTCGTCCACATGGGCGACCGCCCAGGCCGCGTCGGCATCGAGCCGCTGCGCGGCATGGGCAAGCGCGATCAGCACGGAACCGGACAGGGTCGTCATGACGTGGAGAGCAGCGAGGGCGAAGGGCGATTCGATCCGCTCGATGGCCCGGCGGATCGCTGCAATCGCCTCCTCCGGCTGCGCCACGTGCATCACGCCTTCGCCCAAGACGAAGCGGGCGCCGTGAGCATCCTTCGCCCAGTCGAGAACCGGGCTCCAGGCGGCGTCCTGGGCATGCGCGAGACGCTCCGGCTCGGCGGCCCGGTAATAGACCAGATCGGAACCGGCATAGCGGACGAGGTCGTCGACCACCTCGGCCTGTCGCGGCGCGACGCCATCGATGGCGGAATTGACGATGCGCGTGATCGGCATGGTCGACGGGTCGATCTCGCCGCCTTGACTCTGCCATTCCTCGGCCAGCACCTCCGCGAGCGCCCGCGACGGCACGGCCAGGGTCTGCTTGTTGGGAGTTTTCGCCGTTCGCCCGTCGAGGGTGAGAAGGAACCGGCCATCCCGCTCCTCGACGCCGGCCTCCTTGTAGAAGCGCTTGGGCAGGGCTGGTTTCATGCCGGCCTGAGCGGCCCGCATCGGGTTCGGTTCCTCTTCGGACGGGAACCAGTCACGTGGATCTGTCATGGCGGGAAAATAGGGTCTTAGGCCGAAATCTGCGAGGGACGGTCGAGAAATTCGTGCAGGATCGCCTCGAGTTCCGGGTAGGAATGAACGATGGCCCCTGCCCCTGCCTCGGTGAGTGCGGCGGCCGGCTGGAACCCCCAGGACACGCCGATGGGCATCACCCCTGCGGCACGCGCCATCGCCATGTCGAAGCTCGAATCGCCGACCATAACCGTGTCATGGGGAGCGGCTCCCGTCTCCCGCATGGCCTGCAGGATCATGGCCGGGTGCGGCTTGGAGGGAGCATCGTCGGCCGTCTGGATCGAGGCGAAGACTCCATGCCATTCGAAGCTGGTGAGGATGCGCGCCACGCCGCGCTGTGAGTTGCCGGTGGCGATACCGAGCACCACATCGCGCCGGCCCCGCAGCGCCGCGATGCACTCACCGGCGCCGGGAAACAGCGGCTCCGCGTGAGCCGGGTCCCGGCGCAGGACGGCGGAGACCTCCCTGTAGGTGGCCACCAGATCGGCGACAGGCGCCTTCGGCCCCGCCAGCGCCGTAAAGGCCTCGGCGAGCGACAGCCCGACGATGGACAGGGCGCGCTCGCGGCTCGGCGGCTCCAGCCCATGGGCTGCGAAGGTCGCCTGCTGGGCCGCGACGATGATGCTTTGGCTGTCGACGAGCGTGCCGTCGACATCGAAGAGAACGAGCTTCAAGGGTCTTTCCCGTTCTAGCTCTGCGGTTTGTCGGCGTGGCAGAACTGCGGGGTGTTCATGTTCCAGTTGCCGCACTTGTCGCAGGCCGTGGCAAGCAGGCCCAGACCGACGACGATAGTGACACGAATGATGCGCTTCATGATGGGAGCCCCCTTGTTGCGCGCACCATATTCAAGAATCCCCTCATCGGCCAGAAGCTGCGGCCGGAAACGATCCGGCCATCGTGGCTTTTTCGTTCCGCAGGTCTATCTTCACGGTCGGCGCTGCGGCTAGGATCGTTCTGCCGTATGGGAATGGGCCATAACAATAGATGACAATGACTGAGCCCCTGGATCCGGATGTCCTATTGCAGAGGATTGCCGAACTGGAGCGGGAAAACCGTCGCCTTCGGGCCGGGCCGGCGGAGGGCGCCGATGACCGGGTGGCGGCCCTGCCTTCCGAACCGGCGCTTGCAGGCTCCAACGACAACGAGTGGCCACGCCATGTGGGCGAGGAGAAGCTCAGGCAGATTGCGGATCATCTGCCAGCCCTCGTCGCCTATGTGGACGCGGACCAGCGTTACCGCTTCAACAACCGCGCCTACGAGACCTGGATCGGACGCAGTCCGGAAAGCCTGTATGGGCTCCATCTGTGGGAGGCGGTCGGCATCCCGGCCTATGAACGAACGAGGCCTTATGTGGAGGCCGCTCTCGCGGGCGAGCGGACAGCGCATGAATGGTGGGCGCCCTTTCGCACGGGTATGCGCTACGTAAGGTCGGACTACATCCCCGACCGCACCGACAATGGCAGCATCGTCGGCTTCTATGTGCTCGCCTCGGATCTTTCCGAATCCAAGCTGTCGCAGGCTGCCCTTGCCAAGAGCGAAATCCGGCTGCGCCTCGCTATCGACGCCGGGCGCATGGCCGTCTGGGAAGTGGAAACCGCGACCGAAAGGGCGACGGGGTCGCCGGAGCTGAACCGGCTGCTCGGATTTCCGCCGGACGCGAGCCCGTCGATGGAGGAGATCCGCGAACGCTACTATCCGGGCGAGCGGGATCGCATCCGCGCCATTGTCATGGAGGCTCTTGCACGCGGCGAACGGCATATCGAAACGGAGCTGCGGATCGTCTGGCGCGACGGGTCCACGCATTGGCTCCTGCTCCGTGCCGAACTCCAGGACGTCAAGGACGGCATTCCGGATCGGGCCCTCGGGGTTGCGCTCGACATCACGGAGATGAAGAAGGCCGAGGAGCATCAGCAGCTTCTCATCAATGAGCTCAATCACCGTGTGAAGAACACCCTCGCAACGGTCCAATCGATCGCCTCCCAGAGCCTTCGCAATACGGCGTCGACTAGCGAGGCGCGCGAAGCGATCGAGGGGCGCCTGTTCGCACTCTCCCGGGCTCATGACGTTCTGACCCGGGAAAACTGGGGCGGCGCTTTCCTGCGCGAGGTGATTCTCGAAGCCATCGCGCCGTTCCAGGGCACTGGGAACGAACGCTTCGAGATCGACGGACCGGATGTCCGCCTGTCCCCGCGCATCGCGCTAGCCATCGCCATGGCTCTGCAGGAACTCGGGACCAACGCGGTTAAATACGGCGCATTATGCAATGAGACCGGTCGCGTCGCGATCACCTGGTCGATGACGTGGCAAGCCAATGGCACGCAGTTGCGGGTGGTCTGGCAGGAGACCGGCGGTCCGCCGGTGGTGGAGCCGAGCCGCCGGGGCTTCGGCACGCGGCTGATCGAGCGCAGCCTCGCTCAGGAACTCGACGGGGACGTGACCATCGCCTTCGCGCCCGCCGGCGTGGTCTGCACGATCGATGCGCCCCTCTCCGCCCCGGGCGAACCCGAGGGGAGAAACGCGGGGGCCTGAAGCGGCGGAATGCGCCGCGAGCTCAGGCCGCGAGCCGGGCCTGCTGCCGCGAGACGATCTCGCGGACCTCGTCGCCATCGATGGTCTCGTGCTCGAGCAGTGCCTCCGTCAGGGCATCGAGCGCATCGCGGTTGTCCTGGACGCAGGCCTTCGCAGCCTCATACATCTCGTCGATGATGCGGCGGATTTCCTGCTCGACTTCGCGCGGAAGGCTCTCGCCCGAATGCGAGACCCGAACCATGCCGATGGCCGGGCTCATGCCCCATTCGGTGACCATCTTGGTGACGATATTGGTGGCGTGAGCGATATCGCTGGCCGCTCCCGTCGTCACCTTCTTAGGCCCGAACACGACCTCCTCGGCGGCGCGGCCGCCCATGGCGACGATCAGGTCCGCCTCCAGCTTCTCCACTGGGATGCAGAAGCGGTCGTGATCGGGCAGGCGCATGACGAGGCCGAGCGCCTGGCCGTGCGGAATGATGGTGGCGCTATGCACCTTGTCGGAAGCCGGCAGCAGGCAGGCGCAGAGAGCGTGCCCCGCCTCATGGACAGCGACCAGCCGACGCTCCTCGTTGCTGATCACCAGCGATCGCCGTTCGAGACCCATGAGGATCTTGTTCCGGGCGGCCTCCAGATGCTCACGATTGACCTCGCCCACGCCCTCCCGTGCCGCGAAGATCGCGGCCTCGTTCAGGAGGTTGCCGAGATCGGCGCCGGAGAACCCCGGCGTGCCCTTGGCGATGGAAGTCATGCTGACGCCCTCGGCGAGCTTCACGTTGCGGGCATGCACGTTGAGGATCGCCTCGCGACCGGAGATGTCGGGAAGCCCGATGTGGACCTGACGGTCGAAGCGGCCCGGACGCAGGAGCGCGGGGTCGAGCACGTCGACGCGGTTCGTCGCGCCGATGACGATCACGCCGGCGGTGGTGTTGAAGCCGTCCATCTCGACCAGAAGCTGGTTCAAGGTCGCCTCGAACTCCCGGTCCGCCGCCGATCCCCCGCCCCCGCGCTTGCGGCCGATGGCGTCGATCTCGTCGATGAAGATGAGGCAGGGCGCCTTCTTTCGGGCTTGTTCGAAAAGCTTGGAAACGCGGCCCTTGGCGATGCCGATCAGCGGAGCGGAGAAGTCGCTGCCCGAGACCGCCATGAAGGACACGCCGGCTTCGCCGGCGAGCGCCTTGGCGATCAGAGTCTTGCCCGTTCCGGGCGGCCCGACCATCAGCAGGCCGCGAGGGATGCGTGCACCGACCCGCGTGAAGGCCTCGGAATCCTTGAGGAAGGCGATCACTTCCTGGAGTTCCGCCTTGGCCTCGTCCTGGCCGGCGACATCGTCGAAGCGGTTCGGAAGGCTGCGCACAACCCGGGGCCAGCGCGAGGTCGGCTTGAAATCGGTCTGGATCGCCAGCATCGCCAGCACAGCCAAAACCAGGATGATCGGCCCCAGGATGCCGGCAATATGGGCGGCGTCGAAGCCGGGCTTCTTGAAATCGACTTGGGCGCCGGCGGCCGTGATGCGCTCGATGTAGTCGGCACTGACCAGTCCGTTCGGCATCCGGACGAAGACATCCCGATCCGCCATCGAGACGGACAGGCCACCGCTTTCGATCAGGACCTTCTGAACCTTCTTGTCGGAAAGCTCGCGGGTGAAATCCGAATAGGAAATTTCGGCAACGGGCTCGGCCAGCAGGCGAGGCCCCATGAACACAGCCGCTGCGACGAGCAGACCAAGGATGGCAGCTGAAACGGCCACGCTTTTCTTACTGAGTTGCCTTCTTGCTTTTTCGAGAACGTTGGTCACAGGCGGCGCCCCCATAGCGCGGTTCGGGATTTTTTGGAGGAGCCGCTGTTTAGTCTATTTTGACGCAGTCCGCAGTACGGCGAATGGGCACACCCACCGAATGGATAGGTCCGGATCCCTAATTTAGAAGGTCGCGGTATTCCTTATGACGCTTGATCCAGGCCCAGGCATAGCCGCAAAGCGGCGTGATCTTGAGCCCCTCGGAGCGCGCAATCTCCGCAACGCCCTTCATCAGCTCGCCGGCGGCGCCGGTGCCGCGCAGCGGAATGGCTGCCTCTACGTGCCGGATCACGAGATCGGATCCGCGCCGCTCGTAATTGGCGAAGGCGATATGCCCGTTTCTCTCCAGTTCAAACCGACGATGGGCGGCGTTGTCGCGGATGGTATTGCTCATGCCTCAACTCGCTGACGGAACCTGTCGGAGACCAACGTGGCCCGGCAGGACGCGTTCCACCAAAGCCAAGCTTCGCGGAAAGAACGCAGCTAGAGTGCCGCCATCCGTCGTTCCAATCCTGCCTTCACAGCAGGCCATTCGTCCCGGATGATGCTGTAGGTCGCCGTGTCGCGGATATGCCCGTCGGGCATGATCATGTGGTGGCGCAGGATGCCGTCGAGCTTGGCGCCGAGGCGCTCGATGGCGGCGCGGGACTGGTCGTTGCGGGCATGAGTGCGGATCTCCACGGAGATGCAGCCCAGCGTCTCGAAGGCATGCCGCAGCATGAGAAGCTTGGCATGGGTGTTGACGAAAGTCCGCTGCCAGGACTTGGCGATCCAAGTGGTGCCGATCTCGACCCGGTGATTGGCGGCATCGATGTTCATGAACCGGGTTGAGCCGACGACCCTGTCGCCCTCGTTCACGACGGTTGTGAACGGAAGTGCGAGGCCGGCGGCCTGAAGCTTGAGCGCCGTCTCGACATAGGCTTCGAAACCCTCCGGCCGAGGCACGGTGGTGGTCTTCTTCTCCCAAAGCTCGCCGTCGCCAGCCGCCTTTGCGAGTGCCGGGACCTCGGCAAGGCTCAACGGCCTCAACGTCAGGAGATCCGTCGAGAGGGTCACGGGCTCGATACGCAGCATGATGGGAATACCTTTCCGATCTGCCGCTTTGTCCCCTATTCCGAACGGTCTCGCAACCGCAAGAGGCGATCATCAGGAGACCTTAAGTCTCCTGATGTGGATATCTGCATTCGGCCTACCCTCAGCTTAGAAGATAGACGAGACCGGGCAGGCTGACCGCCAGCACCGCCAGCGTCCAGGCTCCCACCGCCGATTCCAGAGCGATATTGCCAGTCGCGTTCCGCAATCTTTGCGCGCAGGTGGCCGCATCCATCGTCCGTCCACTGAGGCAGGAGCAGAACGCATAATGCGCCTGGCCGTCGGACAGCGCGAAATAGCGCATGACATCGCCGAGCCGGTCGCTCGCCAGCCCGTCCGCACGCAGGATGGGATCGTCATAAGCAATGGTCAGCGGAGAATTGTCTTCGCGGACCAGAGCTCTCTCTGCCGGGGGTTGGTACTCGATTTCGCCGAGTGAGTTCAGGCGGCGCTTCGGATCGGCTTCGAGCAGGTCGATCCAGCGCTGGAGGCGTTCCTCGCGGGACAGGGGTCTCGGCTGAACGTCGGCTACGCTACGGAGCTGATCAAGAGGCTTGTGTTCCATCGATCTCCTCCTTGCCTAGAGCCCGACGACCAAACGGTCGACGGAGCATCGCCGATGCTGCGCGTGATGCGCGGCGAAAGTGCGACAGGAAGAGCGACCGATGGAGGTAGCCGGAACTAGTCTTCCGGCGCCTCGACGATGGGGTCGTAGCGGCTCGTATCGAGCCCGAGCAGGTTGAAGCTCTGCTGCATGTGGGACGGCAGCGGCGCGGTGACGTCGATAGGCTTGCCGGTACGCGGATGGGCAATGACGATGCGGCGCGCCAGAAGATGCAGCTTGTTCTGGATGCCGCCCGGCAGCTCCCAGTTCTCGATGTCGAAATATTTCGGATCGCCGACGATGGGATGGCCAATATGGGCGGCATGGGCGCGCAGCTGATGGGTGCGGCCGGTCACGGGCTTCAGGGACAGCCAGGCGAGCTTCTGCGCCGCGGTATCGACCACGGCATAATAGGTCAGCGCGTGGCTCGCACCCTCGTCGCCGTGGCGCGCAACGCGCATGCGGGAATCGCCCTCGTCGCCTTCCTTGGCGAGATAGGTCGACACCCTGCCCTGCCGAACGCGCGGCACGCCGGCGACGAGGGCCCAATAGATCTTGCGCGTGGTGCGCGCGCGGAAGGATTTCGCCATGGTGGAGGCGGCAAAGCGCGTCTTGGCGATGACGAGGCACCCGGCCGTGTCCTTGTCGAGCCGGTGCACGAGACGCGGCTTCTGCCCATCGTCGTCCTTGAGCGCCTCGAGGAGGCCGTCAACGTGCCGCTTGGTTCCCGAGCCGCCCTGCACCGCGAGCCCCATTGGCTTGTTGATGATGAGGACATCCTTGTCCTCGTAGAGCGTGATCGACTTCAGGAATTCGCGGTCGTCCTGGTCCTTGGCGGCGCTGCGCGAGACCGGCCGCGGCTGGTCGAGCTTCAAGGGCGGAATGCGCACTTTCTGGCCCGCGACGAGCCGGTCGTTCGGCTGCGCGCGCTTGCCGTCGATGCGCAGCTCGCCCTTGCGGACGATGCGCTGGATATGCGTGAAGGCAAGCTGCGGAAAGCGGGCGACGAGGAAACGGTCGACGCGCATGTCGGCCTCGTCCGGCTCGACCACGAGGGTCTGCACGCCGGTGGCCAAAACCTCCTGAGCCTCCGCCCTGGCCTGAGCCCGCGTCGGCCGAGGAGGTGCCTCCGCTGCAGCAGACCCGGCCAGTTTCGGCCGCGCAGCCGGCCTCTCGCGCAGAGCCGATGCCGCGCGCGGTTTGCCCGCAGCGGACTTCAACCCGCCCTGCTTCGCCGCGGGAGCCTTGGCCGAGGGAGCCTTGGTCGACGAAGACTTTGCCGACGTCCCCTTGCGGGCCGGCTTGTCCTCACGCGAACGAAAACCCTGCCGGGCACCCGAGCGCCCGCCTCGGGCGCCGTTCTGTCCTGAACCACTTTTTCTCATGATGCGTGGGTATCAGAGCGCCGCGCGGGCGGCAATCGAGGTTTAGGATGCGATGGCGCGGACAGCACCGAGACCGATCGCCAGTCCGGCGATGGAAAGAAGGACCGAGGCGCCCACATAGACAACGGCAAGCCCACCCTGCCCGCGCTCCCAGATCAGCATTGCATCGAGCGAAAAGGCCGAGAAGGTGGTGAAGCCGCCGAGAATTCCCGTGGTCAGGAAAAGCCGCAGCGGCTGGCTCCATCCCTCGCCAGCCTTGAAGGCGAGCCATCCGGCAAGAGTTCCCATGATGAAGGAGCCCACGACATTCACCGTGAGCGTGCCCCACGGAAATGCCGTTCCGCAATAGCGCGCGCAGCCGACATTCACGCCGTGCCGGAGAGCGCCCCCGATCCCGGCGCCGAGGAAGACGATGAGGTAGGATGTCATGGTCTATTCCCGATCGTCCTCGGCTCGCCGATCCCGGCGCAACCTCTCCCACCAATCCAGCCGCTTCCTGACTTCCCTCTCGAAGCCGCGATCCACGGGCTCGTAGAACTCCTGCCGCCCGATCTTCTCGGGCCAGTAATTCTGGCCCGAGAAGGCGTCCGGCTCGTCGTGGTCGTAGCGGTAGCTCTCGCCGTAACCGATCTGCTTCATGAGCTTGGTCGGGGCGTTCAGGATCGTCTTGGGCGGCATGAGGGAGCCATGCTCCTTCGCAACCCGCGTGGAAGCCTTGTAGGCGGTGTAGAGGGCATTCGATTTCGGGGCGGTGGCGAGATAGACAGCCGCCTGGGCCAGGGCCAGCTCACCCTCGGGCGAACCGAGGAAGTCGAAGGCGTCCTTGGCCGCGTTGGCGATGACGAGCGCCTGCGGATCGGCCATGCCGATATCCTCCACCGCCGCCCGCACCAGCCGGCGGGCGATGAAGAGCCGGTCCTCGCCGGCATCGAGCATGCGGGCCAGGTAATAGAGCGCCGCATCGGGATCCGATCCGCGGATGGTTTTGTGCAGGGCGGAGATGAGGTTGTAATGCCCCTCCTGCCCCTTGTCGTAGATCGGCGCGCGGCGCTGGATGATCTCCTGCAACTGCTCCGCGTCGAAGACCTCGCCGGGCTTGGCCGAGCGCCAGACTTCTTCCGCGAGGGTCAGGACGGCCCGGCCGTCGCCGTCCGCCATGCGCACGAGGGAGGCCCTCGCCTCCTCGTGGAGAGGCAGGCTCTTGCCCGTGATCTCCTCCGCCCGCACCAGGATCTTCGCGATGGCCTCCTCGTCGAGCGACTTGAAGAGAAGCACGCGGGCACGGGAGAGGAGCGCGGCATTCAGCTCGAAGGACGGATTCTCGGTGGTGGCCCCGACCAGCGTGATGGTGCCGTCCTCCATCACGGGCAGGAAGGCATCGAGCTGGGCGCGGTTGAAGCGGTGGATCTCATCCACGAAGAGCAAGGTGCCCTTGCCGATGGAGCGGCGATGGCGGGCTGCCTCGAAGACCTTCTTCAGATCCGCTACGCCGGAAAAGATCGCCGAGATCTGCTCGAAATGGAGATCCGTCTCATGGGCGAGCAGCCGCGCCACCGTGGTCTTGCCCGTGCCCGGAGGCCCCCAGAAAATCAGGGAGCCCAAGGTTTTCGACGCGATGAGGCGGGTGAGGATTCCATCCGGGCCGACCAGATGGTCCTGGCCGACGACCTCGGAGAGGTTTTGCGGCCGCATCCTATCGGCCAGCGGACGAGGTGCGTTCTGGTCGAGACCGGCGGATGAAAACAGGTCGCTCATGGTTCTCCAGAGCTTAGGCGCGCATAGATGTCAGGGTCCAGCCGGACCATGAGCCTTTCGGGATTTTGCGGCGTCTCGAAGCCGTATCGGGCATAAAGCCTGTGGGCATCCCGTGTCACCAACATCCAGCGCCTGAGAAGCTGAAGCTCAGGATGCTCCAGGATTGCCTGCATCAAGGCCTTGCCGGCACCCTGCCCCCTCACGGACGGACAGACGAACACGTCACAGAGATAGGCGAAGGTCGCCTTGTCGGTAACTACCCGGGCAAAGCCGCGCAGTCCCTCGCCCTTATCCCGCAGGCCGAAACAGAGGGAATTGGCGAGGGAGCGCTCGAAAACCGGGCGCGGCACTCCCTTCGCCCAGTAGCTCTCCGCCGAGATCCAGCGAAAGGCCGTGTCGATGTCGTCCTGGGACAGTTCGTTCGAGATCGACCAGGACATCAGCGCCCGAGGACCGTCGTGAAGACGCGCCCGCCTCGGCTGACGGTCACCTCCCAGGAGCCGCCGGTCCGGCTGATGGCGCGCTCCGCATCCTTGGTGGAAGCCAGCCGCTCGCCATTGATGGCGACGATCCGGTCGCCCTTCTCGAAGCCGACGCTGCCGGCGAGGCTGCGGTCTTCGATATCCGCAACCACCACACCGTCATCCGCGATCTCGATTTGCAGCTCGTCGGCGACGGCCGGCGACATGTTCACAAGGGTCGCGCCGGCGAAGGGCGTCCGGGCGCGGCCGCGCACCGGATCCCGGGCCGGGGTCTCCGGCGGAGGCATGAGCCGGACCTGGATCGCGGTCTGCTTGCCCGCCCGCAGGACCGTCAGCGGCACCTGGCCTTGGGTTCCCTTCAGGGTGAAGCGATAGCCGAAGGAATCAGGGTTATCGACGGGCTGTCCGTCCACCAACAGAATGGCGTCGCCCCGCTTAAGGCCGGCTTCGGCGGCAGGTCCCTTATCATAGATCGACGTCACGAGGACGCCGGTCGGGCGCTCCAGGCCGAGACCGTTGGCGATATCGCCGTCCACGGGCTGAAGGCGCGCGCCGAGCCAGGGCCGGATCACGTTCTTGGAGCCGCCTCGCGCCGAGTTCAGCACCACCCGGACCATGCTCGACGGCACGGCGAAGCCGATGCCGATGCTTCCGCCGGAGCGGGAATAGATGGCGGTGTTGATGCCGACAACGCGGCCGTTCATGTCGATCAGCGCGCCGCCGGAATTGCCCGGGTTGATGGCCGCATCCGTCTGGATAAAGAACTGGTAATCGGAAATCCCGACCTGGGTCCGTGCGAGGGCCGAAACGATGCCCTGCGTCACGGTCTGGCCGACGCCGAAGGGGTTGCCGATGGCGAGCACGAGGTCGCCGACTTGAAGGGCTTCTGAATCGCCCAGTTCGACGGCCTGCAGGTTTGTGGCATCCTTCAGCTTGAGCACGGCGATGTCGGTGCGCGGGTCACGCAGCAGGATCTCCGCCTCGAATTCCCGCCGGTCGGCGAGTGCCACCTTCACCTCGGTCATGTTCTCGATCACGTGGTTGTTCGTGATCACCAGCCCCGACGGATCGACGATCACGCCCGAACCGAGGGAGCTCTGGGACCGTCCGCGCGGCACGCCGGGCGCGTTGTCGCCGAAGAAGCGGCGGAAATACTCCTCGATGGCGGCGTTCTGCCGGCGCTCGCTGCGCTTGGCATAGACGTTGACCACGGATCCTGCGGTCTGGCGCACGATGGGCGCGAACGAGAGCTGAACCTGCGCCTTGCTCTCGGGAACCACGCGCGGCGCCGGGGTCTGTGCTCCGGCCGGGCCCAGCGCCAGCATGGCGGCAAGACATCCGATCGTGAGGTGGGAAAAACGCATATCGGTCGAATCCTGTCTTCGGCGGTCGCCATGGATAGAACGTGGCAACCGAAACACCAAGTTCCAACGATAGGAACGGGCATGGCGCCTGGAAAAACGAAAAGGGCGGCCCGAGGACCGCCCTTTCATGAAACCCGATGAACCGCGAGCTTACTCGGCGGCCTCGACGATCTCTTCCTTCACGGTCGGGCCCGAATCCTGACCGCGCGCATCGACGTCGCGGTCAACGAACTCGATCACGGCTAGCGGGGCGTTGTCGCCGTAGCGGAAGCCAGCCTTCAGGACGCGGGTGTAGCCACCGTTGCGGTCCTGATAGCGCTTGCCCAGCACGTCGAAGAGCTTCCTGACCATGGTCTCGTCGCGCAGCTTCGACATGGCGAGGCGGCGGGCATGCAGGTCGCCGCGCTTGCCGAGCGTGATCAGCTTCTCGACGACCGGACGCAGGTCCTTGGCCTTCGGCAGCGTGGTGACGATCTGCTCGTGCTTGATCAGCGCAGCCGCCATATTGGCGAACATGGCCTTGCGGTGTTCGGTCGTGCGGTTGAAGCGACGACCACGGAATCCGTGACGCATTGGCTTTCTCCTAAATCTTCCGGCCGCCGTGCCAAGGGACGGACCGTCTCTCTTGATTTCCGCCGGTTTCCGGCGGGGCTATGCCGAAGCCGCTCTTCATGAATGGAGAGCGGCTTCAGGAAATCTCAGTAGTGCTCTTCGAAGCGCTTCGCGAGGTCTTCGATGTTCTCCGGCGGCCAGCCCGGCACGTCCATGCCGAGGTGCAGGCCCATGCCGGCCAGAACTTCCTTGATCTCGTTGAGCGACTTGCGGCCGAAGTTCGGGGTCCGGAGCATCTCCGCTTCCGACTTCTGGATCAGGTCGCCGATATAGACGATGTTGTCGTTCTTCAGGCAGTTCGCCGAGCGGACCGACAGCTCGAGCTCGTCCACCTTCTTGAGGAGCGCCGGGTTGAAGGGCAGCTGCGGCGCAGTGGCGGCAGCCTCTTCCTTGCGGGGCTCTTCGAAGTTGACGAAGACCTGGAGCTGGTCCTGCAGGATGCGGGCGGCATAGGCCACGGCATCCTCAGGGGTCACGGCGCCGTTGGTCTCGAGCGTCATGATCAGCTTGTCGTAGTCGAGAATCTGGCCCTCGCGGGTGTTCTCGATACGATAGGAGACCTTCTTCACCGGGCTGTAGAGCGAATCGACCGGGATGAGGCCAATCGGAGCATCCTCGGTGCGGTTGCGCTCGGCCGGGACATAGCCCTTGCCGGTATCGACCGTGAACTCCATGCGGATCTCGGCGCCCTCGTCGAGGGTGCAGAGCACCAGCTCGGGGTTCAGGATCTGCACGTCGCCGACCGTGTTGATGTCGCCGGCGGTGACGAGGCCGGGGCCGGTTTTGCGGAGCGTCATGCGCTTCGCGCCCTCGCCCTGCATCTTAATGGCGATCGTCTTCACGTTGAGGACGATGTCCGTGACGTCCTCGCGGACGCCCGGGATGGAGGAGAACTCGTGCAGCACGCCGTCGATATGGATCGCCGTGACAGCGGCGCCCTGAAGCGACGACAGCAGGACCCGGCGCAGAGAGTTGCCGAGCGTCGTGCCGAAGCCACGCTCGAGCGGCTCCGCAACGACCGTCGCGATGCGCTTCGGATCGTCGCCCGGAGAAACCTCGAGCTTGTTCGGCTTAATCAGCTCTTGCCAGTTCTTTTGGATCACAACCACACCTCATGAGGTACGGCTTGAAGGGCAGCGCACAGTCTGCCCTTTAAACCGGAACGCGCGCGGGCTTATGTCCCACGCGCCGGATAACCTTAGACGCGGCGACGCTTGCGCGGGCGGCAGCCATTGTGCGGGATCGGCGTCACGTCACGGATCGAGGTGACGGTGAAGCCGGCCGACTGGAGGGCGCGCAGAGCGGACTCACGGCCGGAGCCGGGGCCGGACACCTCGACCTCGAGGGTGCGCATGCCGTGCTCGGCAGCCTTGCGGGCTGCATCTTCCGCAGCGATCTGAGCCGCATAGGGGGTCGACTTGCGCGAACCCTTGAAACCCATGGCGCCAGCCGAAGACCAGGAGATCGTGTTGCCCTGGGCGTCGGTGATGGTGATCATGGTGTTGTTGAACGAGGCGTTCACATGTGCCACGCCGGAAACGATGTTCTTGCGTTCGCGGCGGCGGACGCGGGTAGCTTCTTTAGCCATTCCAAAGATCCTTCAAGCGCGCCCGTCGTTCCAGGCGCTCGGGAGAGAGGGCCACCCGCCAGGGGTGGCCGATAAACCTTATTTCTTCTTGCCGGCGATCGGCTTCGCCTTGCCCTTGCGGGTGCGGGCGTTCGTATGGGTACGCTGACCGCGGGTCGGCAGGCTGCGGCGGTGGCGCAGGCCACGGTAGGCAGCGAGATCCATCAGGCGCTTGATGTTCATGGACACTTCGCGGCGCAGATCGCCTTCGACGATGTAGTCGCGGTCGATCGTCTCGCGGATGGCCAGAACCTCGGCGTCGGTCAGCTGGTTCACGCGGCGCTCGGCCGGGATGTTGACCTTCTCGACGATCTCCTGAGCCTTCTTGGGCCCAATGCCGTGGATATACTGAAGCGCGATCACAACGCGCTTTGCGGTCGGGATGTTGACGCCTGCTATACGGGCCATCGTCCGTCTCCATGTCGGAAGCAAATGCTTCGGGTTTTGGTTGTCGCGCGTCCGGTGGAGGCCGGCCCTTGCGCGGGTTTATGCAGAAACACAACAATCCAGAGCGGCCTCTCTAGAAGCCCCCTGGATATGCAGGTTCCTGTGCAAGAGCTTGCCCCTAACGGAAATTAACCCGCCCGTCAAGCCCTTCTCCCTCAACGCCCCAGGATTCCCTTGATCGCTTCGGTCACCTCGTCGATGGGCTCCATGCCATCGGCGGTCTTCAGCATGCCCTTGCCTTCGTAATAGGCCGAAAGCGGGGCTGTTTGCTTCCTGTAGGCTTCGAGCCGGGTCTTGAACACGTCCGGATTGTCGTCCTTGCGGACCGGCTCGCCCCGGGCCTCGGTGTCCTTTGCCCGTTTGACGATTCGCTCGACCAGCTCGGCTTCGTTCACCTTGAACTCGATGACCGCGTCGAGCTTCAGCCCCTTGTCGGACAGCATCCTGTCGAAGGCTTCGGCCTGGGCCACCGTCCGCGGGAAACCGTCGAGGATGAAGCCGGGCTTGGCGTCGGCCTCCTCGATCCGGTCGGCGATGATGCCGACGACGATATCGTCGGACACCAGGTCGCCCCGGTCCATGACGGCTTTGGCCTGCAGGCCGACCGGCGTCCCGGCCGCCACCGCTGCGCGGAGCATGTCGCCGGTTGAGAGCTGGGGAATTCCCAGCCGCTCCACCAGACGCACGGCCTGAGTGCCTTTTCCGGCCCCCGGCGGCCCCAGCAGAATGATCCTCATCGACGTCCCCCTGACTTCGTCGAGCGCACTCGCCTTCTGGCGAGATATTTCAATATCAGCGTCTGCGCGCGCCTTTGAGCTTCGCCTTCTTGACGAGGCCCTCATACTGGTGAGCCAACAGATGGCCATGCACCTGCGCGACAGTGTCCATCGTAACAGACACCACGATCAGAAGCGAAGTGCCGCCAAAGTAGAATGGCAAAGCCGCGTAGGATACCAGTAGTTCGGGAATCAGGCAGATGATCACCAGATAAGCTGCGCCCAGCACGGTGATGCGGGTCAGAACCTGGTCGATGAAATCGGCCGTGCGCTCGCCGGGACGTATGCCCGGGATGAAGCCGCCCTGCTTCTTCAGATTGTCGGCCGTCTCCGTCGGATTGAACACGATCGCCGTGTAAAAGAAGGCGAAGAACACGATCAGCGCCGCATACAGGAACATGTAGGCGGGGCGGCCGTGCCCGAGATAGGCGGTGAGCATGGAGATGAAGCCGGTGCCGTCCGTGTTCGTCTGGAAGCTGGCGATGGTGGCCGGCAGCAGCAGCAGCGAGGAGGCGAAGATCGGCGGAATCACGCCCGAGGTGTTCAGCTTGAGCGGCAGGAACGAGGTCTGGCCCTCGTACATCCGGTTGCCGACCTGGCGCTTCGGATAATTGATGAGCAGACGGCGCTGGGCGCGCTCCATGAACACGACGAAGTAGATGATGCCGATGGCCATCACGATCACGCCGAGAATCAGGCCCGTCGAGATAGCGCCCTGGCGACCAAGCTCGAGGGTGCCGGCGATAGCGGTCGGCAGATTGGCCACGATGCCCGCGAAGATGATCAGCGAGGTGCCGTTGCCGATGCCGCGCGAGGTGATTTGCTCGCCCAGCCACATCAGGAACATGGTGCCGCCGGTGAGCGTGATCACGGTCGAGATGAGGAAGAACGGACCCGGAGCCTGAACGATTGTGCCGGAGCTCTGCAAGCCGACCGCGATGCCCCAGGACTGGAACACGGCCAGCATCACCGTGAGATAGCGGGTGTACTGGTTCAGGATCTTACGGCCCGCCTCTCCTTCCTTCTTGAGCGCCTCGAGCGAGGGCAGAACGGAGGTGAGAAGCTGAATGATGATGGAGGCCGAGATGTACGGCATGATGTTCAGGGCGAAGATGGCCATGCGCTCCACGGCGCCGCCCGAGAACATGTTGAAAAGGCCGAGCACACCGCCGCTGGCGCCCTGGAAGCTCTGCCGGAGAGCTTCCGGGTCGATGCCGGGGAGCGGGATGTAGGTGCCGAGACGGTAGACGATGAGCGCGCCCAAGGTGAACCAGATGCGCTTTTTCAGCTCATCGGCCTTTGCGATGGCGCCGAAATTGATGTTTGCCGCAAGTTGCTCGGCTGCTGAGGCCATAGTGGTGTCCCCGAAATACTTGATACGTGACGGTCATCACGCAAACGGCGGCCACGCGATCAGACGCGGGCCGCCGCCTGGATCTTAGTCAATGTGGGCGCTGGCTCACGCCTGCGCAACGGCACCCAGCAGGGTGACCGAGCCACCAGCCTTCTCGATCGCCTCGACGGCCGACTTCGACGCGCCATGGACCTGGAAGGACAGCTTCGCCTTGAGCTCGCCGACACCGAGGATCTTCACGCCGTCGCGCGGCTTGGAGACCACACCGGCGGCAACCAGCGACTCGACGGTGACGGCAGCGCCCGTATCGAGCTTGCCGGCCTCGATGGCCTGCTGGATGCGGCCGACATTGACCTCGTTCAGCTCGATCGCGTTGGGCTTGTTGAAGCCGCGCTTCGGCAGACGACGGTGCAGAGGCATCTGACCGCCTTCGAAGCCCTTGATGGACACGCCGGTACGGGACTTCTGTCCCTTCACGCCGCGACCGCCGGTCTTGCCCTTGCCGGAGCCGATACCACGGCCGACACGCATGCGGTTCTTGGTAGAACCTTCGTTGTCACGAATTTCGTTGAGTTTCATGACGCTCTCCTCACTGCCCGTCGACAACGCGCACGAGGTGCTTGACCTTTTCGATCATGCCGCGGATCGCAGGCGTGTCTTCCAAGGTCGAAGTACGGTGAAGCTTGTTGAGCTTGAGGCCGACCAGCGTCTGGCGCTGCTTGGACTCACGGCGGATCGGGGAACCGATCTGCTCAACGGTGACTGTGCTCTTTTCTGAAGCAGCAGGCTTCTTTGCCATTGTCAAAGCCTCCCTTACGCTTCAGCGCCAGCGGCTTCGCTGGTATCCGCATCGCGGCGGCGAGCCTGCAGCGTCGAGACCTTCAGGCCACGGCGAGCGGCGACCGAACGCGGGCTGTCCTCGTTCTTGAGCGCGTCGAAAGTCGCGCGGACGAGGTTGTACGGGTTCGACGAGCCGAGCGACTTGGCCACGACGTCCTGCATGCCCACCACTTCGAAGACGGCGCGCATCGGGCCGCCGGCGATGATGCCGGTACCCTGGGGAGCGGCACGCAGCACGACCTTGCCGGCGCCATGGCGGCCGTTGACGTCGTGGTGAAGCGTGCGGCCCTCGCGAAGGGCAACGCGGATCATGGAGCGCTTGGCAGCATCCGTAGCCTTGCGGATAGCTTCCGGCACCTCACGGGCCTTGCCGTGACCGAAGCCGACGCGACCCTTCTGGTCGCCGACGACGACGAGAGCAGCGAAGCCGAAACGACGGCCGCCCTTCACGACTTTCGCGACGCGGTTGATGTGGACCAACCGATCGACGAATTCGCTGTCGCGCTCTTCGCGATCAGCACGTTCTCTAGGTTCTCTAGCCATGAGACCTCTCACTTGCGCGGGCGGCGGGCCCGCTCGCTAAGGGTTGTTGGATTAAACCCGCCGTTAGAAATCCAGACCGCCTTCACGGGCAGCGTCGGCCAAAGCCTTGACGCGGCCGTGATAGAGGTAGCCCGAGCGGTCGAAGATGACCTGCTTCACGCCGGCCTGAACCGCGCGCTCAGCCACGAGCTTGCCCACTTCCTTCGCCGCATCGACGGTGGCGCCGGTCTTGAGCTTGCCCTTGACGTCAGCCTCGAGCGTCGAAGCCGAGGCGACCGTGTGGCCGCGCACGTCATCGATGACCTGGGCATAGATCTGCTTGGACGAACGGAAGACCGACAAACGCGGACGGCCATTCGCTGCCTTCTTGATCGCACGGCGCACACGAGCCTTGCGGCGATCTTCAGCGCCTTTCTTCTCAGCCATGATACGTCGTCCTTACTTCTTCTTGCCTTCCTTGCGGAAGATGAACTCGTCGGAGTACTTCACACCCTTGCCCTTGTAGGGCTCCGGACCGCGATATTCGCGGATCTCGGCGGCGGTCTGACCGACGACCTGCTTGTCGATACCGGCAACGACCACCTCGGTCGGCCTCGGCGTCGTGATCGTGACACCGGCCGGGATCGCGTAGTCGATGTCGTGGCTATAGCCCAGCGACAGCTTCAGCACCTTGCCGGCAACGGCGGCCTTGTAGCCGACGCCGTTGATCTCGAGGCGCTTCTCGAAGCCCTTGGACACGCCCTCGACCAGGTTCGCCACCTGAGCGCGGGACATGCCCCACTTCGCACGGGCCGTCTTGGACTCGTCGCGCGGGTTCACCGCCACGGCGCCGTCTGCAAGAGCAACCGACACTTCTTCGGGAACGACGAACGAGAGCTCGCCCTTCGTGCCCTTAACCTTCACCATCTGTCCGTCAACGGTCGCCGTCACACCTGACGGAACCGGAACGGGTTTCTTGCCTACTCGGGACATTTTCGAATCTCCGTGGTTCTGTGCGGGTGCTTAGTCTTAGAAGACCTTGCAGAGCACTTCGCCGCCCACGTTCTTCTCCCGGGCCTCGTGATCGGCCATCACGCCCTGGGGCGTCGAGAGAATGGTGACGCCGAGACCGTCGGCCACGCGAGGCATGGTGTCGACGGAGGCATACACGCGGCGGCCCGGCTTGGAGACTCGCTCGATGGAGCGGATCACCGGCTGGCCGTCATAGTACTTCAGCTCGATCGAAAACTCCGTCCGGCCATTGCCGAACTCGGTCTGCGAATAGTCGCGGATGTAGCCCTCGGACTTGAGAACCTCGAGGACGCGAGCGCGAAGCTTCGAGCCAGGGGTGGAAACGGTACCGCGACGGCGCATCTGCGCGTTGCGGATACGGGTGAGCATATCGCCCAACGGATCGTTGATCATCAGGTGCTCCCCTTACCAGCTGGACTTCACGAGGCCAGGAATCAGGCCCTTGTTGCCGAGCTCGCGCAGAGCGATACGCGACATGCCGAGCTTGCGGTAATACGCACGCGGACGGCCCGTAATCTCGCAACGGTTGCGGATACGGGTCTTGCTCGCATTGCGCGGCAGCTCAGCCAGCTTGAGGCGCGCCTCGAAGCGCTCCTCCATCGACTTCGACTCGTCGTTTGCGACCGCCAGGAGGCGCTCGCGACGGCCGGCGAACTTCTTCACCAGCTCGCGACGATGCTTGTTCTTCTCAATAGCGCTTTTCTTAGCCATGCTTTTATCTCCAGTGTCCGCGTTTGAGGACGGTCATCCTCACTGCCGGAACGGGAAGTTGAAGTGACGCAGCAGGGCCCGGGCTTCGTCGTCAGTCTTCGCCGTAGTGGTGATGATGACGTCCATGCCCCAGACCTGCTCGACCCTGTCGTAATTGATCTCAGGGAACACCAGGTGCTCCTTGATACCCATCGCGTAGTTGCCGCGGCCGTCGAACGACTTGGGGTTCAGACCCCGGAAGTCGCGGACGCGGGGAAGCGCGACGGTCACGAGGCGGTCAAGGAACTCGAACATCCGAGCCTTGCGCAGCGTAACCTTGGCACCGATCGGCATGCCCTCGCGAACCTTGAACTGCGAGATAGCCTTGCGGGCCTTCGTGATCACCGGCTTCTGGCCGGCGATGAGAGCGAGATCGGCAGCCGCGACCGAAGCCTTCTTCGAGTCGGCGGTCGATTCGCCAACGCCCATGTTGAGGACGATCTTCTCGATCGCCGGCACTTCCATGGGGTTCTTGTAGCCGAATTCTTCAATCAGCTTCGGACGCACCACTTCCTCGTAGTGCTTCCTCATCCGCGGCGTGTAGCCGTCCACCTGAGCCTTAGCCATCGATCAGGTCCCCCGAACGCTTGGCGAAACGGACCTTGCGGCCGTCTTCGAGAACTTTGAAACCAACCCGGGTCGGCTTGCCGTCCTTCGGGTCTGCGTAAGCCAGGTTCGACAGGTGGATCGACGCCTCTTTCGAGATGATGCCACCCTCGGTGTTTGCCGTCTGGCGCTGGTGACGCTTCACGAGGTTCACGCCACGGACGAGTGCACGCTCTTCCTTCGGAAGCATCTGCACGACTTCACCGGTCTTGCCCTTGTCGCGACCGGTCAGGACGACGACCTTATCGCCCTTCTTGATCTTCGCGGCCATTAGAGCACCTCCGGCGCAAGCGAAATGATTTTCATGTGGTTCTTGGCACGCAGTTCACGCGGAACGGGGCCGAAGATACGGGTGCCGACCGGCTCTTTCTGATTGTTGATCAGAACGGCGGCATTGCGGTCGAAACGGATGACCGAGCCGTCTACGCGGCGGATGTCCTTCGCGGTGCGAACGACGACTGCCTTCATGACATCGCCCTTCTTCACGCGACCGCGCGGAATAGCCTCTTTCACGGATACGACGATGATATCGCCCACGGAAGCGTATTTACGCTTCGAACCGCCGAGAACCTTGATGCACATCACGCGACGGGCGCCGGAATTATCGGCGACGTCAAGATTCGTCTGCATCTGGATCATGGCTTTGATCCTTTCCTTTGTTTCAGACAGGTTTCCGGGCAAAAGGCACTATTGCCCCCCGGACTACGCCTGACGGGGATCTAATGTCCCCTGCCCTTCAAATGTCGAGAGAGGCGGCCGTATACACGAACCGCCCCTACTAGACAACCCCTAGCGAAGACTTTTTAGGCCTTTGCTTGGTCGACGAGCACCCAGGTCTTGAGTTTGGAGAGCGGCTTGGTCTCTTCGATGAAGACCGTGTCGCCCACCTTGGCTGTGTTGTTCTCGTCGTGAGCGTGGTAGTTCTTCGTCTTACGCACGGTCTTCTTCATGACCGGGTGCGTGAAACGGCGCTCCACCTTCACAACGACCGTCTTGTCCTGCTTATCGCTGACAACGACGCCCTGCAAAACGCGCTTCGGCATCTCGATTTCCTCTTAAGCCTTAGCCGCAGCAGCCTTGTGGCGCTGCAGCGTCTTGACGCGGGCGATGTCCCGACGGACCTCGCGGACGCGCCCGGTGTTCTCAAGCTGGCCGGTCGCGCGCTGGAAGCGGAGGTTGAACTGCTCCTTCTTCAGGTTCAGCAACTCGTCCGACAACTGATCCTTCGACATCGCGTTGAGGTCGGAGGCTCTCTGCTTAGACTTCATGATCCCCTCCTTACTCGGCAATGCGCTGGATGAAGCGCGTCTTGATCGGAAGCTTCGCAGCGCCGAGGCGAAGGGCCTCGCGAGCGATATCCTCGGCCACGCCGTCGATCTCGAACATGATACGGCCAGGCTTCACCTTGGCCGCCCAGAATTCAGGAGCGCCCTTGCCCTTACCCATACGCACTTCGGTCGGCTTCGACGACACCGGCACGTCCGGGAAGATGCGGATCCACACCCGGCCCGCGCGCTTCATGGCGCGGGTGATGGCGCGGCGGGCCGCCTCGATCTGGCGAGCGTTGACACGCTCGGGTTCCATCGCCTTCAGGCCAAACTGGCCGAAGTTGAGGTCCGTGCCGCCCTTCGCGGTGCCGGAGATGCGGCCCTTGAACTGCTTACGGAACTTGGTTTTCTTCGGTTGCAACATAGCAAACCTCTCCTACCCCTCGGTTACGCCGCTTGCTCGCGGCGGCCACCGGAGCGGCCTCCTTCGTCGTTCATCCGTCTGTCCTGGGCCATCGGATCGTGCTCAAGGATTTCGCCCTTGAAGATCCAGACCTTGATGCCGCAGGTGCCATAGGTCGTGAAGGCCGTGGACGTACCATAATCCACATCCGCACGCAGCGTGTGCAGCGGAACGCGGCCCTCGCGGTACCATTCCAGGCGGGCGATTTCAGCGCCACCCAGACGGCCCGAGCAGTTGATACGGATGCCCTCGGCGCCCAGACGCATGGCCGACTGAACGGCACGCTTCATGGCACGGCGGAACGCAACGCGGCGCTCGAGCTGCTGGGCGATCGAGTCGGCCACCAGCGTCGCATCGACTTCCGGCTTGCGGACTTCGACGATGTTGATCGCCACGTCGGCGTCCGTCATCTTGGCGACGAGCTTGCGCAGCTTCTCGATGTCCGCGCCCTTCTTGCCGATCACCACGCCCGGGCGACCCGAGTGGATGGTGACGCGGCACTTCTTGTGCGGACGCTCGATGACGATCTTCGAGACGGCGGCCTGCTTCAGCTGCTTCATGAGAGCTTCGCGGATCGCCATGTCCTCATGCATCAGCTTGGCGTACTCGCCCTTGCCGGCGAACCAGCGCGAGTCCCAGGTCCGGTTGATGCCGAGCCGAAGACCGATCGGGTTAACTTTCTGACCCATCTGGTTCTCCTTTATGCCTGTTCGGCAACTTCCCGAACCACGATCGTGAGGTTCGAGAAGGGCTTCATGATACGAGCACCCCGGCCACGGGCCCGGGCGTGGAAGCGCTTCATGACGAGCGCCTTGCCGACATAAGCCTGGCTGACGACGAGATCGTCCACATCGAGATTGTGGTTGTTCTCGGCGTTGGCGATGGCGCTCTCGAGGCACTTCTTCACGTCGCGAGCGATGCGCTTGCGGGAGAACTCGAGATCGGCGAGAGCCGAAGAAACCTTCTTGCCGCGGATGAGGGCCGCAACAAGATTGAGCTTCTGGGGGCTGACGCGCAGCATGCGAGCGACGGCTTGAGCCTCTGTGTCGCTCAGTGCGCGAGGAATCGCGGCCTTACCCATCTTACTTCCTCTTCGCCTTCTTGTCCGCCGCGTGGCCGTGGAAGGTGCGGGTCGGCGAGAACTCGCCGAACTTGTGACCCACCATTTCCTCGCTCACGTTGACGGGAATGTGCTTCTGACCGTTGTAGACCCCGAACGTGAGGCCCACAAACTGCGGGAGGATCGTGGAGCGGCGGCTCCAGATCTTGATGACCTCGTTGCGGCCCGAACCACGGGCAGCCTCGGCCTTCTTGAGGAGGTAGCCGTCGACGAACGGACCCTTCCAAAGCGAACGTGCCATGACGTGCCTCTATCCTTACTTCTTCCGAGCGTGACGGCTCGACACGATGAACTTGTCGGTCCGCTTGTTCGAACGGGTTTTCTTGCCCTTGGTCGGAACGCCCCATGGGGACACCGGGTGACGACCGCCGGAGGTGCGACCCTCACCACCACCGTGCGGGTGGTCGATCGGGTTCATGGAGACGCCGCGGTTGTGCGGACGCTTGCCAAGCCAGCGATTGCGACCGGCCTTACCGATCGAGGTGTTCATGTGGTCCGGGTTCGACACCGCACCGACGCTGGCGAAGCACAGGCCATGGACCATGCGCTGCTCGCCGGAGTTCAGGCGGACCGTCACATAGCCCTGGTCACGACCCACGATCTGAGCGTAGGTGCCGGCCGAACGGGCCAAAGCGCCGCCCTTGCCGATCTTGAGCTCGACATTGTGGATGATCGTTCCCACCGGCATGTTGCCGATCGGCATCGCGTTGCCCGGCTTAATGTCGACCTGCTCGCCGGCCGACACCTGATCGCCGACAGCCAGACGCTGCGGAGCCAGGATGTAGGACTGCTCGCCGTCGGCGTAACCGATGAGTGCGATAAAGGCGGTGCGGTTCGGATCGTACTCGATCCGCTCCACGGTCGCCACATCGCCCAGACGGGCGCGACGCTTGAAGTCGACCAGGCGCAGGGTGCGCTTGTGCCCGCCGCCACGGAAGCGGACGGTCACGCGACCCAGGTTGTTGCGGCCGCCGGAGGAGCTCTTGCCCTCCGTCAGCTTCTTGACCGGCTTGCCCTTGTAGAGCTCGCTGCGGTCGACGATCACCAGCTGGCGCAGGCCGGGGGTGATTGGTTTGAATGTTTTCAAAGCCATCGGATCACTCTCTCAACCGATCAGAGGCCCGTCGTGACGTCGATGGTCTGGCCCTCAGCGAGGGTTACAACCGCCTTCTTCACGTCCGACCGCTGGCCGCGGGTGCCGCGGAACATCTTCACTTTGCCCTTGGTGACGAGCGTGTTGACGCTCTTCACCTTGACATCGAACAGCTTCTCAACCGCTTCTTTGATCTGCGGCTTCGTCGCATCCAGTCGAACCTTGAAGACGACCTTGTTCTGTTCGGACAGGGCCGTGGCCTTCTCGGTGATGACCGGGCTCACGATCACATCGTAATGGCGCGGATCCAGGCTCATTTGAAGCGCGCCTCCAGCGCATCGACAGCCGACTTCGTGAGAACGAGCTTCTCGCGACGCAGGATGTCATAGACGTTGATGCCCTGCACCGGCAGGACGTCGATGTTCGGGATGTTGCGAGCAGCCCGCTGGAAGTTCGTCTCGATCTCGGCGCCGCCGATGATCAGGGCGTTGCCGAGGCCGAGCTTGCCGAAGCGCTCGATAAGAGCCTTCGTCTTCGGCTCGGAGAGCTTCACGTCGTCGATCACGACGAGCGAAGAATCCTTGGCCTTGGACGAGAGCGCATGCTTCAGAGCGAGAGCACGAACCTTCTTGGGCAGGTCGTGAGCATGGCTGCGGACCTGCGGACCGAAGGCACGACCGCCGCCCCGGAACTGGGGAGCGCTCGCGGCGCCGTGACGGGCGCTGCCGGTGCCCTTCTGCTTGTAGACCTTCTTCGTTGTCCGGTCGATATCCGAACGATTCTTGACGGCGTGCGTGCCGGCCTGGCGCTTCGCAAGCTGCCAGCGGACGCAACGGGCAAGCAGATCGGCGCGCGGCTCGAGACCGAAGATGGCCTCGTTTAGATCGACCGAACCGGCCGTTGCGCCTTCAAGCGTGGTGATATCGAGTTTCATCACGCATTCTCCTCTTGGGCCTGCTCAGCCTGGGCGGCCGGCGCAGCGTCGTTGCCGGTGCGGAACGAACCGGGCATCGGCACTTCCTTCGGCAGCTTGCGCTTCACCGCGTCGCGGACGAAGATCCAGCCGCCGGCGACGCCGGGAACGGCGCCTTCGACGAGGATCAGACCGCGCTCGACGTCGGTCGACACGACGCGCAGGTTCTGCGTCGTCACGCGCTCGACACCCAGGTGACCCGGCATCTTCTTGTTCTTGAACGTCTTGCCCGGATCCTGGCGGCCGCCGGTCGAACCGATCGAGCGGTGGGAAACCGACACGCCGTGCGTGGCGCGCAGTCCGCCGAAGTTCCAGCGCTTCATGCCGCCGGCGAAGCCCTTACCGGTCGTGATGCCCGTGACATCCACGAACTGACCGGCAATGAAGTGATCAGCGGTGATCTCGGCGCCGACCGGGATGAAGGCATCCTCGGAGACGCGGAACTCCGCGAGCTTGCGCTTCGGCTCGACCTGAGCAATGGCGAAACTGCCCCGCTCGGCCTTTGAAACGTTCTTCACCTTGGCCTTGCCGACGCCGACCTGCAGCGCGGTGTAGCCGTTCTTCTCTTTGGTCCGGTGGGCCACAACCTGACAGCTGTCGACCTTCAAAACCGTGACCGGGACATGTTCACCGGCATCCGTGAAGATGCGGGTCATCCCGACTTTCTGTGCAATGACGCCTGAGCGCATGTGCGTATCCTCTCGGCGTGTCTACCGAAAGCTCCAAGCCCGACGGCTTAGAGCTTGATTTCCACGTCCACACCAGCAGCGAGATCGAGCTTCATCAGAGCGTCAACCGTCTGCGGGGTGGGGTCCACGATATCGAGAACACGCTTGTGAGTGCGCATCTCGAACTGCTCGCGCGACTTCTTGTCGATGTGCGGCGAGCGAAGCACCGTAAAGCGCTCGATGCGCGTCGGCAGCGGGATGGGCCCGCGAACCTGAGCGCCGGTCCGCTTCGCGGTCGACACGATTTCCCGTGTCGAAGCGTCGAGGATCCTGTGATCGAACGCCTTAAGGCGAATACGAATGTTTTGACCGTTCATGGCTTATCCATTCAACGATGGAAGCGGCCGAGCCGAAACGCGGCCGCTATCCAAAGATCCTCAGAATTAATCGATGACGGCGGCGACGACGCCGGCGCCGACGGTGCGGCCGCCTTCACGGATGGCGAAGCGCAGCTTCTCCTCCATGGCGATCGGCGCAATCAGCGTCACTTCCATCGTGATGTTGTCGCCCGGCATCACCATCTCGGTGCCCTCGGGCAGCGTCACCACGCCCGTCACGTCCGTCGTGCGGAAGTAGAACTGCGGACGGTAGTTGCCGAAGAACGGCGTATGACGACCGCCCTCTTCCTTCGTCAGGATGTACGCCTCGGCCTTGAACTTCGTGTGCGGCTTGATCGAGCCCGGCTTGCACAGCACCTGGCCGCGCTCCACGTCCTCGCGCTTCGTGCCGCGCAGCAGCACGCCCACGTTGTCGCCCGCCTGGCCCTGGTCGAGCAGCTTGCGGAACATCTCCACGCCCGTCACCGTCGTCTTCTGCGTGTCGCGAAGACCCACGATCTCCACTTCCTCGCCGACCTTCACGATGCCGCGCTCGACGCGGCCCGTCACCACCGTGCCGCGGCCCGAGATCGAGAACACGTCCTCGATCGGCATCAGGAACGGCTGGTCAACCGGACGCTCCGGCTGCGGGATGTAGCGGTCGACCTCGGCCATCAGCTCGAGCACGCGCTCACGGCCGATCTCCGGCGAACGGTCCTCCAGAGCGCACAGGGCCGAGCCCTTCACGATCGGGATGTCGTCGCCCGGGAAGTCGTACTTCGACAGAAGCTCGCGCACCTCGAGCTCGACCAGGTCGAGCAGCTCGGCGTCGTCGACCATGTCGACCTTGTTCATGAACACCACCAGCGCCGGAACGCCGACCTGGCGCGCCAGAAGGATGTGCTCGCGCGTCTGCGGCATCGGCCCGTCGGCGGAGGACACCACCAGGATCGCGCCGTCCATCTGCGCCGCACCCGTGATCATGTTCTTCACGTAGTCGGCGTGACCGGGGCAGTCCACGTGGGCATAGTGCCGGTTCTTGGTCTCGTACTCGACATGCGCCGTCGAGATCGTGATCCCGCGCGCCTTCTCCTCCGGAGCCTTGTCGATCTGGTCGTACGCCGTAAACGTCGCCCCGCCCGACTCCGCCAGAACCTTCGTGATCGCCGCCGTCAGAGACGTCTTGCCATGGTCAACATGGCCAATCGTCCCAATGTTGCAGTGCGGCTTATTCCGCTCAAACTTTTCCTTCGCCATCGTGGCACCCGTTCCTTTGATCGTTCAATTTTCGCTTAGTGGGCTCAGGCGTATTTCGCCTGAACCTCGGCAGCCACGTTCGACGGCACCTGCTCGTAGTGGTCGAACTGCATCGTGTAGTTGGCCCGGCCCTGGCTCATGGAGCGCAGGGTGTTCACGTAGCCGAACATGTTGGCGAGCGGGACCATCGCATTGATGACCACGGCATTGCCGCGCATGTCCTGACCCTGGATCTGACCGCGACGGGAGTTCAGGTCGCCGATGACCGAACCCGTGTAGTCCTCGGGGGTCACGACCTCGACCTTCATCACCGGCTCGAGCAGAACCGATCCGCCCTTCTGGAGGGCCTCACGGAGAGCGGCGCGAGAAGCGATTTCGAAGGCCAGGGCCGACGAGTCGACTTCGTGGAAGGCACCGTCGATGAGCTCGACCTTGAGGTCGACCACCGGGAAGCCGGCAATGACGCCAGCGCCCACCACCGACTGAAGGCCCTTTTCGACGCCGGGGATGTATTCCTTCGGAACCGCACCGCCGACGATCTTCGAGTCGAAGGAGAAGCCGGCGCCCTGCTCGTTCGGCTGGACGACGATCTTCACGCGAGCGAACTGGCCGGTACCGCCGGTCTGCTTCTTGTGGGTGTAGTCGATCTCGGCCTTCTTCGTGATCGTCTCGCGATAGGCAACCTGCGGAGCGCCGATATTCGCATCGACCTTGTAGGTGCGACGGAGAATGTCGACCTTGATGTCGAGGTGAAGCTCGCCCATGCCCTTCAGGATCGTCTGGCCCGACTCCTGGTCGGTCGAGACGCGGAAGGACGGATCCTCGGCAGCCAGCTTCGAGAGAGCCAGACCAAGCTTTTCCTGGTCGGCCTTCGACTTCGGCTCGATCGCGATCTCGATGACGGGCTCGGGGAACTCCATCTTCTCGAGGATCACAGCCTTGATCGGATCGCAGAGCGTGTCGCCGGTGCGGACGTCCTTGAGGCCGGCCAGAGCGACGATGTCGCCGGCATGGGCTTCCTTGATGTCCTCGCGGTTGTTCGCATGCATGAGAAGCATGCGGCCGACGCGCTCCTTCTTGTCGCGGGTCGAGTTCAGGATCGAGGAACCGGCCTCGACCTTGCCCGAATAGACGCGGCAGAAGGTGATCGTGCCAACGAAGGGGTCGTCCATGATCTTGAAGGCGAGCATGGAGAACGCATCGTCGTCGGTCGGCTTGCGAACGGTCGGCTCCTCGGTCTTGAAGTCGATGCCTTCCACAGCGCCGCGGTCAACCGGGGACGGCAGGAAGTCGACGACGGCGTCGAGGAGCGGCTGAACGCCCTTGTTCTTGAACGCCGAGCCGCAGAGAACCGGGTGGAACGCGCGACGCTGCACGGCGGTACGAACGAGCCGGCGCAGGGTAGCATCGTCCGGCTCAGTGCCGTCCAGGTAAGCCACCATGGCATCGTCGTCCATCTCGACCGCAGCTTCGATCAGCTTGCCGCGATACTCGACAGCCTGATCCTTCAGCTCGGCCGGGATCTCTTCTTCGCTGTAGGAAGCGCCGAGAGCCTCGCCATTCCAGACGATCGCCTTCATCTTGATGAGGTCGATCACGCCCTGGAAGTTGCTCTCAGAGCCGATCGGCAGCTGAAGGCAGACGGGCTTGCCGGCCACGCGGTCGATGATGTCGGCCACGCACTTGAAGAAGTCGGCGCCGGTCTTGTCCATCTTGTTGACGAACACGATACGCGGAACGTCGTACTTGTCGGCCTGGCGCCAGACGGTCTCGGTCTGGGGCTCGACACCCTGGTTGCCGTCGAGAACGCAGACGGCGCCGTCGAGCACGCGCAGCGAACGCTCGACTTCGATGGTGAAGTCGACGTGGCCGGGGGTGTCGATGATGTTCAGGCGCTTGTCGTTCCAGAAGCAGGTGGTCGCAGCGGACGTGATCGTGATGCCACGCTCCTGCTCCTGCTCCATCCAGTCCATGGTGGCGGCACCCTCGTGCACTTCACCGATCTTGTGGGACTTTCCGGTGTAGTAAAGGATGCGCTCGGTCGTGGTGGTCTTGCCGGCATCAATGTGGGCCATGATGCCGAAATTCCGGTAGTCCTCAATCGCGTGCGTGCGGGGCATCGCTCAGCTCCTCAGGCCTTTACCAGCGGTAATGCGAGAACGCACGGTTGGCTTCCGCCATACGGTGGGTGTCTTCGCGCTTCTTGACGGCATTGCCGCGGTTGTTCGATGCATCGAGCAGCTCGGCGGAGAGGCGCTCGACCATGGTCTTGTCGTTGCGGCCGCGGGCGGCCTGGATGATCCAGCGGATCGCGAGAGCCTGACGGCGCTCCGTACGAACCTCGACCGGGACCTGATACGTGGCACCGCCGACGCGGCGGGAACGCACCTCGATCGCCGGAGCGACGTTGTCGAGGGCCTGCTTGAAGACCTCAAGCGGGTTCGCCTTGGCGCGGCTCTCGATGCTGTCGAATGCACCGTAGACGATGCTCTCGGCAGCAGACTTCTTACCGTCGTACATGATGGAGTTCATGAACTTCGTAACGACGATATCCCCGAACTTCGGATCCGGGATGATCTCACGCTTTTCGGCGCTATGGCGGCGGGACATGAGCTAGCTCCGACCTCAATGACTGTTGACGGCTTACTTCGGCCGCTTCGCGCCGTACTTCGAACGACGCTGCTTACGATTCTTCACGCCCTGGGTGTCGAGGACACCGCGGAGGATGTGATAACGGACACCCGGAAGATCCTTCACGCGGCCGCCGCGGATCATGACCACGGAGTGCTCCTGAAGGTTGTGGCCTTCGCCCGGGATGTACCCGATGACTTCGAACCCGTTCGTCAGACGAACCTTTGCGACCTTACGCAGAGCCGAGTTCGGCTTCTTCGGGGTCGTCGTATAAACGCGCGTGCACACGCCACGCTTCTGCGGGCAGGCCTCAAGCGCGGGAACCTTATTCCGGCTCTTTTGCGCCGTCCGCGGCTTGCGGATCAGCTGAGAGATCGTTGGCATCCTGTGCCCTCTTTCACCAGCCACCGACCCGGTGGCCTTTGAGTGTGTCTTCAACGGTTGAACGCTGCCTTCGCTTCTGCGGACCTTTTCAGGTTGCACAAAACGAAGCCACGCCATTGACTTGGGTAAGCCCCTGGCGCGGTGCGATTGCAGAGGACCACGATGATTTGACCGCGGTCGTGCCCTAAATCTGACATTCGTCAGTCAAGGTTGAGTTCGGCAGCGTTTAGGTGGCATGGGTCGAAGCTAGGCGCTTCAACTCGCGGAAACCTACGGCCAGCCGGAAAGTTCGGTCTCTCTAGCCTCCGAGTCGCCGAAAGTCAACACTTTTCGGTAACGATCCCGTAAGGCGCCGCCAGCCGGTCAAAAGCTGTGCCGATCCCCGCCCCAGATGGGTTCCCTAGAGCCGAAAGCAAAGTTATGGAATAACGATCCACTCAAGGCCGCCGACGTGACCGCAGCGATCCATTTCGAGACCGAAGCTTATCAAGTGGCCCATGGTAAGCCTATGGGTCGCCATTTTGCCGGTTACGGCTTCCTTTCGGCATTCGCCCGCCATGCTTCCGGACAAACCGTTACAGGATATGTGAAGAATCCGAAATTGGGCGACGAATTCTGTCGGTTCATCAAGGACTTCCGCCCCGACAGCTCGCCCGATTACATCGTTGCGGCCAAGGCGGGAGCATTGAAAGGGGTCGGATGTCTCTTCACACCGAGTCCCATCAACGCGGCGCAGGCCTGGCAGCGCGAGCTTCACGGTTCCCGAGCCTGGAGCCTGTGCGGCGTGAACCACACCCTCTCCTCCGCCCGGGCGATGGACGGTCTTACCGGCCTGCTGACGGCTCCGGTTCAGCCCTGGGATGCCATCATCTGCACCTCCAACGCGTCCCTGGAGGTGATCGAGACCCTGTTCTCGCGGCAGGAGGAATACCTGACTCGACAGCTCGGGGCGAGCCGCTTCGTCAGGCCGCAGCTGCCCGTGTTCCTCTGGGCGTCGATTGTGGCTCCCAGGCCGGTCATTCAGGGCATCGGGACGCGGCACGCGCCGCGCTCGGGGTCGGCGCTAGCGACTTCGTGGTTCTGTTTCTCGGCCGGCTGTCCTTTCATGCCAAGGCCAATCCGGCCCCGATGTACCTCGCGCTCGAACGCCTCGCCGCCCACCACCGGGTGGTTCTGGTCGAGTGCGGCTGGGCCGCCAACGACCAGATCGTCCAGGCCTTCGCCGACGCCCGCGCCAAGCTTTGCCCTTCCGTGCGGTCCATCATCCTGGACGGACGCGAACCCGACTTGCGAACCAGGGCCTGGGCTTCGGCCGACGTGTTCTGCTCCCTGTCTGACAATATTCAGGAGACCTTCGGCCTGACCCCTATCGAAGCTATGGCTGCAGGCCTGCCGGTGGTGGTGACCGACTGGGACGGTTACAAGGATACGGTCCGAGACGGCATCGACGGCTTTGCCGTCCCGACCATGACCCCGCCTCCCGGAGCTGGGCAGCGCCTTGCGATCCGCCACGCGCTGGAGCTCGACAGTTACGATTCCTATATCGGCCAGGCTTCGACGGCCGTCGTCGTCGATATCGACGCGACGACCACTGCATTTGAGCGCCTGGCCTCCGATCCCGACCTGCGCCGACGCATGGGGACGAACGGCGCTGCCCGGGCGAAGGCACTGTTCGACTGGAAGGTCATCGTGAAGGCTTACGAGGAGCTGTGGGACGAGCTCGCGCGCATGAGAGCGGCCGGAGACACGTCCCCGCCCTCCCCTCGGGACAAAGCCGCCCTCTGGCCTGCCCGTCCCGACCCGTTCGAACTCTTTGCCGGTTTTCCGACGGCCAGGTTTTCAGGCCACCATAAGATCGTGCCGGTGGCCGGTGTGCATGAAGACGAGGTCTCGCAGCGGCTCGCGCTGAAGATCGCATTGGTGAATGCGACCCCTGACCTCTCGTCGGCCCTGCTCCTCGATGTGTGGAAGCAGGTCGGCCCTCAGGGCGCCGCAGCCAGGGACATTCTCGCCGCGAAGCAGGGCATGCCGGCTGCCATTCTCATCCAAAGTCTGCTTCTGCTGGCCAAGCTCGGCCTCGTCAAAATCGTCGACCCGGCATGAAAAAGGCCGCCCGGAGGCGGCCTTTTCGTTCTTGTAAAGCCTGGCAGGTTACTCGGCTGCAGGCGGCAGCTCGCTGACCTGAGCCTGGGACTCGGAGCGCTTCTGCTGCAGGATCAGTTCGTCGCGATGGGTCGCCACGGCCTTGATCTGAGACGTCAGGGCACCGGTGCCGGCGGGGATCAGGCTGCCGACGATCACGTTCTCCTTCAGGCCCTCTAGCGTATCGACCTTGCCGTTGACCGCCGCCTCCGTGAGGACGCGGGTGGTCTCCTGGAACGACGCTGCCGAGATGAAGGAGCGGGTCTGCAGCGAGGCCTTGGTGATACCGAGCAGAACCGGCACGCCGTCGGCGGGCTTCTTCTTCTCGGACACCAGACGCTCGTTGATCTCCTCGAGCTCGAGGCGGTCCACCTGCTCGCCGGCGAGCAGCTCGGAATCGCCGCCGTCGGTGATCTCGACCTTCTGCAGCATCTGGCGAACGATCACCTCGATGTGCTTGTCGTTGATGAGCACGCCCTGGAGGCGGTAGACCTCCTGGATCTCGTTCACGAGGTAAGCTGCGAGCTCCTCGACGCCCTTGATCGCCAGGATGTCGTGCGGTGCCGGGTTGCCGTCGACGATGAAGTCGCCGACCTCGACCACGTCACCGTCCTGCAGGTGGATGTGCTTGCCCTTCGGGATCAGGTACTCCACCGGCTCCGAACCATCGTGCGGGTTCAGCGTCAGACGACGCTTGCTCTTGTAGTCACGGCCGAACTGGATCGTGCCGGACTTCTCCGCGATGATGGCCGCATCCTTCGGACGACGGGCCTCGAACAGCTCCGCCACGCGCGGCAGACCGCCCGTGATGTCGCGGGTCTTGGCGCTCTCGGTCGAGACACGGGCGAGGATATCGCCGGCCTTGACCTTCGAGCCTGGATCCGACGCGAGAATCGCATCCACGGGCAGAAGGTAGCGGGCGTCGCCGCCGCGGGCGACCTTGGCCACCTTGCCGCCGGAGCCCTGGATGACCACCGCCGGACGCAGGTCCGCCGTACGGGGAGAACCGCGCCAGTCGATGACCACGCGCTTGGCGATGCCGGTCGACTCGTCCATCGACTCGATCATCGATCCGCCGTCGACGAGATCCTCGTAGCCCACCGTACCGTCGATCTCCGTGAGGATCGGACGGGAGTAAGGGTCCCACTCGGCAATGCGCTGACCGCGCTTGATCGTGTCGCCCTCGTCCACCTTCAGGCGGGAGCCGTATTGCAGGCGGTGAACCGCCCGCTCGGCGCCGTCCGCACCGGTGATCACAACAGCCACGTTGCGGCCCATGACGACGAGATCCCCGTCCGAGTTGCGCGCGATGTTCTTGTTGCGGAAGCCGATCTTGCCTTCGAAGCTCGACTCGATGAAGGACGAATCCGCGATCTGAGCCGCACCGCCGATGTGGAAGGTACGCATGGTGAGCTGCGTGCCCGGCTCGCCGATGGACTGCGCAGCGATGACGCCGACAGCCTCGCCGTGGTTGACCGGGGTTCCCCGGGCCAGGTCGCGGCCGTAGCAGGTGGCGCAGACGCCGTTCTTCGACTCGCAGACGAGCACGGAGCGGATCTTCACCTCCTGGATGCCGGCAGCGCCGATCGCCTCGAGGTGCTGCTCTTCGATCATCGTGCCCTGCGGAACGATGACGGTGCCGTCCTGGGCAACCAGATCCTCAGCCGTCGAGCGGCCGAGGATGCGCGAAGCCAGCGACGCGACCACTTGGCCGGCGTCGATGATGGCGCGCATCTTGATGCCCCTCTCGGTGCCGCAATCCGGCTCACGGATGACCGCGTCCTGCGCCACGTCGACGAGGCGGCGGGTCAGGTAGCCTGAGTTCGCCGTCTTGAGCGCGGTGTCGGCCAGGCCCTTACGGGCGCCGTGGGTCGAGTTGAAGTACTCGAGAACGTCGAGGCCTTCCTTGAAGTTCGAGATGATCGGCGTCTCGATGATCTCGCCGGACGGCTTGGCCATGAGGCCGCGCATCGCCGCGAGCTGCTTCATCTGCGCCGGCGAACCACGAGCGCCCGAGTGGGACATCATGTAGATCGAGTTGACCGGCTTGTCGCGGCCGTTCTCGTCCTTCTGCACCGTGGAGATGCGGTTCATCATCTCGGCCGCGAGGCGGTCCGAGCACTTCGCCCAGGCGTCGACAACCTTGTTGTACTTCTCGCCCTGGGTGATGAGGCCGTCCTGGTACTGCTGCTCGTAGTCCTTCGCGAGGGAACGGGTCTCCTCGACGATCTCCCACTTGTTCTCCGGGATCACCATGTCGTCCTTGCCGAACGAGATGCCGGCCTTGAACGCGTTGTAGAACCCGAGGCCCATGATGCGATCGCAGAAGATCACCGACTCCTTCTGACCGCAATGCCGATAGACGGCATCGATCATGTTGGAGATCTCCTTCTTCGTCATGAGCTTGTTCACGACGTCGAAGGGAAGCATCGGGTGCTTCGGCAGCAGGCGCGAGAGCATGACGCGGCCGGCCGTGGTGTCGACGATCTTCGACACCGGCTTGCCGTCCTCGTCCAGGCCTTCCCAGCGGTAGCGGATCTTGGTGTGGAGCGTGATGACCTTCTCGTTCAGGGCATGCTCGATCTCGCCCATGTCGGCGAAGGCCTTGCCCTGGCCGGGCTGACCGTCGGAGACGATGGAGAGATAGTAAAGGCCGAGAACGATGTCCTGCGACGGCACGATGATCGGCTGCCCGTTGGCCGGGTGCAGGATGTTGTTGGTCGACATCATCAGCACGCGGGCTTCGAGCTGCGCCTCGAGCGAGAGCGGCACGTGGACGGCCATCTGGTCGCCGTCGAAGTCCGCGTTGAACGCGGCGCAGACGAGCGGGTGCAGCTGGATCGCCTTGCCCTCGATGAGGGTGGGCTCGAAGGCCTGGATGCCGAGACGGTGCAGGGTCGGAGCGCGGTTCAGGAGAACCGGATGCTCGCGGATGACCTCGTCCAGGATATCCCAGACTTCCGGCTTCTCCTTCTCGACGAGCTTCTTCGCCTGCTTGACGGTGGCGGACAGGCCGCGTGCGTCGAGCTTGGCGTAGATGAACGGCTTGAACAGCTCGAGCGCCATCTTCTTCGGCAGGCCGCACTGGTGCAGCTTGAGCTCCGGACCGACCACGATGACCGAACGGCCCGAGTAGTCGACGCGCTTGCCGAGCAGGTTCTGGCGGAAGCGGCCCTGCTTGCCCTTCAGCATGTCGGCGAGCGACTTCAGCGGACGCTTGTTGGCGCCGGTGATGACGCGGCCGCGGCGGCCGTTGTCGAACAGGGCGTCGACCGCCTCCTGCAGCATGCGCTTCTCGTTGCGGACGATGATGTCCGGAGCGCGCAGCTCCATGAGCCGCTTCAGGCGGTTGTTGCGGTTGATGACGCGGCGATAGAGGTCGTTCAGGTCCGAGGTCGCGAAGCGGCCGCCGTCGAGCGGCACGAGCGGACGCAGGTCCGGCGGGATCACCGGAACGACGGTCATGATCATCCACTCGGGCTTGTTGCCCGACTGGACGAAGGCCTCGATGATCTTGAGGCGCTTCATGAGCTTCTTGGGCTTCAGCTCGGACGTGGTGACCGCGATCTCCTCGCGGATGTCCTGCGCGGTCTTCTCGAGGTCGAGCTCCTGCAGGATCCGGCGGATCGCTTCCGCGCCGATCATGGCCGTAAAGGAATCTTCACCGTACTCGTCCTGAGCGCGGATATATTCCTCCTCGGTGAGGAGCTGACGGTCCTTGAGCGGCGTCAGGCCCGCATCGACGACGATGTAGGACTCGAAATAGAGGATGCGCTCCAGATCCTTCAGGGTCATGTCGAGCAGCAGACCGATGCGGCTCGGCAGGGACTTCAGGAACCAGATGTGAGCGACGGGGGCGGCGAGCTCGATGTGACCCATGCGATCGCGACGGACGCGGGCCAGCGTCACCTCGACGCCGCACTTCTCGCAGATGACGCCCTTGTACTTCATGCGCTTATACTTGCCGCACAGGCACTCGTAGTCCTTGATGGGACCGAAGATGCGCGCGCAGAACAAGCCGTCGCGCTCGGGCTTGAACGTACGGTAGTTGATGGTCTCCGGCTTCTTGATCTCGCCGTAGGACCAGGACAGAATCTTCTCAGGGCTCGCGATCGAGATCTTGATCTGATCGAAGCTCTGCGGCTGGGCCGTCTGGTTGAAGAGATTCATGACCTCTTGATTCATCGCCGTCTCCTGGGCTGAAGGGCGCGTAGATAAGCACCCTCACCGGCAATTGCATTGTGGCCGCGGCATCATCGCCGCGGCCGAACGTCAAACTCGAACCGCCGAGCGCTTATTCCGCGGCTTCGGAGGGTGGCAGCTGCCCTTGCTCGTTGGCAGCCTTCTTGGAGTTGGTCAGCTCCACGTTCAGGCCGAGCGAGCGCATTTCCTTCACGAGAACGTTGAAGCTCTCCGGAATGCCCGACTCGAAGGTGTCGTCGCCGCGAACGATGGCCTCGTAGACCTTCGTACGGCCGGCCACGTCGTCCGACTTGACGGTGAGCATTTCCTGCAGGGTGTAGGCGGCGCCGTAAGCCTCCAGAGCCCACACCTCCATCTCGCCGAAGCGCTGGCCGCCGAACTGGGCCTTGCCGCCCAGCGGCTGCTGGGTGACGAGGCTGTAGGGGCCGATGGAGCGGGCGTGGATCTTGTCGTCCACGAGGTGGTGGAGCTTCAGCATGTAGATGTAGCCCACGGTCACCTTGCGGTCGAACGCCTCGCCGGTCTTGCCGTCGTAGAGCGTCACCTGACCCGACGGGTTCAGCCCGGCCTTCTCCAGCATGGCCTCGATGTCCGACTCCTTCGCGCCGTCGAAGACGGGCGTGGCGAACGGAACGCCGCGACGCAGCTTGTTGCCGAGATCGACCAGCTCCTCGTCCGAAGCCTGCTCGATCTCAGGCAGCTTGCCGTAGATCGACACGAGCTGCTCGCGCAGCGCATTGGACTTGCCCGACTTCATGTAGGCATCGACCGCCTGCGCGACCTGCTTGCCGAGACCGGCAGCGGCCCAGCCCAGATGCGTCTCGAGGATCTGACCGACATTCATGCGGCTCGGCACGCCGAGCGGGTTGAGCACGATATCGGCATGGGTGCCGTCCTCAAGGAAAGGCATGTCCTCGATCGGCACGATGCGCGACACGACACCCTTGTTGCCGTGACGGCCAGCCATCTTGTCGCCCGGCTGGATCTTACGCTTCACGGCCACGAAGACCTTGACCATCTTCATGACGCCGGGAGGAAGCTCGTCGCCACGCTGCAGCTTCTCGACCTTGTCGAGGAAGCGCTGTTCGAGGCGCTTCTTCGACTCGTCGTACTGCTTCTGCATGGCCTCGATCTCGGTCATCAGAGCATCGTCTTCGACCGCGAACTGCCACCACTGCGACCGCGGATACTCGTTGAGGAGCTCGCGGGTGATCTTCGCGTCCTTCTTGTAGCCCTTCGGGCCCGCAACGCCGCTCTTGCCGGTGAGGATCTCAGCCAGGCGCGCATAGGTGTTGCGGTCGAGGATCGCCTGCTCGTCGTCGCGATCCTTCGCGAGACGCTCGATTTCCTCGCGCTCGATGGCCTGGGCGCGCTCGTCCTTGTCGACGCCGTGACGGTTGAAGACACGGACTTCGACGATCGTGCCGGTCACGCCCGGGGGCACGCGCAGCGAGGTGTCGCGGACGTCGGAGGCCTTCTCGCCGAAGATGGCGCGCAGAAGCTTCTCTTCCGGCGTCATCGGGCTTTCGCCCTTCGGCGTGATCTTGCCGACGAGGATGTCGCCCGCATGGACCTCGGCGCCGATATACACGATGCCGGCCTCGTCGAGGTTCTTAAGCGCCTCTTCCGACACGTTCGGAATGTCGCGCGTAATTTCCTCAGGACCCAGCTTCGTGTCGCGGGCCATCACCTCGAACTCTTCGATATGGATCGAGGTGAAGACGTCTTCCTTCACGATCCGCTCGGAGAGCAGGATCGAGTCTTCGAAGTTGTAGCCGTTCCACGGCATGAACGCGACGAGCACGTTCCGGCCGAGCGCCAGCTCGCCGTATTCGGTCGACGGACCGTCGGCGATGATGTCGCCCTTGCGCACGATGTCGCCGGCGCGAACCAGCGGCTTCTGCGTGATGCAGGTCGACTGGTTGGAGCGCTGGAACTTCTGCAGCCGGTAGATGTCGACGCCGGGACGGGTCGGATCCGTGTTCTCCGTCGCGCGGATAACGATACGGGTCGCGTCCACCTGGTCGACCACGCCGGTGCGGCGGGCAGCAATCGCGGCGCCCGAGTCACGGGCGACGACCGCTTCCATGCCGGTGCCGACGAACGGAGCGTCCGCCTGAACCAGAGGCACGGCCTGACGCTGCATGTTCGAGCCCATGAGAGCGCGGTTCGCGTCGTCGTTCTCGAGGAACGGGATGAGCGCGGCGGCGACCGACACGAGCTGCTTCGGCGACACTTCCATCAGGTCGACGCGATCGGGAGCCGCGACGATGTTTTCACCGGCGCGACGGCAGATCACGAGCTCTTCCGTCAGGGTGCCCTTCGTATCCAGCGGCGAGTTGGCCTGGGCGATGTTGTACTTCGCCTCTTCCATGGCGGAGAGATAGATCACCTCGTCCGTCACGCGGCTGTCGCGCACGCGGCGGAACGGCGTCTCGATGAAGCCGTACTTGTTGACGCGCGCGAAGGTGGCCAGCGAGTTGATCAGACCGATGTTTGGGCCTTCCGGCGTCTCGATCGGGCAGATGCGGCCGTAATGGGTCGGGTGCACGTCGCGCACCTCGAAGCCGGCGCGCTCGCGGGTCAGACCGCCCGGGCCAAGCGCCGAGAGACGACGCTTGTGCGTGACCTCGGAGAGCGGGTTGGTCTGGTCCATGAACTGCGACAGCTGCGACGAGCCGAAGAACTCGCGCACCGCGGCAGCCGCGGGCTTCGCGTTGATCAGGTCCTGCGGCATGACGGTGTCGATATCGACCGACGACATGCGCTCCTTGATCGCACGCTCCATGCGGAGCAGGCCGAGGCGGTACTGGTTTTCCATGAGCTCGCCGACCGAGCGCACGCGGCGGTTGCCGAGGTGGTCGATGTCGTCGATCTCGCCCTTGCCGTCGCGCAGGTCCACGAGCGCCTTCGTCACCGCGAGGATGTCCTCGCGGCGAAGCGTGCGCACGGTGTCCTCGGCGTCGAGGTCGAGGCGCATGTTCATCTTCACGCGGCCGACGGCCGAGAGGTCGTAGCGCTCGGCGTCGAAGAACAGCGAGTTGAACATCGCTTCCGCCGTCTCGAGGATCGGCGGCTCGCCCGGACGCATGACGCGGTAGATGTCGAACAGGGCGTCCTCACGGGAGGAGGCCTTGTCGACGGCGAGCGTGTTGCGGATGTACGGGCCGACCGTGACGTGGTCGATGTCGAGCACCGGAATCTCGGTGAAGCCGGCATCTTCCAGGCCCTTCAGCAGCTTCTCGGTGATCTCGTCGCCCGCCTCGGCATAGATCTCGCCGGTGGAGGGGTTCACGAGATCTTCCGCGATGTACTGGCCGTAGAGGTCCTCGTCCGTCGCGCGAAGGTTCTTGAGGCCCTTCTCGGCCAGCTGGCGGGCGGTGCGGGCGGTCAGTTTCTTGCCAGCCTCGAGCACAACCTCGCCGCTCTTGGCGTCGATCAGGTCCGCGGAAGCCTTGAAGCCCTTCATGCGCTCGGCATCGAACGGCACGGACCAGGCATCGCCGTCCCGCTTGTAGGCGATGTGGTTGTAGAACGTATCGAGGATCTCCTCGCCGTCGAGGCCCAGAGCGTAGAGCAGAGACGTGACCGGGAGCTTACGCTTGCGGTCGATACGTGCGTAGACGATGTCCTTGGCGTCGAACTCGATGTCGAGCCAGGAACCGCGATACGGGATGATGCGGGCAGCGAACAGCAGCTTGCCCGAGGAATGCGTCTTGCCCTTGTCGTGGTCGAAGAACACGCCCGGCGAGCGGTGCATCTGCGAGACGATCACGCGCTCGGTGCCGTTCACGATGAAGGTGCCGTTGTCGGTCATGAGCGGCATGTCGCCCATGTAGACGTCCTGCTCCTTGATGTCCTTCACGGAGCGGGCGCCGGTATCCGGGTCCACATCGAACACGATCAGGCGCAGCGTGACCTTGAGCGGCGCAGCAAAGGTCATGCCCCGCTGGCGGCACTCGTCGACGTCGTATTTCGGAGGCTCGAACGTGTACTTCACGAATTCGAGCAGGGCAGTATTCGAAAAGTCCGAAATCGGGAAAACCGATTTGAAGACGGCTTGCAAGCCCTCTTCCGGCCGGCCACCCTTTGGCTCTTCGACCATCAGGAACTGGTCGTAGGATGCCTTCTGAACCTCGATGAGGTTCGGCATCTCCGCCACTTCCTTGATTTTTCCGAAGAACTTGCGAATGCGCTTCCGGCCGATCAGTGTGTTGGCCATCTGGACCTCGTTCCTCATACACAGCTAATCGAGAACCCCGAAGGTCAGGCTTCTCGATTAGCCGCCCGGCGGCTCAAACCGCCCGCTAACCGCAAGAATTCAGGTCCGTTTCCAGACCTTCTGAAGCGTCGCCAAGAAGCTGGACCTCTCTTTGACGACACAACGGCCCCAGGCAAAAACGCCTGGGACCGTGTGTTTTTGAGCCCCGATTCCTCGGGGGCAATCCTGCAGCCCTTAGGGCCGCAAAATTACTTAAGCTCGACCTTGGCGCCGACCTTCTCGAGGGTCGCCTTGATCTTCTCGGCTTCGTCCTTGGAAACGCCTTCCTTGACAGGCTTCGGCGCGCCCTCGACGAGGTCCTTAGCTTCCTTCAGGCCCAGGCCGGTGATGGCACGGACTTCCTTGATGACCTCGATCTTCTTGTCGCCGGCGCCAGCCAGGACGACCGTGAACTCGGTCTGCTCTTCAACAGCGGCGGCAGCGCCGCCAGCACCGGGAGCGGCAGCGACGGCAACAGCCGCGGCAGCGGAAACGCCCCACTTCTCTTCGAGCATCTTCGAGAGCTCGGCGGCCTCGAGAACGGTCAGCGACGAAAGATCGTCAACGAGCTTGGCAAGATCAGCCATTTCTTAGTTCCTTAAGTTCAGTTCGAACGGTTTGATGGTTGAGGTTACGGCCTCACGCCGCTTCGCCTGTCTTGGCATAGGCCCCGAATACGCGGGCGAGCTTCGCTGCCGGCGCAGTGCTGAGCTGAGCGATCTTGGTAGCCGGGGCCTGGATGAGGCCGACCAGCTTGCCGCGCAGTTCGTCGAGGGACGGCAGAGTGGCAAGCGCCTTCACTCCGTCCACGTTCAGGGCGGTCGTGCCCATTGCCCCGCCGAGGATCACGAGCTTGTCGTTACCCTTGGCGAAATCGACAGCGACCTTGGGAGCCGCGACCGGATCGCTCGAATAAGCGATCAGGGTCGGACCTTTCATAAGGCCCGAGATGGACGCGACGTCCTTGCCTTCGAGAGCGATTTTGGCGAGGCTGTTTTTTGCGACCTTCACGGTGGCACCGGCCTGCTTCATCTGCGCGCGCAGCTTCTGCATGTCGGCGACCGTGAGGCCAGCATAGTGGGCGACGACGACAACGCTCGTGGTGTTAAACACGTCGTTGAGAGTCGAGACGAGCTCGCGCTTTGCTGCTCTTTCCACTGGGCTCTCTCCGGTTGGCGGAAGTATCCGCCGGTTGCATTTGCCGCTCAAGGCCCGGACTTGCATCCGAGGCATCCTGAACGACGCTCTCGCAAGCCCTGTCCCCCAAATGACGCCTGGCGGCGCACCGGGTGAGATGGTTCGAACCGATCCTTTTCACCTGCGTTGAACAGGTGTTAAACTCGGCTTCCCCGTCTATGCAGGCCCTTTCGAATTAAACTGGCAAGCCAGCACCTGCAGTCTCGGACAGGACATAGCCGGAACGCGCCAAAGGTTGCCCTTTGGCTCGCCGGCTTGTCACCGCCCCGTCTCCGGGACGGATTTGCAGCCAGAAGCCCGCGCAAAAGCGGAGCCTCGGCATATGTTGGAAACTCAACGCGTTCTATTAAGCCTTTCTGAAGCATTTGCCAAGAGGCATTTGCCGGTCCAGGCCTGCTTATTTGCGCTACATTGTTTCGATTAGACCGTCACAGGCGGAGGCCCGCCGGAGCAGAAAGGCCCTCTCGCGCTCATTGCGGTTGAGCGCTGCGGCATGCTCGAACTGAATCTTGGCTTCAGCGGAGCGGCCCGCTCGGAAAAGGAAATCCCCTCTCGCTGCCGGCAGAGGGGCGTAGTTCCTTAGATCTGCATCCCGGTCGATTTCGTCAAGGAGCGCGAGGCCGGCCTCTGGTCCGAAGGCCATGCTGTGGGCCACGGCCCGGTTGAGATCGACCACCGGTGAGGGCATGACCACCCGAAGCGCATCGTAGAGCCCCGCGATCCTTCGCCAATCGGTCTCCTCCGGCCGGTTAGCCCGCGCGTGACAGGCGGCGAGCGCGGCCTGCAGGGCATAGGGACCGTACGCCCCGCCCAGGGCCGTGGCGCGCTCCAGGGCGGAAAGGCCCCGATGGATCAGCAGCCGGTCCCACCGGGCCCGGTTCTGCTCGGTCAGGGGAATCGGCATCCCATCCGGATCGAGGCGGCCCGCCAGGCGCGACGCCTGAAGTTCCATCAGGGCGAGGAGACCGAAGACCTCCGGCTCGTCGGGAGCCAGACCCGCAAGGATGCGCCCCAGGCGCTGGGCCTCGGCGCACAGGGCCGGACGGGTCAGATCCCCGCCGGCAGTCGCCGAGTAACCCTCGTTGAAGATCAGATAGACGACCTCCAGCACCGAGGAGAGGCGGTCCCGCCGGTCCAATCCCCGTGGCACCTCGAAGGACAGGCCGGCCTTGCCGAGCACCCGCTTCGCCCGGACGATGCGCTGGGCGACGGTCGCCTCGCTGACGAGGTAGGCCCGGGCGATCTCGTCCGTCGTCAGCCCGCCGATCAGGCGCAGGGTCAGAGCCACCCGTGCATCGGGAGACAGGACCGGGTGACAGGCGGCGAAGATCAGGCCCAGCAACTCGTCGCCGACATCGTCGTCCATGGCCGCCTCGATCGCCGCGATGCCGGCCTCGTCCTCTTTCGAAAGGTCGCGGCCGATCTCGGCGTGCTTGCGCGCGCGCATCCTGTCGCGCCTCAGTCGGTCGATGGCCCGGCGCTTGGCCGCAGCGTTCAGCCAGGCGCCGGGATTGGCCGGAACCCCGGTTCTCGGCCAATCCGACAGGGCCGTGACGAAGGCATCCTGCGCCAGCTCCTCGGCCAGGCCCACGTCGCGCACCATCCGCGCCAGGCGGGCGATGAGCCCTGCCCGCTCGATCCGGAAGATCGCCTCGATCGCTCGGAGAGGCTCGGTTGCCGTCACAGTCTCGCTCAAGAGGGCGTCGGACGCCCGGGCACGCGAAAGGCGAGGCTCATTGGCCCGAGGTCCTCTCGCGACGCTGCTTTTCCCGCTCGGCGATTTCCGGTGTCACGACATCGCCGAAATCCGCCATCTCGTAAAACGGGCGGATCTCGATCTCGCTCGGGCCGAACATCGGGTTGGGACAGCGCTTCACCCACTCGACCGCCTCGTCCATGTCCTTGACCTCCCAGAGCCAGAAGCCGGCAACGAGTTCGCGGGTCTCGGCGAAGGGCCCGTCTATGACGGTGCGGCTTGGGCCGTCGAAGGCGACCCGCTTGCCCTGCGACGACGGCTTGAGTCCGTCCGCAGTCAGGAGAATGCCGGCCTTGATCAGTTCGTCGTTAAACCGGCCCATGGCCTCGAAAAGCTCGGTCGTGGGCATGACGCCCGCTTCGCTGTCCTCGGTCGCCTTCACCAACACCATCACGCGCATCGTCTCATCTCCTTGTGATCCAGGGAGGCCGCATGGGCTCTCCTGTTCCTACGACGAACGGACATCGGCCGGATCGACATCCCGTCGAAACTTTTTTTGCACCAGGACGGTCAGAAATGGGACTCGGAAAAGAAAAAGCCCGGCACGAAGGCCGGGCTTTCTCGATTGTCTGGAAACGGGCTTCGTTAGCCGCCGATCACCGAGGAGGGATCGACCTTCACACCCGGGCCCATCGTCGAGGAGATCGCGACGCGCTGGATGTAGGTGCCCTTGGCGCCGGTGGGCTTCGCCTTGGCGACCGCATCGGCGAACGCCTTGATGTTCTCCACCAGCTTGCCCTCGTCGAAGGAGGCCTTGCCGATGCCGGCATGGACGATGCCGGCCTTCTCGACGCGGAACTCGACTGCGCCGCCCTTGGCAGCCTCGACCGCGCCCTTCACGTCCATGGTGACCGTTCCGACCTTCGGGTTCGGCATCAGGCCGCGCGGGCCGAGTACCTTACCGAGACGGCCGACGAGCGGCATCAGGTCCGGGGTGGCGATGCAGCGGTCGAAGTCGATCGTGCCGCCGTTGACGGCCTCGAAGAGCTCCTCGGCGCCGACGATGTCGGCACCGGCAGCCTTGGCCTCGTCGGCCTTGGCGCCGCGGGCGAATACGGCAACGCGCACCGTACGGCCGGAGCCGTTCGGCAGGTTGCAGACGCCGCGGACCATCTGGTCGGCGTGGCGGGGATCGACGCCGAGGTTCATGGAGACCTCGATGGTCTCGTCGAACTTCGCCTTGGCGCGTTCCTTGATCAGCTTCACCGCGTCCTGGATCGGGTAGAGCTTGGTGACTTCTATGCCCTCGCGGGCGGCGCGGACGCGCTTACCTTCTTTAACAGCCATCATGCCCTCCTTACGCCACTTCCATGCCCATCGAGCGCGCGGAGCCCTCGATCATGGCCATGGCGGATTCAACGGTGTCGCAGTTGAGATCGACCATCTTCTTCTCGGCGATCTCGCGGATCTGGTCGCGGGTCACGCGGCCGACATTGCCGCCCTTGCCGGGGGTCTGCGAACCCTTGTCGATCTTCGCGGCCTTCTTGAGCCAGTACGAGACCGGGGGCTGCTTCATCTCGAAGGTGAAGGAACGATCCTGATACGCGGTGATGATCACCGGGATCGGGGTGCCCTTCTCCATCTGCGCGGTCTTCGCGTTGAAGGCCTTGCAGAATTCCATGATATTCAGGCCGCGCTGACCGAGCGCCGGACCGATCGGCGGCGACGGGTTGGCTGCGCCTGCGGGCACTTGAAGCTTAACGTAGCCCGAGATTTTCTTTGCCATAGGACTGCTCCCAATGGACCACCCGCCCGGCGCCAACCGAGCGGCATGGCAGTTGCAGATCGCGGTGCGGCCTGAAGCTCCCGGTTGGCGACCGGGCAGACCTCCCGCGGATGAAAGCTCCCCTGTCGGGGAACCTGGGAAGTGTCACCATACAGGTGCCACTTCCCGAGACGATCAGACCTTCTCGACCTGAGCGTATTCGAGTTCGACCGGCGTGGCGCGGCCGAAGATGGACACCGCCACCTTGAGGCGGGCCCGGGCGTGGTCGACTTCCTCGACGACGCCGTTGAACGATGCGAAGGGCCCGTCGGAGACGCGGACCTGCTCGCCGACCTCGAAGCTGACGGAGGGCTTCGGATGGTCGACACCCTCGGCCACCTGCCCCTTGATCCGCTCGGCCTCGCGATCCGGGATCGGAACCGGCTTGGACTTGTCGGCGCCCAGGAAGCCCGTCACCTTCGGCGTATTCTTGATGAGGTGGTAAACCTCGTCGGTCAGGTCGCACTTCACCAGGACGTAGCCCGGGAAGAACTTGCGCTCGGTGTCGACCTTGCGGCCGCGGCGCACCTCGACGACCTTCTCGGTCGGCACCATGACCTCGTCGAACTTGTCCTCAAGGCCGCGCTGTGCCGCCTGATCCTTGATCGACTGGGCGACCTTGTTCTCGAAGTTCGAATAGGCGTGGACGATATACCAACGCTTCGTCATTGCATCCGCCCCTTAACCGCCAAGCCCGAGAAGGACCGAGCGGACGCCCCAGCCGATCACCTGGTCTACGACCAGGAAGAAGAGGCTCGCCACCACGACCATCACGAACACCATAGCGGTCGTGATCATGGTCTCTTTGCGCGTCGGCCATGTCACCTTCGCGGCTTCCGAGCGGACCTGCTGTATGAAATCGAACGGGTTCGTCTTCGCCATTTTCCTGCGCCCGCGCCACCGCAAGAGCGGCTGCGAACGTCCTCTAGGGCACGCTTGAGCCCAAATTGAAGGGGCGCGAGGCTGCTTTTTCAAGCCTCGCGCCACCTAATAAACCATCTGCGGGGCGCTCTCTAACGCAAAACGCCCGCTTTGTCGACCGCTGGCAGGAGTGGAGGGACTCGAACCCCCAACCCCCGGTTTTGGAGACCGGTGCTCTAGCCGATTGAGCTACACTCCTCCGGCGGTCAACAGGTGGCGGCGGACCGCCACCTGGATCGATCAGTCGATGACGGCGGCGACGACGCCGGCGCCGACGGTGCGGCCGCCTTCACGGATGGCGAAGCGCAGCTTCTCCTCCATGGCGATCGGCGCAATCAGCGTCACTTCCATCGTGATGTTGTCGCCCGGCATCACCATCTCGGTGCCCTCGGGCAGCGTCACCACGCCCGTCACGTCCGTCGTGCGGAAGTAGAACTGCGGACGGTAGTTGCCGAAGAACGGCGTATGACGACCGCCCTCTTCCTTCGTCAGGATGTACGCCTCGGCCTTGAACTTCGTGTGCGGCTTGATCGAGCCCGGCTTGCACAGCACCTGGCCGCGCTCCACGTCCTCGCGCTTCGTGCCGCGCAGCAGCACGCCCACGTTGTCGCCCGCCTGGCCCTGGTCGAGCAGCTTGCGGAACATCTCCACGCCCGTCACCGTCGTCTTCTGCGTGTCGCGAAGACCCACGATCTCCACTTCCTCGCCGACCTTCACGATGCCGCGCTCGACGCGGCCCGTCACCACCGTGCCGCGGCCCGAGATCGAGAACACGTCCTCGATCGGCATCAGGAACGGCTGGTCAACCGGACGCTCCGGCTGCGGGATGTAGCGGTCGACCTCGGCCATCAGCTCGAGCACGCGCTCACGGCCGATCTCCGGCGAACGGTCCTCCAGAGCGCACAGGGCCGAGCCCTTCACGATCGGGATGTCGTCGCCCGGGAAGTCGTACTTCGACAGAAGCTCGCGCACCTCGAGCTCGACCAGGTCGAGCAGCTCGGCGTCGTCGACCATGTCGACCTTGTTCATGAACACCACCAGCGCCGGAACGCCGACCTGGCGCGCCAGAAGGATGTGCTCGCGCGTCTGCGGCATCGGCCCGTCGGCGGAGGACACCACCAGGATCGCGCCGTCCATCTGCGCCGCACCCGTGATCATGTTCTTCACGTAGTCGGCGTGACCGGGGCAGTCCACGTGGGCATAGTGCCGGTTCTTGGTCTCGTACTCGACATGCGCCGTCGAGATCGTGATCCCGCGCGCCTTCTCCTCCGGAGCCTTGTCGATCTGGTCGTACGCCGTAAACGTCGCCCCGCCCGACTCCGCCAGAACCTTCGTGATCGCCGCCGTCAGAGACGTCTTGCCATGGTCAACATGGCCAATCGTCCCAATGTTGCAGTGCGGCTTATTCCGCTCAAACTTTTCCTTCGCCATCGATCTCTACCTTCACAGAGGCCAGGAACAAAAAACCCAGGGGCGTCCGATATTGCGGTTAGGCTCTTTGTGCAAGAGCCAATTTCGACATTGCAGAACGGAATGCCTCGGACCCCTCCCCGCGGGCCATGCCGGGAAACGGTTCGGCGAACACCTCGTCACCGGGACCTTTCGGCCTGTATAAAGGCATTGAGGGCCGAAATTACAAGCTAAGCTGAAAGCGTCGAAGATGGTGGAGCGGGTGAAGGGAATCGAACCCTCGTATTCAGCTTGGAAGGCTGCTGCTCTACCATTGAGCTACACCCGCATGCCCATCTGATTGGGTGGTGGGGGAAGTAGGACTCGAACCTACGAAGGCATAGCCAGCGGATTTACAGTCCGCCCCCTTTGCCGCTCGGGACATTCCCCCTTAGAACCCAACCCGAACGCAAAACGCCGAGGCCGTTCTGCGGACCGCCTGCCGCGAGGCCGGCGTTCCGTGGCGCTCTTATGGTGAGGCGGATGACCGGTGTCAACCTCAAAGCGTTATGAAATGGATGGGTCGTGAACGGGCCGGCTCTGTGCTATTGCCCGTTCCGTTTCAACCGAGATCCAACCGCTATGAGCGATCGCCCTTTCCCGTCCCGCAAGCCGAAATTCCAGCGTCCTCACGGGAAATCCGGCCGCCGCGATCCATACGCCCGGCGCCCGAACTTCGAGATCGACACCACGATCCTGTACGGCTGGCACCCGGTCGCCGAAGCATTACGGAACGGAAAGCGAACGATTCGCCGGATCCTGGCGACGGAGAACTCCGCCCGACGTCTGAGCGAGGAGCTGGGCACCCTGCCTATCGAACCTGAGATCGTCCGGCCGGACGAGATCAACCGGCTTCTCGAGCCCGATGCGGTCCACCAGGGGCTCTACGCCGAGGCCGATCCCCTGCCCTCGCCCTCAGTCGACACCCTGAGCGGCACCCGCGTGGTTCTGGCTCTCGACCAGATCACCGACCCGCACAATGTGGGCGCCATCGTCCGCACGGCTGCGGCCTTCGATGTGGAGGCCATCATCACGACGGCCCGGCACAGCCCGGCGGCGACAGGCGTCCTGGCGAAATCCGCCTCCGGAGGCCTCGAGCACGTGCCTTTCATGATCGTGCGCAATCTCGGCGACGCGCTCACGGCCCTGGGAGAGCGCGGCTTCCAGCGAATCGGCCTCGATTCCACCGGCGAGACGAATCTGGACGAGGTGCCGATCACCCTGCCCGTCGTCCTGGTGCTGGGATCGGAGGGCAAGGGCCTGCGCCAGAGGACCCGTGATTGCTGCGACGTGATCGGCCGGCTCGACATGCCCGGGGCCATCAAGAGCCTGAACGTTTCCAATGCCGCCGCGATCAGCCTTTATGCTGTGGTTAAGGGCGCTGCCAGGACAACTGCGAAGTAGCGTGAATGCGACTCCAACCAATTGATTTTTCTAGGTTTTTGCCTAAAATCTACCTCTTCTTAGACTGAAGTCGCAAATACCAATTGTGAATTGTGGAAAGAAAGGCCGGAGTTAGCCTCCCGTTCGATGGAATTCTTGACTGCCCTGCGCAGTCACGATGCCTCAGCCCAAAGTCGGCCAAGCTGGCTTTCGGGCTCAGAACCCGGATCACCGGGCATGAATGGAAGGGAACCTTATGGCAACAGCAGCAACAACGCCTCATTCGGCCGCCGCGGCGCGGCCGATGACGCGGGAGGAGAAGAAGGTCATCCTGGCCTCTTCGCTCGGTACCGTCTTCGAATGGTACGATTTCTATCTTTACGGCTCTCTCGCCACGATCATCGGCGCGCAGTTCTTCTCCGCGTTCGACGTGACGACCCGCAACGTCTTCGCGCTCCTGGCCTTCGCGGCCGGCTTCCTGGTGCGCCCCTTCGGCGCCATCTTCTTCGGCCGCATCGGCGATCTCGTCGGCCGGAAATACACCTTCCTCGTCACGATCCTGATCATGGGTTTCTCGACCTTCCTGGTCGGCCTTCTGCCGAGCTACGCTCAGATCGGCTGGGTCGCACCGGTGGTCCTGATCGCGCTCCGCATGCTCCAGGGCCTCGCGCTCGGCGGCGAGTACGGCGGTGCAGCGGTCTACGTGGCCGAGCACGCTCCCGTGGGTCGTCGCGGCTTCTACACCAGCTTCATCCAGATCACGGCGACCGTCGGCCTGCTGCTCTCCCTCGTCGTCATCCTCGTGCTCCGCACCTGGATGGGCGAACAGGGCTTCCAGACCGGTGAAGGCTGGCCGATCGCCGGCTGGCGCATTCCGTTCCTTCTCTCGGTAGTCCTGCTCGCCATCTCGGTCTGGATTCGTCTCCAGATGCACGAATCCCCGGCCTTCAAGAAGATGAAGGACGAGGGCACGCAGTCGAAGGCGCCGCTGAAGGAAGCTTTCGGCCAATGGAGCAACCTCAAGATGGTGCTCATCGCCCTGATCGGTCTTGCCATCGGTCAGGCCGTGGTGTGGTACACGGGCCAGTTCTACGCCCTGTTCTTCATCCAGAGCATCCTGAAGGTCGACCTGCTCACCTCAAACGTGCTGATTGCCTGGTCGCTGATCATCGGTACCGGCGGCTTCGTCTTCTTCGGCGCGCTGTCGGACAAGATCGGCCGCAAGCCGGTGATCCTCGGCGGCTGTCTGATCGCAGCCATCACCTACTTCCCGCTCTTCGGCGCCCTCACGAGCGTGGTCAGCCCGCGCCTCAACCAGGCTCTTGAGACGGCGAAGGTTCAGGTCGTGGCCGATCCGGCCACCTGTGGCTCGGTGTTCGACCCGGTGGGTATTCGTACCTTCACCGCGCCTTGCGATATCGCTCGCGTGTCGCTCGCCCGTTCAGCGGTCAAGTATGAACTCGTTCCCGCTGCCCCCGGCACCGCCCCGAAGGTGACCTTCAACGGCAAGGAAGTCCCGATCGCTGCGGCGATCCCGGCCAACATCACGGCGTTCACGAATGCTGCGGCGGAAGCGGGTTATCCGAAGGCAGGCGATCCGACCATCCTGAAGGTCGGCGGCTTCTTCGACGCCCTCGGCAACGCTCAGGCCCTCAAGGCCATCGGCATCCTGACGATCCTCGTGATCTACGTCACGATGGTCTACGGCCCGATCGCGGCGGCTCTGGTGGAGTTCTTCCCCACCCGCATCCGCTACACCGCGATGTCCCTGCCCTACCACATCGCCAACGGCTGGTTCGGTGGACTCCTGCCTCCGACGGCCTTCGCGATGGTGGCAGCCACCGGCGACATCTACTACGGCCTCTGGTACCCGATCGTGATCGCCCTGGTGACCTTCGTGGTCGGCCTTCTCTTCGTGCCGGAGACCAAGGACCGGGATATCCTGACCTTCGACGGGCTCGACGCCAGGCGCTAAGCCTCTCGGGTCCATACCCAACAAAGGAAAGCCCCGCCGCGAGGCGGGGCTTTTCATTTTCCACTCTGCGTAAACTTGCGCTCAGTAGCAGGTCGTGACGCGACGGACGATCCAGCCCTCGCCTTCCACGAAAAGACGCTTCCGAGAGACATTGCAGTATGGATCGCCCGCGACATTCATCCCGATCGAGGACGTGGTCTCGACATCCTTCGCCGCGACAGGAGTTGTCGCCTCCTTGACCGGCTTGGCCGCTTCGCCGTGGCCGGGATGAGCTGCGACGGCGCTCTCCGAAGCCAGGCCGCAGGCCACGGCAACAGCCAGCACAGCGAGAACCTTAAAACTTCCGCCAAACGCAGATTTTCTTGCCTTATACGAAGCCCCTGAGGCCTTCATCACACCAACTCCTCGATCAGTCGACGTAACAATTCCAGATTCGAGAGTTGGTTTCGGTGTGCTGGAACACTTAATATTTCCATTTGTACGGAACTTGCGTCCCGCTTCGCAGACTGCTACCTGACCACGCGTAGCGTCAGCCGGTGTAGCACAGCGGTAGTGCAGCGGTTTTGTAAACCGAAGGTCGGGAGTTCGATCCTCTCCACCGGCACCATTCCCCACCATTTGTGGATTGGCCCGCAAGGCGGAACGCATCCGAGGCGCACGTTCCCTTCAGAAACGACATGCACGGCGCGGCCGCCGTCTTTCCGAACAGCCTGTGAGGTTTCCGGCACTTCAAAGAGAGCGGAATGGCTTCGGGCGGCAGGACGATCCCTACGGAGCGACCATAGCCGCAACGACGATCGTCGCCGCGTAAGCCGACAAGGTCAGGAAGGGCGCGAGCACGCTGGCGGCGACGACGAGGCCGAGGCAGGTCTTGAGATGACGCATAGCGAGGCTCCTCCGAAATCCAGCCTCCAACCTGCTCCGAGAAAGCTAATCTGCGGTTAACCTTGGCAGCAATTTCCGGAGCAGTCGCGCTTTAACAAATGATAATGAAATAAAACTACGTTTAATCTTGGAAATAGCCAAGCTTGGGCTGTAACGAGCGAATACTCATGAAGTATTAATCGCAGAATTCGGGATTGCGAACCCTCAGGCCTCATGCCCTCATGCTTCCCCCACGGCCCAGGCTGGCCATGCGAGCTTCTAACAACAGGGGAATGGCATGGAATATAAGCTCAAGTCCCAGACGGACCTTGTCGCGGATACTTTCCCGGCGGTACCGACTTCAGACATTGAAGCAAAGCTGCACTATCTTCTCAACGCTCTGGAATGCATGGACAAAAGGACTGCGATTGAGCTGGAGCGGCTGGATGGCAGCGGCGCCGAGGAGGATCTCAAGGACTTCGTGAAGCAGGACATTCTATCCCGCTCCCAAGAGCTGAGACTCCCTCTTCAGGAAGCCGCAGAGGAACTGCGCTTGCGGTATCGCGCCTCTTTTCCAGGCGAAGGCGGCTGAACTCTGCCGGTCGAATCAATCGGCCCGATTTTCCTCAACGCTTTGACCAATGCAGCACCTCAACCGGAGGACGTCTCGGCTGGGGTATTTCTGTGGAATCAGCGTGCGTTTCCCTTCGCTCCCCTCCCCCACCAAAGGTGCCATCCGCCGAGGTAGCCCACCTGCCCAAGACGCTTTCCTGCCGATGAAGCATACGCTCCGCCTCAGGGGTCATGGAGGCGCATATGGACATCGTGCTGCTGAACATCATGGGCTCGGCCGCCTTGGCTTCCGCCATCATCGCGGGGATCATGTCACAGCGGCTTTCGCGGGAAATCGCGGGATTGGCCACCATCAGGTCCGATCCGCTGCCAGACGGGCGCAGACGGTCACGCCTTACGGCTTGGTGGCGATAGGCGCCTCTGCCCGATAGAGGTTTCGGAACCCCTCGGCATTTTCAGTGCACCTGTTCCTCGCCCCGGTTCTCGTGCGTAGCCCGATCGATTGCTTTCTGCTCGCTCTGTGTCAGCCTGCGGGGACGCGCGCTGAAAACGGCCATGAAAATGCCGATGAGCAAAGGCCCGCCGGAGATCACGGGGCCCAAACCCGACCTTTGGCGATATCCCAATCCAATGTCTTCTCCCTGCGGCGGACCGCACCGGCGACCTCGACTGTCCGTGACGGCCGACCGGAATGGAAAGTCGTTGTTCCCCTCGGGCTCCGCATAGGCAAAGCCGGGAACGCGCATTAGACAGGCAACTGGCAGGTGATGCCGGAACCTCGAAGGAATTCGATGCCAATTGCCGTTTCAGATCCCGACGATCCGCGGATCGAGGATTACCGCGCCATCCGCGAGCGCGATCTCGTCGGGCGCCAGCATCGTTTCGTTGCGGAAGGCGAGGTGGTTCTCCGGGTCCTGTTGCAGCAATCCCGGTTCAGGATCGAGTCGCTTCTGCTGGCGGAAGGCAGGCTGAACGGCTTGAGCGATGCATTGGCCCTGCTTCCTCCGGAGGTTCCGGTATATGTTGCGAACCGGGCGGTCATGGATGCCATCGTGGGCTTTCCGATCCACCGAGGGGTCCTCGCCGTCGCCAGGCGCGCCCCGCTGCCGCCGGCCGAGGAACTACTCTCCAGGATGCCGGGAAGCGCCCTCGTAGTCGGGCTGATCGGCTTGGCCAATCACGACAATGTCGGCGGGATCTTCCGCAATGCGGCGGCCTTTGGTGCGAGCGCGGTTCTGCTCGATCCGGAAACCTGCGACCCCCTCTATCGCAAGGCCATCCGCGTCTCCGTCGGCGGGGCGCTTGTCGTGCCCTTCACGCGGGTTCCATCAGTGGATGCCATGGTCGAAGCGCTTCAGGCGGCCTCCTTCGAGATCATCGCGCTGTCCCCCTCGGGCGAGGAGATTCTCTCACAGATCAGGCCAGCCCGGCGGACCGCCGTGCTCCTCGGAGCAGAAGGACCCGGCCTGCCGCCCGGCCTGCTCGCCCGGACCAGGACCGTGTCCATTCCCATGAGCGGCGGCTTCGATTCCCTGAATGTCGCAACCACCAGCGGGATCGTCCTGCACCACCTGTCGCAGAAGGGTTGAAAACGGGTTCACTCGCTGACTTGTGAGAATCCAGTCCCTTGTCTCCAAACGTAGCCGTTCTAGGCTCCCATTCCCATGCCTGGAGACGCTCATGACGATCACACGCCGCACCGTACTTGCCAGCACCGCTCTCGCCGCCGCGCCCATCGCCGAGCCTGCGCTCGCCCAAACCGCTTCCTCCCCCGCTCCGGTACAGGGCGCCGCGTCGCGCCAAGCCCCCGGCTTCTACCGCTACAAGGTCGGCGATATCGAAGTGACGGCCGTCAATGACGGCTCCGCGCCCCGTCCGCTCGAAGGCTTCATCCGCAATGCGGAGCTTTCCGCCGTCCAGCAGGCCGCGCGCGATGCGTTCCTGCCGCAGAACACGATCCAGAACAGCTTCACCGCGCTCGTTCTGAACAATGGCGGCCGCCTGACCCTGATCGATACGGGCAACGGCGATTCCGGCGCCCCCACGACCGGACGCTGGATGGAGAATTTCCGCGCCGCCGGCTTCGACCCGTCTCAGGTCAACACAATCGTCATCAGCCACTTCCACGGCGATCACATCAATGGCATGCGCCGCAAGGACGGCACAGCCGTCTTCCCGAACGCCGAAGTGCTGGTTCCGGCCACCGAATGGGCGTTCTGGATGGACGATGCCCGCATGAACCAGGCTCCCGAGAACATGAGAGGCGGCTTCCTCGGCGCCCGCCGCGTCTTCAGCCCCATCGCCAAGGATGTGAAGCAATATGAAATGGACAAGGAGATTGTGCCTGGGCTCACCTCGGTTGCCGCGCCGGGCCATACTCCAGGGCACACGGCGTATATGCTCTCCTCCGGCTCGGGCAAGCTGCTGATCCTGTCGGACACGGCCAATCACCCGGCCCTGTTCGTGCGCAATCCGGACTGGTCGGCCGTGTTCGACATGGATGCCGATGTCGCGCGGGCCACCCGCCGCAAGATGCTGGACCTAGCCGCCTCGGAGCGGGCGCAGGTCGCGTTCTACCATGCGCCCTTCCCGGCGACGGGCCATATCACCAAAGACGGCGACGGCTTCCGCTTCGTACCGGTGCAGTGGAGCCCGGCCGTCTAAGGCTGGCTCGCGGACGTTTCTGTCAAAATCCACTCCAGGGTGGCTGAATCCGCGCCGGTCGGCTCGATGAAGAGGATGACCGGCGTCTCGTAAGGATGCTTCTCCTTGAGCGCCTGATGCACCCGATCCTGAAGGCCCTTGCGGGTCTTCAGGATCGCCACAACCTCCTGCCCGCGCTCGATGCTGCCCTTCCAGGCATAGACCGAATGCATGCCCGGCAGCACGTTGATGCAGGCGATCAGCCTGTCCCGAACGAGCCCCTCCCCGACCGAGAGTGCGATGTCCATATCGGGAAAGGTCGTATAGACGAGAAGTGGGCGATCCATGCTATGCCTGTCCTCCGCATCCGATGGGACGCCACGAGGGTAACTGGGCATGGCCCGCCGTTTCAACAGCATCGCATTCGTCGCCAGCGCCGCGCCTGACGCCCAGGGCGCCTTGAAGATCCTGCAGGACCGCTATGCGAACGCTGTTCCCGAGCAGGCAGACGTGATCGTGGCGCTCGGCGGCGACGGCCTCATGCTGCAGAGCCTGCACCGGTTCATGGGCACGGCCAAGCCGATCTACGGCATGAACAAGGGCACGGTCGGCTTCCTGATGAACGACTACCGGGAAGAGGAATTGTTCGAACGACTGGAGGCGGCCGAACGAAGCATAGTGCATCCGCTGCTGATGGTGGCCTGGGACGTGCACGGCGTCGCCCATACCGCCCGCGCCATCAACGAAGTCGCCATGTTTCGGCAGACCTACCAGGCGGGCAAGCTGCGCGTGAGCGTCGATTCGCAGGTTCGGATCCCGGAGCTGATCGCGGATGGTATCCTGGTTTCGACCCCTGCCGGATCGACCGCCTACAACCTCTCGGTCGGCGGAACGATCCTGCCCCTCAACGCACCCCTTCTGGCCCTGACGCCGATCTCCGCCTTTCGCCCGCGCCGCTGGCGCGGAGCGCTTCTGCCGGATCATGCCAAGATCCAGATCGAGGTTCGGGAGGCGGAGAACCGTCCGGTCAGCGCGGTTGCCGACCACACCGAGTTCCGCAACGTCTCGCATGTGCATGTCTCGATGGATCGCACCGTCGATCTGGTGATGCTGCACGATCCGGGCCACAGCCTGGACGAGCGCATCCTGCGCGAGCAATTCGGCTATTGACGCCATCGAAGGCATGGGAACCAACATGCCGATCACAACGAAGAGGTTACGTCATGCACGATGAGAACAGGCACCCCAGAGGCGGCCTCTATTTCGAGGATTTCGTCGTCGGCACCACCATCCGTCACCGCCTGACCCGGACGGTGACGCAGATGGACAACATGCTGTTCTCCAACATGACCTTGAACCCGCAGCCGCTGCACATCGATGCGCATTTTTGCGCAACGGAAACGGAATGGGGCAAGCCGCTGATGAATTCCCTGTTCACCCTGGGCCTGATGATCGGCATCTCGGTCAACGACACGACGGTCGGCACCACCATCGCCAATCTCGGCATGACGGACGTGAAATTTCCCGGGCCCCTGTTCGAGGGCGACACGGTGAATGCGACGACGGAGATCGTCGCCAAGCGCGAATCCAAGTCGCGTCCCGATGCGGGCATCGTCGACTTCGTCCACCGCGCCTACAAGCAGGATGGCACCCTCATTGCCGAATGCCGCCGCCAAGCCTTCATGCGCAAGAGGAGCGTGTGATGCGCTCGCTGCTCTTCGTGCCGGGCGACAGCCCGAAGAAGCTCGAGAAGGGCCTGAGCTCGGGCGCCGATATCCTCCTCATCGATCTGGAAGACTCGGTTGCGCTCTCCGCCAAACCGGAGGCCCGGCGTGTCACGGCTGCGTTTCTGGCTGAGCAGCGCGCTACGGCGGTAAGGCCGCGCCTGTTCGTGCGCGTGAACGGCCTGACCACCGGGCTGATCGACGCGGATCTCGATGGGGTCATGAACGCAGCACCAGACGGCATCATGCTGCCCAAGGCGGTCGGCGGGGCGGACGTATCCCATCTCGGGGCAAAGCTCGCCGTCCGCGAGGCGGAATTCGGCCTCGACGACGGCGCAACCCGCATTCTCGCAATCGCGACCGAAAATGCCGCCGGCATCTTCGCCCTCGGCACCTTTGCCGGTGCAAGCCACCGGCTCACGGGGCTGACATGGGGCGGCGAGGATTTGTCGGCCGATCTCGGAGCCGAGGCGAACCGCGACGAGGCCGGAGCCTACACGGAGCCCTACCGCCTCGCGCGGTCCCTCACGCTCTTCGGCGCGACCGCAGCCGGCGTCGATGCCATCGATTCCGTCTATACCAATTTCCGCGACATGACCGGCCTCGAAGCCGAATGCCGCATGGCGCGCCGCGACGGCTTTGTTGCGAAGATGGCGATCCACCCGGCCCAGGTGCCCGTCATCAACGACGCCTTCACCCCCTCCTCCGAGGCCATCGAGCGCGCGCGTGCCGTCGTCGAGACCTTTCGGGCCAATCCGGAGGCGGGCGTCGTCGGAATCGAGGGCGAGATGGTGGACCGTCCGCACCTGCTGCGGGCCGAACGGCTTCTGCGCCGGGCCGGCCAATTCTGAGAATCCGGCTCATCAGGCGCTGCTTCACCTCTCCCCGGATCTCGGGTGTTCCCGAGATCCGTTCTTGCTGTGCAAGTCGGGAACACCCGACTTGCATGGGGAGAGGTCGAGCGCAGCGAGGGTGAGGGGGCACAGGTCTATCCGAATAAGGCGTAACCCCTCACCCGCGCCTCCGGCGCGACCTCTCCCTCAAGGAGAGGTGGGCCAGAGCCTCACTTCCACAGATTATCGCTCTGGCAAACTGCCAGTGAATTATAAGCCAGATTTTGAGCTTCAGCCCCGCTCCACGAAGCGCGACAGCAGGCTCACGAGCTGCGCCTGATGGCTTGTTCCCGTCTTCGCGAAGACGGACTTGAGGTGGTAGCGCACGGTCTCCGCGCCGATCCGATGATCGTCTGCGATCTTCCTGGTATCGAATCCCTCGAGAAGCGCCGACGATACGCGCAGCTCCGCCGGCGTGAGCCGAAAGATCTCCTGGAGGGCATTCAGCGCAAGCGAGCGGCTCTCCGTGGGATCGCTGATCAGCAGGAGGCCACGCGCTCCCTGGAACACGTCACAGACCGAGAGCGCGACCGGATAGGCTTGCAGCAGAAGCGGAAGACCTTGGGATCATTGCAGCAGGACGGATCCCGGACCAGGTTCGTGACGTGACGTCAGCGGACGGATGCTGGCGTCGATAAGGTCCTGCAGTGCCTTGTTGGTTTCGCGTTGCGGCGAACGCAGGCGCGACGCGACGATCTGCAGATGGTCGCCGAGTGCCGCCTCCGCCCGCCCGTTGAGGCGAATGACGCGGCCAAGCCAATCGACCAGGATGGCTCCGCAGGTGAAACGCTCCAGGCTGTCGACGAGCCCGTCCGCGTAGGACATGCGAACTTTTGAGGCGAGCCGCGCCGCCCGCCGCACATGCGTCAGGTCATGGCGCAGCCGGGCGAGATCGTCTTTCGAAAAAGGCTCCCGATGAGCCTTACGATGAAGGGAGAGAGCGATCTTGGCACCGCCCGTTTCCGCCAGGATCGTCCCTGCGAACGCGCCGAAGCCGACCGAAGGCAGGAAGTCGGCATAGAGAGGCAGCTGCCTCCGTTCGTCCGAGGTGACGAAGTCGGCATCGGTGACGATGTCCTTCGCCTTGCGGGCCAGGGGAATGCCTCGCCGCGAGCGGACGTCCTGAGCCTCCCATCCGCCCTCGAGAAACCGGGCGCAGAACTCCTCGACGCCCTCGGACGGGATGAAGGCGCCTAGCCGGTCCACATAGGATGAGAGCACGCCCCCGTCGGCCCCCCAGGTGGAACACGCCAGGTCGAGGGCCCGCCCCCATAATTCGGGGACGATCGCAGCCTCATAGAACGCTTCGGTCGCCGGCATTTTAGACTCACGCTGCGGCAGAGTGTATCAGTGTTGCAGAAAAGCAACCTGCCCCTGCCAACCTGCCCATTAGGAATGCAAACGTTATAAAATACCCAATTGGGTAGTGTACAACCCCGACTGTGTGGTCTTATCCGATATAACACCACAAATCGTCCTATCTCCGCGTGGTTGGAAGTGGCAGGACAAACGAAAACTCACGAATCGCCGAACCCGCCCAAGCGGTTCCTCGGCGCCACAAATCTCGCCCAAAACGGGCGATTGGGGGAATTTATGTCTCAGGCTCTACTCGACGCGTTTAATGCCGCCACCACTTGGCAAGAGGCCCTGGCTGCCATCAAGAACGAAGACTATGCAGCCCTCCTGCTTGAGAATGGTCATCGCGCCAAACTCAACGACCTTCCCGACGATCAGGGACGGGAGCAGGCCATCGGTCTGGGCGTAATCGAGATCAAGACCCTTTTCGGCGACTTCACCACTGTGGATCAGATCAAGGCTGCGGTGCAAAAACAGATCGAGGTCGAGCACGCAAAGTTCCAGATTATCCAGGCCGTCATGAACGCTGGCAGCGTCAGCGAGATGAGGGCAGCGCTCGAAATTATCGATACCCTGAACGATCACCGACAGGCTCTTATCGCAGAATGGTCCGCGAGTTCCGATCCTGAGGCCCAAGCTCGCGCCGATGCGCTCGAGATCGAGGGTTACTCCGTCGTCCTGAAGCGGATCGCGTCCGACCTCAGTGATGGAAATTACCTCGATTTTCTGGCCGAAAAGATGATGGAAGTTCGCGAGCAGAGCGGTCCCTTCTTCGGCGTCGGCACTCTCATCACGGCTCTCGATACGGCAGATCAAGCTGTCGACGCGGAGATTCTGGCGGCATTCAACGAAGCGGATACATGGCAGGAAGCTCTGGAAGCGATCAATACATATGATTCGCTCCTGCTCGACGAGGCTCGTCTTGACAAGCTTGATGACCTGCCCGACGGCCAAGGCCGCGAGCAGGCTATCGGCCTAGGCTTGAATCAAACCAAGGTTCTGTTCGGAAACTTTCAGTCCATCGCCGACCTTAAGGAGGCTCTCGATCATCAAATCGATACAGAGCACGCCAAGTTCGAGTTCATTACAGCACTCGACGCTGCCACGACGGCGGCGGAAATGACGGACGCCATCAAGGCGACGATCGAACTCGTCAATACCCATCGGCAGGATCTGATCGCCGGTCTGTTGGCCAGCGAAGACCCGGATGCGATTGCACTTGCCGGAGTTCTTCAACAGGCTGACTACACCACCACCCTGGCAGAGATTGTAACCCATCTAGACGATGACGCTTACATGGCACAGCTCGGCGCACGGATGCTGTCGGCGCGCAACGCCCTGGAGGGCAGCCAGTTCTTCGGCGATAGCAGGATCATCCCAGCGCTCGACGAAGCCGATGGAGCTATCGATGCAGTGGTGGCCGCGTTCAATGAGGCCGATACATGGCAGGAGGCGCTGGCTGCCATCAAGGACAATGCCTCGGTTCTTCTCGACGCAGGACACGTCGACAAGCTCGATGATCTTCCCGACGATCAGGGTCGCGAGCAAGCAATCGGCCTGGGGGTGCTTGAGGTCAAGACCCTATTTGGCGATTTCGCATCGCTTGATACCATCATCCTTGAAGTGCGGTATCAGATCGACGTCGAACACGCCAAGTTCGATGCTCTTAATGCAATCAATGCGGCCACCGAGGAGAACGTGGTTGCCGCCCTGAAGGAGCACATCGGCAAACTCCATGATCATCGTCAAGAACTGATCGAGAAGTGGTCGGCTTCGACGGACCCTGACGCACAAGAGCGCGCGGAAGAACTGTCTCACGAAGATTATACGCTCGTTCTGGCTGAGATCGTATCGCACTTCGACGATGCCGCCTATATGGCCGGGCTTGCCGAGGCTATGCTGGACGCAGAGCAGTTCTTTGGCGTGGGCGCCCTCATCACTGCCCTGAGGGCCGCCGATGTCGAACTCGACTCGCCGGTAGCCGACGCTACCCAGAATGTGACCACTGACGAGGATGTTGCTATCGTCAAGGATATCGGAGCGACGGATCCGAACGGCGATACGCTCACTTATTCCGTGAAGAGCGGAGCAAGACCGCAGAAGGGCACAGTCACCTTCTCCGGCGGCAAGTTCACCTATACGCCTGCCAAGGATGTGAACGGCAGCGACACCTTTATCATCGTGATCTCGGACGGCGAGCACTCGATCGAGCAGACGGTCACGATCGCGATCAAGGCGGTGAACGATGCACCGGCCGACATCACCCTGTCGAACAGCAAGGTGCCGGAGAACGCAGTCGCTGGAACGTCGGTGGGCAGACTCACCGCCACCGATCTGGAAGGCGGCGCGATGAAGTTCGCTCTGCTCGACGATGCGGGCGGTCGCTTCAAGCTCGAGACGAAGGATGGTGTCACATCAATCGTGGTCGCGGATGGCCTCAAGCTCGATTACGAGCAGGCGACCTTCCACACAATCCGAGTTCAGGTGACGGATTCGGATAACAAGACCTATGAGGAAACCCTCACCGTCGACCTCACGGATGTCGCAAGCGAAAACGTCACCGGCACAACCGGCACGGATGTTCTCGTCGGCGGCGTCGGCAAGGACGTGTTCAACGGCGGCCTCGGCAACGACAAGCTTTCGGGCGGTCTCGGCAACGATCTGCTGACCGGCGGCAAGGGTAAGGACGTGTTCGTCTTCGACACCAAGCTCGGCACGTCGAGCACGGACCGGAAGGTGAACTTCGACACGATCAAGGACTTCTCGGTCAAGGACGACAGCCTGTATCTCGACAACGCCATCTTCAAGAAGCTGGGTTCGGGAACGGCCACCAGCCCGAAGCAGCTCAGCAAGTCGTTCTTCACCATCCGCGACAAGGCCAAGGATAAGAACGACTACATCATCTACAACGACAAGACCGGCGTGCTGTCCTACGACGCCGACGGTTCAGGCAAGGGCAAGGCGGTGGAATTCGCTCAGCTCTCGAAGAAGCTGACGACGCTGTCCTACAAGGACTTCTTCGTCATCTAACCGGTCCTGGCGACGCGCCGGACCTTCATGAACGGAAGCGGCCCGCGAGGATCCTCGCGGGCCGCTTTTTTTTATCGTCGATGCCTGGATGCTCGAGAGAGCAAGGGAGACTTATCCTCCCGGCCGGGTGATCGAGAACTTGGTTTCCGGCGTCGCCACGAAATAATCGCGGTAGCCGGCGCGGGCGATGGGCCGCATGGCGGCGGTGTCGACGAGGCCGTTCACGACGTAGCGGTCGTCGACATGGATGCCGATGACCTGCCCGATCACGAGATAATAGGACGGCTCGCCTCCCCCCAAGGGTTCGAGCGGTACGGTCTGGAGCCACTTGCATTCGAGGGCTGCCAGCGCGTCCGCCACCCGCGGCGGCTTCACCAGGCGGGAGGGAGCCGGCGTCAGGCCCGCATGCTCCATCTCGTTCACGCCACGCGGCAGAACCGCGGAGGTGGCGTTCATCTTCTCCCGCAGGTCGTAGGTGGCGAGGTTGCAGACGAATTCGCCCGTCTCCTCGATGAAGGTGAGAGCGTCCTTCTTGCCGGCGGAGGAGAACGCCACCATGGGCGGGCGCTCGGAGACGGCGTTGAAGAACGAATAGGGCGAGAGGTTCACCTCCCCCTTCGCGCTCATGGCGGTGATCCAGCCGATGGGACGGGGCGTGACGATAGCCTTGAAGGGATCGTGCGGCAGGCCGTGGGCGTTGGTCGCGGTTTCGTAGAACATGGGTTGCCTTTTGCGGCGAAGATTCAGAACCGTGTCACGATGTCGCCGAGGCTCGGCCGGTCGCGGTCGGGCGGCGTCTCCTGTGCGGTACCGATATGGACGAAGCCGGCGATCCGCTCGTCCGCCTTGAGCCCCAGGGTATCCAGCACGCGCCGGTCGAAGGAAGCCCAGCCGGAGAGCCAGGACGCGCCGTAGCCAAGGGCAGTAGCACCATTGAGCAGGTTCATGCACACGGCTCCGGCTGATAAAACTTGTTCCCAGTCCGGGATCTTCACATGGGGCACGACACGGGACACGACGGCGACCACGAGAGGGGCATGCGTGAAGCGCTGCCGCTCGGCAGCGAGCTGCTCCGCGCCGGCGTCGGGATTGTCGGTCTGGAAGGCGGTTGCGAGCACCTCGCCAAGGCGGCCGCGCGCCTCGCCCTGGATCAGGATGAAGCGCCAGGGCACGAGCTTGCCGTGGTCCGGCACCCGGGAGGCGACCTTCAGGAGGGTCTCGATCTCCGGCTCGCTCGGCCCGGGCCCGCCCAGCCAGCGCGGGGGGACGGAACGGCGCTGCAGGAGGCGGGAAAGGCTATCATTCATGGGATCTTCATCCGGCTTGAATAATGTGGAACAATGGGATCGGACGTTCACGAAGGCGTCGGGCAAGGCAGGCGGTACTCTGCCATCGTCTCGCCGTCTTGCTGCGCTTGAGGAAGCGCGGACGTCCCAAGGGCGGGCCGCTGCCACAGAAGAAACAGCAGCGGATGTATAGGGGGAGTGCGGTCAGACGCCAAGCAGGTTTCACCCAGAGTGGACCCGGCGGCATGCTTCGGCAGGTCGAGGGTGCCCTTCGGGAAGGCGTGAGTAGGCGGGGGCACCGCTAAAGAGCAATGCAGACATCCTTTTCAGGGGCCGACGGCCCATCCTCCCAGCCCCTCTGGTCGCAGCGCCAGACGCTGACGGCCTTTGCCCTCATCCTGGCGGCCTGGGCGATCGCGGTTGCCATCTGGCCCCTGACCGGGTCCGTGGTGCCCTGGGATTCCAAGAACCAGTTCTATCCCACCCTGCGCTATCTCGGCACGGCGCTTGCCAGCGGCGAGCTCCCGCTCTGGAACCCCTACCATTTCGGCGGCCACCCCTCCGCTGCGGATCCGCAATCCCTGCTGTTCACCCCCACCATGCTGCTGTTCGGCTGGCTCGTCCCCGAGCCGTCGATGCAGGCTTTCGACGTGGTCGTCTTCGCCCATTTCCTGCCCGGCGCGCTGGCCTTCATACCCCTGTTCCGCCGGCGGGGCTGGCATCCGGCGGGCGCGGTCGCCGCCGCCCTCGTCTTCATGCTCGGCGGGTCCGCTACGGCCCGGCTTCAGCACACGGGCATGATCTTCAGCTACGGCTTCTTCCCGCTCGCCTTCTGGCTGCTGGAAGAGGCCATGGACCGCCGCTCCTATCGCTACGGCGTGCTGTTCGCGCTGAGCGCCGCGATGATGGTCATCGGGCGCGATCAGGTCGCCTTCCTCTGCGCGCTGACGCTCATCGCGCTCGCAGCGCAACGGGTCTGGTGCGCACCGCGGCCCCTCGCCTATCTCAAGTCGCGCCTCGGCCTGCTGCTGTCCATGGGCCTGCTCGGCGGGGCTCTTCTGGCCGTGCCGGTCGTCCTGACGATGCAGTTCCTCGCCACCTCGACCCGGCCCTCCTTCGGCTTCGGGGTGGCGGCCATGGGGTCCCTGCCGCCGGAGAGCCTGGCGACGATCCTCTTCGGCAACGTCTTCGGCTCCCTGCGCTGGACCTACGATTACTGGGGTCCCGACTGGCACAGCCTGGCGGAGGGAACCTGGACCGACCGGGCGACGAACTACCTGTTCGTCGGCACGATCCCGGCGCTCCTTTTCCTCTGGCACGGCGTGGCCGGCGGGCGCCTCTTCGCCCGCGAGTTCCGGTTCTTCCTCGTCCTCGGCCTCGTCGCCCTGTTCTACGCCCTCGGCCGCTACACCCCGGGCTTCGAGGTGATCTTCGACCATCTCCCGGGCGTCAATCTCTACCGCAGGCCGGCGGATGCCACCTTCGTGATCAACATCGCCCTCGCCTTCGCAGCTGGCTATCTCGTCCATCGCTACGCGACCGACGGGCTGCCGAAATGGAGCCGGGCTTCGCTCGGCCCCTTGGATGCGATGCTGCCGCTCCTGGCTTTCGGCCTGCTGGTGGCAGCCGTCGCCAGCGCCCTGGTCTTCGCCATCCGGGGCGGGCATGTTTCGTCCGCTCTGACCGAGATCGGCATGGGACTCGCGGCTGCAGCCGTCGCCATCGGCGTGATCGCAAAGACGAGCGGATCGGCCCGCTGGCGTGGGGTCATGGCCCTGGTGCTGGTCACGCTCACCGGCGCGGAGCTGATCGGCCGCCATGCGGCCTCCGCGCTGAACGCGGAGCCGGCGGAGCGCTACACGGTCTACACCAAGCTGCCGCCCGAGCAGCTCCAGGGCCTGCAGATCCTCAAGCGGGAGCTTGCGGAGCGCAACGCCCGCGGCGAGTATCCGCGCGTCGAGATTCTCGGCCTCAAGGGCGCCTGGCAGAACGCGTCCATGGTGCTCGGGATCGAGGACATCATAGGCTATAACCCCCTGCGCCTCGCCGATTACGAGCGCGCGATCGGCCCCGGCGAGAACGCCGAAGACCCCAACCTGCGCCGGTTCCCGACCAGCTTCCGGGGCTATGAATGTGAGCTCGCGAGCCTTCTCGGGCTCGACTACATCGTTCTCGACCGCCCTGCCCGCCAGCTGCCGCGCCATTTCCCGCGCCTGACCGACGCCGAGGTCGTCTACGGCACTGGGCGGATGTGGATCTATCGCCTCAACACCTCCGTGCCCCGCGCCTATGTGGCGCATCACGTGACCCCGGTCGATTCCGAGGCCGTGCTCGGCCAGGACGAGGTCCCTGAGTTCAACCGCGAGACGGAAGCGCTCATCGACGATGAAAGCATGCACTCGCTCAAGGCCGCCTATGCGCCGGCCGGGGCCGACCGGAGCAAGGCCAAGGGGACGGCGCGCATCGTCGGCTACCAGCGCAACTCCGTCGCGCTCGAGGTCGAGACCAGCGAAAACGGGGTGCTCGTCCTGCACGACATCAACTATCCGGGCTGGGAAGCCTGGGTCGACGGCGAGCGGCGCCCGATCCTGCGCGCCAACCTTCTCTTCCGGGGCGTCGAAGTAGGACCGGGCAAGCACAGGGTTGAATTTCATTTCCGCCCGATGTCTTTAGAGAATCTGGTCGCCGCCGCCTCCAATCTCGTGAAGAGCGAGGACAAGCCTATTCGGACGGCCATCGCCTCCCCGCTCCAATGAGGAGCCTTTCTTTCGACCGATGATTGTTTTCGTGAAAAAGTCATTTTCCATTACCGGCCTCTGGATGCTCGCGGCCCTCTCCGCGGCCTCGGCCCAGTCCCCCGCAGTGCCCTCCATGTCGCAGAGCCTGCCGCCGATCACCCTCGGACAGGTGATGCTGAATGCTGGTGCGACCTTTGCCGGCAGCAACGAGCCGATCCGCTCCGGCCTCGTCTGGCGGATCTATGAGGATCGCGGCGACGCCTCCCAGCCTAGTATCGTTGCCCGCTCCACCGGTTCGATGCCGAGCTTCACCCTGTCGCCCGGCAACTACATCATCCACGTAGCCTATGGCTTCGCGAGCGCCTCGAAGCGCATCAGCGTCCAGCGCGGCAATCTGAACGAGAGGCTCGCCATCAATGCGGGCGCCCTCCAGCTGAAGGGCGCCGTAGGCGGCAGCCCGATCCCGGCCAACCGCCTCACCTTCTCCGTCTATGTGCCGGAAGTGCAGAATTCCGAAGGCCGGCTCGTCATTGCCGACGCCAAGGCCAACGACATGATCCGGCTGCCGGAAGGCACCTATCACGTGGTCTCCACCTATGGTGACGCCAACGCCATCATGCGCAGCGACCTGAAGGTGGAATCGGGTCGGGTGACCGAGGCCACCCTCAATCACCGCGCCGCAACCGTGATCCTCAAGCTGGTGGCATCGGCGGGCGGCGAGGCCTTCGCCGGCACCGCCTTCAGCGTGCTCACCCCCGGCGGCGACGTGATTCGCGAGGCTATCGGCGCATTTCCCTCGGTCACGCTGGCCGAAGGCGAATATGTCCTGATCGCGCGCCACGAGGGCAAGGTCTATACCCGCGAATTCAAGATCGAGAGCGGGCTCGACCGCGACGTCGAGATCATCACCACCCCCTGAAACGGGCTGAACCTTTCAGCCCGAGAGGCATTGACCGATGGCCAGCGCATCGTGCGGAAAAGTGGGTCCCGGTTTTCCGCCACGAACGATGCGCCTGTATAAAAAAGAAACATCGGATGGGTCCCAAAAGTGGTGTCCACTTTTGGGTCCGAGGTTTCGTAACCGGTCGCGCCGCGCATGAGACCTGCTCCCAAGGCGTGACCTTGCTGGAGAGGAAGCTCATGAAAATCGCAGAGATCATGACCCGCAACGTGCGCGTGGTCGGTCCGGACCGGACGATCCAGGAGGCGGCGCGTCTCATGGACGAGATGAATGTCGGCTCGCTTCCCGTCTGTGACGGACGACGTCTGCGCGGCGTGGTGACCGACCGCGACATCACCGTCCGGGCCACGGCCGCCGGCCTCCCGCCCGACACCACGCGCGTGCAGGACATCATGTCGGACAATGTGTGGTGGTGCTTCGACGACGATGACGTCGACCACATCGTCGAGCTGATGAGCGATCATCAGATTCGCCGCCTGCCGGTGGTCGACCGTGACAAGCATCTCGTCGGCGTCGTCGCGCTCGGCGATCTGGCGACGGACCGCGAGGGCGATGCGTCCCGCGCGCTGCATCGGATCTCCACACCGTCGGAGCCAGACCGGACCGGCACGCCGTCGACGGCCCGCGCCGACCGGACGCGCGGCGGCGGACAGGCCCGGCTGAGCGACGACGAGCGCCGCGAGCTCGACCGGCGGCTGAGGAACGAGGACGACGACTGGCGCCATCGTCCCTACGACTATCGCGAGCACGGGCGTGGCAGGCAAGATCGCTCGACCTCACGCGGGCGCGGTGAGTTCCGCTTCCGCGACGAGGACGATGTGCGCGCTGCCTTCGGCAGCTTCGGCCATCCGGGCGAAGAGAGCACGCGCAATGCCCGCATGCGCGGCGGCTTCGGCGGCGACGGTTATCGCAGCTATGGCGACGAATATGCCGGCCGCGGCTCCGCCGGCAGAGGCTATCGTCCGAAGCGCTATGGCGCTTCCACGATTACGGGCGAACGCGCCCGTCCCGGCGACGACAGCAGCGAGAACGACCGCCTCATGCAGGATCGCGAGCGCACCTGGAGCCTCGTGAACGAGCGGCGTGACCACAGCAATTACGGCGCAGGTCCCGGCAACACCCGCTTCGGCAACGATGCGACGGCGAGCCGCGGCGAGGTGCGGCGGGGCGAACATCAGGGCCGCGGGCCGAAAGGCTACCAGCGCTCCGACGAGCGGATTCGTGAGGACATCAACGAGCGTCTCACCGACGATGCGAGAATTGATGCCTCGGAAATCGAGGTGCAGGTCCAGAACCGGGAGGTGACCCTCACCGGAACCGTGCGCGACCGCAACGAGAAGCGCCGTGCCGAAGACCTCGCCGAATCGGTCTCGGGCGTGAGCCACGTGCAGAACAATCTGCGCATCGGTGAGCGCCAGGGCACGCGCGCGGCGGGAACGGAGGCCGGCGATGCGGCTACGGCTACAGGCAATCCCGGAAGCGGGACGACGGGTACCGGCACCGGTGCTACGCCTGACGGGCGCACGACAGGCCGTCAGCGGCAGACGACCTGAGACCTCGCCGTTCCCCTCCCGCTTGCGGAATGCATGACGTTTCTCCCTCTCCCGGTTGGGAGAGGGTTGGGGTGAGGGAAGGCCAGCGCAGAATGAGGTGCTGAGGCGGACGCGGCGCCGGCGCCTACGGTGCTTGGCGGGTCGAGCGTCCCGCCCTCACCCCTGCCCCTCTCCCACCCGGGAGAGGGGGACGCTCTGTATCGACGTGGTGCCTACTGGATCAGCTGCACAGCTCCGACTCTCCCTAACGCCACCTCTAACTCCTCCCCGCCACGAGTCGGGTGTTCCCGACTTGTGAAAGAGAAAACCCATCTCGAGCAGGCCCGAGATGGGTGGGTAGGGAAAACCAGCATCAAGCAAGCGTCCGCTCGACCACGTGATGCCCATCGAGCGTCACGTGGCCTTCCGGCTCGGATACGGCCTTCGCGGCACGTCGGAGATCCGGCGTGACCGCCTCCGCGGCGAGCGCCTTCAGGGCGTCGTCGAGCGTCATGGTCTGCTGGTTCGGGCTTCCCAGACGCCGGATGGACACCGTCCGCTCGGCGGCTTCCTTCCGGCCCACCACGAGAAGCACCGGCACCTTCACGAGCGAATGCTCGCGGACCTTGTAGTTGATCTTCTCGTTGCGCAGATCCGCCTCGACGCGAAGGCCTGCGGCTTCCGCGGCGCGTATCACCTCCCTGGCGTAGTCGTCGCCTTCCGAGGTGATGGTGGCGACCACCACCTGGACCGGCGCGAGCCAGAGCGGGAAGTGACCCGCGAAGTGCTCGATCAGGATGCCGGTGAAGCGCTCCATGGAACCGCAGATCGCGCGATGGACCATGACCGGGGTCTTCTTCTGGCCGTCATGGTCGACGTAGAAAGCGCCGAACCGCTCAGGCAGGTTGAAGTCGACCTGCGTGGTGCCGCATTGCCAGTCGCGGCCGATGGCGTCGCGCAGCACGTATTCGAACTTCGGCCCGTAGAACGCGCCCTCGCCCGGGTTGATCGAGGTCTTGATGCGTCCGCCGGACTGGCTCTCGATCTGCTTCAGGACGCGGGTCATCACGTCTTCCGCGTGATCCCACATCTCGTCCGTGCCGACGCGCTTGTCCGGGCGGGTCGAGAGCTTCACGATGATCTCGTCGAAACCGAAATCGGCATAGGTCGAGAGGATCAGGTCGTTGATCTTCAGGCACTCCTCGGCCATCTGATCTTCCGTGCAGAAGATATGCGCATCGTCCTGCGTGAAGCCGCGCACGCGCATCAGGCCATGCATCGCGCCCGACGGCTCGTAACGATGCACGGCGCCGAACTCGGCAAGGCGCAGCGGCAGGTCGCGATAGGATTTCAGCCCGTGCTTGAAGATCTGCACGTGGCCGGGGCAGTTCATCGGCTTGAGAGCGAAGACGCGCTTGTCCTCCGCCTCGTCGCCGGCCGACTGCACCGCGAACATGTTCTCGCGATACCAGCCCCAATGGCCGGAGGTCTCCCACAACGAGGCGTCGAGCACCTGAGGCGCGTTGACCTCCTTGTAGTCCGCCTTCAGGCGGCGGCGCATATAAGCGATCAGCTCCTGGAAGATCGTCCAGCCCTTGGAATGCCAGAAGACGACGCCCGGTCCCTCCTCCTGGAAATGGAACAGGTCCATCTCGCGGCCGAGGCGTCGGTGATCGCGCTTCTCGGCCTCCTCGAGCTGCTTCAGGTAGCTGTCGAGCTCTTCCTGGGATGCCCATGCGGTCGCATAGATGCGGGTCAGCATCGCGTTTTTGGAATCGCCGCGCCAATAGGCGCCCGCCACCTTCATGAGCTTGAAGGCGTTGCCGATCTTGCCGGTCGAGGTCATGTGCGGACCGCGGCACAGATCGAACCAGTCGCCCTGGGAAAAGATCTTGAGATCCTGGCCTTCGGGAATCGCGTCAACCAGCTCGACCTTGTAGGTCTCGCCTTTCTCCTTGAAGACTTGGCGAGCCTTGTCGCGGCTCCACACTTCCTTGGAGAAGGGTTTGTCGCGCGCGATGATCTCCCGCATCTTCGCCTCGATGGCGGGGAAATCCTCCGGGGTGAAGGGCTCGTTGCGGGCGAAGTCGTAATAGAAGCCGTTCTCGATCACCGGACCGATGGTCACCTGCGTTCCCGGGAAAAGCTCTTGCACCGCTTCTGCGAGCACGTGCGCGGCATCGTGCCGGATCAGCTCCAGCGCGCGCGGGTCCTCGCGGTTGAGGAACTCGATCCTGGCATCCTGGGTGATCGGATCGGCCAGATCCGTCACGGTGTCGTCGAGGGCCATGGCGATCGTGCGCTTGGCAAGGGACTTGGCAATGCCGTCCACGATCTCCCGGCCGGTGATGCCGGAATCGTACTGGCGCTGGGCGCCATCGGGAAATGTCAGGGTAATCATCAAATCTTTCTCCTGGCTCACTCCTGCCAACGGAGCAGGTAAGCGGGGGCCGACGGTTTGTTGGATCGAAAGGTGAGTTCAGTCGCCGTCAGGTTCGACTGTCTCGCAGGTGATCGCAGAGGCGTTTTGCGGCGCGTTCACGCCCCGCCAGCGACCATAAGCCCAGGGCTTATACCAGGCCGCGCTTCCGGGCAACGTGTCCGGAACCAGGTCGAGGCCGGAGGTGCCGAAGGGACCGCAGCGGCAGATGCGGGCGAGGCCGATCCAGCCGCCGGGCCAGAAGCCGTGCCGCTGGATCGCCTCGTCCGTGTATTCCGAGCAGGAGGGCAGATGCCGGCACTGGCGCCCGACGAGGCCGGACAGGCTCAGCTGATAGCCTCGAATCGCCCAATGCGCGGCATGCTGGACAGGACTAGGCATTTATCCCACGCGCAGTCCGCCGGGCCTCGACCTGGTCGAGCGCATCCACGACGGCGTCGAAGGTCAGGAGGATGGAAGCGTGGCGTGCCTTGTAATCCCGCAGGGGCTCCAACAGCTTGAGGTCTTCCCATTTGCCCTCGGGAGCCGCTCCGTTGGCCTTGAGCAGACGACTTGCCACATCGCGAACGTCACGAAGCTCGTCTATGGTCGCGCCGATTATATTCCGCGCCATGATGGACGACGAAGCCTGGCCGAGTGCGCAGGCCCTGACATCGTGAGCGAAAGCTGTCACCACATTGCCGGCAAGCTTCACGTCGACCGTCACGGTCGAGCCGCAGAGCTTGGACCGGGCTGTAGCTGACGCGTCGGGCTCGGCCAGCCGTCCAAGACATGGAATATCGGCTGCGAGTTCGAGAATGCGTCTGCTGTAAATGTCGTTTAGCATAATGGTCTATGACATAACGTTTGGGAATGTGCTCATATGTCTATATAAGCACCATGTTAGAGTTCGGCGACGGCCCTCGCAGACGTCGTCTGGAAAGAAAATAGAAACTGCCGGGCGGCCAAGCTTCCTCGGTTTACAAGTTTAGAAAGAGGCTCCACGTGAGTGAAGTGGTTAAGTCCCTGCCTACGCGTCTGACGACAGCTGTCGATATGTCCGCCGCACCTTCCCGGGAAGAAGCTGAAGCCGCCGTTCGAACCCTGATCCGCTGGACCGGAGACGATCCGACCCGCGAGGGCCTGCAGGACACGCCCCGGCGCGTGGCCAAGGCCTTCAAGGAGTTCTACTCCGGTTACAGTGAAGACCCGTCGGAAATCCTGGACAAGATTTTCCGCGAAGTCGAAGGGTACGATAACATCGTGCTGGTGCGCGATATCCCCTTCTACTCCCATTGCGAGCACCACATGGTGCCGTTCTACGGCGTGGCGCATGTGGCCTATTACCCTACAAAGGGTGTGGTCGGGCTCTCCAAGCTGGCCCGTCTCGTCGACGCCTATGCCCGCCGGCTTCAGACGCAGGAGACGATGACGTCCCAGATCGCCAAGGCGATGGTCGAGGCGCTCGATCCGCGCGGCGTGGCGGTGATGCTCGAGGCCGAGCACATGTGCATGTCCATGCGCGGCATCCAGAAGGCCGGTGCGCTCACGCTGACCACCCAGTTCACCGGGGTGTTCAAGGAGGACCCGGCCGAGCAGGTGCGCTTCCTCACCCTGGTGCGGAACAGGAACTGACGCCTTTCATGAGCTTGCGTGCCTCCAGTCCCTTCCCCATTCCCGGCTCGAAGACCGAGCTGGAGGAAGGAAGCGTGCTCACGCCCCGATTCGGCTCCGACGGGCTGATCACCTGCGTCACGACCGATGCCGCAAGCGGCGAGATCCTCATGGTCGCCCATATGAACGCCGAGGCTCTCGCTCGGACCATCGAGACGGGAGAAGCCTGGTACTGGTCCCGCTCGCGCGGCGAGCTCTGGCACAAGGGCGCCACGAGCGGGCAGATCCAGACGGTCCGGGAGATCCGGACCGATTGCGACCAGGACGCCCTCCTGCTGAAGGTGCAGGTCGCCGGGGATGGAGGCTGCTGCCATACGGGGCGGCGCTCCTGCTTCTACCGCAAGGTGGAAAGCGCGAACGGCGAAATCCGTCTGGTCATCGATTGATGTTCCAACAGCCCTCCCGACATGGTGGGCTGCCCTTGTCGCGTAAACGGGTGCACATTCCGGACTTTCCGCGCTAGGAAGGCCGGATGACACGACGCGATCTTCTTCTGGCGCGGGTGGCGGCGAGCGCCGTCTTCTTCGGCAACGGATTCGGCATCGGCACCTGGGCCGCCCAGCTTCCCCGCTTCAAGGTCTCGCTCGGCCTCTCGGATGGCCAGCTCAGCCTCGGGCTGCTCGCCTTTTCTCTCGGCGCCGTGGCGCTCATGCCGGTCATCGGCTGGGCCGTCGCCGTGGTCGGCAGTCGCACCATGACCATTGTTGCGGCCTTCGCCTTTGCGGGCGCCCTGCTGCTTCCGGGCCTTGCCCCGAACCTGAGCCTGTTCGTCGCCGCCGCCCTCCTGGCCGGTGCCTGCAACGGCACCATGGACATCGCCATGAACACCAATGCCACGGTGGTCGAGCGGGCCTGGGGCGCCGCGATCATGTCGTCGTTCCATGCCTTCTTCAGCCTGGGCGGCCTTGCCGGAGCCGGCGTATCGGGCCTGCTCATCGCGCTCGATGTCGGGATCGTGCCGACGCTTGCGATCTCCTGCCTGGGAATGGCCCTCGTCTTCCTGCTCGCAGCCTTCTGGACCCTCGGCGAACGGGAGCGGATGGGCGAAGGTCAAGGCTTCGCCTGGCCGCGCGGCGCCGTCATTCTCCTGGCCGTGCTCGCCATGTTCTGCTTCATGGTCGAGGGCGCGATCGTCGATTGGTCGGCGATCTATCTCCAGACCGTCACGGGAGCGAGCCTCGAGGCCGCCGTCACGGGCTTCGCCGCCTTCTCGCTGACCATGACGGTATGCCGATTCATGGGGGATTTCGTCGTACGCCATCTGGGCCGCGTCCGAACCCTGCAGCTCGGCGGGCTGCTCTCGGCCTTCGGCCTCGCCCTTGCGATGCTCGTGCCGTATCCCCTGCCCAGCGCCATCGGCTTCGCCATCGTCGGCATTGGGCTTGCCAATGCGGTGCCCGTCCTGTTCAGCACCGCAGGGCAGATGAAGGACGTTCCGCCCAGCGTGGGCGTGGCGATGGTGGCGACGCTCGGCTATGGCGGCCTGCTGCTCGGCCCGCCGCTGATCGGGTTCGGCGGCGAACTCTTCGGCCTGCGCGCCATGCTGGGCCTGCTGATCGTCTTCGCCTTCATCATCATCATTTTGTCGCAGAGAGCTTTGCAGCGCTCCACTGTTCAGTTTTCCTGAACCCTTCCTACTTGAATCTTGAGGGCACCGTTCATGCGGCTTTCACGGGAGATCGGCATGAATGGAGAGCAATGCCTTGGAGTTAGCCAATGTTGTGGGACGGGATTGCCCGGCGCAGCGCCGGGTCGGGGGGCGGAGGCGGTGTGACGGAGACCAAGGCGCCAGTCGAGCGCCCCTCCGGGGCGAAAGCACGGATCGGCCTGGCTCTGGGCGGCGGCGCCGCACGGGGCTGGTCGCATATCGGTGTCGTCAGAGTTCTCGCGGAGGCCGGGATCGTCCCCGACGTCATTGCGGGCAGCTCCATCGGCGCGGTGGTCGGCGGCTGCTATGCGGCAGGCAAGCTCGACGAGCTGGAGACCTTCGCCTTGTCCCTGACCAAGCGGCGCGTGATGGGGCTCCTCGACTTCCACTTCAGCGGCGCAGGCCTGATCGCCGGCGGGCGGCTGCAGCGCCTGCTCGATCAGGATCTGACGGACAGACGGGTGGAGACACTGCCCGTCAAGTTCTGCACCATCGCCACGGAGCTCGTGAGCGGCCATGAGATCTGGTTGACGCGCGGTCCCCTGGTCCAGGCCATGCGGGCCTCCTACGCTCTTCCCGGCGTCTTCGACCCGGTGATGATCGGCGGGCGCTGGCTCATGGACGGCGCCCTCGTCAATCCGATCCCGATCACGGCGGCCCGCGCTCTCGGCGCCGACATCGTGATCTGCGTCAACCTCAACGGCGAGGTGCGCGTGCGCGGAACGGTCATCCAGTCCTACGACGCGGAGACCAGCGATCAGAAGGAGATCGAGGAGGTCATCGAGGAGGCGCCCCGGCGGTGGGGCTTCTTTCCCGGCGGGCGGGCCGAGAAAGCGCGCAAGCCGAATGCGCCGGGCCTCGCGACGGTCATGGTCGACGCCTTCAACATCACCCAGGACCGGATCGCCCGCTCGCGTCTCGCCGGCGATCCGCCCGACATCATGATCGCCCCCAAGCTTGCCAAGATGGGGCTGTTCGAGTTCCACAGGGCGCAGGAATGCATCGCGCTCGGCCGGCAGGCCACGGAGCGCGCCCTGCCGGACATTCTCGAATTGCTTCAGGAGACGCAGATCGAATGATCAGGCGGTCGCGATATATTCCTTGATGGCCTGCGTCTCCGCCTCGACCTCCTCAAGACGCAGCTTCACCACGTCGCCGATCGAGATGATGCCGGACAGGCGTCCAGCCTCGACGACGGGCACATGTCGGAATTTCTGCTGGGTCATGAGCTCCATCACGTGATTGATGGAGGTTTCGCCGGTGCAGGTAAGCACCTTCTCGGTCATGAAACGGGAGACCGGCTCCTCCAGTGCCTTGGCGCCGTGCATGGCAATCGCCCGCACGATATCCCGCTCCGTAATGATGCCGGCAACGGGCCGGTGGCCATCCACGATGAGAAGGGCACCTATTCTGCGTTCCGCGAGAACCCTGGCTGCCTCGCTCAAGGTCTGCCCCGGCTCGATGGTGGCGACGTCGCGGCCTTTGAGCGAAAGGATTCGATTGACGATCATTTATTCCTCCCGTTGTGCGAACGCGAGGACCGTCAGGCCCCGCACCCGCAAGGCTGAAGCCGGATCCCTAAACCCATGACCGAGGGTAAGGACCCTACGTCAGTCTGAGGATGATTGGGGCAAACGGTGTCGGTTTCAAGCCGAGATGCGTTTCGGCCGGGCCGGAAGCGGGTCCAGGAACGGAAAAATGGCCAGGCCGACGAGGAAGCCGCCGATATGGGCCTCCCAGGCGATGCTGGCATCCGTGAGCCCGAGCGGCTCGACGAAGGCGAAGACGTAGTTCGTGGCGAACCAGATCGCGAGAAAAATCAGAACCTGCCGGTTGCGCACCATGTGCCACAGGGTCTCCCGCGGCTTCTCGTGCGGCTGTGTCAGGCGCCCTTCCCAATGCCAGGCGGCAGGGGCGAACATGAACCACGAAGCCGCTGCCATCAATCCGGAGACAGCGCCGGACGCGCCGATCATCGGCAGGATCTGCAAGGGATTCATGGCGGCGTAGAAGATCGCGCCGCCGATGGCGGACGCCGCGCACAGGATGAAGAACCGCCCGGCTCCGCAGCGCCGGACGATGGGTGTGCCGAAGGCGGCAAGCCAGACGCTGTTGATGAGCACATGGGCCCAGGAGCCGTGAAGGAAGGCGTAGGTCAGGGCGGTCCAGGGACGCGCTTCGTCGTTCCCCAGCACGTATTGCGCCAGCCCCATGAGCGGCGTCACGGTGTCGTCCGGCGCGCCTTCCCGGAGCGCGCTCATCACCTCGCTCGCCTGTACGCCGCCGAAGGCCACGGCCCAGCGGGCGGGAATGACCGACCAGTCGATGATCAGCGCGAAATCCGATTCGTCGGACAGAAGCAGCCGGGCGGCGTGAATGCCGATCAGGACGACCAGGCAAAGCGTGATGACGGCCGGAAGATTGAGGATCGGCTCGCGGGTGCGGGGCGGTTGTGGGGGCATGAATTGCTTTTGTATGGCTGCCAGCTCGTGTCCCGGTGCCGGCGGCATTTGAGGGACTGCAGTCACCTAGCCCCTAAACGGGCTCCCAGTCGAGCAAAACCAACGGGTTAGCGACGGTCAAGCTTCTCTTAGAGGAAAGGATTTCGGTCCACCGTGGTGTAGCTCGAACTTTTTATTAACCATAACGGAACCCGGCGAAGCGCGACGCGTTAACTCACCTTTTACTTTCCGCTTGAGCGGAAAATGCAACCATGTCAGTTTGGTTAAAAGAACGTTAACCGGCTGGTGGGGCATGCGGAAGGTTTCTTTCAATAACGGCCTTTTCTGTGGCGTAAATGAGAAGTTGGCCGTTTCCGGCGGGTTCGTCAAAACAGCCATCCTCGGATTGTCCCTCATGTTCTTCGGCGCAGCTGCGCAGGCCCAGACCCTTGCCGCTCTGCCCGTCTCCAGCGCCCCCATTTCCGCTGTCGGAACAGCCAAGCCCCTGCAGGGCTGGTCCCAGTTCTGCGACACCTTCCGATCGGAATGCAGCGTCGATGTGTCGGAAGCGAACTCGATCGATCTGACGCCGCAGGTCTGGAAGACCATCGTCTCCGTGAACCAGCGCGTGAATTCCAGCATCAAGGCCGTGACGGATGCGGATCACTGGGGCGTCGTCGATATCTGGGGTTTCCCCGATGACGGCCGCGGCGACTGCGAGGATTTTCAGCTCCTCAAGCGCCGCCTTCTCGCCGAAGCCGGCCTGCCCCGCCGCGCCATGCGCATGACCGTGGTGATCGACGAGCTCGGCGAAGGCCATGCGGTGCTGATGGTGCGCACCAATCGCGGCGACTTCGTCCTCGACAACAAGACCTCGTCGATCCTGCCTTGGCACCGCACGGGCTATGTCTACATCAAGCGCGAGAGCCAGGACACGATCGGCTGGGTGTCGCTCGGCGGCATCGTGTCGTCGCCGACCACGACCGCGAACCGCTGAAACAAAACCGGCGCCGAGGCGCCGGTTAATCCATCAACCCACAAAGTCAGGCGGGTCAGTCGATCCGCCTTAATTTTTGGGCGAAGTGCTTCCAGTTCTCCACATAACTGATCGCGGACAGGCGAAGCTGTTCGGCAGCCTGCTCGTCGAGCACCCGAATCGCCTTGGCCGGCGCGCCGACGATCAGCGAATTGTCCGGGAACTCCTTGCCCTCGGTGACGAGCGCATTGGCGCCGACGAGGCAGTTCGCACCGATGCGCGCATGATTCAGGATCGTGGCACCCATCCCGACCAGGGAATTTTCGCCAATCGTGCAGCCGTGCAGGATCGCCTTATGGCCGATGGTGCAGCCGGCCCCGATGCTCAAGGGCGCTCCCATATCCGTGTGGAGCAGAGCCTCCTCCTGGATATTGGTCGCCTCGCCGATATCGATCAGTTCGTTGTCGCCGCGCAGCACCGCGCCGAACCAGATCCCCACATCCCGGCCGAGCCGCACCCGGCCGATGACATGGGCATCCGGAGCGATCCAGAAGCGGTCCGGCTCGGGCAGGATGGGGGAAATATCGTCGAGGCTATAGATCGGCATCGCGAGCCCGGAATGGAAAAGCAGCAGAGCCTGGGAAAGGCTCTGCTGCGGAAAGCCGCCTAATCCTCGAGATCCGTATCGAGGATGGCCATGGTGAAGTTGAAGGAGCGGTCTCCATCCTCATCGTCGAGGAACAGCACGCCGACGAATTCCTCACCGATGTAAACTTCGGCCGAGTCGGTCTTCTTGGGCCGACCGACCACGCGGATCGAGTGGTTCGCGAAGGTCTGGCGCAGGTAGCGCTCGACTTTAGCCATCTCGGGTTTGTCCACTACAGGTCCTTTCTTGAAATCACGGATGCTGCACTTGCCACGCCCGGCAAACGCGAGCAAGCGGCGTTGGGTCCCCGGAGGGGAACTCCCCCTAGATTCCGTCCATCTCCGAGAAGCAGTGATCCATGGACCGCGCCGGCTCCTCGCATCCTGCCGTTCCGACGACCTTGGCGGGAACGCCGGCCACCGTGGCGTTATGGGGCACGGGCTTGAGAACGACAGAGCCGGCGGCGATTCTCGCGCAATGGCCGACCTCGATATTGCCGAGGATCTTGGCGCCGGCGCCGATCAGCACGCCGTGGCGGATCTTGGGGTGACGGTCCCCACGCTCCTTGCCGGTGCCGCCGAGCGTCACGTCCTGGAGCATGGACACATTGTCCTCGATGACGGCGGTTGCGCCCACCACGAGGCCTGTGGCGTGATCGAGGAAGATTCCGCGCCCGATCCGGGCCGCCGGGTGGATGTCGGTCTGGAACGTGTCGGAGGAGCGGCTCTGGAGATAGAGCGCGACGTCCTGCCGTCCCCGCGTCCAGAGCCAATGCGCCAGACGGTGCGTCTGGATCGCATGGAAGCCCTTGAAATAGAGCACCGGCTCGAGGGCCCGGGTCACGACGGGATCGCGGTCCATGACGGCGCTGATATCGGCCCGGAAGGCCGCGCCGATGGATTTGTCGCTCTCGACCGCCTCGAGGAAGATCTGCTCGATGATGTCGGCCGGAACGGCGGCGTGGCCGAGGCGCGAGGCGACCCGGTGAATGACTGCGGCCTCGAGGCTCGGCTGATGCAGGATGGCGCTGAGCACGAAGCCTGCAATGGCCGGCTCCGCCTGAACGATGGCTTCGGCCTCAGAGCGCAGGCGGTCCCAGATCGGGTCGACCTTGCCGGCGACGGGGCTCAGGGCTCCCGGCTTCAGGCGCGTTTGTGTCATGGTAGTCTCCCTGCCCGCTCGGCTATCGCATAAGCATAGATAAGAAGCTCTCGCCCCTTACCATAGATCCAGCAGGCCATGACTTATTCTTTTTCACCCTCCACGTCCAAGCTTGTCGTTTCGGTTTCCGACGGTCTTGCGACGCTCGCCATCGACAATCCGTCCAAGCACAACGCCGTGGATCTGGAGATGTGGAAGGCGCTTCCCGAGATCGTAGCGGCCCTCGACCGGGACCCTGCGGTGCGCGTCGTAATCCTGCGGGGAGCGGGCCGGGAATCCTTCGCCTCGGGCGCCGATATCGGCGAATTCGCGACCGTCCGCGCCGATGCGGAAGGGGGCGGCTCTATGAGGCCTCCAACGAGGCGGCGTTCTGGGCCGTCGCCCATTGCTCGAAGCCGGTGATCGCCATGATCCGCCGCTTCTGCCTCGGCGGCGGCTTCGGCCTTGCCCTCTCCTGCGACCTGCGCGTGGCCTCGGAGAATGCAATCTTCGGCATCCCGGCCGCCCGGCTCGGAATCGGCTATCCGCCGGGCGCCATGAAGCTCGTGACCGCCGCGGTCGGAGCGCCGGCGGCCAAGGACCTGTTCTTCACCGCGAGGCGGATCGATGCCCATGAGGCGTCACGCCTGGGGGTCGTGCAGCGGGTGGTACCCGACGAGAGCCTGGAGACAACCGTCCTCGAGCTGGCTGGGGTGATCGCGGCAAATGCGCCGCTCACGATCCAGGCCGCCAAGTCCGCGATCGACGAATCCGTCGGCAACGCTCATCCCGCCGTCGATCCGGTCGCTCTTGCCGACCGGTGCTTCGACAGCGCCGATGCTGTCGAGGGGCGTACGGCCTTCCTGGAGAAGCGCCAGCCGGTCTTTACCGGCCGATAGCTCTCAGGCCTCCTTGCGATAGACGAAATAGCGCCCCTCCGGCACGTTCGTCTCGGCGGAGATGTCCCGGCACGACGGCATGTCGAAGGCGCGGTCTCCCAGCAGCAGCCCGCCCGGCTGGAGCAGGGCTTCGAGAAAGGGCGACAGGCGCCCGGCGAGGCTGCGGTTGGCGTCCTCGTCGCCGGAGCCGATATCGATATGGATGAGGGCAGCCGACCCCTGTCCGTGCCGTTCGATGAAGGGGCCCAGGGTATCGAAGAGGTCGCCGACGATCAGGTAGCCTTCCGGCGGATAGCAATCGGGATGGGCGGCGGGAGAGCGCTCGAAGACATAGATCTCGCGGCCGGGCAGCCGGTCCCGCAGATGATCGTAGGTGCGCCCGTTGCCGAGCCCGATCTCCAGCACCAGCCCCTCGGGGCCGGCCTCCCGAGAACCCCAATCGAGCAATTCGCGCTGTGCAGCCAAGCGTCGGATGGCGCTGTCGAGCCGGGTCATGTGCTCCTCCCCCTCAACAGTTGGGATCAGTAACGCCAAGTCAAGCTGCCAAGCTTCAGGGGCGGCGGGCGAGGAAGTCGAGAACCCCCTGCTTGTGAACCTTGTCGCCCACGGCAAGGTTGTGGTCGCGGCCGGGAATGTCGAGCGCCGTCGCGTTGGGCATCAGCCCGGCGAGTTCCGGACCCGAGCCCGAGACGTCGTCGTTGGTGCCGACGGAGACGAGCGTCGGCAGCGTGATGGAAGCGACCTCCTGCTTCGTCAGAACCTGCCGCGAACCGCGGATGCAGGCGGCGAGCGCCTTGAGGTCGCTCCCGTTCTGCTCGGCGAAAGCGCGGAACATGCGCTGCATAGGATCGGTCAGATCGTCGAGGGAGCGCGCCTCCATCGCGTCGGCGATGCCGAGGGGCAGCCCGACGCCTTCGACAAGGTGAATGCCGAGGCCGCCGAGAAGAACCGAACGCATCCGCTCGGGCGAGGCGAGCGCCATATGGGCGGTGATGCGCGCGCCCATGGAATAGCCCATCACATCGGCCTTCTCGATCCCGAGATGATCGAGCAGCCGGCGCCCGTCCTCCGCCATCTTGTAGGAATCGTAGGCCACGGGATCGTAGAGCTTCTCGCTCTGGCCGTGACCGCGATTGTCGAAGGCAATCGCCCGGTAACCCGCCCGCGTCAGGGTCTTCACCCAGAGCGTATTCACCCAGTTCACCGTATGGCTCGAGGCGAAGCCGTGGATCAGGAGGATGGGGTCGCCCTCACCCTCATGCGGCGGGACATCGATATAGGCAATGTTCACGCCGTCGGAATTGAAATAGCGCATGGCACCGGAGGTGATGGAAATCGGAAGAACGGGCGCAAACCTACGCACCCCTGCCGCCGGACGCAATTCATACCCGAAAAAATACGCTAGGCGCATGCGGCTTCGGCCATTATGGTGCGCGCAAATTTCATCGCTTCAGAGCAACGGTCATGGCTGACAAAGGCACTCCGCACTTTCACAACGATCCGGGCGTTCCCGTCATTCACGTGGGCGCGAAGGAGTTCATGTGCATCGGCGCGACGCCTCCCTTCGACCATCCCCATATCTTCATCGACATGGGCTCCGACACCGAGACCGTCTGCTCCTACTGCTCGACCCTGTTCAAGTACGATCCTTCCCTGAAGGCCTATGAGGCTCGCCCGGCCGAGTGCGTGTGGGAGCCCGATGACGCCGCGGTCGCCGCGCGCTAAGTGTCCCGCCTGTCGATTGCAATCGTCGGCGCCGGAATCGGCGGCCTGACGGCTGCCCTGGCCCTTGCCCGCCAGGGCCACGAGATCACCCTCGTCGAGCGCCGTACCGGCTTCAGCGAAGTCGGAGCCGGCCTCCAGCTTTCCCCCAATGCCAGCCGCATCCTGATCGGGCTCGGGCTCGGCCCTGCCCTGCGGCGGGTCGCAACGGAGCCGCAGCGCGTCCTCGTTCGCTCGCTCCGCTCCGGCAAATCCATCGGACAGGTCGCGCTGGGCGCTTTCATGCGCCAGCTTTTCGAAGCGCCCTATTGGGTCGTGCACCGGGCGGATCTCCAGACGATCCTGCTCGACGCCGTGCGTTCCGAGCCGTCGATCCGGCTCGTCATGGGCCGCACGGTGGAAGCGGTCGAGGATGGGCCGGAGGAAGCCGCCCTCACCTGGATATCGGCCGGCGGCGCGCGCGAGACCTTCAGGGCGGACCTGATACTCGGCGCCGACGGCATCCGGTCCCGGGTCAGGCAGGCCCTCGGCGACGGCACGCCTCCGACCTATCGCGGCTACATCGCCTGGCGCGCGACCTTCGACCGGAATTCCGCTCCGGCGGAACTGGCCGGCGACGAAACCGGCCTGTGGCTCGGTCCACACGGCCATGTGGTGCATTATCCCATCGCCGGCGGGCGGCTCATCAACCTGGTGGCCATCGAGAAAAGCCCGACGCCCGTCGAGGGCTGGGCCGCGCCGGGCCATCGCGACGAGCTGCTCGCCCGTTACGGCTCCGCCGCTCCTGCCCTGCGCCGGCTGCTCGCGCAGCCGCAGGAATGGCTGCGCTGGTCGCTGTTCGATCATCCCGCCGAGCGCTTCGCCAAGGGGCGCATCGCTCTCCTCGGAGACGCCGCCCATCCCGTCCTGCCCTTCCTGGCCCAGGGAGCGGCCCTCGCCATCGAGGACGCCGCCACCCTCGCCTGCCTGTTGCGTGAGAACAAGCCGGACGTCCCGCAAACCCTTCTGACCTATGAGAAGCAGCGCCTCGACCGGGCGCGCAGGGTCCAGGACGAGGCGCGGAAGAACGGGCGCATCTACCACGCGGGCTCGCTGATCGCCTTCGGACGCGACCGGGTGATGCGCCATCTCGGGCCCGAGGGCATGACGAAGCGCTACGAATGGCTCTACGGCTTCCGCATCCCCGAATGACGGCCGGTCGGTCCGGCCTCTTGGATACGGCCTCTTGGACTTGCGCTCCGGCTCGCAGCCCGATAACCCTTCAAACCTGACGCGGACGTGGCGAAACTGGTAGACGCAAGGGACTTAAAATCCCTCGGGCTTTGCCCGTGCGGGTTCGATCCCCGCCGTCCGCACCAAGACAAGCAGCCCATCCCCTGCCCAAACTGTGGTGAGCCCTAAGCAGGTTTCAGCGGGGTGGCCAACGGATGCTGTCTGTGATTCCATCTCATAGTTTGGTTCGGGATGCGGATCATGGCGGGCAAATCCCCTGTTGTCGCAAGCGCCGCGCAGCGGCGTGAGCTCATGGCTCTCAGCCACTCGCGCGATCGGGGCGAGGCGGATCGGGCGCGGGCGCTCCTGCTGACCCTGGCGGGCTGGACGAGCCCGCGGATCGCCGAGGCCTTCGGCGTGCGCGAGGATACCGTGCGGCTCTGGCGCAGCGCTTTCATGACGGGTGGGGTCGACGCGCTGCGGCGATCCGTTGCCCCGGGACCGGCACCGGTCAAGGCCGAGCGGGCGCTCGCTGTAGCCGAGGCGGTTCTGGCGGGATCGGTCGCAAATCGCCCCAATTGGACCTTGCCGCGGCTGGCCGACGAGATCGAGAAGCGCTCCGGCGTGCGCATCTCGCGCTCACGGCTCTCGGTCGTGTTGCGCCAAAAGGGGATTTCCGCTGGCGCCGGCCGCGCCATACCCTGAAGGGCCGCCAGGATGCAGACGCCGTGGACCGCGCCGGCCTGCGCCGCAAGCTCCTGAAGGCGCAGGCCGAGGCGGGCGATATCGTGCTCTTGTTCGGGGATGAATCCGAAGCGCTCACCCACCCCTATCTCGCCCATGCTTGGGCCAAGAAGGGCGCGGATCTGCGCATTCCAGCGCCCGGCCAAGCCGCCAAGGTGGCGATGCTCGGTCTGCTCGACTGGGCCCCGCGGGACCTGATCGTGCGCACCAGCCGGAGCAAGCGCAGTGCCGATTTCATCGCGCTGCTGGACCAGATCGACACGCAGTATGGCCCAACGTCCGCTCGTGCGACGAAGCCGATCGTGCTCGTCCTCGATAATGGCCCGATCCACACCAGCAAGGCGACGCGCGCCGCCCTCGCCGAGCGGGCGCCCTGGCTCACGGTCGAATGGCTGCCAAAGTACGCTCCCGAACTCAACGCCATCGAAGAGCTCTGGCGCGATCTGAAGCAGCATCATCTTGCTCACCAGACTTTCGCGGGTCCAGAGACCCTCGATGATGCCATCCACGAGGCGGTCGCGATGCTCAATTGCGAGCGAAGTCGCCATCCGTTGGCCAACCACCGAATCGCTGCTTAGGCGGCGATTGGATTTCCCGAGAGGTGATCTCTGCCGATAAAATGGCGGTTGTGACGCGTGTCACAGCATCCATTGTCAGATTGCGTCATCTTGTGCCCTGTCTGATCCGTGGAGATGTTTATGAAACACGTCAAACAGGTGTGTGCTGCTATCGGCTTCATCAGCATCAGTTCCGGCGCGTTGGCGCAAGGCCGTCCGCTGACCACTGCGATGTCGTGCAATCAGGCACAAAGCCTTGTCGCTACCCAAGGCTCTGTTGTTCTCAACACGAGTGCCACAGCCTACGACCGATATGTGGCATCCGGCGCCTATTGTGGGATGGGTGAGGTGCCTGCGCCTGGGTGGGCTCCAACCAAGGATGCTCCTCGGTGTCCGGTCGGCTCTCGCTGCGTGGGCGTCAGTCGCGGCCGATGAGCTGACCTAGAGCATTTTCGGCGAAGTTGATCCGGTTCGTCGTTAAAAAAATTCGGCAAATCAAGAAAAGAGCTGATTCCACTGACGTGGAATCAGCTCAAGCGATACCCTCACCATCGCCTATGTCCACCATACAGTTCCCCAAATAGGAATGACATCCAGAGGCTCCTGCACGGTCTCCTGGGAGCCTTTGTCGGTGCCGAAGATGATTTGTGGTGCTGTGACGCAATTCACAGAATTCTGGGCCAGCGTACGTCATCTTGGCGCCTTCTAAGACGCGAGGAGGATGTCATGAGGGCACTTGGCCACCACTTTCAGAAAGATCACAGACGTGAGGCGCCGCCCGTTCCTCTGGCTGTCGCCCTCCTTCTGGTCGTTGGATCCATCAATGTTGCAGCCACTGTTTTCTCGCTGCTTGCGGCTTGACGATGATGGATTGCTATACGACAGCGGCGAGTACGCTATCGGCTTCCTGTCCCGATCGATATTCAGGCTAACCCTGGGCTATCCCACCTTGTTCAAGTACCCCTTGAGTTGTTCCAAACGGTATCTCTCACGAGCTCATTAGCCAATTCCGACAGTGCGGCTTCCTCAGCCACCCTGAATGTCCTAGGGCCTCAATCGTCGAAGAACAGCCAAGGCGGATCGGTTTTACATGTATATCCAACAGGGCATTGCGGAGTGTCGGCAGACGGCACCCAGGCTGGCCAAACCCATTCGCCGACCAGACAGAATTCTTGGACGCTAACATATCGGTCGTAGGTGTAACGCCCAGTACCCAGAACGATGGCTCCTCGGGTGGCAACCAGATGCCGAGCTTGACCGCAACTCATTGTCGGCGTTTGGGGTCTTGGCTGCCCGAAGGCAGCAGTCCCAATCACGATTGAGGCGACGAAGGTTAGGATCAACCTATTCATATTGATCACCACGTCTTGCAGCGGCGGAAAATGAGGCTGCGCCTTGGTTGAGTTGGCTTCGGCAAGCGGACAGTCAATAACGCACGACAATGATCGGGTTCATAAGGAATCGTCACGGTATTCTAGACTCCCAGTCTTCTCGTTCCCGATGGCTTCATTGTGCCAGCATGGGCAATTGGATCACCGCATCCGCTCTTTGACATCAAGCTATCTGGTTCACTTTAAGATCGGGCCCAAACAGCCCTTCCCATGTCCAAATCGACATGGTGAGCCCAGACCGGCGATTGGATCTCCCGAGAGGTGATCCTGACGATAAAAAGGCGGTTGTGACGCATTTCACAGATATGGAAGTTCGATTGCGCCATCGTGTGACCCTGTTCAACCAGGCCGCCGAGAGGGTGCAATGAAGAAGATAGATTATCTCTACGATCGCGAACCGAAGTCACGTTCGTTCCCCGCGTCAGTTGCTCTGCTGTTAGTCATCGTGGGCATCAATATCGCAGCAACCGCTTTATCGCTGCTTGCCGCGGTCCAGGGATGACAACGCCCTGCAAAGGGCGCTAGGCGCGATCGTCTCCCTCATCGTCCAGCATCGCCTCGACGAAGGGGAATTCGAGGACGATCTCGCCGGCTTCATCCGCCACTTCGATGTGGGAAGCCGTCCAGTCGATGGGCTTGTCGAAACGCGTGGCCATCAGGCTTCGTGCCATAGCCCGGGCAACCTCCCAGGCGCGGTCGGGATCGCGCAGATCCTGACCGTCCGGATCGCGGATGGCGTCGTCTCCAATATGCACGTTGAAGAAGTATCGCGGCATGAAAGCTCCTCGAATCCCGGTTCGGTCGATCGGACCTGCTCGGATTCTCGCGATAGGTCAAATGCCGTTTCACGGTTTCGTGGTGGCCTTCAATGAATCTCCGGGACTGCTTTCTCCCGGCGGTCCGCTTGGGACGAAATCATCGGCGCCGGAGTGGCCGACGATCGGCACTGGGCCATCTGCTGTCCGAGCAGCCTAATCGCCATGCGGGCGAGATTCCTGAAATAGGCCCGGAGCGGCTCCGAAGCGCTGTTCCAGCTGCCCGGATACTCAACGGCGTAAAAGGCCTGCGCGACAAGCTCAACCTGGTCTGGCGTCATGCAAGTCTCCCTGCATCCTTAAACCGGATACGTGCTGAAAAAGGCATTCGTTCCGTTCTCTTTGGGGCTAGCTCATCGGATAGATACTTAAATCACTGATATTGCATGTGCCACTACCCCTTTCGGGTAGAGGAATTCCTAGGATCATTTGCCAGGATCGAGCATCGCGGCGTTCCATCCCTATCTTTCGTCTACCGGTGGAACAGCAAAGCCAGCAGCACAGTTGACGGGACACCACTAAGACGCCGTCGGAGCGATCCGCGCGAGGAGATGTCCCATGCCGAGTGTCATTGCCATTGAAGCCAAGCCCCTGGAATTCGAGGATATCGACAGCGGCTTCTTTCATCTCTACCTCGTCAAGACACAGACGGATGCCAGCGGCCGCGTGATATCCGAGAAGGTGATCCGAGGATCTCTGGAAGGCTTTGACGACCTCGGCACGATTGCAGGCGCCAACCTGGCATCCTCGCCGGACAGACGAGGTTCGGACACGCCAGCGGAGCGGCACCGCACGGTCCTCGATCTCGGCACGAGAAATGCCGACGACGTCTGGAATGTGATGGTTCAGCATGCGGTCAATATCGACAGGGCCGACCTTCGCTACAGCCTCGACATCGTTCGGGAGATCCCCGGCGACGACCTCAACAGCAATTCGGTCATCGCGTCGGTGCTTCACACCGCAGGGCTGAGCGTGGCCGCGAGTCTCCCGGTCGACGTCAGCCGCTCGGAGGCCCCGCTCTACGGCCAGCTTCAATTCATGAAGGTGGACGATACGCTATCGGGAACGGCGAACCGTGACCGCATCGCGAGCGGCGTCGGCAACGACACGGTTCGAAGCGGGGGGGGGCGACGACTCGGTCTCGGGCGAAAATGGCGACGACCGTCTTTATGGCAGTTCGGGCAACGACAATCTTTCCGGTGGGAACGGCAACGACCGGCTGTATAGCGGCTGGGGCAACGACATCCTGCGCGGCGGATCCGGCAAGGATGCCTTCGTGTTCTATTCGACCCCGAGCGCTACAAACATCGACACCATCCGCGATTTCTCGGTCGCTAACGACACGATCTGGCTGGAGAACAAGGTCTTCACGGCGCTCGGTTCGGCGGGCCTGCTGAAGTCAACCGCCTTCTGGACCGGCGACGCTGCGCATGATGCGACGGACCGCATCGTCTACGATCGTGACGACGGCGTTCTCTATTACGATCAGGACGGCGCCGGCGCGGTAGAACAGGTTGCCTTCGCAAAGATCTCAGCTGGTCTGCGTTTGACCAACGCCGATTTCCAGATCGTTTAGCGCTTCTCGGGAGGCAAAACCTCAAGCCGGTGTGCAGGGAAGCACCGCCTGCGGCCGGATTTGCGGCTAGGCTGACAGATGCCCGTTGCCCAATCGAGGAGAGGAACGATGACGTCCGGTTCATTCGCCGAATGCTGGATCGGCCTGTTCACGGCAGCCGCTTTCATCGCCCTGGGTGCGGAAGCCTTCGCTCAGAACCGTCCTCTGACGACGAGGATGTCCTGTTCCCAGGCGCAAGGACTGGTGGCAGCGCAGGGAGCCATCGTTCTCGATACGGGTCCCCTCACCTATGACCGCTATGTGAGATCGAGCAGTGCGTGTGCCCTCGGCGAGGTGACCGAGCCGGCCTGGGTTCCGACAGCGGATTCGGGCCGGTGCCCGATCGGCTATCGCTGCGCCTCGCGCAATTTGACGTCGCGGAATTGAGGGTCCGCCACAGACACAAGCTCAGCGAGCCGGCGTCTCGGGCCGCTGGATCCTGCCTTCATGGAAACGGCGTACCGCCTCCGACCCGAGGCTGGTTTTCACCGCGTTCGGATTCTGGTCCCGGCTGACGACGTAGCAATCCTGCATGGCGAAGCTTTCGTTGGCCTTGGGATTGTAGAACACTTTCTCGGTCCGATTGAAGGTCCAGGGCTCGTCGCTGCAATTGCGCCCGAATGCACCGACCGTGTTCTCGAACGCCGTCCATTTGAGGCTGGAGTTCGGACACTGGCCTTCATATTGCCCGCTGAACGGGCCGATGCGCGGATAGCAACTGGTCTGGGCCTGGGTGGCTCCGAGCCCCGCCAGGAGAATCGCGGAAGATAGGATGAGTCTGGCCATAGGGTCGTCCAGCGAAATTGCGGCTCAGGTTAACAACGAAGATCGCTATAGGGAATGCCTGGAAGCTGCGGGCTGCTCAGCGGCCGTTCCAGGCTCGCAGCGCGAGGATCGGCGTCAGGATCGGCCAGCCGAAGCCGGCGATCAGGATGTGGTCGAGGCCGACCTCCTCCTCTTTCTCGATCATGGTCGAGACAGCAAGCAGCAGAATGACGCCGCACAGATAGACCATCAGAACTTCACGCATCGCCCGGCCCCACCTCCACCATTAGCGTCGAGCTTTGGACCAAGCCCCGGGTGAAGCCAATGCGACCGGCGGTCGCCTCACAGGGCGGTCGAGGGGCAGTATGCGGACCTTATGGCCAGGAAAACCGATAAAGGATCCTCTATGGGAGAGACCTTTGGTCCTTTTCCGTAAACTTAGCCGCAACCCATGACGAATTCGTCCGTTCTTCGGCTCAAGGGGGAAGCAATGGAAAGGACCTCGGGATGCCAAAGCGGCAACACCATCCTCATGCCGCGGGCAGCCACGGAAACTGGAGCATCGGCGCCAACAATCTGACGGCAGCGGGACGCTCGGAACTGCTCAAGGATCTCGGCCAGCAACTCCAGCACACCTATGGCGCCATCCTGACGGAGCCGGCACCCGACCGGATCAAACAGCTATTGGAGAAGTTGGAAAGGAGCCAACGTCCCGACGACGAAGGCTCCTTGTGACTCCCATTGTATCAGGCGACCGTCAGCCTCTGCGGCGGCTCCGGTGCTGTGAAGAGCGAGCCATATCTTCCTTCGGGATCAGATTGTAGATCAGAAACCCTGCCAGGATGCCGGCTCCGAGCAGAACGAGCGGATAGGACTTCGCCGTCTCCAGCGCACCGGAAGCGGTCTGCCTTACCACGTAGAGCGGCTCGGCCGCATGAATCAGGCGCTCCGCACGTCGAAGATTTTCCCGGCGGGTGTGGATTTCGACCTCGTACCCGTCGCCGTCCTCATGTCTATGCAACTCGATGCTGTTGCGGGCGAAGCCGTTGGCGAGCAGGCGCTGAACGGCAAGGTTGGCCTCCTTGCGGGACGAGAACGATCCTGTGGCGATAGACGCATTCGGCATCAAACAATCCTCTTGAAACTGCTGACGCCAATTCCTGGCAAGCGCCAAGGTTCCAATGAACCCGTGCGCAGCACCGCTGAATCGGGCGAGAAAACGCCAGCTCAGTTGCGCCGGTATGCCTGAGCCGCCTTCTCGGCTTCCATCAGCACGTCGAGAGCCCGCCACGGCTTCGGCATGAAGCGGACATCGCGAGGCATATCGACATCCTGCTGCTCGAGCGGCCGACCGGAGGTGAGCACGGTCCGAACCCAGGGCCATTTCAGGCGCACGGTCCGGACGAGATCAAGTCCATCCATCAGGCAGGGCAGACGGATATCGGCGAACAGGAAGGCGACCTCCTCGGAATGCTTCCGCAGGTAGTCCAAGGCTTCTTCCGCACTGGAGGTCTCAACCACCTTGAGATCGGTCTCCTCGAGAAGAGCGGCCGCCAAGCCTCTGACTTCGAAATCATCTTCGACGATCAGGGCTACACGATAAGGCTCCATCTTCTGTCCCATTCGGCGTCTCCCTTTATCCGTTACGGTTTTTGAGCCGCTGCAGACATGCGACGGCGATCAAGGCCCGGCTGACTTGAAAAACCGGCCCAAGGACGCAAAGCGAGCCAGCGCAATGAAACAGAAAAGCCACCGCCGTCTTTCGGGATCTTCGCTCGGCGGCGGCAGCAGACTCAGGATCCACCGAGACAAAATGCTCGGCGGCCCTCTTCACAGAACGGTGAAGATGGATCTGCGTTTCAGCTTGGCCGTTGAGAAATTTGCCGGCACGCCATTTTTTTGCCTTGGTGGAACCCCGCCGGAGGCTGTAGCTTAGGCAAGAACCGTCTGTCTCACGTGAGATCTCTGCCGTGTTCAAGGAGACCCAGCTTCACCAGGAGTTCTCGGATCTGGAGCAGCATATGAGGCTCCTGGACAGGCGATTGTCCGATGCCCTTCACCGGATCCGCCACGGCTCCTCCGAAGACCTCGTCGAGAAAGCCCGACAGGACGAACGCCAGCTTCTGACCGAGCTGGACAGGCTGATGACGCGCATGCGCGCCATCGAAGGGCAATTGCTACAGATCCAGAAAACCGCGACGCGGCATTAAAATCCAGCTGCATTCACAGGGATTTACAGCGCTTGCCGATCTGTGTGCGACGGCGCACCTCATGAAACGCATATCAGGTTCATGGTGCGTGCATGACGTAAGGTCACAGACGAGGAGGAAGCGCCATGGCGACGAAAGGGTCTCAGTCGAGAACATGCGCCGAAGCCGAGATCGGGGTGGCGCGCCGATTTTACATTCCGTTCTTTCCGACGTTGCTCGGCGCACTGGCCGTGCTGAACGTCGCGTCGGTCGTACTCGCATTGGTAGAATGATATGACGCGTGTCCCGTTATCGGGACAAAGGAACTGCAGGGCAACGCGCCTGACGCGCTGAGCTGCCCTGCAGGTTCTTCGACGGCCCTTACCGCAGGCCGAGGAAGGACAGGATCGCGAGGACGACCACGATCGCGCCGATCAGCCAGATGATGTTGTTCATGATGCTCTCCTGACACTGGAATTGACCCCATGCCAACGGTCAAGGTGAGCCTTCGTTCCTCCGGTCAAGCTCGAACCGATCAATCCCCTTCGCAGGATGTCGTCTCCTCACTTGAGACGCCGCCGAACGCTCCTATCTGTCGCCGCGCCACGCTCGTGCATGCCTCGCGGCTGATCCCCTGGCCGGTGTCGGCCCGGATACTGCTCCCGGAGACGCGCTCGGTTTCGTAACCCGGGCCGGATTGGTACTGCCAGGTAGAAACGCCGGCCGTGCCGACGCATCCGCCGAGCCCCGATGCCAGCAGCGCAACGGCCACCGCATTCCTGCATACCCTCGGCATCGGCTCCCCTCGATTGATCTCGTGTGAACGCGCTTCACGGCTCGCAAGCCAATCAGGCCAAGGTATGGCGCAAAAGAAAAACCCCGGTGGCGACACCGGGGTTTTCCGTTCCGATCGGTTGATCGATTAGAAGTCGCGCTGAACGCGCAGGCGGCCCTCGATGGTATCGTTGTCGAGGCCGAGGTCTGGACCGCGCGGATCGAGGTTCGAGTAGAGAACCTCGACGCCGATGTCGAGACCCGAAACCGGCGACCAGATCACGTTCGAACCGGCGCGCCATTCGGTAAAGTCGAAGGCCGGAGCCACGTTGGCACCGTAGTCGACGCGGGCATACGAACCGAACACGCTCTGGCGGATGGTCGGGGTCCAGTAGTGGTTCAGACCACCGGCGACCGACCAGCCGCGTCCCGTCTTGATGTCGTCTCCGACGATGAAGGCATCGGCGACGACACGCTCGGTCTCGCCGCCCGTGACGGTCGGATCGAAGCCGAGATAGCCGAGAGCACCGTCGGCGTAGGTGGCCGCGAGCCACAGAGCATCGCCCTCGCCGAGCATCGGCAGGTTGACGTTACCCGTAGCCGAGATGGCCCAGCCGAGTTTGGTGTCCGGATAGTCGACGATGCCCGGAGCAACAGCGACGAGGTTGTTGCTGCGCAGCTGGTGCAGCGCACCGGAGAGCTGAGCCGAACCCCAGGTGCCGGCATACTTCAGGTTGCCGACGAGGTCAGGCATGGTCTGACCGGCGTAGACGAAGGACGAAGGACCATCGAACGCGCCGGCGAAATAGCCCTCTTCGGCCGACAATGTGGCCGAGAAGCCGTTGCCGAACGAGAAGGTGTAGGCGAACAGGTTCACGTCAGGAGCGTCGAAGAAGCGAAGCGTACCCCAGTTCTCGTTCGGCAGATCGCTGTTGGAGAAGAACGACGTCACGCGACCGGCGGTCAGGCCGCCGAACTGGATGAAGGCCTGAGCAACGTCAGGGCTCGTCGCGCTGAAGCCGTAGGAACCGGTGTTGCGGGTCATCTCGAAACGCACGAAGGTGCGCAGGAGGCCGTAAGCGGTGGCCGTACGAGCGTCGAGCTGGATGCGGCCGCGAGCGCGGAAGCCGATCGAGTCGTCTTCGCGACTGTTAGGCTCGAGGTACATAAACTCGCCGCGGACACGACCGCCGACGCGGAGGCAGGTTTCGGTGCCGGGGATGTAGAAGAAGGCTGCGCCGTAGGTGGAGCAGACGCGGACGTATTCGACAGGAGCGGCCTTCGCTACGGGAAGGTCGGCGGCCTGTGCCCCTGCGATAGCCGCGAGACCCGCGACCGATCCGAGGAAGAGGCTCTTAGCGAGCTTCATGGTTGTCTCCAAACAATGGCTGAGTCCGATCCGGACCCGTGTACAAACGTGACCATAATCAGGCCGATGTCGGACGCAACAGCGGCGCGCGTCTTGTACGCCCAACCGGCGCGCAATCTGCTGAAAAGATAAGCATTTTAACCGCCGCTTGCGGATTATTTGCAGCGGTGTGACATAATTTCAACAACGCCCTTGACCTCCCGGCGGCACATGCCGCAGCGGCAGCGTCAAATCTTCCGCAACGCACTGCCCTGAACCTTCCAGGTGCACCGCCCGGCCGGTTCGGCCTCAATCGTCGAAGAGGAAGAAATCGTAATCGCGGCACAGATACCCGACGGGGCATTGCGGCGTATCCCGCGTCGGCACGAGGCCGATTTCGATCGTCTCGTTGATCTCGCAAAATCTGCGGTCCACAACATAGCGGTCATAGGTATAGGTGCCGGTTCCGAGCACGACCGCGCCTCTCGACAAGACGATCTGCCGGGCCTGATTGCAGGTCATGCTGGGTGTGGAGGGTCGGGACTGCGCGTGCACGCCAGTTGCGAAAGCGCATGCGATCAGAACAACGGCCGCTTTCCTCATCTTCCGTTCCCTTCCGAATGGCACGCCCCTACAACGCGACCAACCAGCAAGACAACGCAGAAAGCCGAGCTTGGTTACCGGAACAGGCAGCAGCCGCTTTTCAAAGAATTGAGAGGATCGAGGTCCGTCTCGGTATGCTAAAGCATCGGCTGCAGGCGGCGGGCCATTTCGACGGCGGCCGCGTAATCGGTCTTGCCGGAGCCCAGCACCGGGATGCCCGAGACGAGAATGGAGCGCGGCACCCAGAGTTCGGGAAAACCCTGATTCTGGGCATGGGCCAGCAGCACCTCCCGGTCCGCTTCCGCCCTGTCGGTGATGAGCACGATCTGCTCGCCCTTGCGCGAATCCGGAATGGCGACGACCACATGACTGTTGTCCGGCCAGAGGCCCTGGACGGTCGCCTCGATGGCGGCGAGCGAAACCATCTCTCCCGCGATCTTGGCAAAGCGCTTGGCGCGCCCGCGGATCGTGACGATCCCGTCGTCGACGGTCACGATGTCGCCCGTGTCGTGCCAGCCCTCGACCGGCGGGTTGACCTGGCCCGGCACCGAGGGATCGAGATAGCCCTTCATGACGTTCGGGCCGCGCACATGAAGGCGCCCACCCTCGTGGATGCCCTCGACCGGTTCGAGACGCCATTCGATTCCCGGCAGGAGCGGCCCGACGGAACCGGGCCTGTTGCGGTCCGGCAGGCTGACGGCGATGACCGGCGAGCATTCCGTGGCACCATAGCCTTCCAGGATGACGGTGCCGTGCTTCGCCCAGAGCTTGCGGGTCTCGTCCTTCACCCGCTCCGCCCCGGCAATGACATAGCGCACGCTCGCCAGATCGTTCTCTCCGGCCGCGCGCGCATAGCCCTGAAGGAAGGTGTCCGTCGCGAGCATGATCGTGGCGCGCGTGCCGGCCACGAGCTTCGGGATCTGCCGGTAATGGAGCGGGCTCGGATAGAGCACCGATTTCATGCCGTTGAGAACCGCCGTCAGAAGCCCTGCGGTCAGGCCGAAGGAGTGGAAGATCGGCAGCGGATCGAAGAAGACGTCGTCGTCTCTCAGCACGTCGCCGGCGAGGGCTTTGACCTGATAGGCGTTGGCGACGAGATTGGCGTTCGACAGCACCACACCCTTCGGCACGCCCTCGGATCCCGACGTGAAGAGCAGCACGGCCGGATCGTCGGGCTGGAGCCTCGCCCGGGCGTGGACACGCCGCGCGAACCAGGAATCGAACAGCCCGCGCAGCTTGTCGAAGCTCGTCAGGTCGCCGCGAACATCCTCGAGCCACAGAATCCGCCGCCCCTCGCCCAGCGCTTCGACGACATCGTCGAGCTTGCCCTGCTCGACGAAGCGTCGGGAGGTGATGATCGTCCTCATCCCGGCCAGGTCGCAGGCCGCCTTGAGGTTCTTGAGCCCGGCGGTGAAGTTCAGGAAGGCCGGCACGCGTCCGAAGGCATTGAGCCCGAACAGGGTGACCGCAATGGCCTGCACGTTCGGCAGCAGCACGCCGACATATTCGCGCTCCCGCGTCAGGCCCGCGAGCTTGCGTCCGAGCACCAGCGAGCCGAGGACGAGGCGTCCGAAGGTGATCGGCTGGCGCTCCAGATCCTCGAGCGCCTCCTTGTTGCGGCCGAACTTGTCCCTTGCGTCGAGAAGAGCCCCGAACAGGGTCTTGCGCGTCCGCGCGATATCGAATTCCACCACGGGCGCCCCCCTGTTTCGTTAACCCGCCGATCCCTCGCGGATCGGGGCCTGGTAGGCCAGGCCCATATCCCAGGGGAAGTAGATCCAGGTGTCCTGGCTCACCTCCGTCACGAAGGTGTCGATCAGGGGGCGCCCGGCGGGCTTGGCATAGACGGCGGCGAAATGCGCGTTCGGCAGCATGTCGCGCACGATCTTCGCGGTCTTGCCGGTATCGGTGAGGTCGTCGATCACGAGCACGCCCTTGCCCGTTCCGTCGCCTAGAGCCTTGATCGCGGGGGCGATGTCCTTCAGCACCTGAAGTTCGCCCTGGTTCTTGTAGTCGTGATAGCTCGCGATGCAGACGCTCTCGATGAGGCGGACATCGAGTTCGCGCGCCACGATGGCGGCCGGCACGAGGCCGCCGCGGGTGATGCAGACGATCGCCTCGAAGGGGCCGGCCGAGGCCAGGCGCCAGGCGAGCGCGCGGCAATCGCGGTGGAACTGATCCCAGGAGACGGGAAAGGCTTTGGGAGAGGTCGGAGACATGGGCTTGCTCTTCTTAAGGCTTGAGGTGCGAAGTTAACTCTTAGAGAGGCGCCCGGTCGCCCTTGAGGCGACCGAGAAGATCACGGACGGCGGCGGCAGCATTCGCGACCGCCTCCGGGTCCTTGCCCCGAGCGACGATCTGGTTGCGAAAGCCGCTCGTCGAGAAGGACGGATAGGAGCCGATGGAAACGTTTGGGAAAGACGAGGCGATCTGGCTCAGGCCCTCGGCATAGATGCCCTCGGCCAGCCCCTCCGCCTCGATGGTCTCGATGATCATGCGCGCGCCGGTCTGCAGCCCCGACGCGATGTTGTCGAGCATTGCCTGCATGATCGAAGGCACGCCCGCCATGACGAAGACATTGCCGATACGGAAGCCGGGCGCCTTGGAGATCGGGTTCTCGATCAGGTCTGCCCCATCGGGGATGCGCGCCATGCGCAACCTGGCCTCGTTCAGCTCGTGCGGCTGGTAGCGTTCCTGCAGCAGGGCGACGGCCCTGGGATCGACCCCGATGCCGACCCCAAGCGCCTTGGCGACGGAATCCGCGGTGATGTCGTCGTGCGTCGGGCCGATGCCGCCGGTGGTGAAGAGATAGGTGTAGCGGCTGCGCAGGGCGTTGACCGCGGCCACGATCTCCTCCTCCACGTCCGGCACGACGCGGACCTCGCGCAGATCGATGCCGATCCCGGTCAGGTACTCGGCGATGTAGCCGATATTCTTGTCCTTGGTGCGGCCCGTGAGGATCTCATCGCCGATGATGAGAAGAGCGGCTGTGACGGAAATGGCCATGCGCAGGGATCCTTTTCAGGGCCTTTAGCCCCAGAGACGGTAATTCTCAAGCGCAAGCAGTGTTCATCCCACGCGTCGTCCGTGTCATTCCCGGCCGGAGCGCAGCGGAGGGGAAGGGAATCCATAACGCAGCGCCTGATCGTGGATCCCCTTCCCGGCCTTCGGCCGCCGGGGATGACATCCTAGGTTGGACCCCGGCCTTCGCCCCTGCTACCAGGGATTTTTGCAATCTTCCGTTGGATGTGAATGCGTTTTCAAGAAACCCTGCTCGAGGGCCGTCTCATCGAGCGCTACAAGCGATTTCTGGCCGATATCGAGCTCGATACGGGAGAGATGGTCACCGCCCATTGCGCCAATCCCGGCGCCATGATGGGGCTGAAGGACCCCGGCAGCCGGGTCTTCCTCTCGCGGGCTACGAACCCCAACCGCAAGCTCCTGTATAATTGGGAGTTCGTGGAGGTGCCCGCAGGCGGCGGCCCGCTCCAGCTCATCGGGATCAACACCTCCCGCCCGAACCTCCTGGTCGCCGAGGCCTTGCGCGAGGGACGGCTCGCGCCCTTTGCGGGCTACGACCGGGTGCGGCCAGAGGTGAAATACGGCAAAAACAGCCGGGTCGACTTCCTGCTCGAAAAGGACGGCGACAGGCCGTGCTACCTGGAGGTGAAGAACTGCCACCTCATGCGCGAGGCGGGCTTCGCCGAGTTCCCGGACTGCGTCGCGGCGCGCAGCGCCAAGCACCTCTATGAGCTCGCCGACATGGTGGCGGCGGGTGCGAGAGCCGCCCTCGTCTACGTCATCCAGATGGATGCGGAGCGCTTCGACGTCGCCCGCGACATCGATCCGGCCTACGACAAGGCCTTCCGGCATGCCCTCGCCGTGGGGGTCGAATCCTACGCTTATGCATGCCGCATCACGCCCCAGGAGGTCGTCATCGACCGGCCGGTGGAGATCGTGACGCCGCGATGACCGCTGGTCAGGGCCGCTCGAAGACCAAGTTCATCTTGGTCTCGAGCGCCTGCCGGTAGCCCTTGCTCGTGAGCAGGCCGATGACATCGATCTGCCAGCGCTCGGGCACGTTGGCGACGATGAAGAGCGCTGGATAGAGGGCGGCAGGCGCATCCCGGAAGAAGGGATCGAGGACGAGATCCTCCGCCCCTTCCACGTCGAGCTTGATCGCATCCACGTGGGCAAGGCCCTCCCGGTTCAGGAGCTCGATCAGGGTCACGGCCGGCACGCGGATCGCGTCGGTCTGGCTCGAATTGACAATCTTCAGGCTCGCCTCGCCGCGGTTGCGCGGGTCGAGGAACAGGGTGAGCTCGCCCGTCTTGTCGGCCACGGCGCAGTCGACCGCCTTGATCGTGCTCGAGGGATTCTGGCGGATGTTGTAGATCAGGCGGTCGAAGATCTCGGGCTGGGGCTCCACCGCCAGAATCCGGGTCGCGACGGCGGTTCCGGCCTCCTGCGCCAGAAAGAGCGCGTACCAGCCCACATTCGAGCCCACGTCGATGAAGGTGAAGCCCGGGCGGATCCGATCGGTCAGGATCTTGAGCTCGTCGGCGTCGAAATATTGCGGCGTGAACAGGATGCGCCGCTCGCAGACGTTCTTGTACGGGTACAACCGCATGCGGACGCCGAAGGTTTCGAGGTCGAGCGGCAGGCCGTTGAGCATCTTCATCGCCAGATGGCGCAGCATCAGGGCCACCCGGCGGCCCGCCCACCCCTCGGGCAATCCGCGCGTGCGGTCGATCACCCACCGGGTGATGCCTGACGGCGCAAAGTCGCCGAAGGGGCGAGAATCATTCATTACCGAGGAATCCGAACCCGCGAATTGGATGAACAGGGTTGCTCATGACACCCTCGGGCGCCAATCGCAAGCGGGGCATGAGGTCTTTGCTTGCGTCTCGCGCGGCGATCCTTACATTCCGGGCATCAGATCAAGGACCGACTATGACCGAAACCGACATCGTCGAGCGCAAGCGCGCCGCGGAGATCCCGCGTCACGGGCCGGAGGCCTTCGAGGCCATGCGCCGCGTGTGCCGCATGACGGCCGAATGCCTCGACATGCTGATCGACTACGTGAAGCCCGGCGTCACGACGGAATTTTTAGACAAGCTGGCCTTCGACTTCATCCGCGACCATGGCGCCTATCCGGCCTGCCTGCATTACCGCGGCTACACGAAGACGATCTGCACCTCGATCAACCACGTGGTCTGCCACGGCATTCCCAACGACAAGCCCCTGCGCGATGGGGACATCATGAACATCGACGTCACCCTCATCCTCGACGGGTGGCACGGGGATTCGAGCCGGATGTACTATGTCGGCGAGGTGCCGCGCCGGGCCCAGCGCCTGTGCGAGATCACCTATGAATGCCTGATGCGTGGCATCGCCGCGGTGAAGCCGGGTGCGACCACCAACGACATCGGCGAGGCGATCCAGTCCTATGCCGAGGCGGAGCGCTGCTCGGTGGTGCGGGACTTCTGCGGCCACGGCCTCGGGCGCGTGTTCCACGATTCGCCGACGATCCTTCACTACGTTGAGCCGGCCTATAACGTGGAGCTTAAGCCCGGCATGCTCTTCACCATCGAGCCCATGATCAATCTGGGTCGCCCCCAGGTGAAAGTGCTCTCCGACGGCTGGACCGCCGTGACCCGCGACCGCTCGCTCTCGGCCCAGTTCGAGCACACGGTCGGCGTGACGGAGACCGGCGTCGAGGTCTTCACCTTCTCGCCGAAGGGCCTGGACAAGCCACCTTACGCGGCAGCTTGACACTAGCCTGCGGCACCGCTTCAAGCCTACAACGTAACAATGATGCTCCGAGATCTGCTCGGAGCTTTGCTACGGATGACGGGCCGCAGGCGGGCATGAGCGACGATAATCCCCATTATCACGGCCATCGCGACAGGCTGCGCGCCCGCTTCATGGAGGTGGGCGGCGACGCCGTTCCCGATTACGAGCTTCTGGAACTCGTTCTCTTCCGCTCGATCCCACGCCGGGACGTGAAGCCCATCGCCAAGGAATTGCTCAAGCGCTTCGGCACCTTCGCCGAGGTGCTGGCGGCTTCTCCCGCACGGCTGGTGGAGGTGGAGGGCATCGGCGAGAGCGTGATCACCGACCTCAAGATCCTGGAGGCTTCGGCCCGGCGGCTCGCCAGGGGCGAGGTGGCCAAGCGGCCCGTCCTGTCCTCCTGGACCTCGGTGATCGATTATTGCCGCACCGCCTTGGCCTTCATGGACAAGGAGCAGTTCCGGCTGCTCTTCCTCGACAAGCGCAACGCCCTGATCGCCGACGAGGTGCAGCAATCGGGCACGATCGACCACACGCCGGTCTACCCGCGCGAGGTGGTCAAACGCGCCCTCGAACTCTCGGCCTCCGCCTTGATCCTGGTCCACAACCACCCTTCCGGCGACCCGACGCCCTCCTCTGCCGATATCAAGATGACCCGCGAGATCATCGAGGTGGCCAAGCCCTTGGGCATCACCGTCCATGACCACATCATCGTCGGCCGCGAGGGCCATGCGAGCCTCAAAGGATTGCGGCTGATCTAAGCTCGGCCGAAGAACCAAGTCGCTCCCGCGGCGTTAGCCCGTACCAAAACGTCATGGGAGAAAATTCATGAAAAAGACGACACTGACGGCCGGATTGCTCTGCTCCGCCCTGATGGCCTCCACAGCCATGGCCCAGACCTCGCCTGCGCCAGCGAACCCGCCCTCCTCCACGACGAATTCGTCGGCAGCTCCCGGCTTCCTGACCCGTCTCGAACCGGGCCAGATGCTGGCCTCCAGGATCATGGACGCGGACGTGCTCGGCGCCGACAACAAGGATATCGGCGACGTCGAGGATGTGGTGCTAGACCGCAGCGGCAAGATCGTCGCCCTCGTGATCGAGGTCGAAGAGGGTCTCGGCGACCGTACCGTAGCTCTGCCCCTGAGCGCGTTCCAGATGAATGCCGCCGACGCAACCACGACAGGCTCCGTCCAGACCGGAGGCGCCTCTGCTGCTCGGAACGACGACATGCGGATCGTCGTGAATGTTCCGGTGGATCAGCTCAAGGCGGCGCCGGAATTCGACGACGACAACGATTAGTCGAAGATTCGCGTGCCATTGTCACTCCGGGGCGCCGCGGCCGCGGAGTGACGACGTGCATTACCGGATGCAGCTCAGATCAGCGACTCGAGCCCGGCGAAGATCGCGTAGACGAAGCCGAGGCTGAGCGTCATGCCCATAGCACCGATGACCATGCCGCCGATGATCACCAGGCCGTCGCGTTCGACGAGCCCCAGGCCGACCAGGCACACGGCGAGCCCGAGGGGGATCTGACCCACGAAGGGCGGCGCAAAGAGCAGCCCCAGGGCCAGAACCAGGAGCACCGCACCCATGAGCCGCATGACCAGCGGCGTATCGAGAAAGGTCATGCGCGGGCGGGAAATGCGCTCCAGCCGGCGAAAGGCCGGCATCGCCCGCCCCACCGCCCGTTCCACATCCGTGCGCGCGACCGAGCGGTTCAGGAGCTGGCGCGGCAGCCAGGGCGCTTCCCGGCCGAAGACGATCTGGATCGCGACCAGGGCCAGGAGCAGCCCGCAGACGAGCGGGATCGGCGGCGGCATGGGCAGGCAGTTGGGCAACCCGAGCAGGACGATGAGGAGCGCGAAGGCCCGGTCCTGGAGCACCGACATGATTTGGCGCACGGTCAGGCGCTCGCCCGGCTGCGAGGCAAGGGCGAGCAGGATTTGAGAAGTGCGCGCGTTGGAAAACAAGAAGCCCTAGTGGGTTCGGGGATGCTCAGGGCGCCCTCTCTACCCGAGTTAAGGGCCGGGGCCAAGGCTTCGCGGCCCCGCCCGTCAATGAATGTTGATCTCGCCCTGAACGGCGCGGAACTCCGCGGGCTTGATCAGCTGCGCATGGGTCACCGTGACCGAATGCAGGGGCCCGGCGAGCTCGCGCTTCCAGAACTCGAGAAAATCGATCAGCACGGGAAAGCGTGGGGCGAGATCGTATTCCTGCCAGATATAGGTCTGCAGGAAGGCTGGATAATCCGGCATCCGGTAGAGGATCTTGGCGGTCGTCAGACCGTAGCCTTCCATCTGGCGGATGAAATCCCTCGATGCCATGCGAACTCCTTCTCTCAAGCTCCGGCGAGGCTTGATGGCAGGTGTCCGCCCCAATGGCACAGGCGGTTTCCTGCCCTATGCTCGAAGCTAGATCTTGCGGGCGTTCGCCGGTTCCAGCAAGGGCGCGGCCGGCAGGCATAGTCACTTTTCCGGATGAAGGACCAAAGCATCGGACCCAAAAGTGGATTCCACTTTTGGGATCCATCCGATGCTCCATTCTTGACTGGCGCATCGCTGGAGGCGGAAAACCGGAACCACTTTTCCGCACGATGCGCTAAAGGGTGGGGTTGCGTATCCTGACGATCTTGCGTTGATTGCTCGAAAGAGAGCCTTCAGCGGAACATCGAGCAAGGAGATTGCCGGGAATGCGCTTTGCCTTCGCCGGAATCGACTTTCTCGGAGATGTCCTCGAGACGCTTCTCGCCAAGGGCTGGGAGCCGGTCAAACTCTTCAGCCGTCCGTGCGACGGCATCTACGATTTCAACGATGCGACCGTTGCACGCGCCCGATCCCTGCGGCTGCCGGTGCAGATGGCGCGGATCCTCCCCGCCGATCTTGCGGGCCTGAAGGCGCTCGGTTGCGAGGCGTTGATCGTGGCCGGCTATCCCTGGCTGATCACGGGCTGGGAGCGCCACCTGTCCTACGCCATCAACTTCCACCCCTCCCCCCTGCCCCTCGGGCGCGGCCCCTACCCGCTCTTCCAGGCAGTCCTGGACGATGTTCCGCAATGGGGCATGACGGCCCACATTCTCGAACCGTCCTTCGACACCGGCGCCATCGTGGCGCAGGAACTCTTTCCGCTCAGCGGCGCGGAAACGCACGACACCCTTCTCGCCAAGTGCCAGATGGCGGCGAAGGCCGTCGCAGTGAACCTGGCGCACGACCTGCCCCGCCTCCATGCCGATGCGAGGCCCCAGGGAGCGGGCACCTATTGGCCACGGGTAACGCAGGCGCAGCGAACCATCGACTGGACGGGAAGCGTCCGCGATGCGCTGCGCACCGTTCGGGCCTTCGGCTCCATCGAGGCCTTCGCGCAGGTCGATTCCCGCTATCTCTATGTCTGGGAGGCCAGCGGCTGGGAGCAGCCCCACGACTTCCAGCCCGGCGCCCTCATCCACCGGCACCGCAAGCACATGGTCGTGGCTGCCCGCGACGGGTTCGTCCAGATCACCGGATGGAGCCCCTATGCACCGGGGCCGGCGCGGGGACGGTAGCCGCGGACCTTTGAGATCGCTTAGGCGAGCGGCGCTTCCAGGGTGCACACGACACCGGACGGCTGGAATTCGATGTGCGCCGCGCCGTTGAGCTCCCGGGCGAGGCTGCGCTCGATCAGCCGCGAGCCGAATCCGCGGCGCGTGGGTGCCTGGACGGCCGGGCCGTCGCGCTCCTCCCATCGCAGAAGAAGCGCATCCGAGGGCTGTGCCGCTTTGACATCCCAGACGATGTTTACCGTCCCCGTGGCATTCGACAGGGCGCCATATTTCACCGCATTGGTCGCAAGCTCCTGAAGCGCCATCGACAGGGCCAACGCCATGCGCGGCGACAGCCGAACCTCAGGCCCGCGCATCCGCAGGCGATCCTCTCCGCGTACCGAATAAGGTGCGAGAGTTTCGACGACGATCTCCCTCAGCTCGGCCCCTTCCCAGCTTTCCCTTGTCAGCACGTCGTGGGCGCGTGCCAGAGCGATCAGGCGGCCCTCCAATGCGTCCTTCGCTTCGCGCGTGGTCGGCGCGGTGCGCAGGGTCTGTGTCGCGAGGGACTGGACCGTAGCCAGGGTGTTCTTCACCCGATGATTCAGCTCGTGAATGAGAAGCGTACGCTGTTCTTCGGCCTGCTTGCGTTCCGTAATGTCGCGCTGGATTCCCCAAAGCCGGCGCAGCACGCCGTCCTCGACGACCCCGGTCATGCTGTTGTCGAAATACTTGCGGTTTCCGGCTAAGTCCTGTTCGGCCGATTCCACGCCAGTCTGATTGTACCCGCTGCGGACCACCGCGGCGAGATAGGCTCTCGCCTCGGGATCCGAGGAGGGCAGCGGAAACCCGAGGGTCTTGCCGATCAGGTCTTCCGCATGGGCGAGGCCATACATTCCCGCCATGGCGTCGTTGCAATCGACGAAGCGACCGTTGCGGTATGCGAGTTCGACCTGCTCGTCCGCAGGCAAGGACGTATCGAGAGGGGGATCGAATTCCAGCAGCCAGATGCCCTCGGTGCTATGCGCGATGAAGGACCGATAGCGTTCCTCGCTTTTCCGCAGCGCGACTTCCGCATCCTTTTCCGCGGTCACGTCCCACTGCGCCCCGAGCGAGCGGAGAAAGCGGCCCTTGTCGTTGCGGATAAGCTTGGTGCGCGCGGTCACCCAGCGCACCTCGCCGTTATCCGCCCGGACGATCCGGAATTCGTAATCGAGCTGGGTGCGGTCGGGATCTGCGACCGCGGCCCTCGTCTCAGCCTCGATCCTTGCCCGATCCTCCGGATGGACCAGAGCGACCCATTTATCGTAAGAGAAGAAACCGGACATGTCTCCCGGTAAGCCGTACAGTTCGAGATATTCCGGGGACGCGATCGCGGTATTGCTGGCGCGGTCGAATTCGAAGCTGCCGATCCTCGCCGCTTCCTGCACCTGCCTGAGACGCTCCTCGCTTTCCCGGCTGGCCGTCTCGGCGCGCTTGCTTGCGGTGATGTCGCTGAAGAGGATCGCCACCCGGCGGCTGTCCGGCCCCCCGATACGGCAGGCGAAGACGTTGTACCAGCGCCCGAGGGCGGAGGCCTCGTGCTCGAACCGCACTGACTCGCCGGTCAACGCAACACGGCCATAGGTCTCGAACCAGTGATCCTCGTGTTCGGGATGAAGCGAGCGCATGCTCCTGCCGACCGCATCATGCAATCCCGTCTGCGCCTCGAAGGCGGGATTGACCTCCACGAAAACGTAGTCGACCGGTCGGCCGTCTTCGTCGAAGATCAGATCGACGACGCTGAAGCCCTGGTCGATGGCGTCGAAGAGCGCACGATAGGGAATGTCCGACTGGCTCTGTGCCGCCTCACCCCCACGCGAGGCTTCGGACGTTCCTCTTGGAAACCCCGAACGCCGGTCCGGCGCGTCCTTCAAGACGATCTCGTTCATCGCGCGAGCATCCGCAGGCGAGTTCCTGCCGCGCCGGCAGCGTTCAGCGGTGTAGCCAAGATAGCCATGGATCTGTTCGGTGGTGCAGACATCCCGTGCCTCTTGGATCGACGGATCGCGTTGCAATGTCACACAAGAGCATAAGGCGCCAGGGAGCGCGATCAAGGGACATAGCCAAGGCTCACGCGTGCAAATGCCCTTGCGCTGGGGCAGCCGGAACGATTTCGCAAAGAGGTCGGGAACCAAGTTTTCGCAACGGCATTAGCTCATCACGAAGGCCAATGCCCCCAGGTCTTCGAGACCCTCAAAGCCCTTCACCCCAGTGAAGGGCTTTTTCTTGCCCAATGGCATTCCGGCCGAGCTCAAGCCGCTCCCGGACCGACATTGCCGGTCCTGAATCCTGTCCACAACTTTCAGAGCTCTTGGTAGTGCCGCCCCCGATAGATCAGGGCCGGCTTCGGTTCGCCGAGGCGGATGCAGACGATCTCGCCGATGATGACGTGGTGCGTGGCGACGACCCTGGCATCGCTGATCCGGCAATCGAAGGAGACGAGGCTCGTCGCCAGGGCCGGAGAGCCGGTTTCGAGTGTCTCCCACGCTCCGGCGAGGAACCGCTCCTGCCCCTGGATGCCGGTGCGCCCGGAAAAGATGTCCGCCAATGCGAGATCGGCAGCGCTCAAGGTGTTCACGCAAAAGACGCGGTTCGCCAAGAGCGCCTGCGCCGACCGGGACGCCGTGTTGACGCAGACGAGAAGGGAGGCCGGGCTGTCCGTTACCGGGGTCACCGCCGTCGCCGTGAAGCCGGCCCGCCCGGCTGCGCCGTCCGTCGTGACCACGTGAACGGCCTCCGCGACCCGGCTCATGCCCTCCCGGAAGAGAAGGGCATCGGGACCGGTGGCGCCAGTGACGGCTGAATCGGGGGAGGCCTGAGACTTCAACATGGTATTCCGGATTAGCCTCTTCCACGCTTTTGCCGCCAAGGACAAGGATCTTGACGGTCATATGGTTTCTCCGGACACCTCATGGAAGGCGCGCACGAGCCACACCACTGCTTCCTATTCGGTCAAAAGCTGCCGATTCTTCCATCAATCGCGCAAATAGGAATCTTAACGGTAAGTTGTCGAACGAAAATTCGTTTGCTAGAGAGCCCGCACGTTACGTCAGGCTTGGCGATGTTCCCGCATCGTGCTTTCCTGCATCGTTTCCCAAGAATGACCCCATTCCAGAGGGGCAAGGGTAGGACATGGAAATCTTCGTGCAGCAGCTCATCAATGGGCTGACTCTAGGGTCGATCTACGGCCTCATCGCCATTGGCTATACAATGGTCTTCGGCATCATCGGCATGGTGAACTTCGCCCACGGCGACGTCTTCATGCTCTCGGCCTTCATCTCGCTGATCTTCTTCCTGATCCTGACCACGTGGCTCGGGATCTCGTCCATCGCGCTGGCGCTGCTCATCGTGCTGGTCATCGCGATGGTGCTCACCTCCCTCTGGGGCTGGGCCATCGAGCGGATCGCCTACCGGCCCCTGCGCGGCTCGTTCCGACTGGCGCCGCTGATCTCGGCCATCGGCGTCTCGATCTTCCTGTCCAACTTCGTCCAGGTGGCTCAGGGCGCGCGCAACAAGCCGACTCCCCCCATGGTCCAGGACGTGATCGTGCTGTTTCAGGGCGAAAGCGGCTACAACGTCGCCCTCTCCTACAAGCAGGTCATCATCATGGTCGTGACCGCCGTGCTGCTGACGATCTTCTGGTATCTCGTCCAGAAGACCTCCCTCGGCCGCGCCCAGCGCGCCTGCGAGCAGGACCGCAAGATGGCTGCCCTCCTCGGCATCAACGTGGACCGGACGATCTCGCTGACCTTCGTCATCGGCGCCGCCCTCGCCTCGGTCGCGGGCACGATGTACTTGCTGTATTATGGCGTGGTGAGCTTCAACGACGGCTTCGTCCCCGGTGTGAAGGCCTTCACGGCCGCGGTTCTGGGCGGCATCGGCTCCCTGCCGGGCGCCGTGCTGGGCGGGCTGATCATCGGCCTCATCGAGGTCTTCTGGTCCGCCTATTTCTCCATCGAGTACAAGGATGTGGCCGCGTTCTCGATCCTCGCCATCGTCCTGATCTTCATGCCTTCCGGTATTCTCGGTCGGCCTGAGGTCGAGAAGGTTTAAGGAGCCACGAGCATGAACGCTCCTTCCATCACCACCACGGACCAGACGCAAGCCGTCACGCGGAACTTCGACTTGAGCGCGGCCCTCAAGGACGCCTTCAAGACCGCGCTGATCATGCTGGGCCTCTCGATCCCGATCCTGTCCTATAAGACGGATCAGTCCGGCGCCGATCTCTTCCTCACCCCGCGCTGGGGCCTGGTGGCGATCATCTGCGCCATCGTCTTCGGCATGCGCCTCCTGCTGCACGCCTTCACGGCCTCACGGGCCTATACCAAGGCAACGCCCAGCGCGCACCAGGCCACCGAGCCGGTCGGCGCGACGCCGAGCGCCTTCCAGCACGTGTCGCGGTTCGCCATTCCCTTCTTCCTCGGGATCGCGCTGGCCTTTCCGCTCCTGATCTACCTGATCCAGGGCGGACTGAACGAGTCGCGCTACTGGGTCGATCTCGGCATCCTGATCCTCACTTATGTGATGCTGGGATGGGGCCTGAACATCGTGGTGGGCCTGGCCGGCCTGCTCGACCTGGGCTACGTCGCCTTCTACGCGGTCGGTGCCTATTCCTACGCCCTACTCTCGACCACGTTCGGCCTGTCGTTCTGGATCTGCCTGCCGCTCGCCGGCATCCTCGCCGCCTTCTGGGGCATGATCCTCGGCTTCCCGGTGCTGCGCCTGCGCGGTGATTATCTCGCCATCGTCACCCTCGCCTTCGGCGAGATCGTCCGCCTCGTTCTCATCAACTGGGTGGACCTGACGAACGGCGGCGCCGGCATCTCCTCGATCCCGCGCGCGAGCTTCTTCGGCCTGCCCTTCACGGCGGGCGAAGGCGGGTTCGCGGCGACCTTCGGGCTCGAGTTCAATGGCATGCACAGGATGATCTTCCTGTATTATCTCATCCTGTTCCTGGCGCTCCTGACCAACTTCGTGACCATGCGCCTGCGCCGGCTGCCCATCGGCCGTGCCTGGGAAGCTCTTCGTGAAGACGAGATCGCCTGCCGCTCGCTCGGCATCAACACCACCAACACCAAGCTCACTGCGTTTGCCATCGGCGCCATGTTCGGCGGCTTCGCCGGCTCGTTCTTCGCGGTCCGCCAGGGCTTCGTCTCCCCGGAAAGCTTCAACTTCCTGGAATCGGCGATCATCCTGGCCATCGTGGTGCTCGGCGGCATGGGATCGCAGATCGGCGTTGCCATCGCGGCCATCGTGCTTGTCGGCGGCCCCGAGGTTCTGCGTAACCTGACCTTCCTGCAATCCATCTTCGGCTCGGGCTTCGATCCGAACGAATACCGCCTGCTGCTCTTCGGCGCCGGCATGGTGGCGATGATGGTGTGGCGTCCGCGCGGCCTGATCTCGGAACGTGAACCCTCGGTGATCTTGAAAGAGCGCAAGGCCATTTCCGGCTCGCTCGTGAAGGAAGGACACGGCTAATGCGCTGGCTGCAGGATCCCATCCTCGACGTACAGCATCTCACGATGCGCTTCGGCGGCCTCGTCGCCATCAACGACCTCTCCTTCCAGGCCGGGCGCGGCGACATCACCGCGCTCATCGGCCCCAACGGAGCGGGCAAGACCACGGTCTTCAACTGCATCACCGGCTTCTACAAGCCGACGGAAGGCATGGTGGCGCTGCGCAAGCCCGACGGCTCGCACCTGCTGCTGGAGCGCCTCCCGGGTTTCGACATCAACTGGAAGGGCAAGGTCGCCCGGACATTCCAGAACATCCGCCTGTTCTCGGGCATGACCCTTCTCGAGAACCTGCTGGTGGCCCAGCACAACCCGCTGATGATCGCCTCGGGCTTCACCTTCCTCGGCGTTCTTGGGCTGGGCGGCTACCGCAAGGCGGAGAAGGAAGCCATCGAGAAGGCCAAGTTCTGGCTCGAGAAGACCCGGCTCCTCCACCGCGCCGACGAGCCGGCGGGCGATCTGCCCTACGGCGATCAGCGCCGCCTGGAAATCGCCCGCGCCATGTGCACCGACCCGCTGCTGCTCTGCCTCGACGAGCCGGCGGCCGGCCTCAATCCGCGCGAGTCGCACGAGCTCAACGAGCTGCTGCTGTCCGTCCGCAGGGACCACGGCACTTCGATCCTGCTGATCGAGCACGACATGTCGGTGGTGATGGAGATCTCGGACCACGTGGTGGTGCTGGATTACGGCGTCAAGATCTCGGACGGCTCGCCCTCCGAGGTGAGAAACGATCCCAAGGTCATCGCCGCCTATCTCGGCGTGGCCGACGACGAGGTCGAGAAGGTCGAAGCGGAGATCGGCGTATGAGCACCGCTGGAGCAAACATCGGGATGCAGCCCCCCCAAGTCGCAACGGCCCGCCAGCCGCTTCTCAGCGTGCGCGGCGTAAAGACCTATTACGGCAACATCATCGCCCTGAAAGGGGTGGATATGGATGTCAACGAAGGCGAAATCGTCACGTTGATCGGAGCCAACGGCGCCGGCAAGTCGACGCTGATGATGACGATCTTCGGCAACCCGCGCGCTCGCGAAGGCACGATCACCTATGCGGGGAAGGACATCACCAAGATGCCCACCCACGAGATCGCGCGCCTGTCGATCGCCCAGTCCCCGGAAGGCCGCCGCATCTTCCCGCGCATGACCGTGTTCGAGAACCTGCAGATGGGCGCGTCCATGAACGGACTGGCCTATTTCGACCAGGATCTCGAGCGGGTCTGCACCCTGTTCCCGCGCCTGAAGGAGCGCCTGCAGCAGCGCGGCGGCACCCTCTCGGGCGGCGAGCAGCAGATGCTGGCCATCGCCCGCGCGCTCATGAGCCGCCCGAAGCTCCTGCTTCTGGACGAGCCGTCCCTGGGCCTCGCGCCCCTGATCGTGAAGCAGATCTTCCACATCATCAAAGAGCTCAACGAGAAGGATGGCATGACGGTCTTCCTCGTGGAGCAGAACGCCTACCACGCCCTCAGGCTGGCCCATCGCGGCTATGTGATGGTGACGGGCAACATCACCATGAGCGGCACCGGCAGGCAATTGCTCGAGGATCCTCAGGTCCGGGCAGCCTATCTCGAAGGGGGGCATCACTGATGCAGGGCATCCTCTACGAAGAGCCGTCTTTCGGGCTCTTTCTTCTCATCACCGTGATCATGGGCGGCTGGGCCGCCTGGATGACGGGCCGGGCCATCGCCCTCACCTGGCGTCCGTTCTGGACCCTGCTCCTCTATCTGTTCATCCTCGGGGCCGCGGTGCGCTTCATCCACTTCGCGCTGTTCGATGGGACGCTGCTGTCGATCCATTATTATGCGGTCGATACCATCGTGCTCCTGATCATCGGCGCGCTCGGGTTCCAGTACCGTCGGGCCCGGATGATGACCAGCCAATACCGCTGGCTCTACGAGCGGACCGGACCGTTTTCCTGGCGGGAAAAGGCGTCTGCGACCAAGGGCTAAGGCCAAAAGATTCCAGCGTGACATTCGCTTAAAAACAAGCATGATGTCACGCGGAAGGCGGGGTCCCCCCGCCAAACCGGCCCCACGAGGAAGAGGGGCCTAAAAAAACCACCCAGAGGAGTGACCTCATGAAAAAAATGCTGTTGACCGGCGTGGCGCTTGGTCTTGGCCTCGCCTTCTCCAGCGCTGCCAGCGCGCAGATCAAGATCGGCGTCGCAGGCCCCATCACCGGCCCTAACGCGGCTTTCGGCGCTCAGCTGAAGAACGGCGTCGAGCAGGCTGTGGAAGACATCAACGCAGCCGGCGGCATCAATGGCCAGAAGCTGCAGATCGTCGTCGGCGACGACGTCTCCGATCCCAAGCAGGGCGTGTCGGTGGCGAACAAGTTCGCCGCTGAAGGCGTGAAGTTCGTCGTCGGCCACTTCAACTCCGGCGTGTCCATCCCGGCCTCGCAGGTCTATGAAGAAGCCGGTATCGTTCAGGTCACCCCGGCCTCGACGAACCCGCAATTCACCGAGCGCGGCATGTGGAACACCTTCCGCACCTGCGGTCGCGACGACCAGCAGGGCCTCGTTGCCGGCAGCTACCTTGCCGACAAGTTCAAGGGCAAGAAGGTTGCCGTCGTTCATGACAAGACCCCCTACGGAAAGGGCCTTGCCGACGAGACCCAGAAGGCCATGAACGCAAAGGGCCTGAAGGAAGTCGTCTATGAAGGCGTGAACCCGGGCGAGAAGGACTATTCCGCTCTCGTCTCGAAGCTGAAGCAGGCCGGCGTGGACGTCGTCTACTTCGGCGGCCTCCACACGGAAGCCGGCCTCATCATCCGCCAGATGCGCGACCAGGGCCTCCAGGCCCCGATGATGTCGGGTGACGGTATCGTGTCGGCCGAGTTCACCTCGATCGCCGGCCCGGGCGCCGAAGGCACCCTGATGACCTTCTCGCCGGATCCGCGCAAGAACCCGAACGCGAAGGATGTCGTGGCCAAGTTCAAGGCCAAGAACTTCGAGCCGGAAGCCTACACCCTGTACTCCTATGCTGCGGCCCAGATCCTGGCCGAGGCTGCGAAGCAGGCTGGCGGCACCGACGGCAAGAAGGTGTCCGACGCCATGAAGTCGGGCAAGCCCTTCAAGACAGTCATCGGCGACATCTCCTTCGACAAGAAGGGCGACATCACCCGTCCGGACTACATCATGTACGTCTGGAAGAAGGGCGCCGACGGCAAGATCGACTACTCCGGCAACGAACTTGCCATGTAATCGATTGGCCTGAGCCAACACGATCGGAACCCGCCCTGGCGACAGGGCGGGTTTTCTCATGCCTATTTTCATCGAGGCGAGACCGCTCATGCCCGCTCTGACCCTGGCGCTGCTCGAGGAAACATACGCGATCTGCCGCTTCCCGGCGGGCACGCGGGCCGCGATGCCCTCCCCCGGCCCGTTTTCCCTGCTGGTTCAGGCAGTGGAAGAGACGACCCTCGTCTGCCCGCTCGGCCATGCCCCTGCTGAAGCCGAGATCGATGCGGGCTGGCGCTGCTTCCGGATCGCGCAAAGCTTCGATTTCGGCGTGCCGGGCATCCTGGCCGCCGTGCTTGATCCCTTGGCTAAAGCCGGCATCGGCATCTTCGCCACCTCCACCTTCAGCACCGATTACGTGCTGGTGAAGGTGGAGGATGCGGAGCGAGCGGCAGAGGCCCTGCGGGCCGCGGGGCACCGCGTCATGGGTTGAGAACAGGCCTGCCCGACCGGGCGCGCCACCTCGTCAACCCAGCCGTCCCAGCGCCGGAAACGTCTCGAGCAGCCAGAACGACATGTTGGTGATCCAGCCGGTCAGAAACGCGATGCCGGTCATAACGAGGAGGACGCCCATGATCTTCTCGACCATGGCGAAACGCGAGCGCATGCGCTTCAAAAGCGCCGCGAACGGCTTCATGGCAAACGCCGCGAGCAGGAAGGGAATGCCCAGACCTGCCGAATAGGCGGCGAGCAGCAGGGCGCCATGGGAGACGCTGCTCTCGGAGCCCGCCACGGTCAGGATTGCTGCCAGGACCGGGCCGATGCAGGGCGTCCAGCCGAAGGCGAAGGCGAGGCCCATCACATAGGCGCCCCAGAGGCCGACCGGCTTCGTCACGTTGAACCGGGCCTCGCGGTAGAACAGCCCGATCCGGAAAACTCCGAGGAAATGCAGGCCCATGACGATGATGGCGATCCCCGCCACCGTGCTCAGGACATCGAGATATTGCCGGATCGCCTGGCCGAGCGCCGAGGCAGTCGCTCCCAGAAGCACGAAGACGGTGGAGAAGCCCGCCACGAACAGGAGGGCGGCCAGGACCGCCCGCTTGCGGACGGCTCGGTCGTCGCCTGCGCTGAGACGGTCGAAGGTCGTGCCGGCGAGAAAGGACAGATAGGGCGGCACCAGCGGCAGAACGCAGGGGCTTAAGAAGCTGATGAGGCCGCCGAGCGCCGCGGCGGGAAAGGAAACACTGAGCATGGCAAGCCTTCTAGCTCTTTGCCCCTCCGGACGAAAGGCGGCGAAAGGCCGGTTCTCCAGATTGTGAAGGGCGCCGATTTTCTGTTTGCTGGCCGCATGAACCAGCTCCGCAATCTCATCACCGACATCCCTGGCCTCCGCGTCGGCAATGCCGAGGATGCCGCCCTCGGCTCCGGCGTGACCGTCGCGCTCTTCGACGAGCCTGCGGTGGTTTCGTTCTTCGCCATGGGCGGAGCGCCGGCTACCCGCGAGACCGATCTGCTCGATCCCGACAAGATGGTCCCGGGCATCCACGGCGTGGTGCTGTCCGGCGGCTCCGCCTTCGGCCTCGATGCGGCGAGCGGCGTGCAGGCGTTCCTGCGCGAGCGGGGCATCGGCTTTGCCGTCCGGGATGCGCTCGTCCCTCTGGTCTCACAGGCCTCCAGCTTCGATCTCGTCAATGGCGGCAACAAGAACTGGGGACGCTACCCGCCCTACCGCGAGCTCGGCTATGAGGCAGCCCTGAATGCCGGCCTGGACTTCACGCTCGGTACCGCTGGCGGCGGATACGGCGCCACCACGGCGAACCTGAAGGGCGGGCTCGGCTCGACGAGCGCCGTGACATCGGCCGGTCATGCCGTCGGCGCCCTCGTCGTGGTGAACAGCGTCTCCTCGGCGGTGATCGGCAACGGCCCGCATTTCTGGGCCGGCGCGCTGGAGGAGAATGAGGAGTTCGGCGGACACGGACATCCAGACCGCGTCGGTCCCGAGAAGCGCAAGCTGATCTGGAAAGGAGGACCGCAGCCGGCCACCACCATCGCGCTGGTCGCAACCGATGCCGTGCTTACCAAAGGCCAGGCCAAGCGCCTCGCCATCGCCAGCCACGCCGGTCTCGCTCGCGCCCTGCGCTTCTCTCACGCCCTGTTCGACGGCGACGCGATCTTCGCGGCCGCCACGGGCCGCCGGCCGCTGCGGGACGAGGCGTCGGAGTTCACGGAGCTCACGGCGCTTGCAGCCGATTGCCTGACCCGCGCCATCGCGCGCGGCGTCTATGAGGCGACGGCCCTGCCCTATCCCGGCGCGCAGCCGGCCTGGCGTGATCTGTTTGAGACCACCTGAGGCGCCTCAACGATCGTTTGCCCGCTTCCCGAAACGACAAGCAGCCGGGTCTTCCCCAAGGCGCCAAAGAAAGCTCGCCAGTCGCGCCTCGAGCCCCGATTGCGTCCGGCCAAGAACCCGGTCCAGGGTCGTCTGCATAGTTTCCGTCGAGGCGAGCAAAGCTGCAGCGAGGCGCGGGTACACCGTGGAGATCTGGTGTGCCATCCTCTGGGAATCGCCCGCATCGATGGCGAAACGAGTGCGCACCAGATCCATCAGGCGGTTATCCGAATCCGCCGGCCTGATCATCAGAAGCGTCGTCTCGCATCCAAAGACATCCTGGGCTGCGCCGCGTATCGGGACGAGATAGGCAACCGCCGCCCCATGCTCCTCCGTTGAAGGCAGGGGGATCGGTCCGCACACCTGGTCGAACAAGCCCGCCGTGATGCGCGCAAGGCTGTCGCTCAACGCGGTCTGGGCGTCCACGTCGCGGAACGCGATCCGATCGCCGGCCCGCACGGTCACCTGGGACAACCGGGTCTCCATGGCCTGATTGCAGGCGAGCAGCTGGCCGCTTCGGGTCAGGATCGCTGCGGGAACATCCAGGAATTGCAAGGCCGAGACCGTCGATTGAGCCTGCCGCAAACCGAGTTTCGTGAACAGGAAAGCGCCGCGCGCGAGATGGGGCCGCAGCCGATTGAGCCTTTCCCTCACCTCCTGTCCCATCGGACCATGATCGTAGGGACGTTCGAAGCGCATGCAGACGAGGCCGCCGCCAGGAATCTGCATGATGGCGCCGGCAGACCAGCCGCCACCGCGCCGGCGATGGAAATCCCGATACATGGGAATTGAATCGACTTCGCCGGGCGCGAAAATGTCGGTCTCGTCGAAGAACCGAAGGCGTTTGTGCTGCTTTCCGCGTTCGATCCAGGTATTTCGCAGGTGCCAGCCTCCGGCATACCAATCAGACAGAAGCGTTTGCTGGCTCTCCGTGGCGACCCAGGATCTTTCGCCTCTTCCGTTGACGGCAGCGATGAAGCCGCCATCGGCTCCTCCGACAGCGGAAATCTGGCCAAGGACCTGGAGCCAGCGCTCGGGAAGAACGGCAGTTTCATAGATATCGCTGATCAGCGACTGGTCGCCTCCCTGCATCCGCTCCCCCATGCAACATTGGATCGGATGATAAACGTTATGACCTAACAATCAAGGAATTTTCCCCTCCAAACGGATAGGATATCATTCTTGCGAGGATCGGACGTATCGGAGGCAGGACCGCTTAGAAACGGTCCGCGCGATAGGGCTTCGGATCGACCACCGGCGTTTCGCCCGTGATCATTTCCGCCAAAAGCCGTCCGGTCACCGGTCCGAGGGTCAGGCCGTGATGGGCGTGGCCGAAGCCGAACCAGAGGTTCTTGTGCCGGGGCGCCGGGCCGATGATCGGCATCATGTCCGGCGTGCAGGGGCGCATGCCCATCCATGGGTGCGGATCGAGCCGCTCACCGAGGGGGAAGAAGTCGCGAGCGATCGGCTCGGCCCGCCCGAGCTGGACCGGCGTCCTGGGCGCATCGCGGTTTGCGAACTCAGCCCCGGTCGTCAGCCGGATCCCCTTCGACATGGGCGCGAGGAAATAACCGCGGTCGAAATCGAGCGTCGGCCGGTTGAGCACCGCATTGCCCTCCGGCTTGTAGTGCATGTGGTAGCCGCGCTTGACCGCAAGCGGCAGGTTATATCCGAGCTTCGTCGTGACCAGGTCCGCCCAGGCGCCGAGCGCCACGACCACGGTGCCGGCTTCCACGGGCCCCTTCTCGGTCTGGACACGCCATCCCGTCGAAACCTGCTCCAGCGTTGTGGCATCGCCAGCGGCGAGTTCGCCCCCAAGGCGCTCGAACAGACCGACGTAACCCATTGTCAGCATGTGGGGATCGGAGACCGAGGCCGGGTCCGTCCAGTGGATGCCGCCCTTGGTCTCCACCTTCAGGTGCGGCTCGCGCTCCGCCACCGCCTTGGTGTCGAGGGCGACGAAGTTGACGCCGAAATCGCGCTTGACCTCGTCCGCATCGGCGAACTGCTCGTCGCGGCTCTTCTCGTCTCGGAACACCTTCATCCAGCCGGTCGGGCGGATCAGGTTCGTCGATCCGGATTCCTCGGCCAGCGCCATATGCTCGGTGACGCTGCGCTCGATGAGCGGCGCGTACATCCGCGCGATCGCCTTGTGCTGGGCAGGACGCGAATGCATCCAATACTGCCACAGGAAGGGGGCGAGCTTCGGGATGGCGGCCCAGTGGTAATGGGCGTCGATGGTGTTGTTGAGGGCATAGCGCAGCAGCGCGCCGAAATCGTGCGGGAAACCGTAAGGATAGACGCCTTCGCGCTGGATCAGGCCCGCATTGCCGAAGGAGGTTTCCTCGCCGGGCTTGCGCTTGTCGATCAACAGGACCGAGCGGCCGCGCTTCTGCAGATGCAGGGCAATCGACACGCCGACGATGCCGGCTCCAAGAACAATCACATCCTTACGCATGAAGGCCCTGCCCCATTTCCAGTCGCCTCCCCGAAGGAAAGCGGTCATATCCTTGCGAAGGGGCCATCTTTACTCCTCTAGGCTCGACGTCGTCCATGGCTTTCCCGACGCAAATTCGGCTCTCCCCAGGGGAGTGGTCTTGAATTGGTTCGGGCGGGCGACTCATTGCCCGTTGCGGTCGCAAATGGCTCGTGCTACCGGGCGCGGCCATGACACGCCCTCTTCTCATCGCCCCGTCCATCCTCGCCTCCGACTTCGCGAAGCTCGGCGAGGAAATCCGCGCCATCGATACGGCCGGCGCGGACTGGATCCACATCGACGTGATGGACGGACACTTCGTGCCGAACATCACCATCGGCCCCGATGTTGTGAAGGCGCTGCGGCCCCATACGTCCAAGCCCTTCGACGTGCACCTGATGATCGCGCCGGTCGATCCCTATCTCGAGGCCTTCGCCAAGGCGGGCGCTGATATCATCAGCATCCACGCGGAGGCGGGCCCGCATCTGCACCGCTCGCTCCAGACCATCCGGAAGCTCGGCAAGAAGGCCGGGATCGTGCTCAACCCCGGCACCCATGAAGGCTCCATCGAGCCGGTCATCGACGACGTCGACCTGATCCTCCTGATGACGGTCAATCCCGGCTTCGGCGGACAGGCCTTCATCCCCTCCGTCTGCAACAAGCTGCGCCGGATCAAGGAGATGGTCGGCGACCGGGACATCGATATCGAGATCGACGGCGGTGTGACGCCTGAGACCGCGCCCCTGGTGGCCGAAGCCGGCGCCAACGTGCTCGTGGCCGGCTCCGCCACCTTCAAGGGCGGCCCATCGGCCTATGCTGCCAACATGGCTGCCATCCGCGAGGCGGCGGCAAAGGCGCGTTGAGATCACGGGATGATCGTGCTACCGCGCGGGCATATCATCCGCGTGGAAGTGAAGAGCCATGATCCCCCGTTACAGCCGTCCCGAGATGGTGGCCATCTGGTCGCCGGAAACCAAGTTCCGCATCTGGTTCGAGATCGAGGCCCATGCCACCACGGCGCTTGCCAATCTCGGCGTCGTGCCGAAAGAGGCGGCCGAGAAGGTCTGGGAGATGGGCTCTAAAGCGACCTTCGACGTGGAGCGGATCGATTCGATCGAGCGCGAGGTCAAGCACGACGTCATCGCCTTCCTCACGCATCTCGCCGAGATCGTGGGGCCGGAGGCGCGCTTCGTCCACCAGGGCATGACCTCCTCGGATGTGCTCGACACCACCTTCAACGTGCAGCTCGCCCGTGCCTCGGACCTGCTGCTGCGCGATCTCGACGAGCTTCTGGCCGCCATCAAGCGTCGGGCCATCGAGCACAAGATGACGCCGACCATCGGCCGCTCGCACGGCATCCATGCGGAGCCCACCACCTTCGGCCTCAAGCTCGCCCAGGCCTATGCCGAGTTCGAGCGCTGCAAGCTGCGCCTGATCGAGGCCCGGCGGGAAATCTCCACCTGCGCCATCTCGGGCGCGGTCGGCACCTTCGCGAACATCGACCCGAGCGTCGAGGAATACGTGGCCGAGCAGATGGGCCTCCAGGTCGAGCCGGTCTCGACCCAGGTCATCCCCCGCGACCGCCACGCCATGTATTTCGCGACACTGGGCGTCATCGCCTCCTCCATCGAGCGCCTGGCGACGGAAGTCCGCCATCTGCAGAGGAGCGAGGTCCTGGAGGCGGAGGAGTTCTTCTCGGCGGGCCAGAAGGGCTCCTCGGCCATGCCGCACAAGCGCAACCCGGTGCTCACCGAGAACCTGACGGGCCTGGCCCGCATGGTCCGCGCCTATGCCATGCCCGCCATGGAGAACGTGGCGCTCTGGCACGAGCGGGACATCTCCCACTCCTCCGTCGAGCGCATGATCGGCCCCGACGCGACCGTGACCCTGGACTTCGCCCTCGCGCGGCTCACCAACGTCATCGACAAGCTCGTGGTGTACCCGGAGAACATGCAGAAGAACCTGGACCGCCTCGGCGGACTCGTCCACTCGCAGCGCGTCCTGCTGGCGCTGACCCAGAAGGGCGCCTCCCGCGAGGACGCCTACCGTCTCGTCCAGCGCAACGCGATGCCGGTCTGGCGCGGCGAAGGCGATTTCCTCACCCTCCTGAAGAACGATTCCGATGTGACCGGGTACCTGTCTCCCGAGGAGATCGAGGCCTGCTTCGACCTCGGCTATCACTTCAAGCATGTGGATACGATCTTCATGCGGGTCTTCGGCGCAAGCGGCGCATAGCTCGGGGGCTGGAAATTTTTCCACAATGAGCAACAATCCCGGTAGGCATCGGGCCCAGAAGCTGAATCCACTTTTGGGATCGTTTCCGAAGCCTCTCTCTTGAAGAGCGCATCGTCCGGTGCGGACCCAGAGGGCCGCGTCAGCGAAAACCGGGACCCTTTTCCGCCCGATGCGCTGAGAGATCAACGGCACGGGGATTGTTGCCATGCTGTCGGAGAAGCTTCTCTATCTTGCGTTCACGCGGGCCGTGAAACACGGCACTTTGGAGGTGGTCACGGCCGGAGGCCGGCGCCTCACCTTCGGTAACGAAACGGAACCACGGGTCTCGATTCGCTTCGCGGACGCCGCGGCCCAGATGGCGCTGTGCCTCCATCCGGAATTGAAGCTGGGCGAATTGTTCGTGGATGGCCGCCTCGTCATCGAGCGGGGCACGATGCTCGACCTGCTCCAGCTTCTCCTCCAGGACACCCATGGGCAACTCCACGAACTTCCCCTGCGCCGCCTGCGCAGGATCCGCCACTGGATGATGCGCCGGGCCGAGAACGATGCGAGCCGCTCCAAGCGCAACGTGGCGCACCATTACGACCTCGACGGGCGGCTCTACGCCCTCTTCCTCGACAGCGACCGGCAATATTCCTGCGCCTATTTCGACCATCCGGATGCCAGCCTCGAGGAGGCTCAGGCAGCCAAGAAACGGCATATTGCGGCCAAGCTGCTGGTCGACCGGGGCCACAGCGTCCTCGATATCGGCTCCGGCTGGGGCGGAATGGGGCTCTACCTCGCGCAGGTCGCCGGAGCGGGCTCGGTCAGGGGCATCACGCTCTCGGAAGAGCAGCTCGAGGCGTCGCGCAGGCGCTCCGCCACCGCCTGCCTCCAGGATCGGGTGCAGTTCGAGCTCGAGGATTATCGGGCAACGAAAGGCACCTTCGACCGCATCGTGTCGGTGGGCATGTTCGAGCACGTGGGCGTGCCCTCCTACGACGCCTATTTCCAGGCCTGCCGCGGCCTCCTTAAGGAGGACGGGGTGATGCTTCTGCACACCATCGGGCGCTCGGGCACGCCCTATCCGACCAATCCCTGGATCACCAAATACATCTTCCCCGGCGGGCATCTGCCCGTGCTCTCGGAGATGATGCCCGCCATCGAGCGGGCCGGGCTGATCGTGACCGACCTCGAGATCCTGCGCCTGCACTACGCCTATACCCTGAAGGCCTGGCGCGAGCGCTTCATGGCCCATCGCGAGGAGGTGCTGCGCCTTTACGACGAGCGCTTCTGCCGGATGTGGGAGTGCTATCTCGCCAAGTCCGAATCCGCCTTCCGGTGGCAGGACGCGGTGGTGTTCCAGCTCCAGCTCACCCGCCGCAACGACGTGGTGCCCGTGACCCGCGATTACATCGCGGAGCGAGAGGCCGTCCTGAAGGAGGCGGAGGAGAACATGGAGTTGAAGCGGAGCGCTTGAACCGGCCCATGCGGGACTTTATCTCGGGGGGATGAAAACCTCCGATTGCGACATCCTCATCGTTCCCGGCCATGAAAATTCAGGCATCGACCACTGGCAGAGCCGGTGGGAGCGTCAGCTCTCGACCGCGTGGCGGGTCGAGCAGGAGAACTGGGATGCCCCCAACAAGGAGGCCTGGGTCGGACGCATCGTCGACGACGTGAAGCGGGCCGAGAAGCCGGTCGTCCTGGTCGGCCACAGCCTCGGCGTGCTGGCCATCGCCCATGCGGCTCCCCTTCTGCCGAGCGGCAAGGTCCAGGGCGCATTCCTCGTCAGCGTGCCGGATGTGGAGAGGGCGGACTTCGTCCCCGCCATCGACCGCGCCTTCGCCCCGATACCGCGCGACCCATTCCCCTTCCCATCCGTCCTGGTCGCCAGCCGCACCGATCCCCATTGCGATTACGAGAAGGCGGAGGATCTCGCCTATTCCTGGGGCTCGGCAATCGTCGATGCCGGCGATGCCGGCCATCTCAACACGGAAAGCGGCCACGGTCCCTGGCCGGAGGGACTGATGCGGTTCGCCGGCTTCCTGAAACGGCTGTGACGCCCCGAACCGTCATTTCCGCGAAAGCTCCATCGGCTCGACGGTCACGTCCGCAAGGCCGCTGTTGTCGCCGTAATAGGCGTCCGTCAGTCTATCCCACCTGACGATGGCGTCGTTGGCGAACAGATGGAGCAGCCCGTCGGCCTTGGCCACGAGTTCGGCCGAGCACCACGTGCCCTGCGGATCGCAGACCACATCCAGCGCTTCGATGGGACCGCCGTCGCCATCCGCCGGGATGATCTTGGCCATGGTCTGGAGCCAGTCCGATGCCGGGAAGCGGCGCATGGGAATGGCGGTAAAATGAATGTACCAGGGCATCCGCCCTGCCTCGAAGCCTGCCGGGCTCGTGGCGATGTCCCGGTCGAACCAGGGCTCGATCACACGAAAGAGGATCTTGTATCGCGTGCCGGCCTCGACCTGCCGGCCGGTGGACCAGCATAGCAGGCGGGGCGAGAACTGCTCCGCCTGAACCGTCGGACCGATGCAGAGGCGGTTGTCCTGCTCGGCGACGTGGAGTTGCGTGCGATAGACGACGCTCTGTACCAGCAGAACCGTCAAGGCGAGCCCGCCGAGCAATCCGATTGCGAGAATGGCGATCCCGAAGACATTCGGCACGGCCCGCCATTTCAGGATCTGCAGAATGGCCTGATAGGCCGCGTTCGTCCGCAGCCGATAGATCCAGCCGGCGGAAATTTCCTCTACCCGCGGCTTCGGGCTGTGGCTCGGCCCGACCATGCCGAGGGATCCGGCCCAGAGGTCGCGCATGCCGTCATGGATCGCCACCTGCAGGGACGTGCTCTTGCGCAGCAGCAGGGCGATCGCGATCACCCCGATTAGAAACCATCCCGGCCGGTTGGCGAAGGCATCGATCCACGGCGAGAGGAAGCCGGGGAGGAATTGTCCGATCTTGGACAAGACGGGAGAGACGAGACATTGCGGCCCGACGCAGGCGGACGGCGGCCATAATCCTTCGAACAGCGGCATCGCCGCCAAAAGGAGCGAGACGACGACCGTGCTGAAATAGGTGACGCGCCGCTTCCAGACGATGTTCCAGACCCCTTCCTGCTGCTGCGCGCGAAGGTCAGAGCGCGCCTCGCCGGGTGGCTCGACGGCTTCGTCCGAACGCACGATCTCGTAGGAAGCCGGCAGGACGATCGGCGCGTAGTCGTCGTCCCCCTGCCGGATGCGTTCGAGGACGCTCTCGTGGATCCGGACTCCGGTGAGGAGGCCAGCGCCTTTGAGATCCGTGTCCTGCATGACCCTGGTGGTCGGGTCCGGCGGGTCGAGACGAGCGGAGATCTTGCGCGGCTGATACCGGTAATAGGCAGCGAAGCCCCGCCGCGAATTGTAGATCGGGCCATAGGGACTGGCTGTGCGCCGGATCTCCGCGACCGCCTTGTCGTCGAAGCGCAGACCGGCTTTTGCTGCCTCGTCGAGCATCCATTCGAGGGACACGTAGGACAAGCTGTCATCGGGATAGCCGCCGCCGACATTGGAGTGCATCCCCGCGAACCAGACCTGCCGCAGGCGATCGCGCCGCACGCGCCCCAGGGCGATCATCTCGGCTTCGGCCACTTCGTCCCAGAGCAGCGGATGGAAGGTGTCGCGCTCGTCGTCGAGGGCGAGAGCATGGCGTGCATGCAGAACCTTTTCCGACAGCTTGTAGTTCGGCATCGAGAGCGGCCAGACCCAGTCGTCGACGGCCCGCGTCAGTTCCGCGAGCGGCAGCCCGTAGGCTGCCACCGTGTCCCACACGCCGACGAAGGCGATCTCGTCGATCTCGAGGCGGGGCACGTCTTCATACTGGATCTGCCCACGCCATCTCCGCCACGTGCGCATGGCGAAATCTCTCAGCCACCGAAGCGGCCCCACCAGCCCGCCCGTCTGGTTGTAGCGCTTGCGGTACTCGCGATAGGCATCCGCGGCGTGCTTGTTGAAGGAGGCGTCCTGCTCGCATTGGATCAGCCCTTCCTTGACGACGAGACCGACCAGGACGCGAATCGTGAAGGCGCCGCGGCTGAAGCCGAAGGCATAGATCCGGTCGCCAGGTTCGTAGTTGCGGCAGAGGAAGGTGTAGATGTCGAGAACGTTGCGCTTGAGTCCGAGCCCGAAAATGCCGCCGAACACCGCGAAGAGCTTGAAAGCCGATGTCCCGACGCCGTCGTCGTAATAGGCGATCTGCCGGCTCTCGCCGGGCTCGGGCGGCGACAGATCGAGCGCTTGATAGAGGCGCCAGACATTGGTCTTGAACAGCGCCGCAGCGCTGTTGCCGGTACCGTCAGAGAACAGGACAATCGCTTTCGGCATGCCACTCTCCCCGCATTCACGATAGTTTCGGCCCCGCCACGACTCAACCTGAGATAGATTTTTTCAACAGAAAACCGCCTCTGCGTGAGGTCTGTGCAGCTTCACCGCCGGACGACGATGAACCCGCACATGACAAAAAGTTCATGCGGCAGTCACCTCGGAGAGAGCAGGATCGGAGCAATCTAATCCTATCGCCACAACCGAGGATATCCGCATGAAGACCATCGCCACCATCGCTCTTGCGACCCTACTGGCCGGAACGGGCACCCTCGCGCTGGCGCAGCAGAATCCGGCACCGAATGCGCCGGCGGCCTCCCAGGATCAGGGCCGGCAGGATCGCCGTCCCCGCATGAGCCAGGACGACTTCAACCGCCTCGTCGATGCCCGCATCGCCTCGATCAAGGCCGGTCTGAAGCTCGCCCCCGATCAGGAACGGCTCTGGACCCCGGTCGAGACCGCGATCCGCACCTCGGCCGAGCAGCGCTTCTCCCGCTTCGAGCAGCGTCCGTCCCGCGAGCAGCGCCAGTCCACGGACTTCATGCAGCGCCTCGAGCGGCGCAGCACGATGATGAACGAAGGTGCCCAGCGCTCGGCCGCCGTCACGACCGCCCTGCGTCCCCTCTGGGATACGTTCAGCGAAGACCAGAAGCGGATCGCGCCGCGCCTGATGCGCGAAGCCGTCAATCTCGACGGCCCGCGCTGGAACGACCGCGGCGGGCGCCGCGGCCATGGTCCGGACCGGCACCGCATCGGCATGCATCGGGACAGCTCCCGCGGCCCCGTGCAGCAGCAGTAACGCCAAACAGCAAAAAGGCCGCCCACCGGGCGGCCTTTCCGTTTTCCGAAATCGGCTCTTCGCGAATTAGCGCGAGTAGAACTCGATCACGAGGTTCGGTTCCATCTGGACCGGGTACGGCACTTCCGACAGGGTCGGGATGCGCGTGACGCGGGCCGTCATCTTGGAGTGATCGACCTCGATGTAGTCGGGCACGTCGCGCTCGGCGAGCTGGCTCGCCACGACGACGACCTCGAGCTGCTTCGACTTGTCCTTCACCTCGATCACATCGCCGGCCTTCACCTGATAGCTCGGGATGTTCACGCGGCGGCCGTTGACCTTCACGTGACCGTGGTTGACGAACTGACGGGCAGCGAACGGGGTCGCGACGAACTTCGAGCGGTACACGACCGCGTCGAGACGGCGCTCGAGCAGGCCGACCAGGTTCTCGCCCGAGTCGCCCTTCAGGCGGATCGCCTCCGCATAGTAACGGCGGAACTGCTTCTCGGTGATGTTGGCGTAGTAGCCCTTGAGCTTCTGCTTGGCGCGCAGCTGCGTGCCGAAGTCAGACATCTTGCCCTTGCGGCGCTGGCCATGCTGGCCGGGGCCGTATTCGCGGCGGTTCACAGGGCTCTTCGGGCGGCCCCAGATATTCTGACCCATACGGCGGTCAAGCTTATGCTTGGCCTGAATGCGCTTCGACATCGCTGTTCCTCTTTGTTGTCGAATTTGCGAGGAACGCGCCCTCCTCTTCCCTTTCGGGACGACAGGCCGACAAGAAGCCGGGCCACGGGAGCGTAAAAAGTTACGCGGCCCGTGAGGACCGCGCGAACGGGAGGCATTTAGGCGGAAAAGGCGGGAAAGTCAATCGGCCGCTTATCGTCACCCGACCAGCAGAGGCATATCCTCAATGGCGATCGCCGGAAGACCCTTCTCCCGCAGGGCCTCGCGCAGATCCAGGCCGATCCCCGCCCCGCTCGTGAAAACGGCTACGGTCTCGTTCTCGTCGGCCTCGTGGCCCGGGACAGGCTGGCCGATCAGCTGCGTCACCCGGCGGGCGATGGCAGGCGCCGGGTCGATCCAGGTGACCGGCCAGGGCGCGAGCGTTTGGAAGCGCGGCAACAGAAGCGGGTAATGGGTGCAGCTCAGCGCCACCACATCGGTCCTGCCCCCGGCATCCTCGATGAAGCAGGGACCGAGTTCCTCCAGAAGCTCCTCATCCGAGACGGGACTGCCAGCAAGCTCCGCCTCGGCGAAGCCGGCCAGACGGCGCGAGCCGACGAGGTTGACCTTGCAGCCGGCCGCATAGGTCTCGATCAGGTCGCGGGTGTAGTCGCGGGCGACCGTCGCCGGGGTCGCGAGCACCGTGAGGTAGCCGGTCTGCGTGGTCTGAGCCGCCGGCTTGATAGCCGGGACCGTGCCGACGAAGGGGATTGAGAACCTCGCCCTGAGATACGGCAGCACGAGGGTGGATGCGGTGTTGCAGGCCACCACCGCGATGTCGGGATCGTGGAGCTCGATCAGCCGCTCCATGACGGCGACGACCCGCTCCGCCAGGACCGACTCGGCGAGACGGCCGTAGGGGAAGCCCGCATCGTCCGCCGCGTAGACATAGCGCGCGTCGGGGCGGATCTTCAGGACCTCCGAGAAGACCGTGAGGCCGCCGAGGCCGGAATCGAAGACGAGGATGGTGGGGACGGGAGACGGCATGACGGCGGGATTATAGGTAGCCCCCGCCAGAAGATCGACACGCATGACCAACCCTTACGAACGCAACTTGGTGAGAAAGTCGGACGATCCCTGCTTGGTTTCCGGCGGCGCCATGTTGAGCCTGCGGCGCGGACCCGGCTCGGGCTTGTTCTCCTGCCCCTCGACCTTCGGCATCTGCGCCGAGAGCCGCCGCACGGGCCAGCCGTCGCTCCAGGTGCCCATATCGACGAATTTCGGATCGCGCAGGAGTGCGGCCGCATCCTTGCCGGCGAAGGCTGCCTCGGAGGCGATGTCGAAGGTCTTCCAAAAGGCGAGGTAATCGAGAGTATCGGTGCCGTTGTTGCCGAGCGCCTGGGTCAGGAGGATCTGCGGCCCGGTGAGCGCCATGTCGGCGCTCCAGCGCCAGGTGTTGCGCTGCTTGGGATCGCGCGGCGGATCCGGCGGCAGCTTGATGGCGGTGGCATCGTATTCGGCCTTCGGCGAACCGGGGGACGCCAGCGCCGCGGTCATGGCGGGAAAGCCGTGATCGTCCGAAGACGCCCGCATGAGGAGCTTGCGGTTGCTCGGAACGGCGCTCGCCTGCTGCATGAGGAGGCGGGCGGCGCGATCGCTCGGCAGATGGTCGCGATCGCCGCTCATGGTGATGAGCATGGTCGAGGGCGCAATGGTCGAAAGATCGCGCAGGTGGATGCCGCGCTCCTTCTCGTTGGAGGCGATGCCGCCCGGCATCAGGCCGAAGACGAGCTTCGGGGCCGGGACCTTGCCGGACTCCGTCCCGGCCGCGAGGTTGAATGCAATCGGCGCGCCGGCCGAATGGCCGATGAAGGCGACGCGCTCCCGGTCGGGCTTGGCGTTCTCATCCTCCGCCAGGGCTGCGAGAGCGCTTTGGATCAGATCTTCGGCGAGGTTCGAGGCATCCGCTGGACGGGAGCGGTTCACGTCCTGGAAGCGCGGGAAGAGCACGAGATGGCCCTTGCGGGCGAGATGGTCGATCCAGCCGCCGTAGAGGCCGGGATCCACCGCACCCCAGGAATGCAGGAAGATCACCACCGGACGCGGCTTTGCGGGAGCGTCGTTGCCATGAAAGACGAAGGTTCCGGAACTCGCCGTGCCGACCGCGCGCTTAACCACCTCCGTCGACGTGTAGTCGCGCCCGCCGGGCCCCTGTGCGGGCTGCTGCGGCGGCGTGGCCGCACGGGCCGCTGGGGCGGCGAGGGAGACGCCAAGGAGCAGAAAGGGCAGCAGGCAGCGGCGCATCGTCGTCTCAAACTCTATGGTCAGCCGGGCAGATAGAGCCCGAACTCTATAAAGCCACGATTAGCTTAAGGTTTTCTCAACCTGCGCCCTTCCGCAAGGGCGCGAATCGCCCCGCGCAGGGTGCGGACCTCCTGCTCGGTCATCTCGAGACGGTGGAAGATGTCCCGCATGTTGCGGGTCATGGTCGGCTTCTTGTCCTCGGGATAGAAGTTCACCGCGTCGAGCTCGCTCTCGATATAATCGAAGAACGACGTCACCATCTCGCGCGGGGCCGGCGGGGATTGCGGGCCGCCGTCGAAGGGCAGCGCACCGCCGGTGGCGAGCTTGTACCACTCGTACGAGACGAGAAGGACCGCCTGCGCCAGGTTCAGCGAGGAGAATTTCGGGTCGACCGGAAAGGTGATGATCGCATCGGCGAGCGAGACCTCGTCGTTCTCGAGCCCCGTGCGCTCGCGCCCGAACAGGATGCCGATCCCCTGCCCCGCTCCGAGGCGCGCCTGCGCTTCCGCCATGGCTGCATCGGGTGCGAAGACCCGCTTCATCTGCCCGCGCTCGCGGGCGGTGGTGGCGAAGACGAAGTTCAGGTCGGCGATGGCCTCGCGGACATTGTCGTAGAGCGTCGCGCTTTCCAGCACATGGGTCGCGCCCGATGCCGCCGAATGCGCCCCCTTCTTGGGCCAGCCGTTGCGCGGCGAAACGAGGCGCAGCTCCGACAGCCCGAAATTGGCCATGGCGCGGGCGACCATGCCGATGTTCTCGGCGAGCTGGGGTTCCACGAGGATGATGATCGGGCGGGTCATGAGGGTTTAGCCGGATTGGATGGACCCTCTCCCATAGCGTCAAACACGATCTCAAGACTAGCTATGCCGAAGACTACGGAGGTCCCGGACGTCCGGCTCATCATTCGATGTAAGGCTTTGACTGATCCTTCCTGCCCCTCGTGGGGAGGAGAGTTCCCATCTCCGACTGCTTCGGCATTCGGTAGCAAAGGCACCGGATTTCCGTGACGTAATCCGGTAATGTCATCCATTGACGAGATAACTTCCGCCGCTCGGACCCGGGACCTTTTTGGGCAGGACACCGATGGGACCAAATGGAGGAGCCGATGAAGCCACGATGGGGTCTCATGATCGCTTCCATCCTGCTGGCTACGCTTGTTCTGCGGGACAGTTCCGCTCATGCGCAACCGGCACCGCGCATACCTGCGAGAATTGCCTGGGTGTCCGTGTTCCCGCTTTCTCAGGTGGCGAGTTACCTCGATGCGTTCCGCAGCGGCCTCGCCGCCGAAGGCTATGTCGAAGGCCGTGATGTTGAAGTCCTCGCCCGCTCCGCTAACGGGAATCCGGAACGGCTGCCGGCCGTCGTCGAAGAGGTGCTCGCCCTCAGGCCGGACGTGATTGTCTCCCAGGGCGCAGCCATCTTCGGTCTCCGAACGGTAACCCGGATTCCGATCGTCTACGGCTTCAGCGGCGATCCCATCGCCGCTGATCTCACCGACAGCATGGCCCGGCCGGGCGGCAACCTGACGGGCGTCAGCTTTATGACCATCGAGTTGAATGCGAAGCGGTTGGATATTCTGCGGACGGTTGCGCCGCAAACCAGGAGGGTGATCCTCATGGGGGACCCAGTCCACCCGGGTGTCGACCTTGAGGTTGCGGCCAATCAGGAAACGGCCCGGCAACTTGGGATGGAGATGCGGTGGGTCCCAACCCGCAATGTCCGGGAAGTCAGCGCCTTTCTGGCAAGCCTCGACCAGGACGCGCCGGATGCCTTGGTCATCCTGCCTGACAGCGTCATGCTGGAGAGCCGGGAGCAGGTTTCCGAGTATGCGTTACGACACAAGATCCCGGCCATATCCGGCTGGAGCATGTTTGCCCACAGCGGCGGCCTACTGACCTATGGTCCGCGCCTCTCCGAGAGCTTCAAGCGGCTGGCGTATTATGCTGTTCGCATCCTCAAGGGAGCCAAGCCTTCCGATCTGCCAATCGAACGACCGACCCAGTTCGAATTGGTGATCAGTCTCAAAACCGCAAGGCAGATCGGCCTTGCCGTGCCCGATTCCCTGATCGCTCTTGCCGATGAGGTCGTCGAATGACATCGCGCTCTCGATGCTGCTGCTGAATGCAAGGTCAAGCTGGAGCATCAGGCGCCGATTGGCATGGGTCCGCCCCAGCCGCAGTAATAGCCCGGACGGGCTGCAGCGCCGACCGCCGCCGTTACTGCAATGGGCGTTCCGGCAGAGCTCTCAGGTCTTCGTGCCGGGCTTAGGCCCGATTCCATGGCAATCTTCCCTCTCCGGCGCGGCGCTGTGCACCGAAAACGCGAAAATGGCAGGCCATGCCGGAAAGCGCTGAATTCCTGTGCCGCTACCACCTTCCCCCCCGCGCTTAACCGCGCTATAGGCCCCGGTAACCAGCCTGCCGGCAAGGCAGGTCTGTTCCAGCCCTTAAGCGCAAGGTGAGATCATGGCGAAGATCAAGGTTGCCAATCCGGTCGTCGAGCTCGACGGCGACGAGATGACCCGCATTATCTGGCACTTCATCAAAGAGAAGCTGATCCACCCCTATCTCGACATCGACCTGAAGTACTACGACCTCGGCGTCGAGCACCGCGACGCGACCAACGACAAGGTCACGGTCGAGGCGGCGGAAGCGATCAAGAAGTACGGCGTCGGCGTCAAATGCGCCACGATCACGCCGGACGAAGGCCGCGTCGAGGAGTTCAAGCTCAAGGACATGTGGAAGTCGCCCAACGGCACGATCCGCAACATCCTCGGCGGCGTGATCTTCCGCGAGCCGATCATCTGCAAGAACGTGCCGCGCCTGGTGCCGGGCTGGACCCAGCCGATCATCGTCGGCCGCCATGCCTTCGGCGACCAGTACAAGGCGACCGACTTCAAGGTGCCCGGCAAGGGTCGCATGACGATCAAGTTCGAGGGCGAGGACGGCACGGTCATCGAGAAGGAGGTGTTCAAGTTCCCGGACGCCGGCGTCGCCATGGCGATGTACAACCTCGACGACTCGATCCGCGACTTTGCCCGCGCCTCGCTGAACTACGGCCTGAACCGCAAGTATCCGGTCTATCTCTCGACCAAGAACACGATCCTGAAGGTCTATGACGGCCGCTTCAAGGACATCTTCGAGGAGATCTACCAGAACGAGTTCAAGGCGAAGTTCGACGCCGCCGGCATCCATTACGAGCACCGCCTGATCGACGACATGGTGGCCTCGGCGCTGAAATGGTCGGGCGGCTATGTCTGGGCGTGCAAGAACTACGACGGCGACGTGCAGTCCGACACGGTGGCGCAGGGCTTCGGCAGCTTGGGCCTGATGACCTCGGTGCTGATGACGCCGGACGGGCAGACGGTGGAGGCGGAAGCAGCCCACGGCACGGTGACGCGCCATTACCGCGAGCATCAGAAAGGCAAGGAGACGTCGACGAACTCGATCGCCTCGATCTTCGCCTGGACCCGCGGCCTGGCGCACCGGGCCAAGCTCGACGACAACCCCGAGCTCGCCAAGTTCGCCGCGACGCTGGAGAAGGTCTGCGTCGACACGGTCGAGGCCGGCTACATGACCAAGGACCTGGCGCTGCTCGTCGGCGCCGAGCAGAAGTGGCTCTCCACCACCGGCTTCCTCGACAAAATCGACGAAAACCTCAAGAAGGCGATGGCTGCTTAAAGCTTGTTTCGCCAGATCTGACGACGTTAACGGCCGGGTTTGCCTGGCCGTTTTCTTTTATGGCTTGTCAGGGAGCGATCACGGATAGCGGGCGCTCGCCCAAACCGATCTCGAGCGGGAGGCAGCCTCGACAGTCTCCGTCGAGCTGTGCCGGGTCGCCGTCATGGCCGGTGATGCTGACCGCTGTGGCCACAACCGTCCGATAGCCCGGCATGCGGTCGAGATGACCTATGCCCATGCCGATGATGTAAAGCAGCGTGCTCAACCGTCCGCCACGCAGGAAAAGACAGACCTGGAACTCGGGCTTGCCGAGATCCGCCTGTGAAGCGAGCTGGAACTCTCCGCCGTAGAACCGGCTCTTCGCCACGATGATGGAGCTTGCCTCCACCACCTCGGAGCGATCGATCTCGACCCGATAGCGGCGCGGCAGCCCGGCCGCGAGTTCACGCAGGCCCTGCAGGATATAGGCCAGCTTGCCGATCCGTTTCTTCAGGCGAAGGCTCGTGCGATTGACGATATGCGCGTCCATGCCGATCCCGCACATGAGCGAAAAATATCGCCCGTTCGCCCGGCCCACATGGATGTCCCGGGTCCGTCCATCGGCGAGGAGTCGCGCCAGCGCATCGGCTTGCCTCGGAATGCGCAGCTCCCGCGACAGCACATTGGTGGTGCCGATGGGAATGATCCCCAGCGCCGGGGACCGCTCTCGCATCATCAAGCCGTTGATCGCCTCGTTGATCGTCCCGTCGCCGCCGGCCACCACCAGCACGTCGATGTCGGGTCCGCAATCCCGCGCCGTCCGCTCGGCATCGCCGGCGCTCCCCGTTGCGTGCAGCTCGACCTGAACCGCCTCTTTACGAAGCGCGGTCAGGACGGCAGCGAGACGTCTGCGCTCACCGCGCCCGGCCGTCGGGTTATGGATCACGAGCAGCCGGCGGGCCGGTGAAAGGCGGCTGTCCGATGCCGCTGCGGAAACATCTGGCCGGGTCACATCGGCACTTTCGAAAAGCTTGAGGCGTCGATGAAATAGTGGAACATTTCCATAAGCCGTCAGCGCCGGGTTGGTCGATTCGACCAGCCAAGTTGACATGAGGGCCTTCGGATCTAAGCAGGTTTCAGCGGGGTGGCCAACGGATGCTGTCTGTGATTCCATCTCATAGTTTGGTTCGGGATGCGGATCATGGCGGGCAAATCCCCTGTTGTCGCAAGCGCCGCGCAGCGGCGTGAGCTCATGGCTCTCAGCCACTCGCGCGATCGGGGCGAGGCGGATCGGGCGCGGGCGCTCCTGCTGACCCTGGCGGGCTGGACGAGCCCGCGGATCGCCGAGGCCTTCGGCGTGCGCGAGGATACCGTGCGGCTCTGGCGCAGCGCTTTCATGACGGGTGGGGTCGACGCGCTGCGGCGATCCGTTGCCCCGGGACCGGCACCGGTCAAGGCCGAGCGGGCGCTCGCGGTGGCCGAGGCGGTTCTGGCGGGATCGGTCGCAAATCGCCCCAACTGGACCTTGCCGCGGCTGGCCGACGAGATCGAGAAGCGCTCCGGCGTGCGCATCTCGCGCTCACGGCTCTCGGTCGTGTTGCGCCAAAAGGGGATTTCCGCTGGCGCCGGCCGCGCCATACCCTGAAGGGCCGCCAGGATGCAGACGCCGTGGACCGCGCCGGCCTGCGCCGCAAGCTCCTGAAGGCGCAGGCCGAGGCGGGCGATATCGTGCTCTTGTTCGGGGATGAATCCGAAGCGCTCACCCACCCCTATCTCGCCCATGCTTGGGCCAAGAAGGGCGCGGATCTGCGCATTCCCGCGCCCGGCCAAGCCGCCAAGGTGGCGATGCTCGGTCTGCTCGACTGGGCCCCGCGGGACCTGATCGTGCGCACCAGCCGGAGCAAGCGCAGTGCCGATTTTATCGCGCTGCTGGACCAGATCGACACGCAGTATGGCCCAACGTCCGCTCGTGCGACGAAGCCGATCGTGCTCGTCCTCGATAATGGCCCGATCCACACCAGCAAGGCGACGCGCGCCGCCCTCGCCGAGCGGGCGCCCTGGCTCACGGTCGAATGGCTGCCAAAGTACGCTCCCGAACTCAACGCCATCGAAGAGCTCTGGCGCGATCTGAAGCAGCATCATCTTGCTCACCAGACTTTCGCGGGTCCAGAGAACCTCGATGATGCCATCCACGAGGCGGTCGCGATGCTCAATTGCGAGCGAAGTCGCCATCCGTTGGCCAACCACCGAATCGCTGCTTAGCTGATCGATCGAGACTAAGGAAAATACCATGACCAATGCCACGAAGTCAGTCATGACCGGAGGCTGCCAATGCGGCGCCGTTCGCTATGCGCTGATGTCCGAGCCGACCCATGCCAGCATCTGCCATTGCCGCATGTGCCAGAAGGCATTCGGCAATTACTTTGCATCACTTACCGGCGTGCCGCGCAAGGATCTGGTCTGGACGAAGGGCCAGCTTAGCGTCTTCAAGAGTTCCAAGGCCGTAGAGCGCGGCTTCTGCACGGATTGCGGCACGCCGCTGACCTATTCCTATCTGGAGAACGACCGCATCAGCGTGTCCATTGGCAGCCTCGACGAGCCGGGCCGGGTTACGCCGGAGATCCAGTACGGCCTCGAGAGCAAGCTTCCCGCCTTCGAGAGGCTGCATACCCTGCCCGGGGAGCGGACGGGCGATTACGCGACGCCGGAGGAGATGGAGAAGATGGCCTCCCGGCAGCATCCGGATCACGATTGAGGGCAGCCTCCTCGACGTCATCGCCGGCCTTGTGCCGGTGATCCCGATCCGAGAAGCACCGAGCCTCATAAAAGCGAGATGGCCGGGACAAGCCCGGCCATGACGTAAGTGTGCCGCATCCGATCCCGGACCGGCTTGCGCCGTCCGGGATGACGCTTGATCTCAAGCAGCAGCGAGGGCCGCTTCGATGGCAGCGAGAGCCGCCTCGGCCTGGGCACCGTCGGGGCCGCCGGCCTGGGCCATGTCGCGGCGGCCGCCGCCTCCCTTGCCGCCGAGCTTTTCCGAGCCGACGCGCACAAGCGCGACCGCGTCGACCTTTTCGGTCAGGTCCTCGGTGACGCCGACCACGATGCCGGCCTTGCCGTCCTCGGCGACGCCGACGATGGCGACGACCCCGGAGCCGAGGCGCTTCTTGCCCTCGTCGGCAAGGCTCTTCAGGTCCTTCATCTCGACGCCGGTGACCGCGCGGGCCATGAGCTTGATGCCGGCGACGTCCTTGACCGGATCGTCACCGCCCGAACCGCCGCCGCCCATGGCGAGCTTGCGGCGGGCCTCGGCCAAGTCGCGCTCCAGCTTGCGGCGCTCTTCCAGCAGGGCTGCGAGACGCGCGGAGACCTCGTCCACCGGCGTCTTCAGGAGACTTGCGACCTCGCGTAAGCGGCGGCTTTCTTCGGTGAGGTAGCGGCGTGCGGCATCGCCCGTCATGGCTTCGAGACGGCGGACGCCCGCGGCCACAGCGCTTTCGCCGACGATGGTAACGACGCCGATATCGCCGGTGCGGTTCACATGCGTGCCGCCGCAGAGCTCCACCGAGAACGTCCTGTTGGCCTCGCCCTTGCCCATGGAAACCACGCGGACCTCATCGCCGTATTTCTCGCCGAAGAGCGCGCGCGCACCGGACTCGATCGCCTCGTCCACCGCCATGAGCTTGGTGACGACGGGCTCGTTCTGCAGCAGCACCCGGTTCGCGATCTCCTCCACCTTGGCGAGATCCGCATCCTCGATGGGCTTCGGGTGGCTGAAGTCGAAGCGCAGGCGATCGGGCGCCACGAGCGAGCCCTTCTGGGCCACGTGATCGCCGAGCACCTGGCGCAGCGCCTCGTGCAGCAAATGGGTTGCCGAGTGGTTGGAGCGCACGGCCGAGCGGCGCTCGTGATCGACGATCAGCTCCAGAGACTGGTTCTGCTTCAGGGAGCCGTGCTCCACCGTGACATGGTGCACGAAGAGGTCGCCGAGCTTCTTCTCCGTGCCGGTCACGAACACGCGGGCGCCCTCGCCCTGCATCACGCCGGTATCGCCGACCTGACCGCCGGATTCACCGTAGAACGGAGTCTGGTTGAGGACCACGAGGCCTTTCTCGCCGGCCTTGAGCTCCGCGACTTCCTGGCCGTCCTTCAGCAGCGCCAGGACGATGCCCTCGGCCGTTTCGGTGTCGTAGCCGAGGAACTCGGTGGCGCCGGCGCGCTCCTTGACGGCAAACCAGACGGTCTCCGTCGCCGCCTCGCCCGAGCCGGACCAGGCCGCGCGTGCCTTCTCGCGCTGACGTTCCATGGCGGCATCGAAGGCATCCGTGTCGACGCCGATGCCGCGCGGCTTAAGCGCGTCCTGCGTCAGGTCGAGCGGGAAGCCGTAGGTGTCGTAGAGGGTGAAGGCCGTGTCGCCGGAGAGGCTCTGCCCTTTGGTAAGCCCACGGGTTTCCTCGTCGAGGATGATGAGGCCGCGCTCCAGGGTCTTGCGGAAGCGGGTCTCTTCCAGCTTCAGGGTCTCGGTGATCAGCGCCTCGGCGCGGATGAGCTCAGGGTAAGCCTGCCCCATCTCGCGCACGAGAGCGGGCACGAGGCGGTACATGAGCGGCTCCTTGGCGCCGAGCAGCTGCGCATGGCGCATGGCGCGGCGCATGATGCGGCGAAGCACGTAGCCGCGGCCCTCGTTCGAGGGCAGCACGCCGTCGGCGACGAGGAAGCAGGAGGTGCGCAGGTGATCCGCAATCACCCGGTGCGAGGCCTTGCGGTCGCCCTCGGGCGCCACGCCGGTAGCATGGGCCACCGCCTCGATGAGGGTGCGGAACAGGTCCGTGTCGTAGTTCGAGTGCACGCCCTGCATGATCGCCGAGATGCGCTCGAGACCCATGCCGGTATCGATGGAGGGCTTGGGCAGGCCGATGCGGTTGCCGGGCTCGATCTGCTCGTATTGCATGAAGACGAGGTTCCAGAACTCGAGGAACCGGTCGCCGTCCTCCTCCGGGCTGCCGGGAGGGCCGCCCCAGAGCTTGTCGCCCTGGTCGATGAAGATCTCCGAGCAGGGGCCGCAGGGGCCGGTATCCCCCATCTGCCAGAAATTGTCCGAGGTCGGGATGCGGATGATCTTGGAATCCGAGAACCCGGCGATCTTCTTCCAAAGGTCGGCCGCCTCGTCGTCCGTGTGATAGACGGTGACGAGGAGCTTGTCCTTCGGCAGATCGAACTCCTTGGTGATCAGGTTCCAGGCGAGCTCGATGGCGCGCTCCTTGAAGTAATCGCCGAAGGAGAAGTTGCCGAGCATCTCGAAGAAGGTGTGGTGGCGCGCGGTGTAGCCCACATTGTCGAGATCGTTGTGCTTGCCGCCGGCGCGCACGCATTTCTGCGACGACGCCGCCGTGCTGTAGGGGCGCTTCTCGATGCCGGTGAAGACGTTCTTGAACTGCACCATGCCGGCATTGGTGAACATCAGGGTCGGGTCGTTGCGCGGCACGAGGGGGCTCGAGGCCACGACCTCATGGCCGTTCTTGGCAAAGTAATCGAGGAAGGCCGACCTGATTTCGTTGACGCCGCTCATGGGTTCTCAGACTTACGGTAAGGGCTTTTCAGGGCCCGAAAAGGTATGAATGTGGCCGGTTTTAGCCGCCCGCGCCCGCGCTGTCGAGGCGGCGTGTGGTCTAATTCAGGAAGGCGTTTCCCCTCTCTCCTCCGAGAGCGGGGAAACGAAAAGACCGCCGCGATCTCTCGCGACGGCCTCTCTTTGCCCTTGAAGGAGAGCAAAACTTAATCTGCGGAACCCTCGTCGAGGTCGTCTGCGGTCGGGGTCGCCTGCTCCAGGATGCGGTCGGCGAGCAGGCCGGCATTCTGGCGGATGAGACCCTCGATCTTGTCCGCGATCTCCGGGTTGTCGCGCAGGAACTGCTTCGAGTTCTCGCGGCCCTGGCCGAGGCGCTGGCTGTCGTAGGAGAACCAGGCGCCGGACTTCTCGACGATGCCGGCCTTGACGCCGAGATCGATGAGCTCGCCCACCTTGGACACGCCCTCGCCGAACATGATGTCGAACTCGACCTGCTTGAAGGGCGGCGCAACCTTGTTCTTGACGACCTTCACGCGCACCGAGTTGCCGATCGGATCGTCGCGGTCCTTGAGGGTCGAGACGCGGCGGATGTCGAGGCGCACGGAGGCGTAGAACTTCAGGGCGTTGCCGCCCGTGGTCGTCTCAGGGCTTCCGTACATGACGCCGATCTTCATGCGGATCTGATTGATGAAGATCACCATCGTCTTCGACCGGGAGATCGAACCGGTGAGCTTGCGCAGGGCCTGGCTCATGAGACGGGCCTGGAGGCCCGGCTGGACGTCGCCCATCTCGCCGTCGAGCTCGGCCTTCGGGGTCAGCGCCGCCACCGAGTCGATGACGAGCACGTCGACCGCGCCGGAGCGGACCAGCGTGTCGGCGATCTCGAGGGCCTGCTCGCCCGTGTCGGGCTGGGAGATGAGGAGATCGTCCAGGTTGACCCCGAGCTTGCGGGCATAGACCGGATCGAGCGCATGCTCCGCGTCGACGAAGGCGCAGACGCCGCCCTTTTTCTGGGCCTCGGCGATGGAGTGCAGGGCCAGCGTCGTCTTGCCCGAGGATTCCGGCCCGTAGATCTCGATGATGCGGCCGCGGGGCAGACCGCCCACGCCGAGCGCGATGTCGAGGCCGAGCGAACCCGTCGAGATGGTTTCGATTTCAACCGGCTGCTGGCCTTTGCCGAGCCGCATGATCGAGCCCTTCCCAAAGGCGCGCTCGATCTGAGAGAGCGCCGCGTCGAGAGCTTTCGTTTTTTCTTTATCCATTGATGAGCTTTCCACCAGTCGCAGGGAGGACTGTGACATGACCTAACATCCTTATGGCATGGAGGAGGAGTGAATCTCAACGCGGTGTTGAGAGAATATATGTACTTACTTTGTTCTCACCCGCAAGTTCTTTTTTTGTTCTCGCCCGTGAATTCACAGCCTCAACGTCGGCCACGATGTCGCATGGTTAAAATTGTGCTAATTCAACGATTTAGAGCCCGATGACCTGCTTCACCGTCTCGACCAGCTGGCGCAGGCTGAAGGGCTTGGGCAGGAAGTTGAACTCCTCCCCTTCCGGCAGGTTCTTGCGGAAGGCTTCCTCGGCATAGCCTGAGACGAAGATCACCTTGAGATCGGGATAGAGCTTGCGCAGTTCGCCGAGCAGGGTCGGGCCGTCCATCTCCGGCATGACCACGTCGGACACGACGAGGTCGACCGGCGCGCCGCGCTCCTGGATGATCTCGAGCGCCTCGATGCCGGAGGCCGCCTCGAGCACGGTGTAGCCGCGGGCGGACAGGGCCCGGGCGTTCACGGCGCGCACCGGATCCTCATCCTCGACAAGGAGGATCGTGCCCTGCCCCGTCATGTCGGCGGCCGGCTTGCGGACCACCTCGGGCTTCACCTCCTCGGGCGTCTCCTGGATCTCGGGGATGTGCCGCGGCAGGTAGATGCGGAAGGTCGTGCCGTTCCCGGGCTTCGAATCGACGTCGATATAGCCGCCCGACTGCTTGACGATGCCGAACACGGTCGAGAGGCCGAGGCCGGTCCCCTTGCCCACCTCCTTGGTGGTGAAGAAGGGCTCGAAGATCTTTTCCAGCACGTCCGGCGTCATGCCCGAGCCCGTGTCGGAAACCTCGACGACGACGTAATCGGCCGGCGGCATGGCGCTCACGTTCAGCCGAGCTGCCTCGGCGGCAGACACGTTCCCGGTGCGGATCGCGAGCTTGCCGCCGTCCGGCATCGCATCGCGCGCGTTGACCGCAAGGTTCACCACCACCTGCTCGAACTGGTTCACGTCGGCCTTCACGAACCAGAGGTCGCGGCCGTGGCTGAGATCCAGCGCCACGCGCTCACCGAGAAGGCGCTTGAGCAGCATGGAGAGATCGTAGAGCTGATCGTTGAGGTTGAGCACCTCCGGCCGCAGGGTCTGGCGGCGGGAGAAGGCCAGAAGTTGCCGCACCAGGCCCGCGGCCCGGTTGGCGTTCTGCTTGATCTGCATGATGTCCTGGAAGGACGGATCGGTCGGGCGGTGGTTGGCGAGCAGCAGGTCGCTGTAGCCGATGATCGCCTGCAGCACATTGTTGAAGTCGTGCGCCACGCCGCCGGCGAGTTGGCCGACCGCGTTCATCTTCTGCGACTGGGCGAGCTGCTCCTCCACCTTACGGAAGTCGGTGGTGTCGAGGGCGTAGAGGATCGCCGTCTCGCCGTCCGCGCCGGTATCGCCGACCGGCGTCACCCAGACCCGGACGGAGCCGGCATTCTCGCCCGCGGTCTGCAATTCGAGCGGCGGGATGTCGCCCTTGTTCTCCGCCGCCGCCTTGAGGCCGGCCTCGATCGCGCCGCGTTCACGGAAGGCATCGAGGATAGAGGGCCCCTCGTCTCCGGTGTCGCCGGCGCGCGGCAGCGAGCCGAACAGCTTCGAGAACGGCGCGTTGGCGTGAACGATGCGCCCGGCGCGATTGACCGTCGCGATCGCGATGGGCGTGTTGTTGAAGAAGCGCGCGAAGCGCACCTCCGCGGCCCGCTGTCCTTCGTCGACTTCGCCGCCGGCGGAGCGGTTGAGAACGAGCGTCCGGGATGCGCCCATCCGCCCGTCCTGGCCGAAGGCGATGCGGTGATAGAGGCGCACCGGCAGGAACTGGCCGTTGCGGCGGCGCAGATCGAGATCGAAGGTCTCGGTGCGGACGCTGCCCGCCTCGCCCGAGAACGACGTCATCATCGACACCACGTCGCGCGGCACGATGTCGGCGAGGTTCAGCCCGCCGGATCCGACCGTCGCGAGGTCGTAGTCGAGCCACGAGGCGAGCGTGGCGTTCAGATAGACGATGGACCCGGTGGAATCGACAGAGAGAAACCCCGCAGGGGCATGGTCGAGATAGTCGATGGCGTGCTGGAGTTCCTGGAAGACGTTTTCCTGGCGCTCCCGTTCATGCGTCACCTCGCGGATCATCCAGAGCGCCGCCTGACGCCCGTTCGGTCGCGGCACGGGACGCACGCGGACCCGATACCAGCCGAATTCCTGCGCCCCGTTCAAGGCGGGCGACAGGCGGATTTCCTCGGAGCCGGTGCGATGTTCGCGCGCGGCCTGCGCAAGACGATAGACCGCCTCCGAGACTTCCGGCGCGCCCGTGAACAGGCGCTCGACCGACCGCACCTCTCCGCCCTGCAGGCCGGCGAAAGACAGATAGGCCTCGTTGGCATAGGTGATGCGCCCGTCGTCCTCGATCGCCACGAGCCCGTCGCTCGACGTATCGGCCATGAGCTTGGTGATATCGTTGCGCGCCGTCTGCCCGGAAAACTGAACCACGCCGATCGCCATGGCGAAGAGAAAGAACACGCCGGCCATGGCGAAGAAAGCCAGGAGGCCGAGGATCATCAGTTGCGCGTGCTCCATGGCGAGGAAACGAAGAGAGAGAGTTGCGCCGACGAGAATGCCGGCGAGAAGCAGCACCCATCCGATATGGCCGTGACGGTCGGAACGGTCGATGGCCGAACCCTTTGGCATATCGCCCTCGTAAGCCATGGAATATCATTATCCTCAACGGAGGCGGCCGCTCGCTCCGTGCCGACCATCCTACACGCTAATTATTGATCGACCTCTAAGGCGTCGCGGCAAGCGAAAGCAAGGGGGCGAAGGAGGCTGCAACAGGCTGCGTGACGCTTCCCGCCATAGGAAATCCCTATTTTTCTTGATGAAAGCGCGAACAGACCCATCTTGGACGGATCTCGAGGATCCTTCTTCGCCCACAGGCTGCATCAAGAGGCCGGCACCCGTTAACCATCTGTTAACCTTGCCGCTCGCTTTGACGGTCGTTGTGGTACAACCAACGCAGAACTGGCCTGAAAAGGCCTGCACAACGCTTGAGAGTTCATCGTGTCATCTCTTTTTGGTATCGAAGCGTCACGGGCCGTTCAATTTGCGATCGCTTTCGCGATCATCCTGGTCCTGCTCGTGCTCTTCGGTGTGGTCTTCCGCAAGCTGACGGGCGCGCGCCTGATGATGCCCGGCAGCGGCGATCGCAGCCGCAGCCGTCAGCCCCGGCTCGGCATCGTCGACGTGTACGATCTCGACCGGCAGCGGCAGCTCCTTCTGCTCCGTCGGGACAATGTCGAGCACCTGCTGCTGATCGGCGGTCCCAACGACGTGGTGATCGAAACCAACATCGTCCGTGTTGCCGGCGCCCGCATTCCGGCGCCCTCGAACGACACCGGCGCGGAGCGCTTCGAGCCGACCCTCGACCAGCCCCCGCGTGCGCCGCAGGTCGAGTCCAACGGACGGCCGTCCATCGAGAGCCAGCTCGCGGCACAGCTCGGATCCTTCGTCCGCCGCCCCTCCGAGGAATCGGATATCGACGAGGAGCTCTCGCCGGTCGCGAAAGTGAGCGCCCCGATTCCGGCTCATCCCGAACCGGTGCTGAAGCCCGACGCCGTCGCCGTCTCGTCGGCTCCCACCATCCAGGGCCTGCGTGCCGAAGCCCGGGGTCCCGGTGACCAAAGCCCGTCGCCGGGCCCCATCCCGGTGGTGGAGCGGCCCGAGCCGCGCCCGACCTTCACCCCTCCCCCGTTCCAGTCCCGGGCGACACCGGCGCCGCCGGCACCTCCCACGCCACCGATGCCGCCAGAGCCGGTCCGCCCGCCGCAGCCGGCCGCGGAAGAGCGGCCTGCTCCGTCCGAGCGCCCTGCACCCGGTGCGGGCCTGCTCTCGGATATGGCCAGGCAGCTCGAAGAGGCCTTGAAGCGGCCCTCGATCCCAGTTCCGCCTCCGCCGGCACCGGTCGCGCCCGTAGCGTCGCCGATGGTGCAGGAAGAGACTAAGGACGAAGACGAACTTCCGGAGCTTGCCGGGCTTTCCTCTGCCGATGTCGAGGAGATCGCAGCGGAGGAAACGCTCGAGGAGGAGGATCGCGCCGAAGAGACCGAGGTGGCTGTGACGGCCGAGCCTGCGCCGGCCCCAGAGCAGGTCCGCCCAGCGTCGCCTCCGCCGCCCGTATCCGCACCGCTTCCGCCCCAGGCCAAGGAAGCGTCGGCCGCTCAGCAGAAGCCGACGGACCCGTTCTCCGTCGAGGATATCGAGGCGGAGTTCGCCCGCCTGCTCGGCCGTCCGCTCGATCCGGGCAAGAAGGGCTGATAAGACCCCTCGCCTCTCAGCGAGACCGACGCTCAAACAAAAAGGGCTCCGCAAGCGGAGCCCTTTCGATTTGTTAGGCAAGAGTATCAGTCGTCCCGGTAGACCCGCTCGTTCCTCTCGTGGCGTTCCTGCGCCTCGAGCGAAAGGGTTGCGATGGGGCGAGCCTCGAGGCGCTTGAGGGAAATCGGATCTCCGGTTTCCTCGCAATAGCCGTAAGAGCCGTCTTCGATCCGCGCGAGCGCGGCGTCGATCTTGGCAATGAGCTTGCGCTGGCGATCGCGGGCGCGAAGCTCGATGGCGCGGTCCGTTTCCGAGGAGGCGCGATCCGCAAGGTCAGGATGATTCTCGTTCTCGCTCTGCAAGGTGGCGAGAGTTTCCTGAGCCTCTTTGAGGATGTCGTGCTTCCAACGGATCAGCTTGCGCCTGAAATACTCCCTTTGCCGTTCATTCATGAAGGGCTCGTCTTCTGTCGGACGATAACCCTCATCAATCACGATATCTGTCATGTTCAGCCGTTCTTCCCCGATGAACCGTGGCGCCCCTATATAGGCAAGCAGGGACCGCGACAACGATATTAAGCGTCATCGATTTGTCTAAGAGGCCAAGGTCCCTCTTTTGCGCCTTGGACAGGCAAGCGCCGAACGATTTGCCGCACCCTTAATCGGCCGCAGCCTCTGCCCGGCTGATCAGCTCCCCGGCAACGTCGCCGATCCTGGGGATCTCCTCACGGATGAAGGGAAGCGGACGGCAGACGGAGAGGGCCGCAAGGCCGAACCGGGCGGTCATCAGCCCGTTCAGGACGCCTTCGCCGAGCTTGGCCGAGATGCGGGCCGCAAGCCCGAGCCCCAGGACCTGCTGCATCAGGCTGTCGCCGACGGCCATGCCGCCGGTCACCGCGAGATGGTTGAAGGCCGCCTTGGCGAGCCGCAGGAAGCCGAACAGGCCGGGCCTTCCGCCATAGATCCGCGAGAGCGTCCGCAGGAGGCGTACCGCCACGAAGATCACGAAGGCGACGTCGACGATGGCGCGTGGGCTCACTGCCGTGACAAGGGAAACCTGCTTCGCGGCGCCCGCGATCGCCCTCTTGGCCTGGACGTCGAGAGGGGCCAGAAGCTCGCGCTCGGCGATGGCGAGGCGGTCATCCGCGTCGATGATCTCCTCGGTCAGGCCTTTCAGCCGGGCGCTCCCTTGAGCCGCCGCGGCCCGGCCGCCGTAGAGGGCCAGGAGATCGGAAACGATGCTCTTGGCAGCCTTATGGTCCTTGACGGCAAGCGCGTCGATGGCAGCCTCGCGCAGGTGCTCGATCTTCTGCTCCCGCCAGATCCCGGCCACCTCGCGGCCGACGATGGCGAGGAAGGCCAGGACGGCCAGGACGGCCAGCACCAGCGCCACCCAACCGAGCCAGGGCGCGATCGCATAGAGGTCGACGATCAGGTTCTCGACCGCGAGCCCGAGTCCCAGGAGCAGCAGCCCGGACAACGCAGAGAGAAGAATGCCGACCCAGGGCGCCCGGCGCTTATCTCCCATCGGCACGACGACACCGTCGGCCGCCTCGATGGCGTCGAAGGGCTCCTCCGTCACCTGCACGGCGCCGGCGGTGACGTTCGGATCGTCGAGACGATAGGCGCGAGGTTGGCGGCTCATGCGAAACGGTCCCCCAGCAGGAATTCAAGCGCCCGGTCCAGGCGGATATGGGGCATCTTGGCCATGCGGCCCGCCGCATCGACCGGCAGCTTGGGCGGACGGAAACGCGGGAACCTGAACGAGCCCGGCGGGATCGCGCCCTGGAACACGGCCTCGGGTGTCTCCGGCAGTTCGCCCGGAAAGATCGCGGCCTCCGTCTCCCCATCGAAAATCTCGCCTCCGACGCGCTCGCCCGCCTCAGGCACGCCGGCGACGGCGCGCAGGGTCTCGCGGCCTTCGCGGATCGTGGTTTCGCGGGTGGCGCGCACGGAGGCGAGCGCCACGGTGCCGACCCGCGCTCCGGCAGCCTCGGTCCGGCGCGAGGCGCGGTTCACGAGAAGGCGCAGGATCGCGTCGAGCCGGTCGTGGTCGGTGTGGTGGATGTGATCGGCCTTGGTCGCGGCGAACAGGACCCGGTCGGCGCGGGGCGAGAACAGGCGGGACAGGAACGTATTGCGGCCGATCCGGAACGCCATCAGCACCTGATCGAGGGCCTCCTCCAGTTCCGCCAGGGCCACGGGCCCGGCATCGATGGCGGCGAGCACGTCCACGAGCACGATCTGGCGGTCGATGCGCTGGAAATGATCGCGGAAGAAGGGCCTGACCACATGGGTCTTGTAGGCCTCGAAACGCCGCTCCATGAGGGCGGCGAAGCTGCCCGGCGCGATCGGCTGGCCCTGGGGCAGATCGAGGGGGGCGAAGGTGAGCGCGGGCGAGCCGGCAAGGTCGCCCGGCATCAGGAAGCGCCCCGGCGGCGTGGTCGCCACGGCCTCGGACCCGGCGCGCAGGACGGTGAGATAATCCTTGAAGACCTCGCTCGCCCTGAACGCCAGCATCTCGTCGGAAGCGCCTGACGGATCGAAGGTTTTCAGGGCTTCATGCCAATGCCCCGCAGCCGGCGCCCGGTCGCGCTTGCGGCTCGCCTCGATGGTCTGGCGTGACCATTCCGCGTAACCGGCCTCGAGAAGCGCGAGATCGAGCAGCCATTCGCCGGGATAATCGACGATGTCGAGGGCGAGCGAGGCCGGGCCCGTGCGCCAGCCGGCCTTGCGCTCGTATTCGACATCCACCCGCAACTCGCTGATCCGGTTCGTGGATTGCGGCCAGCGGCGGCTCTCGGTGAGGGCCGCCATGTGCTCTTCGTAAGGAAAGCGCGGTACCGCATCGTCGGGCTGATGCGCCAGATGCGCCCGCCGGATCCGCCCTTCGGCGGAGGCGCGGAAGGCGGGAAGATTCGTGCCCCGCGTCAGATGATGCACGAGCGCCGTGGTGAACACAGTTTTCCCGGAGCGGGCGAGACCTGTGACGCCGAGACGGAGGGAGGGCTGGATCAGCTGGCCGGAGGCCTCCCAGAGGGAGTGCGCCGCGGACCCGGCGCGGGAGGCGAGATCGGTGATGACGGACACGAAGATGAACCTAATGCTCTCAAGCCAAGCTTGTAGGTGGGGCTTTCCCTCCTAACGTGCAAGGCGGCCTTACCGCTCCAAGCTCGTCGGAACGCCGTGGCCGGCCTCCGCTTTCGTATTCTCTTTCAGCTTGGCGACCGCACGAGCGATCGCGCCCTCCACGAGCGCCGGGCTCGCCCTCAAGGCTCCGAGTTCGAAAGCCGCCATGGCGAGCATCACATGGGTGAGGTTGGGCTGGGGAGTGCCGTCCGCCGAAAACAGCTTCAGGTCGTCGGTCGGGTTCAGGCCGAGCCCCTCGACCATACGGCCCGCATAATTGCGGTGGCGCTGCTCCTCGGAGGGGCAGGCCGCAGCGACCTGGACCTTTGGCACAGTCTTTGGCGAAGCCGCGGCCGCAGCTGGCTCCCTTGCCGGCTTACTGCGGGCGGCCGTGGAAGGTTGAGGCGGCTTGGCGGCTTTCGGCTTCTCCCCCATGCCCTCGGCGATGCTCGGCACCCGGTATTGCGGCGTCTTGGGCGCCATCGGGATCACCATCGAGACCCGACCGGGCTTGCCGCCAGGACCGGCCTTCGCCGTATAGCGCACGGCCCCGCCCCGCCGGCGCGAGGCGAGATACTGGGCCCGCACCGTGCCGCCGATGCCCCTCACCGCCAGCACGGCGATGCCGCCGATGCCAGTTGCGACATTGCACTCGGCCGGAGCCCAGCGGCGGACGATGTCGAGGGCGGATTTGCGGTTGAACTCGAGATAATAGCGCCGCAGCAGGGTCGCTGCCGCATCGGCCCCATGATCGGCGGAGACGAAGCCCACATGACCTTCGCCGTCGGTGGCGAGCTCCCCGTTCCAGCGGGCGCTCTTGATGCACCAGTAATTGTTGAGCTTGACGCAGCGGGTCACGAACGGGCGCTCGGCCCGGAACAGCGCTGCCATGGCGATGATGGGCTTCGGCTCCAGGGCATCCATGGCCTCATGGCGCCAGTTCGATACCTCCCGCGCCTCCGGCTCGTAATGCGCCTGCACACTCTGCGCTTCTCCGGCCGGGTGCGCTGCGTCGCCTTTCCCGGCGAGATCGCCCGGCAGGAGGGCGCGCATCGCGAGAGCGAGTGCAAGAAACGTCTGAGGCATCATGTGAGGATCCGCCCCCGCGTCGGCCGGACACAATCGGGAAGGTTTCAGGCAGAACGATGGTAGGGCGGACGGGCTTGCTTCCAACCCTTAGTGGACATGCGCGACCCGGCTGCTTGACCGGCGCACGGGAGAGCTTCACGAATGGCTCCCCCTTTTTCCCGGCAGAGCCTCATGTCCTCCACGATCTCGATCCGCCCCCTCGATCCATCCGACGCGCAGGCCTTTCAGCGCCTGCGGCTGGAGGGGCTCGAGAACAGCCCCGAGGCCTTCGCTTCCAGCTATGAGGAAGAGGTTTCGCTGTCGATCGAGACGGTCAGCGCCCGGATCCCCTCCTCCGGACCGAACGCCATCTTCGGCGCCTTCGCCGATGGGGTCCTTGTCGGCGTGGCGGGGTTCGCCGTTCATGACCGCATGAAAGCCCGCCACAAGGGCGTGATGTGGGGCGTCTATGTGAAGCCGGAATGGCGCGGGCAGAAGGTCGGGCAAGCTCTCGTCCGGCAGGTGATCGATCATGCCGCCCGGCACGTGATCGTGCTCGAAGCGGCCGTCACTCTCACGAACGAGGGCGCCCGGCGCACCTATCACGGCCTCGGCTTCAACCCCTACGGCATCGAGCGCAAGGCGATCCGGGTGGGCGACGCCTTCTACGACGAGGAACTGCTCTTTCTCGAATTTTGAAGCGCCTAATCGTCCTCGCCATTGCCCAGCGATTTCGGCGTCACGAAACGCTCGAGCCGTCCGGACTTGTGCGCGACATCGGCCCAGTCCTCCAGGGCAAAATCGATGACGGCGAGGCCGGCGGTCGGATATTTCTGGCCGAGGCGCAGGATCCCGTCCATGTCGCCCTCGCCGATGAGAAGCCGTGCCAGTTCCTCAAAGCCGGGATTGTGGCCGATCATCATCAGGGTTCGGATCCCTGGCTTCGCCTCGCGCACGACCTCCAGAAGCCGGCCGACCGGCGCTTCGTAGATCCGCCCGTCGGTGCGCATCGCGATCTCGCCGACGATCGGCTGCACGCGCTCCCAGGTCTCGTGCGTCCGCCGCGCCGGCGAGACGATGACGAGATTGGGCAGGAGCCGTTCCCTCTTCAGGTAGTCGGCCATGACGAGGGATGCCTCCTGCCCGCGCTTGGCGAGGGGCCGGTCGAGATCGAGCACGCCGCCGGGCCAGGCGGCCTTGGCGTGGCGGAGGAGCAAGAGGCGGAGCATCAGCGCCCTTCCCGTCTGGCGATGAAGGCCAGCTTCTCGAAGAGGCTCACATCCTGCTCGTTCTTCAACAGCGCCCCGTGCAGCGGCGGGATGAGCTTGCGGGTGTCGCGCTCGCGCAGCTTCTCCGGACCGATATCCTCGGACAGCAGGAGCTTGAGCCAGTCGAGCAGCTCAGAGGTGGAGGGCTTCTTGCGCAGGCCAGGCACCTCGCGCACGTCGAAGAAGATCTTGAGGGCCTCCTCGACCAGCCGATGCTTGATGCCGGGATAGTGGACTTCGACGATCCGGGCCATGGTCTGAGCGTCCGGAAACTTGATGTAGTGGAAGAAGCAGCGGCGAAGGAAGGCGTCCGGCAGCTCCTTCTCGTTGTTGGAGGTGATGACGACGATGGGACGTCGGGTCGCGCGGATCGTCTCGCCGGTTTCGTAGACGAAGAATTCCATGCGGTCGAGTTCGAGCAGGAGATCGTTCGGGAACTCGATATCGGCCTTGTCGATCTCGTCGATCAGCAGCACCGGCCGCACCTCGGCGGCGAAGGCATCCCACAGCTTGCCGCGTTTGATATAGTTGCGGATGTCGGACACACGGCTGTCGCCGAGCTGGCTGTCGCGCAGGCGCGAGACCGCATCGTATTCGTAGAGCCCCTGCTGGGCCTTAGTGGTGGATTTGATGTGCCAGGTGATCAGCGGAGCGTTCAGGCTCCTGGCGATCTCCTCCGCCAGAACCGATTTGCCCGTCCCGGGCTCGCCCTTCACCAGGAGCGGACGCTCCAGGGTGACGGCGGCATTGACGGCAACCGTCAGGTCCTCGGTGGCCACATAGGATTCAGTTCCGGCAAACCGCGCCATTCCCACCCTTCCTCGCATTCATCCCGACCCTAATTCCTGCGGTCGCCTTTCGGCAATCGCCTTCATAGGGTAAGCCCAGGACATAAGACGACAACAAACAAAACGGGAGAGATGGCTATGGCTTACAATCGCTACCACAAGGACCGAATCGGCAATCACAAGCTGAAGCCCGAAACCCTGATGCTGGGCTACGGCTACGACCCGACCCTGTCGGAAGGCGCGGTGAAGCCGCCGGTCTTCCTCACTTCGACCTTCGTGTTCAACAGCGCCGAGCACGGCAAGGAATTCTTCGACTACGTGGCCGGCCGCCGGGAACCGCCCAAGGGAGAGGCCGCGGGTCTCGTCTATTCCCGCTTCAACCACCCCAATTCCGAGATCGTCGAGGATCGGCTCGCCATCTTCGAGGAGGCGGAGGCGGGCCTCCTGTTCTCCTCCGGCATGTCCGCCATCTCGACGACGATCCTGGCGTTCGCCAGGCCCGGCGACGCGATCCTGCACTCGCAGCCGCTCTATGGCGGCACCGAGACCCTGATCGCCAAGACGCTCGCCAACATGAACATCGGAGCCGTCGGTTTCGGCGACGGCGTGGATGCGGCGGGCATCCGGGCAGCCGCGAAGGAGGCGATGGGCAAGGGCCGCGTCTCGGTGATCATGATCGAGACGCCCTCCAATCCCCTCAACACCCTGGTGGACATCGCTCTCATCAAGACCATCGCGGATGAGATCGGCGCAGCCCAGGGCCACCGCCCGGTCGTCGTCTGCGACAACACTCTGCTCGGCCCCATCTTTCAGAAGCCGCTCAACGACGGCGCCGACATCTCGATCTATTCGCTGACGAAATATGTCGGCGGCCATTCCGACCTGATCGCCGGCGCTGCGCTCGGCTCCAAGGAACTGATGAAGACCGTGCGCCTGCTGCGTTCGGCCATCGGCACGCAGCTCGACCCGCATTCCTGCTGGATGCTCGGGCGCTCGCTCGAGACCCTGGCGCTTCGCATGAACGCGGCGAACCGCAATGGGGAGATCGTGGCAGCTTTCCTGCACGAGCACCCGAGCGTGGCGAAGGTCCACCATCTCGCCTATCTGCCGGAGGGCTCCCGGGCGAAGGAGGTCTACGAATCCCAGAGCAGCGCTCCCGGCTCGACCTTCTCCTTCGACGTGAAGGGCGGAGAGGCGGAAGCCTTCCGGGTGCTCAACGCGCTCCAGGTCTTCAAGCTGGCGGTGAGCTTGGGCGGGACCGAGTCGCTGATCTCGCATCCGGCCTCCACGACCCATTCCGGCGTGCCAAAGGCAACGCGAGATCGCCTCGGCGTCTCCGACGCCACCATCCGCGTCTCCATCGGCATCGAGCACCCGGACGATCTGGTTGCCGATCTGGCGCAGGCGCTGGCGACGTTGGATTGAGCCGCAAGTCTCGTCATCCCGGGGCTGCGCAGCTGAACCCGGGATCGCAAGACGAGAATGGCGCCTTATCCCGATAACGATCCCGGATCGGCTTCACCGTCCGGGATGACGCGCATGGGGGTGTCGCATTGATAACCCATGCGTTCATGTCGCGCCCGTCATTCCACCTCGGTGGGCATTAACCCCTTGCGCACCCCTTGCCGGTAGAACCACAATGAATTCAACCGGAAGGAAGCAATGGCCGCTGCGATAGACCTGCAGTCCTATCAGGAACCCATTCTTTTTCTGGCAACGGCAGGCATCGTCGTCCCTCTGTTCCACCGGCTCAAGATCAGCCCGGTCCTGGGGTTTCTGGCGGCAGGCGCGTTGCTGGGACCCTACGGGCTTGGGCGCTTGGTTCCGGCCTATCCCTGGGTGAACTGGGTCACCTTCACCAATCCGGAGGGAACCTCGCGCCTCGCCGAGTTCGGCGTGGTCTTCCTGTTGTTCACCATCGGCATCGAACTGTCCTGGCAGCGCCTGCGCACCTTGCGGCGCCTCGTCTTCGGGTTCGGCTCCCTCCAGGTCTTTCTGGGCGCATTGATCCTCGGCCTGGCCTTCTACGCATTCAGAACGGTCGACACGATCACCGCGGCAACGGTCGTCGGCCTGGCCCTGGCCTTGTCGTCGACGGCCATCGTGATCCCGGTTCTGGCTGAGCAGAAGCGCCTGAATACGGCGGCGGGACGCGCCGGCTTCTCGGCCCTTTTGTTCCAGGACCTCCTCGTAGCGCCGATCCTGTTCGCCATCGCCGTGCTCGACACTGGCAAGCCCGAGGTGACGCTGTCGTCCTTCGCCTTGCTGCTCCTGCAGGCGGTCGTTGCGCTGGTTCTGATCGTCGGCCTCGGTCGCATCATCCTCAGGCCCTTCTTCCAACTCGTTTCGACGCCGAAGAGCCCAGAGCTTTTCATGGCGGCCTGCCTGCTCGTCGTGATGGTGACCAGCCTGATCGCCGCCGTCAGCGGATTGTCGATGGCGCTTGGCGCCTTCATCGCCGGCATCCTCCTGTCCGAGACGGAATACCGGCGCGCCGTCGACGTGACCATTCAGCCCTTCAAGGGTCTGCTTCTCGGGGTTTTCTTCGTTTCGGTCGGCATGAGCCTCGACCTGTTCCGCTTCCTCGAGGCGCCGCTGCTCATCCTTTCGCTCGCCGCCACGGTCGTGATCATCAAGGGAATGACCATCGTCGCCATTGGACGTCACTTCGGGCTCAGCACGGCAGAGGCGGCGGAAACGGGGCTTCTCTTAGGCCCCGGCGGCGAGTTCGCCCTTGTGATCCTGGGCGCGGCGATGATTGCCGGCCTCGTGCCGGGCGGGATCGGCCAGAACCTCCTTCTCGTGACGACCCTCACGATGGTCGCGATCCCGCTCCTGGCTCGCCTGGGGCAGCGCCTGAGCCGCAAGCTCGAAGTGCGCCGCCCGCTCGATCCTCTGGTCACCGTCGCTCCACCTACTGACGAGGTCGGACGTGTGATCATTGCCGGCTACGGGCGCGTCGGGCAGCTCGTCGGCGAGATGCTGGACCGCCACAAGGTGCCCTATCTCGCCATCGATCTGGACCCTGCCCGCGTCGCGTCGGAGCGAAAGGCTGGAAAGCCGGTCTATTACGGCGATGGGTCCTACCCCGAGTTCCTGCGCGCCTGCGGCATCGACCGGGCGCTTGCTCTCGTGATCACCTTGGACACCCTCAACTCCATCGAGGCCGTCGTGTCTGCAGCGCGCCAGGAATGCTCCGACATCACCATCGTCGCCCGAGCCCGCGACGCGCGTCACGCCACGCAGCTCTATGAGCTTGGCGTGGACGATGCGGTGCCGGAAACCATCGAGGCCTCCCTCCAGCTGAGCGAAGCGGTCCTGAGCGATATCGGAGTCCCGATGGGGCTCGTGATCGCGTCGATCCACGAGCGCCGCGACGAGTTCAGGGAAATCCTCCGGAAAAAGAATCCGAAGCGCAATCCGGATCGGGCCGTGTTCCAGGCGCGCCGGCGCGTCGGCAAGTCGTCCCCGTCAGCGGTGGCGGAGCAGGCGACGCAGGTCGATACCTGACCTCTGCCCTCGCCTCTTGACCTTCTCACCGCGTAACAGACACTGGCGCGATGTTCCTGACCTTCTTCACAGAGCTGCGCGCAGCCAAGGTGCCGGTCTCCTTCCGGGAGTACCTGTCCCTGCTGGAGGCTCTCGACCGGGATCTCGCCGACAAGAGCGTCGAGGAGTTCTACTATCTCTCCCGCACCTGCCTGGTGAAGGACGAGCGCCATTTCGACAAATTCGACCAGGTTTTCGCCCATGTGTTCAAGGGCATCGAGAGCATGGGCCGGGCGGTCGACGAGACCGGCATTCCCGAGGAATGGCTGCGCAAGCTCGCCGAGCGCTATCTCACCGACGAGGAGAAGAAGCAGATCGAGGCCATGGGCTGGGAAAAGCTCTGGGAGAACCTGAAGAAGCGCCTCGAGGAGCAGAAGGGCCGCCACCAGGGCGGCAACAAATGGATCGGTACGGCCGGCACCTCGCCCTATGGCGCCTACGGCTACAACCCGGAAGGCATCCGCATCGGCCAGGACAAGAACCGCAACTTCCGCGCCGTGAAGGTGTGGGACAAGCGCGAGTTCATGGATTTCGACGACAGCGTCGAGCTCGGCGTGCGCAACATGCGCATTGCGCTGCGGCGGCTACGCCGCTTCGCCCGCACCGGCTCGGCGGAGGAACTCGACCTCGACGAGACGATCCACGAGACCGCACACAAGGGCTATCTCGACGTGCGTCTGCGGCCGGAGCGCCGCAACGCGGTGAAGGTGCTCCTCTTCCTCGATGTAGGCGGCTCCATGGACTGGCATATCGAGATCGCGGAGGAGCTGTTCTCGGCAGCGCGGCTCGAGTTCAAGCATTTCGAGCATTTCTACTTCCACAACTGCGTCTACGAGAATCTCTGGAAGGAGAACCGCCGCCGCTTCGACGAGACGATCCCGACCCTCGACGTGATCCGCACCTATCCGTCGGATTATCGCGTGGTCTTCGTGGGCGATGCATCCATGAGCCCTTACGAAGTCACCCATCCCGGCGGCTCGGTGGAGCACTGGAACGAGGAGCCCGGCCAAGCCTGGCTCCGGCGCATCCTCGATCATTTTCCCAGGGCCGTGTGGCTCAACCCGGTGCCGCAGCCGCATTGGGGCTACACCCAGTCCATCGCCCTGATCCGGCAAGCGTTCGGGGATCGCATGTACCCGCTCAATCTCGAAGGCATCGACCACGCGATGCGCGAACTGGTGCGCTAGACAGCACCGTTTGCCGAGCGGACGGTGCCGGGATAAGAAGCCCCCATGGCACAGACCTACACCCACAGCCCCAAGCCCTTCGGCGGGCCGATCTCCTTCACTCTCAAAGGGGGCGACAAGCTCACCGTCGATTCCGGTCGCAAGGTGCATGAGGTCCTGCTCGGTGCCGTGGATACGGTGCGCATGACCTACGAGCCGGGCCGGCTGGCGCAAAGGGCCTTTCGCACCAAGGTGATCATGAAGGACGGCAAGTCCTTCACCTTCAGCTCGCTCAACTGGAAGAGCCTCGTCGAGGCCCAGGAGCTGACGCAGGAATACCGGGCCTTCGTTCAGGCCCTGTGCGACGCCATCGTCCGTGCCAACCCGCAGGCGAGGCTTGTGGCCGGCAAGCCCTTGGGCCTGTGGCTCCCGACCTCGGCACTTGCAATCGCATCGCTGCTCGTCATGGTCTATCTGATCTGGCAGGCGTTGCAGATGGGGGCGACAGGCGTCGCGCTGATCGGAGCGCTCCTCGGCGTCGTGGGCGTGTGGCAGATCGAGCCGATGATCCGGCTCAACAAGCCGCGCCCCTTCCGGTGCGGGGCCCTGCCCGAGGAAATGCTGCCGAAGGCGGGTTAAGGAGCGAGCCTCCTGTAACCTATGTCATCACCGGCCTTGTGCTGGTGATGACGTGCAGATCATGAAGCTTAAGCCCTTACCACCAGCACCGAGCACTTGGCGTGGCGCACCACGGTCGCGGCGTTGGAGCCGAGCAGGTAGGTTGCCATGGTCGGCCGGTGGGAGCCGATGACGATGAGGTCCGTTCCGGTCTTCTCCGCCTCGTCCAGCACTTCGGCGTAAACGGAGCCGAGGCGGACCACCGCGGAGACCCGATCGGACGACAGGCCGACGCCCGCCGCCAGTTTGGCCAGCTTGGCATCAGCCTCACCCTGCTGCTCCTCGTCGAAGGTCGGCGGCATGAATTCCATATAGGTCACGGGCACGATGGCGCGCACATAGACCAGACGCAGCGATCCGCTCGAGGCCTTGGCAAGCTCGACGGCTTTGTCGATGGCGGGCTTTGCCGTCTCGACTTCACCGAGATCGACAGGAACCAGGATCGTCTTGAACATGAGCTTTTCTCCACACAGAGCATTTTTCGGCGAAGTGGATCCCGTTCGCCGCCTATCATCCCGCGTACCAGCATAAGCACCCTCCGCTACGTGGCGGAAGCCTTATCCTTGACGGGTGGGGGTGTGGACGACGAGACCGTCGAGCTCGGGCCGGACGCGGATCTGGCATGACAGCCGCGAATTGGGGCGCACGTCGAAGGCGAAGTCGAGCATGTCCTCCTCCATCGGCTGAGGCTGGCCCGTCACCGCTTCCCATTCCTCGGCGACATAGACGTGACAGGTGGCGCAGGAGCAGGCTCCGCCGCATTCGGCCTCGATGCCCGGGACACCGTTGCGGATGGCGGTTTCCATCACCGTCGCGCCCTCCTCCGCCTCGACGGTTCGGGCCGTTCCTTCGGCATCGATGAACGTAATATTGATCATTGCGGACCTCTGCTTGTGGGCGCATACTTAAGACAGACCGCGCCGGAAGACGAGAGACGAGCGCGGAGCCTGCCGTTTTTTCGCCGCAATTTCCCCGGTACAGCAGGTTACTAAGCCGTTAACGACGTTCATAAATGACAGGGGACATCGGGTTTCCTTGTTTCAGATCGGCCGCTAGACTTGCTTGGTAAATGACAGATTACCGTGCGGAAAACCTGACAGGCGATCCGCACCGGCTGAGGCCACGCATTCACCTTGCTTTTCACGCAATGAGGCGGCCTCAACCATCACAGTTGCGTCACGAGGGCGGATCATGGCGACCGAGAACAAGAAGATGAAAGACCCGGCGGAGGCGGCCCTTTCGGCTGTCGAGCAGGCGCTCAACCTCGACGAGACATTCGTGATCCACACGCCCGAGCGGCCGGGCGGCAAGTCCTCCTTCGAAGAGCCCAAGCTGCCGGATATCGATGACCACGATTTCACCAAGGGGCCATTCGGTCTGGGCTCCGACTCTCTCTCTGCGCAGGCCGACGACCACGATCCCAGGCTCGACGAGATGCACCGCTCCGGCTTCGTCGCGCCCGACCGGAACTCCGTCGCCAATGACGACCGCCAGAATGTCGGCGTGATGCTCCAGGCACTCCAGTTTCGCCCGTCCCGTCGTGCTTACTGGGTGGCCGCCCTCGCCTCCCTGCTCTGGCTCGGCGGCGTCGGGGCGCTGGTCTACATGCAGGGCATCACCACGCCCGAACAACTGCTGGCCGCCTTCTCGATCTCGCAGCTGGCGCTAGGCGCCGTCGGGCTCGTCGCCCCCCTCTTCCTGTTCTTCATCGCCGCCATGCTGACCGTCCGCTCGCAGGAGATGAAGCTGGTGGCCCGCGCAGTCGGCGAAGTCGCCATGCGACTCGCGCAGCCCGAGAATTTTTCCACCGACGCGGTCCTGTCCGTCTCGCAGGCGGTGCGCCGTGAAGTCGCAGCCGTCGGCGACGGCGTCGAGCGTGCGCTTGCCCGCGCCGGCGAGCTCGAAACTCTCGTGCGCAGCGAGATCTCGACGCTGGAGCGTGCCTATTCCGACAACGAGATCCGCATCCGCTCGCTCATCGACGAGCTGGTGGCACAGCGTGAGGCCATCGTCTCCAATGCGGAGCGCGTGCGTGGCTCCATCACCGGCGTTCACCAGAACCTGATCCAGGATCTCGACGGCGCCAGCGAGCGCGTCGCCTCGGCCGTCAGCGGCGCCGGCGACAAGGTCACCGCCTCGCTCGAAAAGCAGGGCGACCACATCACGCAGGCGCTTGGCCGCGCCGGCGAGCGCGTCGTCGAGGAGATGGCGAGCCGCGGCGTCGAGCTGGTGGAGCGCCTCGCAGGCTCCAGCGACGAGATCAAGAACGGCATCTCCGAAGTCGGCACGACCATCACGAGCGCGCTCGAGAGCAAGGCGCAGGACATCACCGGCGCCTTCGAGCGCACCGGCGACCTCCTGACCCGCCACCTGCAGGACGGCGCAAGCCAGGTCACGCGGACCCTGGCCGAGACCGGCCGCGGCGTGATCGACGCCCTCGCCCAACAGGGCAACGACGTGCGCGAGGCCTTCGAGCAGACGGCCCGCACCCTGGAGGACAGCTTCGCCCAGCGCGGAGCTGAGATCACCGAGAAGCTCGCCGCCACCGGCGGCGTAATCGCCGACGACATCTCCGCCCGCACCGCCGAGATGCGCGACGAGATCGCAGAGGCAGGCTCCTCCGTGAGCGAGGAGATCGTCGCCCGCGGCACGGAGATGCGCCAGGCCCTTTCCACGACAGGCGCGACACTGGTTCAGGAACTCGCCACAAGCGGCAGCAGCCTGCGCGAGGAATTCGCTCTCACAGCCGGCACTCTCCTCAACGAGCTGTCGACCCGCGGCACCACTCTGCGCGAGCAGCTTTCCACCACCGGCACCGGCGTCGTCGACGAAATCGTTCTGCGCGGCAACGAATTCCGCGAGCGCCTGGCGACGACGGCCGCCGACGTCACCCGCGAGATCGGCCAGCGCGGCGGCGAAGTGCGCGAGCAGCTGGAGGGTGCGGTCCGCATGGCCGACGAGTCCATCGGCACCCGCGTCGAGGATCTCGCCACCCGCCTCGAAACGGCAAGCCGGCGCGTCAGCGAATCCGTCACCGTCCAGGGCCATGCCCTCGAGACGAGCCTTACCCAGGCCGGCGAGCGCCTCTCGTCGCTCATGGGCGGCCATGTCGAGGACTTCCGCACCGCCTTCGAATCCCGCGGCCAGGAATTCTCGGACACCCTCTCCCGTCACACGGACGATGCGCAGACCCGTCTGGCCAGCGCCGCCAAGGACATCGTGCTGGCGATCGCCAGCCAGGGTTCGCGCGTGAACGAGGTGCTCAACCGCACGGCCGAGACCCTGTCGACCACCGTCGACAGCCGGACCCGCGAGATGGAAGAAACCCTCGGCGCCCGCCTCACCACCCTGGAGGATGTCACCACCCGCGGCAGCGATGTCGCCGACCGCATTTCCCGCGACGTGGGCGGCCTGACCGAGACGATCACCGGCAGCCTCGAGGAGATGAACCGCCTGATCACCGTGCAGGGCCGCACGGTAGCCGAGTCCTTCACCGAGCGCGCCCGGGAGGCGGCCACCGCCATCGAGACGCAGCTTACCGCCCTCGAGGAGCATGCCTCGCGTCGCACCTCGGAAATCACGGTCAATTTCGACACCATCGTCGAGCGCGTCGACAGCGTTCTCGGCGCCCGGTCGAGCGCTCTCAACGAAGCTCTCGTGGTGCGCACCGGCGAGATGGCCCGTGTCATGGCGGAAGGCGGACGCGACGTGGCCACTGCCCTTCAGGCCCGCGTGGACGAGATCAGCCAGGCGATCACGGCGAGGACCAACACCATCGCCGACACCCTCTCCTCGAAGGCCGAGCAGATCGGCCAGTCGCTCGACGGCCGCATCGCCTCGATCAACGAGCTTTTGGGCAACCGCGCCGACGAGATCTCGGAGAATCTCGGCGCCCGCGCTTTCGAGATCAACCAGATCCTCGGCAACCGCGCCGAGGAGATCGCTGCCGCCCTCGATCAGAGCGTCACGATGCTCGAGGACCGGGTGGTGAACCGCCTCACCGGCGTCGCCGAAACCATCGACGAGCGCGGCCAGACGGTTCTCGGCTCGCTCACGAGCCGCATCGGCGAGATCCGCTCGATCTTCGACACGGAAGGCGCGACGCTCCTCGAGAGCCTCGGCAGCCGCGGCGATGTGATCGGTCGCGAGGTCGCCGCGATCAGCGAGACCACCCTGCGCGACCTGGAAGAGCGCAGCAACGCCGTCATCGGTAGCCTGCAGGACCGCAGCAGCTCCATGCTGTCGTCGCTCCAGCAGCGCACGATGGAACTCACCGCCGCCTATCTGCAATCGACACAGGCCGTACGCACGGCCCTCGACGAAGGCACCGAGCAGACGGTCGTGGCACTCACCGGCGCCAACGAGAGCCTGCGCGGCGAGCTTACCGACGTGCTCGGCCGTCTGAACGACGCCAATCAACTGCTCCAGCAGGTCGCGGCCTCCGCCAGCGCCAATCTCGGCGCGGTCGAGGATGGCCTTGCCGGACGCGTCCAGCACATCGAAGCGCTCCTCTCCGAGATCGCCACCCAGACGGGCCGCGCCTCGGACCAGGTGGCCGATCAAGTCGACGCGCTGCGCAGCGTCTCCTCCGGCGCCATCCAGCAGGCGCTGGAACTCGCCCAGAATCTTGAAGAGCGCGGCCGCGCACTCACCGATACGACCGGCGAGCAGATGCGTACCCTCGTCGAAGCCACCGCGGCCCTGGAACGTGTCGAGACGCGCATGAACGAGGCGCTCTCTGGCCGCCAGCAGGCCCTGGACGCGCTTCTCGGCCGCATCAACGACCGCTCGCAGGATCTGGAATCCGTCACCCGCTCCTTCACGACCCTCCTTGAGAACTCTCTCCAGAACGTGGAAGCCAAGGCAGGCCAGATCGGCGCCGTTCTCGCCGCTGCGGCGGAGACCACGACGGGCGCCATCGGCGAGCAGTTCGAACGCATCCGCGCCACCACGGGCGAGGAAAGCGAGCGGACGGCAGCGGCCCTGCGCACCGGCTACGAGAAGGCCGCGGCCGAGATGACCGAGGCCCTCGGCAATGCGTCGGCGAAGTTCCGCGACACCATGGGCGAATTGCGCGGCATGACCGGCCAGATCCAGCGCGAGCTGGAGGCCACCCGCGCCGAACTGCGCCGCGGCGTCGTCGAGCTGCCGCAGGAGACCCAGGAGACGACGGCCAACATGCGCCGCGTCGTCGCCGATCAGATCAAGGCTCTCAACGAGCTCTCCGCTCTGGTGTCCCGTTCCAACCGGATGGTCGACGCGGCTCCGGCCGCCCAGCCCCGCAAGGCTGCGGTCAACGAGACCCCGGTCGCCGCCACCATGGCAGCCGTCGCGGCCGCCGTCGAACAGCGCATCGCGCAGACACCGGCACCCGCCCCCACCCCGGCGGTCGCCCGCCAGGCGGAACCGAAGCCCGCTCCCGCTCCGGCGCCCGTATCCGCGCCCGCCCCGGCACCGGCACCTGTTCGCCAGGCCCCGCCGGCTGCGGAGCGTCCGACTACGCGCCGGGAGGAAGCGCCTGCCCGCGAGGCCGGTGCCCGCGGCGGCTGGCTGTCGGACCTCCTGAACCGTGCCTCGCGCGAGGAAACGGTCGAGCCGACACGCGCGGCAGGCCGCCCTGATCGTGCGAGAACCAACAGCCTCGAATCCCTTGATTCGATCTCCGTCGACATCGCACGCATGATCGATCACGACGCCGCGCTGGAACTGTGGGACCGCTATCGCCGTGGCGAGAGCAACGTGTTCACCCGGCGTCTCTACACGCTCCAGGGACAGCAGACCTTCGACGAGATCCGCCGCAAGTATGGTCGCGACGAGGAGTTCCGCCAGACGGTGGACCGCTATGTCGAGGAGTTCGAGCGCCTTCTCGCCGAAGTCTCCCGCGACGACCGCGATTCCATGCTGACGAAGACCTACCTCACCTCGGAGACCGGCAAGGTCTACACCATGCTGGCTCACGCCAGCGGCCGCTTCGACTGATCGGACGAGGCTCAACCGGAATATGAAAAACGCGGCCTCAGGGCCGCGTTTTTCGTTGAAGGGAAAGCCTGAAGAGACAGTGTCATTCCCGGCCGGAGCGTCAGCGGAGGGGAAGGGAATCCATGACGCTGAGCGTGGGAGTGGATCCCCCTTCCCGGCCCTGCGGGCCGCCGGGATGACACCCACCACGTCATGGCCGGCCTCGTGCCGGCCATCCCGCTTCTGAAAAGCGCCGCGCCTTACCGATCGAGATCACCGGCACAAGGCCGGTGATGACGTAGGGGCTACATCGAAGTTTACTTGAAAGGGCCTCTAAGCCGGCGCCCGATCTTCGCCCGCCGCTGCGGTGCCGGGATCCTCGCGCCGCGGCAGGTGGCTTCCGCTCACCCAGCGCACGATGTCGAGCATGACCACCGACAGGGCCTCGTCGAGGGCGCGGGCGGCGTTCGGGGCGTCGACGGCACTCGCCGGCACGGCGGCGCGGAAGATGCGGCCGTTCACGATGCGCCCGTCCCGATCGCTGACGATCTTCACGGAGATCTCGGCCACGGCCGCATTGTCGGGGGTCGCGATCTCGAACCGGCGCAGTTCGGAGATCAGCTGCACATCGGCCACCGCTCCGCTGCTCGGGCGCGAGACGCCCCGCAGCTGGGAGGAATTCTCGAAGGTGTTGATCAGGCGCGTCTGGATCAGGCGGGGCAGGTTGTCGGCCCATTGCCCTCCCCCGATGAACGAGACCGAGCCGCTGGCATCCTTGACCAGGATCTGCTGCGTCGCGAGCTGCTGCAGGGCAGCGGGCTCGTTCACGAGCACCTGGACACCGGCCGCGCCGCGGATGCGGGACGACGGCGCGGAGAGATCGTAGGTCGCCGGTGCAGGCCCCGACGAGCAGGCGCCGGTCAGGGCAGCCAGGACCAGCACCGGCGCAAAACGCCGGAGCAAGAAGGCTCGCTCGGTCTGGGGGAGCAACACGGAGGATCCACGCATACTGGTTACTTAACGGCGTCCACTATACTCGGGGAGATTCGAACGACCACCGAAAAGAAACTGCTGTGGATTACGTTCGATGCTCCGCACGGCACGGCTGATGTCTCCCAAGGTCCTGCGGCCCTCGACCGCCAGAGCCTCGTATTCCCGGAGTCCTGAATCCGTGAAACGGCCGACCCCGGACAGCACGCCCTGGATGCCTTCGGTGCGCCGGTTCAGATCGTCGGCCAGCTCGCGCATGGAAACGGCGGCGGCGCGGATCTCGTCGAAGGCTCCCTTGCCCGACTCGCCCGAGGCCGAGCCCAGGAACTTCTCGGCACCGATCAGGACGCTGTCGATGCGGTCGGCGGATTTGTTGAGCTTCTCCGTGATGGAGCGTGCCTCCTGGATCGCCTTGTCCACATCCGGACTGCGCTGGCTCAGCATCTGGCTGAAGGTATCGAGGTTGTCGACCGTCCGCCCGACCTTGGTCGGGTCGATGGCCTTGGCGAGCTCGTCGATCTCGGCCACGGCACTGTCGAGCTTGGGCGCCGTCGCGTTGAGCGATGCGATCAGGCTTGCGGCGTCGCGCAGGGCGTTGTTGATCACATCGCGGTTCTGCCCCAGGGCCTGGGTGAAGTTGTCCGTGTTCTCAACGATCCGGGAGACGCGCTGGCCGTCGATGGCGTTCGCCAGCTCCTCGGCCTTGTCGACGGTGCGGCCGACCTTCGCCGGATCGATGGCCTTGGCGATATTCGAGAGGTCGGACACGGCACTGTCGAGCTTGGGCGCCGTCTGGTTGAGGCTGGCCACGAGAGTGTCGGCGTTGCGCAGAGTGTTCGCGATGGCCTGGCGGTTCTGCTCCAGTGACTCGGTGAAGCCTTCGACGTTCTCCACGATGCGCGTGACGCGCTGCGGATCGACGGCGCGCACCACCGTATCGACATTGGTCGCCAGGGTCTCGAGCTTCTCGGCCAGGGGCCCGACCTTCTCGGCCGCCTGCCCGACCTGGGCCAGGAAGCGGTCGATCCCCTCGGCATTCTCGCCGAGAGCTTGCGAGAAGCGCTCCACGTTCTGGATCGTCCGGCTGACGGCGCCTTCGTTGTCCGTCACCACGCGCCCGACCCGCTCCAGGACGTCGTCAGCCCGCCGCGCGATGTTGCGCGCAGTCTCGATCAGATCCTGGAAGTCGGAACGGTCGGCGAAGATCGTCGGCATGGGCTGGCCGGGCCCTGCCGCCAGCGGCGGAGCACTGGGCTCTCCACCGGAGAGACCGATATTCGCGACACCCGTCAGGCCCTGATATTCCAGGCGGGCCCGCGTATCGGCCCGGATCGGGGTGCGGCTGTCGACCTGGACAATGGCGACGACCCGGCGCGGATCCTCCGGGAGCAGGCTGATATCGGAGACGTCACCAACCCGCAGGCCGTTGAAGGAGACGCTCGAGCCCTGGGAGAGACCGGAGACCGATCCCGAGAACACGATTCGGAGGCTCTGGCGCGCCTGACCCCTCTCGCCGCCGGAGAACCAATAGACGAAGCCGAAGGCCGCCGCGATCACCGCCAGGGTGAAGAGCCCGATCAAGGCGTAATTTGCACGCGTTTCCATCGCTACCCTTACGCGCCGCCGGCCATGACCGCGCGTGCCCGTTTCCCATGAAAGTAAGAGCGGAGCCACGGATGATCCGATCCGAGCATCGTCTCGATGGGACCCTCCGCGAGAATTTTTCCCTCGCCCAAAGCCGCAATCCGGTCGCAGACCGAATAGAGGCTGTCAAGGTCATGGGTTACCATGAATACGGTCAGTCCTAAAGTCCGCTGTAACGTCGCAATAAGGTCGTCGAACTCGCCGGCGCCGATGGGGTCGAGACCCGAGGTCGGCTCGTCGAGGAAAACAATCTCCGGGTCGAGGGCGAGCGCCCGCGCCAGAGCCGCGCGCTTGATCATGCCGCCCGAAAGCTCCGAGGGAAGCTTGTCCGCAGCGTCCGGATTGAGCCCCACCATCTCGATCTTGAGCATGGCGATCTCGTCGAGCAGGCGAGTCGACAGGTTCAGGTATTCCCGCATCGGGACCTGGATGTTCTGCTTGACCGTGAGCGCGGAAAAAAGCGCGCCCTGCTGGAACAGCACGCCCCACTGTCTCTCGAGCTGCCGGCGTTCGTCGGGAGACAGCTCGTCCAAATTCTGGCCCAGCACCTCGATGGTGCCCGCCCGCTTGGGCACGAGCCCGAGAATGGCCCGGGTCAGGACCGACTTGCCCTGGCCGGAGCCGCCGACGAAGCCGAGGATTTCGCCGCGATAGACGTCGAGATCGAGCCCTTTCAGGATCGTCCGCTCTCCGAATCCGACCTCGACGCCGCGAGCGCGGATGATCACGTCGCGGTCCTTGGTGAGGTCGAGCTGGCGGCGGTCGAGCATCATGTCAGTAATTAATCGCTGCGAAGAACATGGCGAAGAGTCCATCGAGCACGATAACCATGAAGATGGCCTTCACGACCGAAGAGGTCACGTGGCGGCCGAGGGACTCGGCGGACCCCTCGACGGCGAGACCTTCGAGGGTCGCGATGATGCCGATCACGAGCGCCATGAATGGCGCCTTGATGATCCCGACCAGGAAGGTGTTCAGGCTGACGGCGGCCCTGAGGCGCGTCAGGAAGATGTCCGGGCTGATGTCGCCGTAGACCCAGGTGGTCAGCCCGCCGCCGACGAGCGCGGCGATGGAGGCGATGAATGTGAGCAGCGGCAGGCCGATCACCAGCGCCATGATCCGCGGCACGATCAGCACCTCGATCGGATCGAGGCCCATGACCCGCAGGGCGTCGATCTCCTCCCGCATCTTCATGGAGCCGATTTCCGCGGTGAAGGCGGAGCCGGAGCGTCCGGCGACCATGATGGAGGTGAGAAGGACGCCCAGCTCGCGCAGGACGAGGATGCCGATGAGATCGATGACGAAGGGCGTCGCGCCGAACTTGATCAGCTGGAAGATGCCCTGCTGCGACACGATGCAGCCGACCAGGAAGGAGATCAGCACGATGATCGGCACGCCGCGATAGGCGATCTGTTCCAGCTGGTTGATCACGGCCGTGCCGCGGAAGCGGCTGGGATGGACGATGACCCGCAGGAGGGCGGATACGAGCTCGCCCAGGAAGCCGACGCCGCCGACCAGGTCCTTGCCGGCACCGGCGACGCTCTTGCCCACATCGACGAGGAAATCGACCGCGCGGGAATGCCGCGGCTTCGGATCGCCCTGGAACTCGCGGAAAGCCGTCTCTTCCAGGAGGGTCGACCGCTCCGGCGACGCACCGGCGAAATCCGCCTTGCCCTTGGCCGACAGCTCGTGCCGTGTCCGGTTGAGGGTCCAGGCACCGAGGGTGTCGAGCCGCCCGATCTCGCTCAGATCGAAGACCACGGGATAAGTCTCGACCTCCGCGGAGATCGCATTGGCAACGGCCTCGACCCTTTCGGCATGGGGCGCCGTCCAGGGACCCGACAGCCGGACCGTCGTCTGCCCCTCCGCTCGCTCGATTGTCGCTTGCGGCTCTTGAGCCAAGGTGCTCTGCGCCACGATCATCCCTTCGGCATTGATTCCGTTTGGTGATAGCGTGTCGCTGCGCCACAAGTCGAGCCGTAGTTAACAGAGAATCCGACAGAATGCCCAATCTCACCGTTTCCATCGACCGTTTTCCCATTGCCGGAAAGTTCACCATCGCCCGCGGCTCCCGGACTGAGGCGGTGGTGGTCACGGCCACGATCGAGGAGCCCGGCGCCTCTGGCCATGGGGAATGCGTGCCTTATTCCCGCTACGGCGAGACGGTCGAAGGCGTGGCGGCGGCCATCGAAGCCATCCGCCCCCGGATCGAGGCCGGACTGACCCGCGAGGCGCTGCAGGACCTGATGCCGCCTGGAGCCGCCCGCAACGCGGTCGATTGCGCCCTATGGGATCTCGACGCCAAGCGCACCGGCATCCGCGCCCATGTCACGGCCGGGCTGACCCGCTGGCCGCCGGCGACCACCGCCTACACAATCAGCCTCGACAGCCCTGAAGGTATGGCGGCGGCCACGGCGAAGGCGGCGGAGCGGCCAATCCTCAAGGTGAAGTTCGGTGCGCCCGACGGCGATATCGAGCGCATCAGGGCGGTCCGCCGCGCCGCGCCGCAGGCGACCCTGATCGCGGATGCCAACGAGGGCTGGACGGAGGCGAACATCGAAGCGCATCTCGCGGCCTGCGCCGAGGAGGGCTACGCGCTCGTGGAGCAGCCCCTCCCCGCCCAGGCCGATGCCTATCTCGGCCAAATCTCGCGTCCTGTCCCGATCCTGGCCGACGAGAGCGTGCACGACCGGGCGAGCCTCGACCGGCTGGTCGGCCTCTATGAAGTGGTCAACATCAAGCTCGACAAGACCGGCGGCCTGACCGAGGCGCTGGCCCTGGCCGATGCGGCCGAGGCCAAGGGCTTCTCCCTGATGATCGGTTGCATGGTCGGCTCGTCGCTTGCGATGGCGCCCGCCCTCGTGCTCGCGCCGCGCTCCCGCTTCGTCGATCTCGACGGCCCCCTCCTCCTTGCCCGCGACCGGGAGCCGGGCCTGCGCTACGAGGGCAGCATCGTCTACCCGCCCGAGCCTGCCCTCTGGGGTTAGAGCATCTGATCGATCCCAAAAGTGGACACCACTTTTGGGATCGATCAGATGCTCAATCTTTTGAGCAGCGCATCGTTCAAGACGGAAAACCGGGACCACTTTTCCGTACGATGCGCTGATCCTTCTGAAGTCGGACGACGACCAGCATCAGCACGAATCCGATGGCGCCCAAGGGGGCCATCGCCGCAAAGACCCCAGCCCCCGCCTCCGTGTAGATCATGCCGCTGACGATCGTGGAGGCCGCCGTCGTGAGCGCAGCGAGCGAGCCGTAGATGCCCTGCGCCCGTCCCCGCGCCTTCAAGGGCGCGAGCGCCGCAAGAGCCGCCATGGTGCCGATATGGGTGGCCGCGAAAGACAGGCTGTGCATCGCCTGGAGCACGAACATGATCTCCGTACCCGGCTGCAGGGACATGATGGTGAAGCGGATCACGGCCGCAGCGGACCCGATCATGATCAGGCCGACGCCCGAGCTGCGACCCACATGCCGTCCGAGATAGACGAAGACCAGAATCTCGGCGATCACGCCGGCGGCCCAGAAATAGCCGATGACCGCATCCGAGAAGCCGATGGAGCGCCAGTAGATGCTGGCGAAGGCGTTGAGCGCGCCGTGGCTTCCCTGCGTCAAGGCTCCGGCGATCAGGACGAGCCAAAGGATCCGGGACAGCTTCGGGGATTCACTCTCCTTCCATCCGTCGTCGTGGCTCATGGGCTCGGGAACCTCGGGCGGGACGGCGATCAGCGTTGCGGTGATTCCTAAGATCGGGATCAGGGTCAGGGCGACGATCACGATGTCCGCCCCGAAGGCCCCGACCAGATAGCCGCCGACGATGTTGGTGATGAAGAACGCCACCGAGCCGGCGCCCCTGATCCGGCCGTAGTTCAGGCCGGGATGCCGCTGGACCGCATTGGTCGAGACGAGGTCGTTGCCGGGGATGATGCAGGATTGCGCTACGGCAACGAGCGCGACGAGGACGACGATCGCGATGCTGCCGTCGGCGAACAGGAACAGCGGAAAGCCGATCAGCTGGCCGAAATGGCTCGCGAGCAGCAGCCGCCGCGCTCCGAACGAGCGGTCGGCAAGGCTCAGGAGCGGCGCCGTCGCCAAGATCCGCACGATGATGGGAATGGCGACCACGAACCCGATGAGCGTCGGCGACAGCGACTTGCTCTGGAGCCACAGGGGAAAGAACGGCAGATACATCCCGTGGCTGGTGAAGCTGGCGGCCTGCAATGCACCCAGGCGGAGTTCGAGAGCTTTGTGCGGATGCATCGGGACGGAGATCTTCTGGGATCGAAAACGGGGGCCAAACGAGCAAGAACGCGGTGCACGACTGCCCCTGAAAGCCTTGTAGGGGTTGAGCTTGCCTGCGCTTTGCACACATCTGTTGGGGACGGGGAATCAAGCCCGGCAGAGATGGATGCCGTTACCATGCCCGATGAAGAGACCGACGTCACGTTCGGCGACCTGGATTTCGACGCCATCGAGACCGCCGTCATGGAGACGGCGCGCGGCCGCTGGTTCCTGAAGGAATATGCCCGGCGCAACCGCCATGCGGACACCCAGACGATCCTCGAGGCCGTAGATCGGCTCAAGGAGCCGGGCGTCGATGGGGAGACCATTGGCAGGCTCAGGTCCGATCTCGAGGAAATGGCCGTCGCCATCCGGCAAACCAAGGAAGCGATCCACTCCTTCCCTGCCATCGACGGCAACGATCCCATGAGCGAGCTGTCGGAGGCCGAGTTACAGGCCGCTGCCGAGCAGCGCATCAGGCATATGGTGCTGACCTTCCAATATCTGGAACGCCACATCCGCGAGATGATCGCCCGCTGCGATGCGAAGTCCGGTCAGACGGAAACCTCGGCGGGACCCGGCCCTTTCGAGGGTGAGAAGGCCCAGCATCTCCACCCGCATCCCGCTTTCCTGATGTAGGCCGGGCTACATCGCGGCGTGGGCCTTCTCGATGTTCGAGAAGAACTGTCTCGCGCTCTCGTGCCAGGTGAAGGTCTCGCCATACGCGCGGCACCTGTCCTTCGGGAGCGCGAGGGCTTCGAGGGCGGCCTGCCTCAGGTTCCAATCGAGAATTCCGCAGCCGGAGGCGCCGATCACGTCGAGCGGGCCGGTGACCGGGAAGGCGGCAATCGGCAGACCAGAGGCAAGAGCTTCCAGGAGGACGATGCCAAAGGTGTCGGTGAGGCTCGGGAACACGAACACGTCGGCGGATGCATAGACCCGGGCCAGATCCTCCCCCGCCAGGGCGCCGAGGAAACGGGCTTGCGGATATCGTCGTTCAAGCTCGCCCCGGGCCGGACCGTCGCCGACGATCACCTTCGTGCCGGGCAGATCGAGGCTCAGGAAGGCGTCGAGGTTCTTCTCCACGGCCACGCGTCCGACGTAGAGGAAGATGGGCGATGCCGCATCCATGACGCGCTCCTTTCGGGGCCGGAACAGGGTCGTATCCACGCCCCGGGTCCAGCGCATGATGTTCCCGAAGCCGCGCCCGGTCAGTTCTCTCTCGAGGGAGGGCGTGCTGACCATCATCGCGCGTGCTGCCCGATGGAACCGCTTGAGCGCCCCATAGGACCATGCTTCCGGAATCCTCGTCCGGGCCGCGACATATTCGGGGAAGCGGGTGTGGTAGCTCGTGGTGAAGGCCCGGCCCTCGCGGGCGCAGGCAAGGCGCGTCGCCAGCCCTATCGGCCCCTCCGTCGCGATATGGACATGGGTGGGGGCGATCTCCTCCATCAGGCGAGCGATGGAGGCTTGTCCCACCAGGGACAGGCGGATTTCCGGATAGGTCGGCATCGGAAAGGAGCGGAAGCGCTCCGGCGTCAGGAACACGATTTCGGCGCCGAAGCGGGGCGCCTCCTCAGCCATGTGCTCCAGGGAGCGCACCACGCCGTTGACCTTGGGACGCCATGCATCGCTTGCGATCAGAAGACGCATCAGGCCGCCCTCTCGCCGATGGCCGCTTCGACGAGCGTCGGAGAAGCGAGGGGCACCTGCGTCGTCTCCGCCCAGCGGATCAGCTCGAAGGATCCGTCGTAATGCTCGACCACCGCCGTGCAGGATTCGACCCAATCGCCGGTGTTCACGTAGGAGACGCCCGAGAACTGGTCATGCATGATCGCATGGTGGATATGGCCGCAGATGACCCCATCGGCCCCCTGCCGCTGGGCTTCGGCCGCCAGGAGTTCCTCGAACCGGCTGATGTAGTTCACCGCATTCTTGACCTTCAGCTTGGCCCAGGACGAGAGCGACCAGTAGGTCAGGCCGAGGCGCCTTCGCACCACGTTGAGATAGGTGTTGACGAACAGGGCCGCCGAATAGGCGCCGTCGCCCAGCAGGGCGAGCCAGCGGGCGTGACGGACCACCAGATCGAACTGGTCGCCGTGGATCACGAAATAGCGCTTGCCGTCCGCGGCCTCGTGCAAGGCGTAGTCCGCCAGCTCGATGCCCCCGAGATTGACGCCGATGAAATCGCGCAGGAACTCGTCGTGATTGCCCGGAAGGTAGACGAGGCGGGCCCCTTTGCGGACCTTGCGCAGGAGCTTCTGCACCACGTCGTTATGGGCCTGCGGCCAGTACCAGCCCGATTTCAGCTTCCATCCATCGACGATATCGCCGACCAGATAGATGGTGTCCGCATCGTAAGCTTTGAGGAATTCCAGCAGCGCATCCGCTTGGCACCCCTTGGTGCCGAGGTGAAGGTCCGACAGGAACAGCGTCCTTACGCGCACAGCATTCGCTTCCTGAGCCATGGCTCCTCCGACGGGCTTGCGGAACAAACCCAAACCGGATTCGCGTCTCGTCCCCATGACGGTTTTCCTGCAGATTTGTGACGGTGGGCCGGAACCACCTTCCTCAGGTGAGGCAAAAGTCCGCTTCCAAGAGCAACGGATTTGCCATAGAGGCTCCGCAGTGATCGGGCGGAGATCGTGATGAGCGTACCTGACTTAGTCGGGCTGATCGGCGTTGCAGCCTATCTCTCGGCCTACGGGCTGCTGCAATTGGGCGCCTTGAAAGTAGAGGATAGTCGTTACGCGCTCCTCAATGCACTAGGCGCAATACTGATTCTCTATTCATTGCTGTTCGACTTCAATTTAGCATCCTTCGTCACTCAATCGGCATGGCTGGTGCTTACCGCAATCGGCTACATACGCTCGCACGTTAAGCGCTCGCGGACAGCCCGTCCCTGAGCCCATGCGTCCGGCGCAGGGGCTTTCGGACCGATTGGGACTTCACGCGGCGGCTTCTCCGTGGTTGGTTGCTGACCTTCCCGTCAAGCGACTCGACCCGTGAAAACCCGCCTCCTGTGAAACCTCTGCTGGGGATCTCCCTCAAAGTCATATCGGCCGTCGTCTTCACGATGATGTCGGCGACCCTCAAGACGCTCACCGTGCGCTACCCCGTCGGCGAGATCGTCTTCTTCCGCTCCGCCTTCGCGCTGCTGCCGCTGCTGCTTTGGTTGAGATGGCAGGGGGACCTCATCAACGCGGTGCGCACGAAGAACGTGGTCGGGCATTTCAAGCGCGGCTTCATCGGCACGGGCGCGATGTATCTCGGCTTTGCCGCCCTCTCCTATCTGCCCCTCCACGATGCCATCGCCATCGGCTACGCCTCGCCGCTCATCGCCGTGATCCTGGCGGCGCTCCTCCTCAAAGAGACGGTACGCGCCTATCGGTGGACGGCGGTCGGCATCGGCTTCGCCGGCGTTCTCATCATGCTCTCGCCCTATCTGAAGATCGGGACCTTCGGCGGCGAACTGAATGCCGGGCCGACGCTGGGCGCCATGTTCGCCTTCGCCGGAGCCTTCTGCTCGGCCGGCGCCACGATCCAGGTCCGGCGCCTGACGGAGACGGAGAAGACCGGCGCCATCGTCTTCTACTTCTTCATCATGGCCTCCGGCCTGTCGCTCTGCACCATCACCCTGGGCTGGCACATGCCGGATGCGATGGACCTCGCCCTGTTCGTTCTCGTCGGCATCCTGGGCGGAATCGGCCAGATCCTGGTCACCCAGTCCTACCGGTATGCGGATACCTCGGTGATCGCGCCCTTCGAATACACCACCATGATCTGGGCGCTCCTGTTCGGCTGGTTCATCTTCGGCGATCTGCCGACCCTCGCCGTGCTGATCGGCGCCGCCATCGTCGCCGCCACGGGGCTGTTCATCGTCTGGCGCGAGCATCGCCTCGGCCTCCTGCGGACCAAGGAATTGCAGGCGACCCCGCAAAGACCGGGTGTCTAACCCGAAAAGGCGGGCCTGCAGCGTGCCGGTGCTTGACCCGCCCTGTCGATTACCCCACAACCGTTTTGAGGAACGAGCGTACGTTTTCCAGAACAGAGGCAGTCATGGGCGTCGAGGGCAAAGAACGGAGCCGAGAACTGGAAACGGGCGCGCAGGTTCTCTCCGGCAACATGGGCAAGACCATCCAGCGTCTGCGCAAGGCCTATAACCTGTCCCTCTCGGAACTGGCCGAGCAGTCCGGCGTCGCGAAGTCGATCATCAGCCAGATCGAGCGCAACGAGACGAACCCCACACTGGCCACCATCTGGCGACTGAGCCAAGCCCTGGACGTCTCGATCGAGCGGGTCCTGGCCTCCGGCGACGAAGAGCCCTTCATCGAGAAGTCGTCCAAGGCCGACACCCCGATCCTCGTCTCCGAGGACGGCAAGATGCGCCTCGCCATCATCGGCTGGCTCAAGACCATCGAATGGCTGCAATGGTACGACGTGCAGTCCGAACCCGGCGGCGTGCTCGATTCCGACAGCCACCAGCGCGGCTCGGTCGAGTGCCTGTCGGTGCTGGAGGGCGAGTTCGAGGTCGAGGTCGGAGGCGTGACGCAGCAGGCCAGAGCCGGTGAAAGCCTGCGCTACCGCTGCGACCGCCCCCACTCGGTGCGCTGCATCGGCAATAGCCCCGGCCGCGCCACCATGGTCTGCATCCTCAAAGCCGCCGTGATGGATTGAGGCTTATCCAGATGGGCGGGCTCAAGACTCGACACCCTAAGCCCTCATCCTGAGGGCCGCCGGAGGCGGTGTCTCGAAGGACGAGGGCGCCTCCAGAGATGGCTGGATCCTCCTTCGAGACGCAGACTGCGTCTGCCCTCAGGATGAGGTTGGAGGAGTTTCCACGCTTGTAGTCGAGCTTACTCTCGGGCGATCTAATTTATTCAGGCTTCTTGAATCCCACCCGAGGCGGTAGGGACAGCAAGTATTCGGCCATCGCCTGACGATCGGCGTCGGGCAGTTGAGCGGTATTGGCCACGACGGCGCCCATCGGGCCGCCGACCGTGTCGAAATTCGGCGTCTCGCCGGTCTTCAGCAATGTAGCGACTTCCTCGGGACTCCAGCCGCCGATCCCGCTCTGATGCGGCGTGATGTTGGGCACAGTGCCCCTGCCGCCTTCGGGATCCGGGCCGCCGGCGAACCGGCGATCCTCAACGATGCCGCCGGCGAAGTTGCGCTCGCTGTGGCACTCCGCGCAATGCCCTGGCCCATTCACCAGATAGGCGCCCCGGTTCCAGGTTGCCGGCTTGGACGGATCTGGCCGGAAGACCTGCCCGTCCAGGAAGGCCAGCTTCCAGAGCCCGACGCCACGGCGGATATTGAACGGGAACGGGAGGTCGTGGCCGGGGGCCCGTCCCTCGACGGCGGGAAGAGTTTGCATGAAGGCGAAGAGATCGCCGAGATCTTCCGGGCTCATCCGCTGATAGCTGGCATAGGGGAAGGCGGGGTAATAGTGGCGCCCGTCGGGGGACACGCCTTCGCGCATGGCGCGGACGAAATCGGCCGCGGTCCAGGAGCCGATACCGTCCTGCTTGTGCGGCGAGATATTGGGAACGTGGAAGGTGCCGAAGGGGGATTTCAGCGCATAGCCGCCGCCGAGCCGCAGCTTGTCCGCCTGATTGGGAACCGCGTGGCAGGAGGTGCAGCCTCCGGCGAAGAACAAGATGCGGCCGTTCTCCACATCCGGAGCGCGGCCGGCAGCGGCGGCAGGCTCCGGACGGATGAGGCGATAGGCCGATGGCGAGGTCAGAGCCAGGAACCCGAGCACCCCGAGAATCGCCAGGGCGGCCAGGCCGATGAGCGCCTTACGCATCCACTGTTCTCCAAACGAAACGGGCGGCCCGTCGGCCGCCCGCGCAGATATGGGTCTCTCAGCTCTTGCGGAAAGTCTGGTGGCAGGTGCCGCAGTTCTGGAGAACCTTCGGCAGCTCCGCCTTCATGGTCGCCTCATCCTTGATCGACGCCATGGCGGCCTGGGCGTCCTGGCCGAACTTCGCCAGGATCGAATCGAACTGGGCCTTCGAATCCCACAATGCCGGCAGGGCGGCAGTCTTTTCCGCGCCCTTGGTGTCCTCGGTGAACAGCGGGCCCGCCTTCTGGGCGTTCTCGGCGAAAACCTTTAGGCCGGCCTGAACCTGCGCGGCGTCGAATGGCGCCTGCCCACGCAGCATGCCCCCGAGCGTGCGGGACTGAGCGCCCATTTCCTTCATCAGAGCCTGGCGTTGCTCCACCTTGTTGCTCTGGGCGATGGCGGCAGTCACTCCGAAGGCCACAAGGCCGGCGACGAAAAGTGTACGCTTCATATGTTCTTCCCTCATGGGCGCGATTCGACGGTGTCCCTACGAACCGTCGTCAGCGGGCCGGCATTAGCGCACATCTCGCCAAGCTTGAGCACTCCACCTTAGAACAAATCTATGTGAAGAGCCGCCGATGACCTATTCGACCGGTTCGCCCGCGGCGGCCCAGTCCTTGAAGCCGCCCTTGTAGTGCTCGCGGATATCGAGACCGGCCCCTTGCGCGAATTCGAGCGCCCTGACCGAGCGGACGCCGGCGGCGCAGGAGAAGACCACCCGCTTGCCCTGGGGCAGCGCGGAGGGGTCGAAGGTCGAGAGGGGTTGGGACACGGCGCCCGGAATGTGTCCGGCAGCGAATTCATGAGGCTCGCGCACATCGACCAGCACGAACGAGCCTTCGCGGAGCCCCTGCTTGACGGCCTCGCGGTCGAGATCGATGACCTTCGGCGCTTCACTCATGAAAAATCCTCCCTGCGAGGAGCCACTCATACCGGCTTGGCAGGGAGGAGCGCAATCGCGGTTTAGGCCAGCGGCGGGATCCGGAGCACCCAACCCGGCTGGATCAGATCGGGATCCTTGACCGGCGGCGAATTGGCCTTGACGATTTCCGTATATTTCGCGCCCTTGCCCTTGCCGTAATGCTTCTCGGCGATCTCCCAGAGAGTATCGCCCTTCTGGACCGTGTACATGGTCGAGGGAGAGGATGGCTGCTGCACCTTGAGCTCGGAAGTGTCGACCTCGGCCACGCCGTAGGTGTTGCCAAGGGAGAGGATGATCTTCTCGGCTTCCTCCTGGTTGGTGGCCTGACCCGACAGTTTCACCTTGTCGCCCTCGACCTGGATCCCGAGCTTGGTTGCATCGAAGCCATGACCCTGAACCTCCTGCTGCAGCTTCTCGGGAGTTGCGGCAGCGGCGCTTCCGCCAAAGATCTTGGCGCCCGCCTCTTTGATGAACTTGAACAGACCCATGTCGTCCTCCTCTTGGCCACTTGGCTTACGATGGCCAAGCTGTGATGAAGACGCGTGGTTGTGCCAACGGTTCCGATCAGGCCAGACTCGAGAAGACATCGGCGAGCGACGGCAGGCGCTCCTTGAGCCGGAGCAGCGCGATCAACTCGATCTGCACGATGGCGGCCTCGAACTCTTGGTCCGTCTCATGATCCAGCCGCTCCTCGAAGGCAGCCAGGATCTCGTCCTTCGAGCGCCCTTTCACGGCCATGATGAACGGGAAGCCGAATTTCTGCTTGTAGGAATCGTTGAGCTTCAGGAATTGATCGCGCTCTACCGCGGTCAGGGTGTCGAGCCCGGCGGAGGATTGCTCGCCCCTCGAATCGGCGGTGAGGTCGGCGAGCTTGAGGCGCCCGGCAAGATCGGGATGCGCGTTGATGAGCGCAAGTTTCTGCTCGTGCGTCGCCTCGGAGAGCACTCGCACCATGGCGGCGTGAAGTCCCTCCGCAGTATCCTGCCCGGTGGCGAGGCCGGCATCGTACGTTCGCTCGGCGATCCAAGGCGAATGCTCGAAGATGTCGCCGAAAAGCTCGACGAACAGAGCCTGGTTCATGGTGCTGGGTCTCACGTCGGCGGGACGGTGGCGGCGGATCCAGTGCCGGGCGATGTCGATGCGCTTGGCGATCCAGACGTTCTCATGAGAAGCGACGTAATCGAGGAAACGGGCGAGCGCCGCGGCGCGCCCGGGACGGCCGACGAGACGGCAATGGAGACCGACCGAGAGCATCTTCGGCGCGGTCTCGCCTTCCGCATAAAGCGTGTCGAAACTATCTTTCAGATAGGCGAAGAACTGATCGCCCGAGTTGAAGCCCTGCGGCGTGCCGAAGCGCATGTCGTTGGCATCGAGCGTATAGGGAACGATCAGCTGCTGCCTTTCGCCGTGAGCCTCCCAGTAAGGCAATTCGTCCGCATAGGAATCGGCGCTGTAGAGGAAGCCGCCCTCCTCCGCGACGAGGCGATTGGTGTGCTCGGAGGTGCGACCCGTGTACCAGCCGAGCGGGCGCTCGCCCGTCGCCTCCGTGTGGATGCGGATCGCCTCGTTCATGTGGGCCCGCTCCTCTTCCGCCGAAAAGTCCCGGTAATCGATCCATTTGAGGCCGTGGCTCGCGATCTCCCAATCGGCTTCCCTCATCGCGGCAACCGCTTCCGGGTTACGCATCAGGGCCGTGGCGACGCCGTAGACGGTCACCGGCATGCCGCGCTCGGTGAACATCCGCCACAGGCGCCAGAAGCCGGCCCTAGAGCCGTATTCGTAGATCGACTCCATGCTCATGTGCCGCTGGCCGAGCCATGCCTGAGCGCCGACGATCTCCGACAGGAATGCTTCCGAGGCGCGGTCGCCGTGGAGGATGTTGTTTTCCCCGCCCTCCTCGTAATTGATCACGAACTGGACACAGATCCGCGCATCGTTCGGCCAGCGCGGATGCGGCGGATTGCGGCCGTAGCCGACGAGGTCGCGGGGATAAGAACTGTCGGTCACGTCAGCTTCCTCGATAGGTGGAATAGCTCCAGGGCGAAACGAGGAGCGGAACATGGTAGTGCCCATCGGGTTCGGCGATGGTGAAGCGGATCGGCACGAGATCCAGGAAGGGCGGATCCGCCGTGGCGGTCGCGACGGATCGGAAATAGGCCCCCACGTCGAAGACAAGCTCGAAAGTGCCTACCCGAAAGGCCTCGCCGATCATCAGCGGTGCATCGGTGCGTCCATCGGCATTGGTTGTCGTCTTAAGGATCGAACGGCGCTGGTCACCCTCGATGGCGAAAAGCTCGATGGCGACGCTCTTGGCGGGCTTGCCGTTGGCAGTATCCAGAACGTGGGTGGACAGGCGTCCCATGAAACCTCGCGGAGAGAGTATGGCCGGATCGGGAATAGTCCCTGAAATCTTTCGGGCTGCCGCCCCGGCGTCAAGCCATCCGGCTGGCATCGGCAGCAGAAAGGCCGAAGGATCGGGACGGACTTCCTGTTGAAAAAGCGCGAAACCGGCCTTTCGCAAATGATATCACCGCAGAGCATCGGACCCAAAAGTGGACTGCACTTTTGGGGTTCATCCGATGCTCCTTCCTGACGAACGCATCGTCGAGGGCGGACCCAGAGGGCCGCGTCAGCGAAAACCGAGTCCACTTTTCCGCACGATGCGCTAGGGTAAGCGCTCTTTCCATCGCCCAAGGACCTGCATGATCGACCCGCAGATTTCCGAGTGGATCAGCCAGATCATCCGCTGGACCCACGTGATCACCGCCATCGCCTGGATCGGCTCGTCCTTCTACTTCATTCACTTGGATCTCAGCCTGAAGAAGCGGGACGGCCTTCCGGAAGGCGTAAGCGGCGAGGCGTGGCAGGTTCATGGCGGCGGGTTCTACAACATGCGCAAGTACCTTGTTGCGCCGCCCGAATTGCCGAAGGAACTGACCTGGTTCAAGTGGGAAAGCTATTCCACCTGGATCAGCGGCTTCTTCCTCATCGTCTGGGTCTATTACCTTCACGCCGATCTCTACACTATCGATCCAACTGTCCGCGCCCTCGAGTTCTGGCAGGCGCCGGCCATCGGCATCGGCGGCATCGTGGTGAGCTGGTTCGTCTATGAGGGCCTGTGCCGTTCGCCGCTCGGCAGGAACGGTAACGTTCTCGGCGTCGCGCTCTTCGTCTATATCCTTCTTGCCGCCTTCGCCTTCACCCAAGTCTTCAACGGCCGTGCCGCCTTTCTCCATACCGGCGCGATGATCGCCACCTGGATGTCGGCCAGCGTCTTCTTCATCATCATCCCGAACCAGAAGAAGGTGGTTGCCGAACTGCTGGCCGGTCGCTCGCCCGACCCGAAGCTCGGCAAGGAGGCCAAGCTCCGCTCCACTCACAACAACTACCTGACCCTGCCCGTCATCTTCCTGATGCTGTCGAACCATTACCCGCTCGCATGGTCGTCGCGCTATGCAGTCGCCATCATCGGGCTGATCGTGATCGCCGGTGCGGTCATCCGGCACTTCTTCAATTCGCAGCATGCCGGCAAGGGCTCCCCCTGGTGGACCTGGGCCGTCGCGGCGCTCTGCATCTGGACGGCAATCTGGCTATCGATCATCGGCAAGCCCGGCTACGCCAACCTGTCGAACGCTCCGGCCGCCACGACGCCGGCTGCGGTCACCGCCTCCTTCGATGAGGCGGTCCTCACGATCCAGTCTCGCTGCTCCATGTGCCATGCGGCCGAGCCGGTCTGGGAGGGCATCGTCACCGCTCCGAAGGGCGTGCGCCTCGACACGCCCGAAGAGATCGCCCGCCATGCGGAGATCATCCGCATCCAGAGCGTGCTCACCCATGCCATGCCGCCGAACAACATCACCGAGATGACCCTGGACGAGCGTAAGGCCGTGGCAACCTGGCTGGCAGCACGGGACACCGCCACCCGCTAGCTACCCTGTGCCCTGCGCCAATAATCATATTAATGGAGGACACCAGTGACCGAACTCACCCTGGATACAGCTCAGAAGATTGCAGCCGCCACTCTCAAGACCGCCCGGGAAAAATCCTTCAAGCCGCTCGCGGTGGTCGTCTACGACGCCCGAGGCGCCCTGAAGGCCCTGCTTGCCGAGGACGGCACGAGCCTCAAGCGGGCCGAGATCGCCATGGGCAAGGCCTACGGCGCCCTGGCCCTCGGCGTCGGCACGCGCGCGCTGCACAAGATGGCGGTGGACCGGCCGTATTTCATCGCCTCCGCCACCCATGCCGTCGGCGGCCAGCTCGTGCCAGTTCCGGGCGGAGTCCTGATCAAGGACGCCCAGGGCGCGACGCTGGGCTCCGTGGGCGTTTCGGGCGATACCTCCGACAATGACGAAATTGCCGCCGCAGGCGGGATCGAGGCCGCCGGGCTGGTCTTCGACACGGGGGCCTGAGGCCCCCAAATATACTCAAGTCTTTGTTATTTCAGGTTTCTCCAAAATTTTGGGATAGTACTGGACATAAACAGTTGATTGATCAACAAATAGGGCAAGGTTACTGCCCTACAGGCTCTGACCGAAAACATTCCAAGACTCTGATATAAAATTCGAAAGGGAACGCGTCCGATGTCATCATGGATCAAACGCACGGCTCTCGCTGCCGTCGCCACGGCCGCCCTCATGGGCGCCGCGTCGGCTGAAACCGTCTACAACCGCGCCAATTCAGGCGAGCCCGAGACGCTCGACACCCACAAGACCTCGACCGTGCAGGAAGCGCATATCCTGCGCGACATGCTCGAAGGCCTCGTCACCTACAGCGCCAAGGGTGAAGCTGTTCCCGGCCAGGCCGAGAAGTGGGAAATCGGCGACGACGGCAAGACCTATCGCTTTACCTTGCGCAATGGCCTGAAATGGTCGAACGGCGATCCGGTGACGGCCGAAGACTTCGTTTATTCCTATCGCCGCATCATGGATCCGGCGACGGGCGCGAAATACGCCAACATCCTCTATCCCATCAAGAATGCCGAGAAGATCAACAAGGGTCAGGGCAAGCCCGAGGAACTCGGCGTGAAGGCCGTCGACGCCAAGACCGTCGAGATCACCCTCGAGTCGCCAACCCCCTACTTCATCGAGCTGCTGACCCACCAGACCAGCCTGCCCGTGCACAAGGCCTCGGTCGAGAAGTTCGGCAAGGACTTCGTGAAGCCGGGCAACATGGTGACGAACGGCGCCTACAAGCTCGTCGAGTTCGTGCCGAACTCCCACATCAAGCTCGCCAAGAACGAGAACTACTACGACGCGAAGAACGTCCAGATCGACACGGTCAACTACTTCCCGACCCCGGACTTCGCCGCCATGGTCCGCCGCTATGAGGCCGGCGAGCTCGACACCACCGACGACGTGCCGGCCGACCAGATGAAGTCGCTCAAGGAGCGCTTCAAGGATCAGGTCCGCCTCGGTCCGTATCTCGGCACCTGGTACCTCGTCGTGAACTCCTCCAAGGCCCCCTTCAATGACGTGAAGGTGCGCCAGGCCCTCTCCATGCTGGTCGACCGGGAATTTGTCGCGGAGCAGATCTGGGGCCAGACCATGCAGCCGGGCTATTCGTTCATGCCTCCGGGCGTGGGCAATTACGGCGATCCGGCCTACATGAGCTACAAGGACCAGTCGCCGATCGACCGCGAGGAAGCCGCCAAGAAGCTTCTGACGGAAGCGGGCTTCGGCCCCGGCAAGCCGCTGAAGGTCGAGATCCGTTACAACACCACGGATAACAACCGGAACTCGGTGATCGCCATCTCCGAGCAGTGGAAGCAGGCCGGCATCGAGACCTCCTTCATCAACACGGACGGCAAGACCCACTTCGCCCATCTGCGCGACGGCGGCGACTTCGATGTAGCCCGCTACGGCTGGATCGCCGATTATTCGGATCCGAACAACTTCCTGTTCCTGCTCAAGAGCGACAACAAGGGCTTCAACTACGGCAAGTACAACAATCCGGAGTTCGACAAGCTGCTCGACGGCGCTGCCAAGGAGCTGGACCTCAAGAAGCGCTCCGACATGCTCAAGCAGGCCGAGGCGATGCTCATGAAGGACATGCCCTGGATCCCGATCATGTACTACGGCAAGAGCAACCTGATCTCGCCGAAGATCAAGGGCTTCGTCCAGAACACCCGCGGCGTCTATCCGACGCGGTATCTGTCGAAGACGCAGTAAAAATAAATCTGATAAGGGGGGCGGTCTGCTTGTCAGGCCGCCCTATTCTTTTACTGTTATGCTGTAGCAGCAGGAGGAGCTACCCGTGCTCTCCTTCATCCTTCGCCGTTTCCTGTCGGCCATCCCTACCCTTTTCATCATCATCACCATCTCGTTCTTCCTGATCCGGCTCGCTCCGGGCGGACCGTTCGATCTGGAGAGGCCTCTCGAGGCCAAGGTGATGGAAAACCTCAACCGGATCTATCAGCTCGACAAGCCGCTGATCCAGCAATACTGGCTCTATCTCGGCGCCGTCATGCGGGGCGATTTCGGGCCCTCCTTCATCCTGCGCGACTTCTCCGTGGGTGAGCTCTTCGCCCGGGGCCTGCCGATCTCGATGACGCTCGGCGGCCTTGCGCTGTCCTTCGCGATTATCGTCGGCGGCACCCTCGGCTCCATCGCCGCCATGCGCCAGAACAGCACCGTCGACTATTTCGTCACGGGCATAGGCGCTCTGGGCCTGACCATCCCGAACTTCGTGGTGGCCCCGATCTTCCAGATCGTCTTCGGCCTGACGCTGGCCTGGCTGCCCGTCGCCGGATGGGCCAATGGGAACCTGCGCAACCTCATCCTCCCGGTGCTGGTGCTGGCCCTGCCGCAGATCGCGGTCGTCTCGCGCATGACCCGCGCGGCCATGATCGAGAACCTGCGCTCGAACCATATCCGCACCCTGCGCTCCCTGGGCCTGCCAACCCGGGTCGTCGTGGTTCATGCCCTGCGCGGCGCGGCCCTGCCCGTGGTATCCTATCTCGGCCCCGCGGCGGCTGCCCTGCTCACCGGCTCCGTGGTGGTCGAGACCATCTTCGGTCTGCCGGGCATCGGACGCTACTTCGTCGAAGGGGCGCTCAACCGCGATTACACGCTCGTCATGGGCACGGTCGTCGTGGTGGCCGTCTTCGTTCTGCTGTTCAACCTCGTGGTCGATATTCTCTACGCCCTTATCGATCCGCGCATTCGCTACGAGTGAGATCTCCCATGGCTGAAGGCGCCGTTCTTCCTGTCGAGATCATGACGGGACCCATCACCGGACGTTCCCTCTGGGCCGAGGCCCGCGGACGTCTCATCCGCAACCGGGCCGCTCTCACCAGCATCATCGTGCTGGCCCTGGTCGCCCTCGCCTGCGTCTTCGGGCCGTTCTTCACGGGCCATCCGTTCGACCGGGTCTACCCCGACTACGTGAAGGTGCCGGCAAGCCTGGAGGCCTACCCCAAGGCCGACCAGGTCGAGCCGAACATCGAGCGCATCGGCGCCCGCGTTCGGGCAAAGGCCGAGGGCATCACCATCGACAACGATGTGGTTCACATGACCCTCGTGAGTTCGAGCGCCCGCCCGATCGACGAGCGGCTTCTCGCCTATTTCGAGCGCTCGGACCTGTTCGGACCGGCCCGCGTCGTCGAAAAGCAGCAGGACGGCCAGCGGCTCGTCGTTGACGTGCCCCTGAAGCGCCAGCACTTCATCTTCGGCACCGACACCAACGGCCGCGATCTTCTGACCCGCACCATGAAGGCGGGCCAGGTCTCGCTCGCCATCGGCCTGCTCGCGACCTTCGTCGCGATCCTGATCGGCGTGATCTACGGCGCGACCTCCGGCTATCTCGGCGGACGCGTCGATCTCGTGATGATGCGCATCGTCGACATTCTCTATTCCCTGCCCTTCATCTTCTTCGTGATCATGCTGGTCGTGTTCTTCGGCCGCAACTTCGTGCTGATGTTCATCGCGGTCGGCGCGGTCGAGTGGCTCGACATGGCACGCATCGTCCGCGGACAGACGCTCTCCATCAAGCGGCAGGAATACGTGCAGGCCGCGGAGGCGCTCGGCGTCGAGACGAAGGGCATCATCCGCCGCCACGTGATCCCCAACACGCTCGGACCCGTCGTGGTCTACATGACGCTCCTCGTGCCGAAGGTGATCCTTTTGGAAAGCTTCCTCTCCTTCCTCGGCCTCGGCGTCCAGGAGCCGAACACCAGCCTCGGCGTTCTGATTTCAGAAGGCGCCAAGAACATCCAGGGCGCGACCTGGATGCTGATCTATCCCTCCATCACGCTCGTCACGATCCTCTTCTGCCTGAACTTCATCGGCGACGGCCTGCGCGATGCTCTCGACCCGAAGGATCGCTGACATGAAGGACGCCACTATTCCCGAACCCGTGCTTTCCGTCCGCAATCTTCACGTCCGCTTCCGCACCGGCGACGGCATCCTCCATGCGGTGAAGGGCATCGACCTCGACATCAATCCCGGCGAGACCGTCGCCATCGTCGGCGAATCCGGATCGGGCAAGAGCCAGACCATGATGTCGGTCATGGGTCTTCTCGCCTCGAACGGCTGGGCCGAGGGCTCGGTGAAGTACCGCGGCCAGGAGCTGGTCGGCCTTTCGCCCGACCGGCTCAACAACTATCGCGGCTCGAAGCTCACCATGATCTTCCAGGAGCCGATGACCTCGCTCGATCCGCTCTACCGGATCGGAGACCAACTCGCGCTGCCGCTCACCGCCCATGGCGGCCTGAGCAAGGCTGCCGCCCGCAAGCGCGCCATCGAGCTTTTGGAACTCGTCCGCATCCCGGATCCGGCCCGCCGCATCGACGCCTATCCGCACGAGATGTCCGGCGGCCAGCGCCAGCGCGTGATGATCGCGATGGCGCTCGCCAACAACCCGGACGTGCTGATTGCCGATGAGCCGACGACCGCGCTCGACGTGACTGTCCAGGCGCGCATCCTGGAGCTGCTCGCGGATCTGCAAAAGCGGCTCGGCATGTCGATCGTGTTCATCACCCACGACCTCGGTGTGGTGCGCCGTTTCGCCGACCGCACCTATGTGATGAAGCGCGGCGAGGTCGTCGAAAGCGGCACCACCGCCGATATTTTCGCGGCCCCGAAGCATCCCTATACCCAGATGCTGATCGATGCTGAGCCGACCGGACGCAAGGAGCCTGTGGCATCCAGCGCACCCCTGGTGCTCGAAGCCAAGAATGTCGGCGTCCAGTTCACGCTCGAGAAGAGCTTCTTCGGCAAGTCCACCCACGTGCTTCGTGCCGTCGACGACGTGAGCCTGCGGGTCCGCGCCGGTGAGACCGTGGGCGTCGTGGGCGAGTCCGGCTCCGGCAAGTCGACGCTCGGCCGCGCCATCCTGCGCCTGCAGCCGGCATCCGGCCTCGTGCGCTTCGAGGACCGGAACCTCATGCCCCTCGATCGCGGCGGCATGCGGCCCCTGCGGCGCCATCTCCAGCTCGTCTTCCAGGACCCGTTCGGTTCCCTCTCCCCGCGCATGACGGCGGGCGAGATCGTGACGGAAGGCCTCCTCGTCCACGAGCCGAGCATTTCCCGCAAGGAGCGCGACCGCCGCGCGGCCCAGGCCTTCGAGGAGGTGCAGCTCGATCCGGCCGGGCGCAACCGCTTCCCGCACGAGTTCTCGGGCGGCCAGCGCCAGCGCATCGCCATCGCCCGCGCCATGATCCTGCACCCGAAGCTCGTCGTTCTCGACGAGCCTACCTCGGCGCTCGACCGCTCGGTGCAGAAGGAGATCGTCGAACTGCTGCGCGGCCTGCAGAAGGCGCACGGCCTGGCCTATGTCTTCATCAGCCATGACCTCGCCGTCGTGCGCGCCCTCTCGGACGAGATCATGGTCATGAAGAGCGGCAAGGTGGTGGAGCGCGGCACGGCGGAGGAAATCTTCGATCGGCCGCACGAGGAATACACCCGCGATCTCATCGCGGCTGCCTTCCTTACCGAGCGCGACAAGGCCGAGGCGGCGGCCCAGCCCCTCGCTTCCTGAGACGTGGAACCGGAGCAACCCGGTGCGGATTGGATCTTTGTTCATCGCATGACGATGCGGTGAACCGGCATCCAAACCACCGGATCATGCTCTGGCACCATGGCAAAGCTCGCAGCTTATCGCGCCAAGCGCGACTTCACGAAAACCTCGGAGCCGGCAGGCAAGGCCTCCCGGCGCCGCGGCGCCTCCTTCGTCGTGCAGAAGCACGATGCCTCTCGCCTCCACTACGATTTCCGTCTTGAGCTCGACGGCACCCTGAAGAGCTGGGCGGTGGCCAAGGGCCCGAGCCTGGTCAAAGGTGAGAAACGCCTCGCCGTTCAGGTCGAGGACCATCCCCTCAGCTACGGCGATTTCGAGGGCACCATTCCCGAAGGCCAGTATGGCGGCGGTACCGTTCTGCTGTGGGACCGTGGAACCTGGGAGCCGGAGGGCGACCCGCATGAGGGCATCGAGAAGGGCCGCCTCACCTTCCGCCTCGACGGTGAGAAGCTGCAAGGCACCTGGCATCTGGTCCGCATGGCCAAGCGCCCGCGTGAGCGCCAGGAATCATGGCTCCTGATCAAGGCCGACGATTCCTATGCCCGCACAGAGGACGATCCGGATATCCTCGAGGAGGCTCCCTTGTCGGTAAAGACCGGCCGTTCGATTGAGGAGATCGGACCTGCTCAGCCAGCGAAGAGCCCCGCCAAGCGGAAAGCCCCAGCGAAGAAAGCGGCCGCAACGAAATCCGACAAACCCGCGAAGCGCGCTGCCGCTTCCGCCAAACCCGCCAAGGACGATGGCGCCGTCGACGTGGCCGGCGTGAGGCTGACCCATCCGGACCGGGTACTATGGGAGGACCAGGGCCTCACCAAGCAGGAGCTGGCCGAGTATTATCTGGACATCGCCGAGTGGCTTCTGCCGCATCTGGCGAACCGCCCCCTCACGCTCATCCGCTGCCCAGGCGGCGCAGAAAAGAAATGCTTCGTCCAGCGTCATTCCTGGGCAGGCATGAGCGATTTCATCCACCGTACCATGATCCCGGACAACAGCGGCGAGCACGAGGCTCTGTCTGTCACCGACATCCAGGGCGTCGTCGCCCTCGTGCAATCCGGCGTTCTGGAGATGCATGTCTGGGGCGCGACGCTGTCCGATCTGGAACGGCCCGACCGCCTCGTCTTCGACTTCGATCCGGGCGAAGGCGTGGAATGGCCGCGCGTGATCGAAGGAGCGCTTGCGCTTCGCGCCCGCCTGGAAGCCATGGATCTTGCAAGCTTCGTCAAGACCACCGGCGGCAAGGGACTTCATGTGGTCGTGCCCCTCAAGCCGAAGGCCGAGTGGAAGGATGCCCTCGCTTTCACCCGAAAGATCGCCGAAGCGATGGCCGGCGACGAGCCCGAGCGCTACACTACGACCTCGGTGAAACAGGTACGGGAGGGCAGGATCTTCATCGACTACCTGCGCAACAACCGCGAGGCTTCGGCGGTGGCACCCTATTCGACCCGATCCCGCCCAGGCGCTCCCGTCGCCACGCCTGTGGACTGGAAGGAACTGACGCCCGATCTCAAGCCCAACGGCTACACAATCGACAATATCGGCAGGCGTCTTGCCTCGCTCAAGCGGGATCCCTGGGCCGATATGGGCAAGATCGATCAGGTTCTGCCTGAGATCCGAGCCTCGAAGAAAAAGCGGTAAGCTCAGAAAACGGGAGCCTTGATCCCTTCCGCATCGAGAGCCTTCTGAACGGCCGGCCGGGCCAGCACCCGTTCCGCGAAGGCGTTCAGGTTCGGGATGCTGCGCGGCGGTCGCGGCATGCCACGCCCCCAGCGGATCAGCATGAACAGGAACAGATCGGCAGCGGAGAAGCGCTCGCCGAGAAGCCATGTTTTGTCGCCGAGCTGCTGCGAAATCACGTCGAACATGCGGTCGAGGCGCTGCCCGGCAGCTTCCTTGACACTCGGCGCGGCTGCCTCGTCAATCACATGTTCATGCGGATAGAACCAGGCGCGATACTCGACCTGCGGCGTGTTCGTCAGGTGGATCATCCACCTGTAGAACGCTGCCCGCTCCGCCGTTCCGGACGCAGGAGCAAGCCCTGCCTCCGGGAATCTGTCGGCGAGATACAGAGCGACGGCGGCGGTTTCGAACAGGACGAGGTCGCCATCCACCAGAACCGGTATGCGGCCGCTCGGATTAAGCTTGAGATACTCGGCACTCTTCTGGGCGTTCTGCCCGCGATCCACGAGGCGCAGCTCGAATTCCACCCCGATCTCCCGCAGCATCATGTGCGGCAGCAGGCTGGCGTTGCCGGGATAATAGTAGAGAGCAAGCATCGCGAGCGCCTTTCGAGCATCACAAACCGTTTTCTTGTTACGGCTAGCCCTCTGCCCCGTAAAGGTGGCTTCGGAAACCATCCAAGGCTTCCTTTCCGGGTCGCTCGCCCTATCGTCCTCGTAGCGACAGGGAGAGTGGATATGGCGGATCGGGTGCAGGACTTGATTGAAAAGCTCCAGGTGAAGCCGGGAGCGAAGGTCAAGTTGAAGGACCACGATCCGCGGGACAAATCCCATTTCAAGGATGAAGAGGAAACGAAGGTGGGGACGGCGGCTCTCGCACGGGAGATCGACGTCCTCCAGGACCGTCTCTATGCGGAAGGCTCGCGCGCCCTGCTGGTTGTCCTGCAGGGCACGGACACCGCCGGCAAGGACGGCACCATCCGGGGCGTCTTCAACGCGACAGGTCCCCTCGGCGTCTCGGTCCATGCCTTCGGCGCGCCTTCGACGCTCGAACTGGAGCACGACTACCTCTGGCGCGTCCATGCCGCCTGCCCGCGACGCGGCACCATCGGCATCTTCAACCGCTCGCATTACGAGGACGTCCTGATCGGCAGGGTCAAGAAGCTCGCGCCGGAAAAGATCATCGAGCAGCGCTACGACCAGATCAACGACTTCGAAAAGATGCTCGTCGAGACCGGCACGACGATCCTGAAATTCATGCTGCATATTTCCAAGGACGAGCAGAAGGAAAGGCTTCAGGAGCGCCTCGACGATCCGGAGAAGCGCTGGAAGTTCAACCCCGGCGACCTCGAGGACCGGAAGCTTTGGGACGATTACCAGGATGCCTACGAGGTCATGCTCGCGCGGTGTTCGACGTCATGGGCGCCCTGGTACGTGATCCCGGCCGACCGCAAATGGGTGCGCAACGCGGCCATCGCGACCATCGTCCGCGCAACGCTCGACGAGATGGATCCGCAATATCCGAAGGTCTCCTGGAAGCCGAGAGATTTCGAGATCGAATAAAGTCAGATGGGTGCCGGATACGGGATAGGCCTCTGTGCCCGAGGCGCTCATGATGAGGTTCCCATCCACAGCGGGAACTGAACTTTCGGATGGACTTGCCGAGGGCCGGTTTAAGCGCGACAATAATCCTTATGAAAAGCATTCTCGTTCCGATCGAAGACCACGGCATCGTCGAACCCCAGCTGGAGACTGCCCTGCAGTTGGCCCGCATGTTCGACGGCTATGTCGAAGGGATCGCGATCACCCCGGATTATCCGGTCGTTCTCCCCGTCGACATCGCCATCGGCGTGCCCTCCCCGATCACACCGGAGAACCGCCTGGAGATGGCGCGGGCCTGCCGGGAGCGCTTCGAAGCCTTCATGACGACGAAGCAGATCTCGCGCTCAGTCGCAGGCGTGACGGGGCCGAGTTTTGGCTGGCGCCAGGACGGGCTGATGGAGGACGCCTTTCTCGGCGCCTATGGAAGGGTTTTCGATATCGCGGTCGTCGGGCGCCCCGACGGGTCCAACGGCCAGACTCGCCTCTCCACGGTTGAAGCCGCCCTGTTCGAGACGGGACGCCCAGTTCTGATCGCTCCACCTGTGCCGACCCGGACCTTCGGCGAGACCGCCGTCATCGCCTGGAACCGGAGCACGGAAACGGCCCGCGCCGTTCTGGGATCGATGCCGCTGCTCAAGAAGGCCCGGCGCATCGTCGTGCTCGAACTCGACGATTGGGGCGTGCCCGGGCCCTCCGGGTCGGAGCTGGCCCGGCACCTGAGAATGCACGACCTGCCCGCCGAGACCGTCATGGCGCCGGACCCATCGAACCGGCCCGGCGAAACCATCCTGACTGAGGCGACGGCGCTCGGCTGCGACCTTCTCGTCAAGGGCGCCTATACCCAAAGCCGCCTGCGGCAGATGTTCTTCGGCGGCGCCACGAGCCATATTCTGAGCAACACGGCCATGCCGGTTCTGATGGCCCACTGAGAGGACATATCGCTTCCATGTACAGGGATGTCGCCGTTGTCCTCGACGATCGCTTCAGGCGCCTGTTCATCGGATCGGCGCGGCTGGAAAAGCTGGCGGAGGGCTGCCGCTGGGCGGAAGGGCCCGCCTATTTCCCGGCCGGGCGCTATCTGATCTGGAGCGACATTCCCAACGACCGCATGATGCGCTTCGACGAGACCTCGAATGCGGTCAGCGTCTTTCGCCATCCTGCCGGCCATTCCAACGGCAACACGGTCGACCGCCAGGGCCGCCTCGTCACCTGCGAGCACGGCAACCGGCGTGTGAGCCGGACCGAGCATGACGGCTCCATCACCGTGCTGGCGAGCCACTATCAAGGCAAGCGCCTCAACAGCCCCAACGATGCGGTGGTGAAATCCGACGGGTCGATCTGGTTCACCGACCCTGCCTATGGCATCGATTCCGACTACGAGGGCCACAAGTCCGACAGCGAGGTCGGCGCCTGCCATGTCTACCGCATCGATCCGCAGTCGGGCGACGTGTGCATCGTCGCCGACGACTTCGTGCGTCCGAACGGGATCGCCTTCTCGCCCGACGAGCGGCGTCTCTATGTCGTCGATACCGGCGCAACCCATGTGGCGGACGGCCCGCGCCATATCCGCGTCTTCGATGTCGACGACAAGGGAAATCTCTCCGGAGGCGGCGTCTTCGCGACCTGCACGGAGGGCCTGTTCGACGGTTTCCGGCTGGACGAGGCGGGGCGAATCTGGACCAGCGCCGGCGATGGCGTCCATTGCTACGAGAGCGACGGCACGCTGATCGGCAAGATCCTGGTGCCGGAAGTTGTGGCGAACGTGGCCTTCGGCGGCCCGAAGCGCAACCGCCTCTACATCTGCGCCACAACCTCGCTCTACGCAATCATGCTGCCGGTCAATGGCGCCAAGACGTTCTAGAGCAACGGCAGTTCTGACGGAGTCGCTAGGGCTATGCGACGTGGCGGCTTCGTGATTCACTCATCTCGACCCTCTTCTGGGAGGAGATGAGCGATGACCAAGTCCTACTCGCTGGATCTGCGCCGCCGGGTGGCGCGCTTTGTTGAGGCCGGGCATTCCTGCCATGAAGCCGCCCGCCACTTCGAGGTCTCGGTCGCGTTCGTGGTGCGGCTGATGGCGGCGTATCGGGCCACCGGCAGCCTGGCCGCTAAACCGGAGGGCGGCTGGCGCTACTCCAAGCTCGACCCGCATCGTGAGTTCCTGCTCCAGCGTGTCGCCGAGAAGGGCGACATCACCATGTCCCAACTTGCCGCAGAACTCCTGGTCCTCGGCACGACGGTCACGCCCGCGTCGATCTCGCACTGGTTCATCCGCCAGGGCTACAGCTTCAAAAAAAACGCTGCGGGCCAGCGAGCAAGAACGCTCCGACGTGCGCCAGGCCCGCGAGCATTGGTACACCAAGCGCCAGCCGCGCATGCGCCAGGAGCCGCACCGGCTCGTGTTTCTCGATGAGACCGGCACATCCACCAAGATGACGCGTCTGCGCGGCCGCTGTCTGAAAGGGCAGCGCCTGTATGCCAAGGCGCCGTTCGGCCACTGGCTGACCCAAACCTTTGTCGCCGGGCTGCGCTACTGTGGTCTGACGTCTCCTTGGGTGATTGATGGGCCGATGACCCGGCAGATCTTCGAGACCTATGTGGAGACCCAGCTCGCCCCGACCTTGTCCAAGGGCGACGTGGTGATCCTCGACAACCTGCCGGCGCACAAGAGTGAGAGGGCGGCGGACTGCCTGAAGCAACGCGGCGCCTGGTTTCTGTTCCTGCCGCCGTACAGTCCGGATTTGAACCCAATTGAGCAACTCTTCGCCAAGATCAAGGCGCACCTGCGCAAAGCCGAAGCCCGCACCTTTGACGCGCTCTGGCGGACCATTGGGGACATCTGCGATGGGATCGAGGCCGAGGAATGCCGAAACTACTTCACCAACGCAGGTTATGGATTCGTCTGAACCGCCGGTGCTCTAGCTGGTTACACCGTCGCGCCCTTCGACTGTCATGAGGGTGGCCATCAGCAGGGCAATCCGCTTCTCTCGACCCTCATGCAGGGCGAACACGTCGGTCTGCGCGAGGGTAATCGTTCTCCCAGCCTTGACGACATTGCCCCGCGCCGTGATGCGTTCGCCGATGCCCGGCGCCATGAGATTGATCTTGAACTCGACAGTGAGAACCCCTGCAGCGGGCGGCATCAGAGTCAGAGCCGCGTAACCGGCGGCGGAATCAGCAATGCTGGCCAGCGCTCCCGCATGTACGAAGCCGTGCTGCTGCGACACGGCATTGGATGTGGGCAGCGAGATTTCCACGAGGCCGGGAGCAACACGAATCAGCGATGCGCCCAGCGTCACCATCAACCCCTGGCGCGCGAAGCTCGCCCGCACCCGCGCCTCATAGTCGGGATCTTTCGGTGTCGGATCATTCATATGGGTCTCTCCGGATGTCTTCGACCTAAGTCAGACCTCAAAAGCCTTGGAATCAAGCCTATTTTCCCTCATTGATCCGGCCCATGAGTTCCTCCGGTTCGTCTTCCGCCCAAAAAGTCCGCTCGGGCACGCTCGTCGGCATCGGCCTAATGCTGCTGGGCGTGTTCATGTTCGCCCTGAACGACGTCATGGGAAAATGGCTCGTGGCCACCTATTCCGTCGGGCAAGTCCTGCTCCTGCGCAGCATCGCGGCCCTTGCGGTTCTCCTGCCCATCATGCGCCAGCGGAAGGTGCCCTTCGCCATCCCGCCGCAGCCGGGCCTGCATGCTGTCCGGATCACGCTGTCGACCCTCGAGGTCGCGTGCTTCTACTGGGCCGTCACCTATCTGCCGCTTGCGGACGTGATGACCTATTACCTCGCCGGGCCAATCTACGTGGCGGCCTTTGCGGCCTTCTGGCTCGGCGAGAGGATCGACAAGCCTCGCATCATCGCCATCGGGCTCGGCTTCGTCGGCGTTCTCATCGCGCTTCGCCCGTCGCCGGCCACCCTGTCGCTGCCGGCCCTCATCGCCCTCGCCGGAAGCCTTTTCTACTCGCTCCTGATGATCACCACCCGCAAGCTGCGGGAAACGGACGACGCGACGCTCGTGTTCGGCCAGATTCTCGGCACCCTGATCTTCGGCCTCGTTGCCGCACCGCTCGCCTGGGTCACGCCCGGGCCGCTCGATCTGGCAGGTCTCTTGGTCCTCGGCATCGTGTCCATGGCCGCCCATGTCTGCGTCAACCGTTCGCTAAAGATAGCGCCGGCCTCCGTGGTCGCGCCCTATCAATACACGCTGATCGTCTGGGCCATCGTGCTCGGCTATCTGGCGTTCGGCGACGTCGTCGGTTTCTGGACGCTCGTCGGAGCCGCCATCATCTGCGGTGCCGGACTGGCTTTGATCCTCCTGGAACGCGAGGCCGCCCGTCGCGGCCGCGAGGCGAAGGACATCGAGACACCCGTGCTGCCGGAGGCCTGATTCAGGCGCGGCAATAGTGTGTCGCTTCTCCTGCAGATGGTCCGAGAGTCGAACTTGACAGGGGAGAAGGCAAAGCAGTCAATGACCCCACAAAACATGGGGAGTCCGATGCGTCTGAAGCTCACGATTACTGCCGCTGCGGCAGGAATTTTCTTTGCCTCCGCAGCCTTCGCGCAAGACATCAAGATCGCTCTGATCGCCGGCAAGACCGGACCGCTCGAGGCTTATGCCAAGCAGACCGAAGCCGGCTTCATGATGGGGCTCGAATATCTCACCAAAGGCACGATGGCGGTGGGCGGCCGCAAGATCAACGTGATCGTGAAGGACGATCAGCTCAAGGCCGATCTCGCCAAGACCTTGCTCGAGCAGGCCTATAACGACGATGACGTGGATCTTGCCGTCGGCACCACATCGTCTGCCGCGGCCCTCGCGATGCTGCCGGTGGCCGAGGAGAACGGCAAGGTGCTGATCGTGGAGCCTGCGGTCGCCGATGCGATCACCGGCGAGAAGTGGAACCGCTTCATCTTCCGCACCGCACGCAACTCGACCCAGGACGCCTATGGCGCCGCCGCGGCCGTTCCGGCGAGCGGCGACGTGTCCATCGCCACGCTCGCGCAGGATTATGCCTTCGGCAAGGACGGCGTTTCGGCCCTCAAGAACGCCCTCGCCCAGATCCGTCCGAATGCGAAGGTGGTGTTCGAGGAATACGCTCCGCAGAACGCCACGGACTTCACCGCGTCCGCGCAGCGCATCTTCGACGCGCTCAAGGACAAGCCGGGCAAGAAGATCATCAACATCATCTGGGCCGGCCAGCATCCGCTGCCGAAGATCGCCGACCTGAAGCCGGAGCGTTTCGGCATCGAGGTCGCGCCCGGCGGCAATATCCTGCCGGCCATGCAGATCTACAAGAATTATCCCGGCATGGAAGGCGCGGTGTATTACTACTATGCCTTCCCCAAGAACGCGATGAACGACTGGCTCGTGGCCGAGCACCAGAAGCGCTACAACGCGCCGCCGGACTTCTTCACCGCCGGCGGCTTCGCAGCCGCATCCGCCGCCGTTACGGCCATTCAGAAGGCTGGCGGCACCGACACCGAGAAGCTGATCACGGCAATGGAAGGCATGACTTTCGAGACGCCGAAGGGGCCTATGACCTTCCGCAAGGAAGACCATCAGGCCCTGCAGGACATGTATCACTTCAAGGTCAAGGCCAACGGCAAGGACGCGAACGACCTGCTCGATCTCGTCGCCACCATCCCGGCCGACAAGATGCCGATCCCGGTTCGCAACAAGCGCTAAGCAGCGATCTGTGACATTCGGAACGACGACGACGCCCGCGCTCGAAACGCGCGGGCTTACCATTCGCTTCGGCGGCCATGTGGCCGTCAACGACGTGTCGTGCCGGTTCAAACCCGGCACGCTCACCGCCATCGTCGGCCCCAACGGTGCCGGCAAGACCACCTATTTCAATCTCATCTCCGGCCAATTAAAAGCCAGTTCGGGGCAGGTCATCGTTGGCGGCGAGGACATCACGGGTCTTGCGCCGTCCGCGCGCACGCGGCGCGGGCTGGGGCGGGCTTTCCAGCTCACCAACCTGTTTCCTCAGCTCACCGCGCTGGAAAACGTGCGCCTTGCCGTGCAGAGCCGCGCCGATGCGGGCTGGTCGCTCTTCAAGGTGTGGAACACCCGACGCGACCTGATCGAGCAGGCCGAGAGCGTCCTGGAACGGGTGCGGCTTTCCGACAAGCGCCACATCGCACCGAAAGCCCTTTCGCATGGCGACCAGCGCAAGCTCGAAGTCGCGCTTCTGATCGCCATGGAGCCGAAGGTCTTCATGTTCGACGAGCCGACCGCCGGCATGAGCGTCGACGAGGCGCCGACGGTGCTCGAACTCATCCACGACATCAAGCAGCGCGGGGATGCCACGGTGCTTCTCGTGGAGCACAAGATGGATGTGGTGCGCTCGCTCTCCGACCGCATCATCGTGCTGCATAACGGCACGCTCGTCGCCGACGGCGAGCCCGCCGAGGTCATCGCCTCGCCGGTGGTGCAGGAAGCCTATCTCGGCGTGGAGGTCGCCCGTGACTGAGCCCCTCCTGCAGCTTTCCGGCGTGCATACGCATATCGGTCCGTATCATATCCTTCACGGCGTGGACTTTGCTGTCCCCGCGGGCGAGCTGACCATGCTGCTCGGCCGCAACGGCGCCGGCAAGACGACGACGCTGCGCACCATCATGGGCCTGTGGCAGGCCTCCTCCGGCCGCATCGTTTTCGACGGCCGCGACATCACCTCGGCATCCACGCCCGACATTGCGCGCTCGGGCATCGCCTATGTGCCGGAGGCCATGGGCATCTTCACCGATTTGACGGTGCGCGAAAACATCGTGCTCGCGGCGCGCAGCGGGCCGGTCGACAAGAAACGGCTCGACTGGATCCTCGGCCTGTTCCCCGCTCTCAAGCGCTTCTGGAACCTGCCGGCGGGCAATCTCTCTGGTGGGCAGAAGCAGATGCTCGCCATTGCCCGCGCCATCGCCGAGCCACGGCGTCTCCTGCTCATCGACGAACCGACCAAGGGTCTCGCGCCCGTCATGGTGCGCTCCATGATCGAGGCCTTCAAGGCTCTGAAGGCCTCAGGCGAGACGATCCTGTTGGTGGAGCAGAATTTCTATGCGGCCTCGGCGCTCGGCGATAATGTGGTCGTCATGGACGACGGGCGCATCGTGCATGCCGGCGCCATGCGCGAGCTTGTCACGGACAAGAACCTGCAACAGCGTCTGCTCGGTCTCTCTCTGGATGCGCATCAATGAGCGACATGACCGCTGATACATCGGCCGCCACTGAGCTGCCCCGCGCCAAGATGGACTGGCTCCCGCTGCTCCTCGTTCCGGCCCTTGCGCTCCTGGCGCTGCCTTTCGTCGGCAGCCCCTCGACCTGGGTGACGCTCACCGTCGCCGGGCTCGCCATGGGCATGATGATCTTTCTCATGGCCTCGGGCCTCACCCTCGTCTTCGGCCTGATGGACATCATCAATTTCGGCCACGGGGTCTTCATCTCGCTCGGCGCCTACGCCACGCTTCTCGTCCTCGGTCCCCTGGCCGGATGGGCGCAGGCGGATTCCGTCGGGCTCAATCTCGCGCTTCTGCTGCTCTGCATCCTGTGCGCCATGACGGTGACGGGTCTTGTCGGTGCGGTCTTCGAGCGGGTGATCGTCCGCCCGGTCTATGGCAGCCATCTGAAGCAGATCCTCGTCACCATGGGCGGGCTGATCGTCACCGAGCAGGCGATCCACGCGATCTGGGGCGCCTCGCCGATCCCGATCCCGCTGCCGCAATCCCTGCGCGGCGCCTTCGTTCTCGGCGACATCGTCATGGAGCGCTTCCGCGTCGTGGCTGTTGTCATCGGGTTGGTGGTCTTCTTCGGCATGCAGCTGCTGCTCAACCGCACCCGCATCGGCCTGTTGATCCGGGCCGGCGTCGAGAATCCCGAAATGGTGGAGGCCCTCGGCTACCGCATCCGCCGGCTCTTCGTCAGCGTGTTCATCGCCGGCTCGGCGCTCGCGGGCCTAGGGGGCGTCATGTGGGCCTTCTACCGCCAGACGCTCACTGCCGGCATGGGCATGGAGGTGATGGTGCTCGTCTTCATCGTCATCATCATCGGCGGCCTCGGCTCGGTCGGCGGTTGCTTCGTCGGCTCGATCCTCGTTGCGCTCGTCGCCAATTATGTCGGCTTCATCGAGCCCAAGCTCGCGTTGATCTCCAACATCCTCGTCATGGCCCTCGTCCTGATCTGGCGTCCTGAGGGCCTGTTTCCGGTGGCCCGCCGATGAGCACATCCCCTGCCCGCGCCCTTCCCTTCGACGAGACCCGCCGGCGGGGCGGCATCTTGAGCGCGATCCTGTCCTCAGACCTGCCTCGTTCGCGGGTGCTGAGCGTCATTCTCCTTGCCATCCTGCTGCTGCTCGCCGCGACGCCCTTCCTCTTCTCCGGCAGCCAGCCTGTCGGCACGGCGGCCAAGATCTGCGTCTTCATCGTGCTGGTCGCGAGCTACGACCTGCTGCTCGGCTATTCGGGCATCGTTTCCTTCGCCCACACCATGTTCTTCGGCATCGGCGGCTACGGCATCGCGATCGCCCTCGAGCGCATGGGACCGACCTGGAGCTCCGCCGCCATCGGGCTCGTCGCAGCGCTCGCCCTGTCTGCGGTGCTGGCCGTCGCCATCGGCCTGCTCTCGCTCAGGGTGCGCGCCATCTTCTTCTCGATGATCACCTTGGCAGTCGCCTCGGCTGCTGCGGTTCTGGCCTCGCAGTTGTCGGATATCACAGGCGGCGAGGACGGCCTGTCGTTCCAGTTGCCTCCGGCGCTGCGCCCGGCCTTCCGGCTGTTCTCCGAGCCTGTCTTCGGCACGGCGATCAACGGGCGGCTGCTCGCCTATTACCTCGTCTTTTTCGTCTCGCTGCTCGTCTTTCTGACGCTGCTCCGGATCGTGAACTCGCCGTTCGGTCGCGTGCTGCAGGCTATCCGTGAGAATGAGTTCCGCGCCGAGGCGCTTGGCTACCGCGTAGTCGCCTATCGCACGGCCGCCTCCGTCATCTCGGCCCTGGCCGCAACGATTGCCGGCGCCCTCATGGCGCTCTGGCTGCGCTATAACGGGCCGGACACCACCCTCTCCTTCTCGATCATGGTCGACATCCTTCTCATGGTAGTGATCGGCGGCATGGGCACCATGTATGGTGCGGTCATTGGTGCGGCTTTGTTCGTCCTGGCGCAGAGCTACCTGCAGGTGCTGATGGGCGCCGGAAGCGCGGCCCTGGCCGGCATCCCCGTCCTGCCGAACATCATCCATCCCGATCGCTGGCTGCTGTGGCTCGGCGCCCTGTTCGTCGTCAGCGTCTACGCTTTTCCGGGCGGCATCGTCGGGCGCTTAAGGCAAGCGAGGCGATAAAGGTTAGGTCCGGAAACCTTAGCGAGCCTCGAACCGTTTTCTCTCGAAAGAGCGGAGGAGACGTAATGAGCCGTGCCTTTGTTCGTGAAACCGAAGGCGGAGAAGCCTTCGAGGACCTGCCGGACCGGACGGTCAGCCAACACCATCTCGTCACACCCTCGGGCCTTGCCCAGATGGATGCGGAGATCGAAGACCTGCAGAAGCGTCACACCGACGCTCAAGCCTCCGACGACAAGGCGGAACTGGCACGTCTCTCCCGCGACCTGCGCTATTGGTCTGCCCGGCGCGCCTCGGCGGAGGTAGCCCCTCCTCCCACGGATGCCTCTCATGTCCGCTTCGGTGCGCGCGTCACGTTCGAGCGCGAGGACGGCCGGCGGCAGACCTATCGGATCGTCGGCGAAGACGAGGCCGATCCGGCAAAGGGAAGCCTCTCCTATGTCTCCCCGCTGGCTCAGGCCCTCATGGGCAAGGAAGTCGGCGACGTGGTGCCGATCGGGCAGACAACGGCGGAGATCGTCGAGATCGGATCCTGATCCCGGAATGCACTAGCGAGGCGCGGATGCGGCCGCGTAGTGGGCGCGCTTCGCCTCGTACATCAGGAGATCGGCCCGCTTCACGATGGCCTCCAGCCGCTCACCTGGCCGGCTTGTCGCTGCACCCATGGCGAAGCTGAGAGGCAGGCCGGTATAGAACTGGTTGTTGACCTCGAGCAGGTTCTCGATGCCGTCCATCACGACCTTGGCGTCCCGCTCGTCGGTTCCCGGCATCAGTAGTGCGAACTCATCGCCGCCGATACGGGCGGCATAGGAGGGCTTGTCGACGGCCTTGCTGAGCACTTCGCCGGCGCGACGCAGCAGCGCGTCGCCGGCCGCATGCCCGAGTTGATCGTTGGCGGCTTTCAGGCCGTTCAAGTCGATGATGACGACAGTAACCGGGAATGGCCCCTTGCGCTCCAGTCGGTTCAGTTCGTCGACGTAGAAGGTGCGATTATAGAGCTTGGTCAGAACGTCGTGCTTGCCGAGATATTCGAGATAGGCCTCGGCCCGCTTGCGCGCGGTGATATCCGTCAGCGCCACCTGCACAAGCGACCAGTCCTTCTCGTAGCCGGGCAGCACGGAGAACTGCAGATGCAGATGAAGCTCATCGCCCGAGAGGGAATAGTTCACCACCTCGCGCTGCTGAAAAATCTTGCCGTTCCAAAGATCGATCAGCTGCTCTCTGAAATGCTCCCGCATCTCGTCACGAAAGACGTCGCCTAGCCGCATCAGCAGGGTCTGCTTGTCGGGGGACGAGAACAGCTCCAGCGTATGCCGGTTGACGTCGATCACGCGGATCTCGCTCATGCAGCGTGAGACGAATTCCGGATGCACGTCGGTGAAGACCCGAAAGTCGCTGATTCCCTGCCAACGCACATCGTCCAGGAGCTGCTTGACCGCGCTGAAATCCTCCACCCACAGCGAGACCGGCGAATGCTCGAACAGGCCGCGGGCGTAGGTTTCGCTGGTGGAGAGCTGCCTGCGCGCGGCTTCGCGCTCGGTCACATCCTCGATGGCGATCAGGACGCGATCCCACCTGCCCTCGTGCCCGGGCAGGACGCTGCCCTTGAGCTGGATGTCGAGCCTGCGCCCGGACAGGGTATAGTTCACCGTGTTGCTGAAGAACTCCGCGCGCCCTTCCCAGAGCTGCACGAGTTCGTCGATGTGAGCCTTCAGCATGTCATTGCGAAAGATCCGGTCGAGATTACCGACCAGATGCGACAGGTCATCCGCTTCGAAGAGGCTGAGGGTCCGGCGGTTCACCTTGATGACACGGATCTGGCTCGAGCAGGCCTCGACGCGTGTCGCATCCTCCAGGAGATAATCCCGCAGCGAGATCACGCCTTCCGCACGCCAGCGTTCGAAGAGCGCCTTGAGGCCGCTGTAATCCTCGAGCCAGAGGGAAACCGGCGCCAGCTCGAACATCTCGGCGTCGTCGGCGAACTCGCTCGACGACGGAACGGCGAACCTCTCGGTTTTGGAGTGCAGCATAGAAGACCTGCTGATGAACCTGATTCCAGTTGCTATTCAGCGCAGAGGAGCAATGTAATACTAGATCGAGAAAGGCCGATTTTCCGCCCTTTCCGAAGGTTGTCGGGCCGGTAGGCATTCTTGCAACACTGTTGATTTGTCGCAGGTCTTTCGATGACTTACCGCAGGCTTGGGACGATGGCTGTCGCCTCGATTTCGAGACGAGCCTTCTTCTCCACGAGACGTACGACTTGAACCAAGGCCATGGCAGGATAATGGGCGCCGAAGACCTCGCGATAGGCGCGGCCCAGGTCGCGGAGGTGTTCGAGATACTCGTCGATATCGACGACATACCAGGTCAGCCGCACGAGATGCCGCGGCTCGGCCCTGCCCTCGGCGAGAATGGCGCGAATGTTCTCGAAGGTCTGTCGCGCCTGCGCGACGAAGCCATCGGGAAATGTCTCGGTCTCGTCCCAGCCGACGATGCCGCCGGTCACAAGAATCCGACCTTCGGCCATCATGCCGTTGGCATATCCCTTTGGTGTCGGCCAGTGCTTCGGGTTGAGGACTTCGGGTCCATCGTCGATTCCAGGCATGGGAGTGCCTTCTATGGCGGCTGTCATTGTTGTTTCTCCCTTATTGACGGAGCACAGCGTCGCGAGTGCCGGAGCGTTGGGCTTCCACCATCTTCAGCATTTCGCGCGCGATCACGATTTTCTGCACCTCGGTCGCACCCTCGTAGATCCGCAGGGCGCGGATTTCCCGATAAAGCTCTTCGACCCTGACGCCTTTTGTGACACCGAGGCCACCGAAGATCTGCACCGCCTTGTCGATCACGCCCTGCGCGGTCTCGGTGGCATGCATCTTCGCCATCGCCGCCTCGCGCGTCACCCGCGGCGCGCCCTGGTCCTTGGTCCAGGCGGCGCGATAGACGAGGAGCGCGGCGCTGTCCACGCCCGTCGCCATGTCGGCGAGAGAGGCTTGCGTCATCTGCAGATCCCCGAGAGGAGCGCCGAAGAGCTTGCGCGAAGCGGCATGCTGCAGCGCCTCCGACAGAGCCCGCCGCGCGAGACCGAGGGCGGCAGCACCAACCGTCGAGCGGAACACGTCGAGGGTGGCCATGGCGACCTTGAATCCTTCACCCGGCCCACCGATCCGCTGCGAGAGCGGCACCCGGCAATTGTCGAAGCGCAGGGTCGCGAGCGGATGCGGCGCGATGACATCGATTCGGTTCTCGACAATCAGTCCCGGCGACTGCGCGTCGACCACATAGGCGGAAAGTCCCTTCGCACCGGGCGCTTCGCCGGAGCGGGCGAAGACCACATAATGATCGGCGATCCCGCCATTGGAGATCCATGTCTTCACGCCGTCGATCCGAACGTGATCCGGCCCGTCCGGCATCGCCGTGGTGCTCATGGCGGCGACATCGGACCCGGCTTCCGGTTCCGAGAGCGCGAAGGCCGCGATAGCTTCGCCCCGAGCCACCGGCGGCAGATATCTGGCCTTCAGCACATCGGAGCCGAACAGAGTGATCGGTCCCGTACCGAGTCCCTGCATGGCAAAGGCGAAATCCGCCAGCCCGTCGTGAAACGCGAGCGTCTCCCGAGCCAGGCAGAGCGTGCGGACATCGAAAGATGCGAAAAGCCCGCCATAGGCCTCAGGCACGACAGCCCTGAGCCAGCCGGCTTCGCCCATGCGCCGCACGAGGCGGCGGCAGGAGGCGTCGACGTCGTGGTGATCGACGAGCGGTTTGACGTCGCTCGCCGCCCAGGCGCTCAGGTCGTTGGCGAATTGCCGGTGGCGGTTTTCAAAGAACGGCCAAGAGAGAAAGCTCGCGTCGATCACGTCAATCTCCCTGGAACACCGGCTTTTCCTTGGCCGCGAAGGCGCGATAGGCGCGGGCGAAATCTTCCGTCGTCATGCAGAGTGCCTGCGCCACCGCTTCCGCCTCGATCGCCTCCTCGACCGACATCGCCCATTCCATCGCCAGCATGCGCTTCGTCATGGTGTTGGCATAGGTCGGGCCCGTGCCGATCGTACGCGCGAGAGCCCGCGCTTCGTCGAGAAGCGTGCCTGCCTCGACGAGGCGGCTGAAGAAGCCCCAGCGCTCGCCTTCCTCCGCGCTCATGAAGCGGCCGGTATAGAGCAGCTCCGAGGCGCGGCCTTGGCCGATGATGCGGGGAAGGATGGCACAGGCGCCCATATCGCAGCCGGCGAGGCCGACCTTGTTGAACAGGAACGCTACCTTCGCCCCTGGCGCCGCAAGACGGAGATCGGAGGCCATGGCGACGATGGCGCCGGCGCCGGCGCAGATGCCTTCGACCGCCGCAATGATCGGCTGCGGCGCGGCGCGCATGGCCTTCACCAGTTCGCCGGTCATGCGCGTGAAGGCGGTAAGCCCCTTCGTGTCCATCTCGACAAGCGGGCCGATGATCTCGAATACATCGCCGCCGGACGAGAAATTGCCGCCTGCTCCGGTCACGACGATAGCTTTGACGTCCTCGTCCTTGGCGCAGGCATGGAAGAAGTCGGCCAGCTCGCGATAGCTCTCGAACGTGAGCGGATTCTTCTTGTCAGGGCGGTTGAGCGTGACCGTCGCAACGGGTCCATCGACCGCCAGCAGGAAGTGTCGCGGCTCATAGGACGAGAGCGGCAGGGTGACGGAATTGGCGAATTGCGTCACTGGTCGTCTCCCATGATCGCCCGGCGGGCGGACAATTTGGTTTTCGCGAGCAGCCGCATGAGATCGTTGCGATCCTTGGCGTTAAGATCTCCGAAGAGATCGGCGATCCAATGCTCATGCTCGCCTGCCATGGTGCGGAACTCGGCGCGGCCCGCCTCGGTCAGGCTGATGACCATCGCGCGTCGATCAGTCGGAGAAACGATCCGCGCGATGTGGCCGGATGTAACGAGCCGGTCGACGAGGCCGGTGAGGTTGCCGTTCGATACCATCATCCGCTTCGACAGATCGGACAGGGTCATCCCATCGGGCGCCTTGTCGAGCTGCGCCATCAGGTCGAAGCGGGGGAGCGTGACGTCGAAGCGCTCGCGCAGGCGGCGGCGCACCTCGCCTTCGATCAGCGTGGAGCAGGTGAGAAGCCGCAGCCAGAGACGCAGCTCCTCCCGGTGATCCTCCGGCATCTCGACCGCCTTGGTTTCGGCGTCGAGCGGAATGGCGTGATCGTCCATGTTCAGATTTCCCCCCCAGCCACCGCAATGGCCTGTCCCGTTACGGAGCGCGCGCCTTCGCTGCACAGCCAAAGCACGGCCTCGGCCACCTCCGACGGGTTGATGAGCCTGCCCTGCGGGTTGTGCTTCACGAGCTCCGCCAGCGCCTCCTCGCGGGTTCTGTCAGTCTTCTCCATGATGCGCGCCAAACTCTCGGAAACGAGGTCCGTATCCGTGAAGCCAGGGCAAACCGCATTCACCGTGACCCCGTTCCTTGCGGTTTCCAAAGCCAAGGCGCGGACGAAGCCGACCACGGCATGCTTGGCGGCGCAATAGGCGCTCACATAGGGATAGCCCTTGAGGCCTGCGGTCGACGCCACGGCGACGATGCGCCCGAAGCCCTTCTCCGTCATCGATCCCAGCACAGCGTGGGCCGTATTGGTGACGCCGAGCAGGTTCACATCCAGCATCTGCCGGAACATGTCCGGGCCTGTCTTCATGAAGGGCGCCGAGGCGGCCGCTCCGGCATTGGCAATCAGCAGATCGACGGGGCCGTAGCGAGCGACGGCGTCCTGAACGGCCGCCTGGACCGCCTCCCTGTCCGTAATGTCGGCGACGGCAGCGGCGTGCGCATCGCCCTGCACAATTGCCAGTTCGAGCGTTGCTGGACTGCGGCCGACGATTGTGACGGTCGCGCCTGCCTTCACGAGACAGCCGGCGATGGCGCGTCCGATCCCGCGTCCGCCACCCGTCACCAATGCATGCCTGCCTTTGAGACTTGTCATGGTCATCTCATTCCGCAGCGAGAGGCTTCTCGCCGGCCTCCAACTTCAATTCGGCGCGCGTCTTCGGCTTCGCCTTCACCTTGAGATCCTCGAGATCCTGCCGATCACGCACGGAGTTGCGGAAGATCTGATCCCTGCCGGCCAGATACTGCGGCGGGCAGTGGATGTCCTTCGCGCCGTACCAGGCAGCGGCCTTCATGGTGAAGGTCGGATCGACCAGATGCGGCCGGCCGAGCGCAACGAGATCGGCGCGGCCGGCGGCCAGGATCGTGTTCACCTGATCGGCCGCCGTGATGTTGCCGACGCACATGGTGGCGACCCGCGCCTCGTTGCGCACCTGATCCGAGAACGGTGTCTGGAACATGCGCCCGTAGATCGGCCGCGCCTCACAGACCGTCTGGCCCGTCGACACGTCGACGAGATCGACGCCGTGCTCTGCAAAAGCACGGGCGATCTCGACCGCATCGTCGCCGGTGACGCCGCCTTCAGCCCAGTCGGTCGCCGAGATGCGCACAGACATGGGCTTGTGCGCTGGCCAGACCTCGCGCATGGCGTCGAAGATTTCCAGCGGGAACCGCAGACGGTTTTCGAGGGAACCGCCGTAGTCGTCCGTGCGGCGGTTGGTGAGCGGCGACAGGAAGCTCGCCATCAGGTAACCGTGGGCGCAGTGCAGCTCGAGCATGTCGAAACCGGCGCGCTCGCCGCGCTGCGCGGCATCCACGAATTGCTGCCTGATCAGGTCCATGTCGGCGCGCGTCGCTTCGCGCGGCATCTGGCTGTCGGGGAAGTAGGGAATCGGCGAAGCGGAGCAGATGTCCCATGCTCCCTCATCCAGCGGGCGATCCATGCCCTCCCACATGAGCTTGGTCGCGCCCTTGCGCCCGGAATGCCCGAGTTGCAGGCAGAACTTCGTGCCAGAGTTGGCATGAACGAAATCGACGATCCGCTTCCAGGCGGCCTCCTGCTCGTCGTTCCACAGGCCCGTGCAGCCGAGGGTGATGCGCGCCTCCGGCGAGATGCAGGTCATCTCCGTGAAGACCAGCCCCGCCCCACCCATGGCGCGCGAGCCGTAATGGACGAGGTGGAATTCCCCGGGCACGCCGTCCTTCGCGGAATACATGTCCATGGGCGACACCACGACGCGATTAGGAACGATCATCTCCCGCAGACGGAAGGGCTGAAACATCGGCGCGCTCGGGCTCTCGGTCGAAACGTCGAAGCCCTGCTTCTGCACCTGTCTTGTAAAGGTCTTATCAACGGCGGCAACGAAATCCGGCGCGCGCAGGCGCAGGTTGTCGTAGGTGATCGCCTTGGCGCGGGTCATGACGCCGAAAGCGAACTGCACCGGATCGAAATCCCAGAAGCGCGCCACGTGCTCGAACCAGACTAGGGACACATCGGCCGCGTGCTGCGTCTTCTCGACCTCCTCGCGCCGTCCAGTCTCGTAGAGCGACAATGCTCCTTCGACGCTCGGCTCGCGGCGGAAAGCCTCGTAGAGCGCAATGGCATCCTCCATCGCAAGCTTGGTGCCCGAGCCGATGGAGAAATGCGCCGAGGCCTTGGCGTCGCCGAGCAGCACCTTGTTGCCCATGACCCAGCGCTTGCTGCGGATCATCGGGAAGTTGCGCCAGATCGAGCGGTTGGTGAGAACGCGGTGACCGCCGAGGAACCAGCCGAAGATCTCTTCCATGAGCGCCGCCGATTCAGCCTCGCTCTTGTCCTTCAGCCCGGCCCGCTCGAAGGTCTCGGGGTCGGTCTCGAAAACCCAGGTCGAGCGGTTCGCTTCATATTGATAGGCATGGGCAATGAACGGCCCCCATTCCGTCTCCTGGAAGATGAAGGTGAAGGCATCGAGCGGCTTGGTGGAGCCCATCCAGGTGAACTTGTTCGGCCGAAGGTCCACCTCCGGCTCGAAGTGATCTGCATAGCGCTCCCGGAAGCGGCTGTTGATGCCATCCGCCACGACCACGAGATCTGCGTCCGCGAAGAGGCTCTCGTCATCCACGTCGGCTTCGTAGCGCAGCCGGACGCCGAGCTCCTCCGCACGATCCTGCAGGATCAGCAGCAGGGTGCGTCGCGAGCAGCCGCAGAAGCCGTTGCCGCCGATCCGGTGCTCGGTGCCACGGAAATGGATGGCGATGTCGTCCCAATAGGCGAATTCCCGGACGATGCGCTGATAGCTCGGCAGGTCGTACTTCTCGAAATTGTCCAGGGTCGCGTCGGAAAACACGACGCCGAAGCCGAATGTCTCGTCGGCGCGATTGCGCTCATAGACCGTGATGTCGGATTCCGGCCGGAGCTTCTTCTGCAGGATCGCAAAGTAAAGTCCAGCCGGGCCGCCGCCGATGATCGCCGTCTTCATGAGGTTCCTACCCGAGAAATTGCACTTATTATTTTAAGCTTAAAATAATTTTCGATCAACCTGTGTCGGTCATCCGGCCGATCGACCGGCTGGCCGTCATGCTCTCAGGGCCTCCTCATGCTTTTCCGGCTCCTGAGCGATGCGGCGAAGCTCGAAACGCTGCAGCTTGCCGGTCTGCGTGCGCGGGAGGGCCTCCACGAACTCGATCAGCCGAGGATACTTGTACGGCGCGATCTCCGCCTTGACATGATCCTGGAGAGCCTTTGTCAACTCGGGACCCGGGGCATGGCCGGGGCGCAGGACCACATAGGCCTTGACCACCATGCCACGCCCGTCGTCGGGAGCGCCCACCACGCCGCATTCGGCAACGGCCGGATGCGTAAGCAGCGCCGCCTCGACCTCCGGCCCTGCGATGTTGTAGCCCGCCGAGATGATCATGTCGTCGGAACGCGCCTGGTACCAGAAGTACCCGTCCTCATCCATGAGGTAGGTGTCGCCGGTGACGTTCCAGCCCCCTTGGACGTATTTGCCCTGCCGCTCGTCGGCGAGATAGCGGCACCCTGTCGGTCCGCGCACGGCGAGGCGACCGACGCTGCCGGGCGGGAGGTCGCGTCCCTCGTCATCGACGACTTTCGCCTCATAGCCAGGAACGGGCTTGCCGGTCGCGCCGGGGCGGATCTCATCCTCGGTCGCCGCAATGAAGATGTGCAGCATCTCCGTCGCCCCGATCCCGTCCATGAGCCTTATTCCCGTGGCATCCTTCCAGGCCTCGAAGGTGCCCTTCGGCAGGGGCTCGCCGGCCGACACGCATTTGCGCAGGCTCGAGATACCGTAGCCTTGGAGTTTCGACAGCATGGCGCGGTAGGCCGTGGGCGCCGTAAAGCAGATGGTGGCCTTGTGCTGCGCGATGGCCGGCAAAAGATCGTCAGGCCCAGCCTTTTCCAGCAGCACGGTCGAAGCACCGACCCGCATGGGGAACAGCACGATACCGCCGAGGCCGAAGGTGAAGGCGAGCGGCGGCGAACCGATGAAGCGGTCGCCCGCCTCCGGGCGCAGCACGTTCTGGGCATAGCCGTCGCAGATCGCCAGCATGTCCCGGTGGAAATGCATGGTGCCCTTCGGCTCGCCGGTCGTACCCGAGGTGAAGCCGATCAGGCAGACATCGTCCGCCGCCGTATCGACGGCAGTGAAGTCCGGCGAGGCCTCGGCGATCAGCGCCTCGAGGCCGTCAGGCTTGCCCGATCCCCAATACACCACATGCTGCAGATCGGGCGCCATCGTCCTGGCGCGCTCCATCTCCTCTGCGAGTCGGTGATCGCAGAGAGCGATAGTGATCTTTGCCTTCTTCAGCGGATACGCGATCTCCTTGGCACGCAGGAGCGGCATGGTGGCCACGACCACACCGCCGGCCTTCAGAACCGCCAGATAGGCTGCCACCATCATCGGATTGTTGGCCGAGCGCAGCAGCACGCGATTGCCGGGCACGAAGCCGAGCTTGTGAACCAGCACATTGCAGATCCGGTTCACGCGCTCCTGAAGCGCGCGGTAGGTGAGCGTCTCGGCCGGGCTGATCAGGCAGGGCTCATCGCCTCGTCCCTCGTCGACCCACCGGTCGAGAAAGGCCGCGGCGCAGTTCAGCCGTTCCGGATACTGGAACTCGGGACGGGTAAAAAGGAAGGCCGGCCACTGGTCCTCGGGCGGAAGGTTGTCTCTCGCGAAGGTATCCACATGTGCCGTGTCCGCCATCGTCCGCTCCTCTGTTGTTATTGTGCGGTGCAAGAGCGAGGCGTCGTGGAGGGGCCGATGGGGAGGATTTCATTCGGAGGCCATGAGCGACGGCGAACTCCGGTCCCCACCCATTCATGGCCGATCACGCGCCTGTCATTTCGCCCGCCTTCCTCTGCGAAACAATCCGCTTGAAGAACCTGGAAAATATTTTAAACTTAAAATAATCCTTGGCAATCCCAAAGATTGGGGATGTGGGGATGAACGCTTCGACAAAGGGAGTGTTCGGCTGGGTCGTTTTGCGGCAGAGTACCGCCCGACTTGTTCGTCGGGCACCGCGCGTCCCGCTGGGAACAATCAACGCAGCACGCAAAGTGCGCAGGGAACAGCCATTCGGGAGACCATGATGAACGTAACGATCAAAACCCTTGGCCTTGCAGCGGCCTTTGGCCTGGCTGCCGCACCGGCCCTGGCGCAGGAGAAGCTGAAGGTTGGACTGCTTCTGACCCTCTCCGGTCCTTCTGCCGTCCTCGGTCAGCAGGCCCGCGACGGCTTTCAGCTCGCGGTGAAAGACCTCGGCGGCAAGCTCGGTGGGCGCGACGTCGAAGTGATCGTCGTCGACGACGAGTTGAAACCCGACGTGGCCGTAACGAAGGTCAAGGGCCTTCTGGAGCGCGACAAGGTGGACTTCGTCGTCGGCCCGATCTTCTCGAACGTGGCCGTTGCCGTCCACAAGCCGATCGTCGACGCTAATACATTCTACATCAGCACCAATGCGGGGCCCTCGAACCTCGCGGGCAAGAGCTGCAACCCGTACTTCTTCGCGACATCCTACCAGAACGATCAGAACCACGAGGTTCTCGGCAAGGTCGCGCAGGATCGCGGCTACAAGAAGGTCTACCTGCTGGCACCGAACTATCAGGCCGGCAAGGATGCGCTCGCCGGCTTCAAGCGCCACTACAAGGGCGAGATCGTCGAGGAATCCTACGTTCCGCTCAACACGCTCGATTTCCAGTCCGAGCTTGCGAAGGTCGCCTCCATGCAGCCCGATGCGATCTTCACCTTCATGCCCGGCGGCATGGGCGTGAACCTGGTCAAGCAGTACCGCGCGGCAGGCCTCGCCGACCGCATCCCCTTCCTGTCCGCCTTCACGGTCGATGAATCGACCCTGCCTGCGCAGCAGGATGCGGCCGTCGGCATGCTCGGCGGCTCGAACTGGGCTCTGAACCTCGACACCCCGCAGAACAAGAAGTTCGTTGCGGCCTACGAGGCGGCCTACAATTCAGTGCCCGGCTCCTATTCCATGCATGCCTATGACGCAGCCCTGCTGATCGACAACGCGCTCAAGGCGACCGGCGGCAAGATGGACAACAAGGACGCCGTGCGCGCCGCGATCAGGAAAGCCGATTTCAAATCCCTGCGCGGAGACTTCAAGTTCGGCACCAACGGCTTCCCGATCCAGGATTTCTATCTCGTGAAAGCCGCCAAGCGTCCGGACGGCAAATTCCAAACCGAGATCGTGGAAAAAGTGTTTGACGATTATACGGATGCTTATGCCAAGGAATGCGCAGCGACGAACTGAGATGCATTGACGAAGACCGGCCTGCTTTAGCAACGCGCGGGCAGGCCGGTCTCCATCTGCGAACGATGACGATGCTCTCACGCAGGGAGCATCCGGGCGGAGGCTCGATCGATGAAGGCCTTCTGCAAGTGACGTGTCGATGACCGCAACTCTTCTCTTCGTCCAGGCTCTGAACGGCATTCAGTTCGGGCTCATTCTCTTTCTCATCGCCGCCGGCCTGACCCTCGTGTTCGGCGTGATGGATTTCATCAATCTGGCGCACGGCGTGCAATACATGGTCGGCGCCTATCTGGTCGCGGCCTTCAGCGCCTGGACAGGAAGCTTCGGCTGGGGGCTGCTTCTCGCCCTGCCCTCGGCTCTGGCCTTCGGGCTTCTCGTCGAAGTTCTGGTGTTCCGACACCTTTACGACCGCGATCATCTCGATCAGGTGCTCGCCACTTTCGGCGTGATCCTGTTCCTGAACCAGGGGGTGAAGTTCGTCTGGGGTGCGGCGCCGCTCAGTGTTCCCGTTCCCGAGCTCCTTTCGGGCTCGGTCGAGATCGCGAGCGGTTTGCTCTACCCGGTCTATCGCCTCGCCATCATCGCGGCAGGCCTCGTCGTCGCGGCCCTCCTCTACGTGCTCGTCAATCACACGCGCGTCGGCATGCTGGTGCGCGCAGGCGCCAGCAACGCCTCCATGGTTTCCGCGCTCGGGGTCAATATCCAAAGGCTATTCATGGTGGTGTTCGGCTTCGGCGCCATGCTTGCCGGCTTTGCGGGAGCGATGGTGGCCCCAATCCTCTCCGTCGAGCCCGGCATGGGCGACAACATCCTGATCCTCGCCTTCGTGGTCATCGTGATCGGCGGCATCGGTTCGATCCGCGGCGCGTTCCTTGCGGCACTTCTGATCGGGCTCGTGGACACGGTCGGGCGTTCCTTTGCTCCGAATCTGCTGCGGCTCTTTCTCGATCCGGCGGCTGCAAGCCAGACCGGCCGCGCCATCGCGCCGATGCTGATCTATATCTTCATGGCTGCGGTGCTGTTCTTCCGCCCCTCCGGCCTGTTTCCCGTGAAGCGCTAGGGTGCGACCATGACCGAACTCGCAGAAACGCCCTCAGCTCCCATGCCATCGCTCACCACGCGGCTCGAGATCGTCCCCATCGTCCTCTTCGCCGCCTTTGCAGCGGCACCGCTCCTCGCCGTGTTCTCCGGTGCGGAAGGCTATGTCCTGTCCCTGCTGACCCGGGTGATGATCTTCGGCATCGCCGCCATGGCGCTCGACCTCATCCTCGGCTACGGCGCCCTCGTGAGCTTTGGTCATGCGGCCTTCCTGGGCATCGGAGGTTATGCGGTCGGCATTCTGGCGAGCCATGGCAGCGAGGATCTGCTCGTGCAAATTCCCGTCGCACTGGCGGCCTCGGCAGCTTTCGCCCTTGTCACGGGAGCGATCTCGCTGCGGACGAAGGGCGTCTATTTCATCATGATCACCCTCGCCTTCGGGCAGATGCTGTACTTTCTCGCCACATCGCTGGCCACTTATGGAGGCGATGACGGCATGACGTTGTCGTCGCGCAGCCTCGTCGCGGGTACTGACATTCTGAAGAACGATTTCGCCCTCTACTGGGCCTGCCTGCTCTGCCTTTTCGGAGCCTATGTGTTCTCCAGATCGATTGTCGCCTCCAGGTTCGGCCGGGTCCTGCGCGGCACACGGGAGAACGCCATTCGCATGGAAGCCATCGGCTACCAGCCCCTGCGCTTTCAGCTCGCCGCCTATGTGCTCAGCGGCATGATGGCGGGGCTTGCCGGATGCCTGCTGGCAAACCAGGCGGAGTTCGTCAGCCCGTCCTTCATGACCTGGCAGCGTTCCGGCGAGCTGATTTTCATGGTCGTGCTCGGCGGGCTCGGCTCCCTGCATGGCGCCATCATCGGGGCTGCCGCCTTCCTGCTGCTGGAGGAATTCCTTCCGGAAATCCTGCATGGCCTAAGCTTCTTTCTCGCCGAGGGCACCCGTGCTCATCTGGCGGAGAACTGGAAGATGGTGTTCGGCCCCCTCCTCATCCTGATCGTCCTGTTCGTCAGGGGCGGCATCATGGGCCTGCTGCGGAGGCCGCACCATGGCTGAGCCCCTGCTCGAGCTGCGCAACCTGCGGAAGGCTTACGGCGCTCTCGTCGTCACCGACGACGTCAGCCTCCCCGTTCAACCCGGCGAGCTGCATGCCATCATCGGCCCCAACGGCGCGGGCAAGACGACCCTGATTCACCAGATCTCCGGCACCCTTCGCTCGGATTCCGGATCGATCCTGTTCGCCGGTAAGGACGTCACCTCTCTCTCGATGCCGCAGCGGGTCGGACGCGGGCTTGCGCGTTCGTTCCAGATCACGTCGATTCTGCCCGGCTTTTCCGCGCTCGAGAATGTGGCGCTGGCGGTTCAGGCACGTTCGGGATCGAGCTTTCGCTTCTTCGGCAATGCCTCGCAGGAGAAGGCGCTGAACGAGCCTGCCATGGACTGCCTGACACAGGTCGGTCTGGCCGCACGCGCTCACATTCCCGCGGGCCTGCTGTCTCACGGTGAGAAACGCCAGCTGGAATTGGCCATCGGCCTAGCGACCGCGCCGAAACTGCTTCTTCTCGACGAGCCGCTCGCCGGCACCGGACACGACGAATCCCAGCGCGTGGTCGAAACCCTGCGACGTCTGAAAAGCCGCCTGACCATCGTGCTGATCGAGCACGACATGGAGGCGGTCTTCTCCCTCGCCGATCGCGTCTCCGTCCTCGTCTACGGCCGCGTGATCGCTACCGACACTCCGGAGAAGATCAGGGCCAACCCGGAGGTGCGCGCCGCCTATCTCGGCGAAGAGGAGTTGGTGTGATGCTCTCCGTGCGCAACCTTCAGGCCTCCTACGGCGCGGCGCAGGTCCTGTTCGACGTTTCCTTCGACATCAAGGAAGGCGAGGTGGTGACCCTGCTCGGCCGCAATGGCATGGGCAAGACGACGACGATACGGTCCATCATGGGCCTGCTGCGCCCGCGCGGTGGCGAAGTGCGGTTCCATGGCGCGGCTGTCACCGGACTTGCGCCCTACCGCATCGCGCAGACAGGCATCGGCCTCGTGCCGGAGGGCCGGCAGATCTTTCCGACACTGACGGTAGAGGAGAACCTCGTCGCCACCGCCTCGGCACGAACGGGATCCCGCCGCTGGACGCTCGATGCGGTCTACGATCTCTTCCCGCGCCTGAAGGAACGCCGGAACAACCTGGGCACGCAGCTCTCCGGCGGTGAGCAGCAGATGCTGGCCATCGGCCGCGCCTTGATGACCAATCCGAAGCTGCTCATCCTCGACGAGGCCACGGAAGGACTGGCGCCGCTGATCCGTACCGAGATCTGGACCTGCCTCAAGCATCTCAAGGGCGAACGGCAATCCATTCTGGTGATCGACAAGAATATCGGTGCGCTGGCGCGTTTCGCCGACCGGCACGTGATCATCGAGAAGGGCCGCTCGGTCTGGACGGGCACGAGCGCGGAACTCACGAGCGATACGAGCCTCAAGGACCGGTATCTCCACGTTTAAGGGGGCGCGCGATGGCAGCCGAAGGGATCGATCTCGAGGCCGAGTACAACAATCGGGCGCGCGTGCCGGAGCACACGGTCCATATCGCGGGCTGGCAGCGGGATGCGGCGGCCTATCGTGCCGAAGCCCGCAGCGAACTCGATCTCGCCTATGGGCCCGGCGAACGTCATCGCCTCGATCTCTTCCATCCGCGCACCGGCGATGCGGGCGGCCCGGTCGTCCTGTTCATTCATGGCGGTTACTGGCAGGCGCTCGACAAGTCGTTTTCCAGCCATCTGGCACGCGGTGCCAATGAGCGCGGCCTGACGGTGGCGGTGCCGAACTATACGCTCGCTCCCACGGCGACATTGGCCGAGATCGTTTCCGAGATGGAAGCCGCTGCCGACTTCCTCGTGCGGCGCATGGGCCGCCCGCTGGTCGCGACCGGGCATTCGGCGGGCGGACATCTCGCGGCCTGCCTCATGGCGCGCCCTGCCCCGCAGACCATGCCCGTGCGGGCCGCCATGCCGATCTCCGGCCTGTTCGACCTGCCGCCCCTCGTCCCGACCTCGCTCAACAAGGCGCTCGGCCTGACGCTCGAGGAGGCCCGACGCCTGAGCCCGCTGGAATGGACGCCGCCGGAATTCGGGCACCTCGTCGCCGTTGTGGGAGGAGCCGAGAGCGGGGAATTCCTGCGCCAGTCCAAGGCCATCGTCGAACGCTGGGGCAAGGGGGGGATCGCGACCCGGTACTATGAGGTCCCAGGGGCGCACCATTTCGATGTCATTGCAGGTCTGGCCGAGCCTGCGGATCCGCTGGTCGATTTCGTCGTCGAGCTGGCGGCAAAGGCCTGATTGCCGACCAACAGTTCGGGGAACCCGGACCTCGATCCGACGTTGCGTCACGCGACGGCAGTGCTTCCTGCGCCGGACTGACAACTGGCTGGTACTTCATGCCGATGGCCGTGGCATTTCTGGTTCTGCTGGCAACCATCTGGCCGCAAGCGCTTCTCGCGTCCGATGCGGCCTGGCAGGCTCTGCGCGACGGCGGCACCGTCGCCCTCTTCCGCCATGCCCGCGCCCCCGGCACGGGAGACCCTCCGCAGTTCCGGCTCGAGGATTGCTCGACGCAGCGCAACCTCTCGGCGGAGGGGCGACGGCAGGCTCAGGCCATCGGCGAGCAATTCAGAGCCCGGCAGATCCCAGTCGAGCAGGTGCTGTCGAGCCGCTGGTGCCGCGCCCTCGATACCGCCCGCCTTGCCTTCGGCAGCCTGACCGAACCGTTCTCGCCCCTCGACTCGTTCTTCGCCGGGCGGGACCGGGAGGAGACTCAGACCGAGGCACTCCGCCAGCGGATCGGGGAATGGCGGTCCCGGGGCGTTCTGGTGCTGGTGACGCACCAGGTCAACATCACGGCCCTGACCGGGATCTTTCCCGAAGAGGGCGAAGCGCTCGTGCTCAAGCCGAAGGCCGGAGCGGGGTTCGACCTCATCGGCAGGATCGGGCCGTAAAGGTCAGCCTCCGGCCCGCAGCTGCTCGACCACGCCCTGGCTCATATAGGGATGCCCGGCCTCGTTGAGAGTTCGATCCAGGGCCTCGATGGCGATGAGGATCTTGGTCAGTTCCTCCGCCATCTCGATGGAGGGAAGCGGCGCCCCGGAAATCTGCCGCGCCATGTCCCTGCGCCGTTTCACGAGGTTTTCGCGCGCTGCGTTCAGTTCCTTGATTTCCTCGGACGTCATGGGCTCCTCGCAAAGGGGGTTGTTTCAGTACTAATTCCCCCGGCCGGCATCCGTTCATCGCTTCCGAGGGAAACCGGACCGTTGCAGCATTTTATCAACCATCCTCTCCCATAGTTCGGGGATGACGTATCGGAATACACAACGCCTCTGGCTCGGATGGGCCTTGCTCTCAGGCCTCACGCTCTGGAGCGGCCCGGGCACCGCCGCTCCAGCCGAAACCGCAGCGCCCAGCAAGCCAGCTCAGGCGATGCCGGCGGCAGCGCCGGCTGTGCGACAGAAAGTTGCAGCCTCAGCCCCGCCGAAGACCGGGGAGCAGCCCGCGCCGGCACCGGTGGCGTCGATCTCGCAGGATTCCCGCCCGAGCCTCGACGCGAGCACCTTCATCAACACCATGCGGGCGGCCTGGACCTACAAGCGCCTCGCCGAAGCCGGAGGATGGCCCTCCTTGCCGGCCGGCACGGTCCTGAAGACGGGCGACAAAGGTCCGCTCGTGGCCCTGCTTCGGCAACGCCTCGCGCTGGAGGGCGACCTCTCCGCGGATGCCGCCGCGAGCACGCTCTTCGATGTGGAACTTGCCAGCGCCGTCAAACGATTTCAGGCCCGGCACGGCCTGCCGGAATCCGGCGCCGTGCGTGCACGAACGCTGGAGGCGATCAACGTCCCTGCAATCACCCGCCATCGCCAGCTCACCGCATCCGCGCAGCGGCTTGCAGGCTCGACCTTCGCCTTCGGCGACCGCTACGTCGTGGTCAACATTCCCTCCGCCGCCGTCGAGGCGATCGAGCGCGGAGAAGTCGCCCGCCGCTATGTCGCGATCGTCGGCAAGGTGGACCGGCCCTCGCCGATCGTCGAGACGCGCGTCACGGCCGTCAACCTCAACCCGACATGGACGGTGCCCGTCTCGCTCATCAAGAAGGACATCATCCCCCACGTCCGCAAGGATCCCGCCTATCTCGACAAGATGAAGATCCGCATTCTCGATGCGAAGGGTCAGGAGGTCGATCCGAAGAGCCTCGACTGGTCGACGGAGACGGCGGTGAACTACACGCTGCGCCAGGATCCAGGCGCCATCAATTCGCTCGGCCAGATCCGCATCGACATGCCGAACAAGCATGCTGTCTACATGCACGACACGCCCAAGAAGCAGCTCTTCGCGCAGGATGCACGCTTCCACTCCTCGGGCTGCGTGCGCGTGGCCGATGTGGGCGATTTTGCCGAATGGCTGCTGCGCAGCGCGAACGGATCGTCGGCGGCCTGGACGCGCGACGGCATCGATGCGGCGATCGCGAGCAGCGCGCGCCAGGACATCCGCCTCGAGAAGCCCGTGCCGGTGGCCTGGGTCTATCTCACCGGCTATGCGACGGCGGATGGCGCCGTGCATTTCCGCGAGGACGTCTATGGGCTCGATGCGCCGAAGAGCGATGTCGTGCCCGAACCGCAGATGGTCGATGTTCCCGCGACGGCGTCGATCAAGCCAAAGCGCCTGTGACGCGATTCAAGACGATCAGAGGCTCTTTCTGCGCAGCAACCGGCCGGACGATGGAAGGACGGTGCGTGTCTTGCGCCATTCGAAGGTGGCATCCTGAAACAGATCGATGGCCGCAACGGCCTGTGCCCGCGAGGCCGCGATCGCTTCGGGATCGCGTTGCGTAAAGCGGTCCGCCGCCTGCGTCAGCTGCCGGCACCGCTCCTCGACCATGCGCCGTGCCTCCATCAGCCGGGAGTCCGGTTCATCCGCATCCGTCATCTCGTCACAGATGCGAAGAACGTCGCTCGTGAGATTTTCGCCCGAATAAAGCCCTGAATAATGATCGATCAGGCCGCGGACGAAACCGAGCGAATGCCGGATTTCCTGCCTTAGAAGTGTCTCGCTGCTCATCGCGCCTTTCCCAGAATAAAGGAGCCGCATTCCCGCCAGGTCCTGGCGATGACGTGATATGAACCGGAGAGTTCTAAAAAGGCGTTAGCCCGGTCCCCCGGCATTGGCCTGAATGGGGGGTGGGGGCGGAACGGGGGTAGCAACCGGGCCGTTCTGGGAGATCGTTGTCGGACGGGACGACCAGACTTTTTCGAGAAGAGGACCTGCAACAATTCCTGCAACGAACGCGAACGCTGTCATAATCAGACCGATCCGGCCGCAAAGGCTGAGCACATCCTTGAATGCCATCGACCCGCCTCCCGTCTGCTTCGTTAGCCAGGATCTTAGGGGAGCGCCTCAGGCCCGCCAATAGACCAACGCACGAAAGCGCAGCTATATGACGGCGGAGCGCTTGAGCATCCAAGCCGAACATCTGGAAAAACCAGATGTTTTTAGCAAAGCTTTCACCATGAATTATTTTTGAGCAGCCGCTCAAAAAGACGTCAAACCATCGATTTTCGCAACATTGCAACTCAGCTTTCGAAGCTCAACTTTGTCCAGTCCGTGGCAAAGCGAGCATGTCTCAACCGCCGTCACCGGGTCCATGCTTGACCCGCTGCGACGCCTCTGAACATTTCGGTCGTGCTAGAGCATCGGACCCAAAAGTGGCCCCACTTTTGGGACCCAATCCGATGCTCCACTCCTAAGAGCGCATCGTTTAGAGCGGACCCAGAGGGCCGCGTCAGCGAAAACCGGGTCCACTTTTCCGCACGATGCGCTAGGAATTGAACACAGGTTCATAGGACCAGCGACATGCCTCCATCCGCCGCCTATCGCGCCGCAACGTGCCACCAGGACCTCGGTCCGGACTTCTACGACATCGTGCAACCGGCGCGCTTCCCCGACCTTATCCTGCGCTACCGCAACCAACGTTGGGCCGAGAAGGTCGGGCTCGGTTCTCTGACAGACGAGGAATGGATCGACCATTTCGGCCGTTTCACGCCCCTGCCCGAGAACCTCGATCAGCCCCTCGCTTTGCGCTATCACGGCCATCAGTTCCGCAGCTACAATCCTCATCTCGGCGACGGCCGCGGCTTCCTGTTCGCGCAGGTTCGGGACGCGGAGGACGGCAGGCTTCTCGATCTCGCCACCAAAGGCAGCGGGCAGACGCCATGGTCGCGCCACGCAGACGGCCGCCTGACCTTGAAGGGCGGCGTGCGGGAGATCCTGGCGACGGAGATGCTCGAGGCGCTCGGCGTCGACACATCGAAGTCCTTCAGCCTGATCGAAACGGGCGAGGACCTCGAACGTGGCGACGAGCCGTCGCCCACCCGCTCATCGGTCCTGGTGCGCCTCAGCCATTCCCATATCCGCATCGGAACGTTCCAGCGCTTTCTCTACCTCAATGAGCCACACAACATCCGCAAGCTGCTCGACTATTCCGTCCGGACTTACATGCCGGAGATATGGCACGACGACGAAGCGGCTCGTGCAATTGCTTTTCTGGAAGAAGTCTGCCGGCGGGTTGCGCGCATGGGCGCACAATGGATGGCGGCAGGCTTCGTGCACGGCGTTCTCAACACCGACAACATCAACATCACGGGAGAAAGCTTCGATTACGGCTCCTGGCGTTTCTTGCCCTCATACGATCCCGCATTTACCGCCGCCTATTTCGACGAGACGGGACTCTATGCCTTCGGCCGCCAGCCCGACGCGTTGCTGTGGAATCTTTATCGCCTCGCGGAATGCCTGCTTCCGCTCGCGCCGCAGGCCAGCCTTGAGCAGGCGTTGGCTACGTTCGAACCGGCCCTGCACCGGGAGTTTCCGGCGACGATCACGCGCCGTCTCGGACTTCAGTCGAAGGGGGTCGAGCAGGACGGCGCGCTGGCCAAGGCGGTGTGGACTTTCCTGCACGAAAGCAAGGCTCCGTTCGAGCAGACCTTCTTCGACTGGTATGGCGGCGCTCTGAGCACAGAGCGTGCGAAGAAGAGTCCATCATCAGCGATCTATGACCAAGCATCCTTCGAGCCAGTTCAACATGCGCTGAGTACATTCGAACCGACGCCGGGCATCCGGTTCGACCATCCCTATTTCGCGCGGGAGAAACCCTGCACCATGCTGATCGAGGAAGTGGAGGCTCTGTGGGCACCCATTGCCGCTGAGGACAATTGGTCATCCCTTAAGACAAAGCTTGGCGATATTCGAAATATGGCCGAGGCCTATGTCTCAGCCTTCGATTGACCACAGCTGAAGCAAGCACAATTCTCAGCTGTTCCAATTATGCGAGCCTATCAAAGGCTATTTCGACATAGTTCCCGAACCCAACAGGAATAGATTTTGCCGGCGCGTTGGAACGTTATTCCCACACTTGCGTCTTTAAGCCATGCGAGCTGCCCTTATCGCAGCTCATCATCAAAAATCGGCTCTCTAAAGGTGAACACCATGTTGCGTTCATACGCTCTTGCTTTGTCCGGCGCTGCCCTCTTCCTCACGCTTGGAACGCCATCCTATGCCCAATCCGCGAGGGTTGGACAGCAATGCGTTCCGGCAGTCGCAGATGCCTCCATGTATCACAACTGCCGGCTTCGCATCGTGCAGGGTCAGGAAACCTGCCGCTGTGCCATTCGGCCCCAAGCCCTCCGCAGGATGGACAATCTCAACGATGCGGATCGGGATAACACGGTGACCGGCTCGATCGGCGGCAGCCCGGCGGGCGTGCCGGGTTCCTTGGGTTCGGGCCCTGGAACCGCAGGCGGGGTTAGCAGCGGTTCGGCCGGCGGCAGCATTGGCGATGGCGCAGGCCCAGGTTCCGGCGGCGTCGTGGCAGACGGCGGCACGGCAGGAGCCGGAAGCTCCGGTGGCGGCCGTAGTTCCGGCGCAGGAAGCGCCGGCGGGTCGACCGACGGTGGCACGGGCGGAACTGGCGGCACGGCCGGGAACGGCAACGGAAACGGCCAGGGCAATCAGGGCTCTGACAACGGCAACGCCGGCGGCCATGGCAATAACGGGCATGGCAACGGCAACGGCAATGGCAACGCCGGTGGCCACGGCAATAATGGGCACGGCAACGACGACGATGGCAACGATTCATCCAATCCCGGCGCATCCAACAATGGCGACGGCACCGATCAAGATGGTCCTGCAGGAAACGGTGGCGGAAACGGCGGCGGACACGGAAGTGGTAACGGCAATGGAAATGGCGGCGGCAAACACTGACGCTGTCTAGCCTCCAGAGCAACGAATCCCTGGCTGCGGAAGGAGCCAGGGATTCGTTGTTTTAAACGGTCGCCGTTCTGAACATCGGCATCGAACAGGGACGGTTGCCGTTCAGGGCAAGCCGATCGTTTTGCGGATAACGTGCTTTAGGTGAAGACGAGAAAAATGCCTGCCGTGGCAACAGCGGCACCCGCCAATCGAAAAGCCTGCATATGGCGGAGGGAGTGCAACCCGAAAACGATGCCCAGAACATGCAGCATCACGCTCGCAAGCGCAAATCCGAGGCTGTAGAGCGTTGCATCGGAGCCGGCCGGAATTTCTGCTCCATGGGCATAGCCGTGGAAAGTCGCAAAGGCTCCCACAAGTGCCATCGCCGCGGCTATCGGCCAGCGCCAACCGAGCGACACGACGGCGCCGAGAACGACGACAGAGACTGTAATCCCGATCTCGACAGCTGGAATATCGATGCCGCTCATGCCCAGCACGCCGCCGATCAGCATCATCGCGACGAAGCTCAACGGAAGCGCCCATAAAGCCTGCCTGCCGAGCATCGCGGCGAAGAGACCGACGCCGATCATCGCGAGCGCATGATCGAGACCGCCGAGGGGATGCGCGATGCCGGACATGAACCCCGACGCCGAATGAACGCCCGTGTGGGCGAGGGCCGGCGTCGCAGCGACCAGCAGCGTTGTAACAAGAATAGAACGCTTGAACATGACGGAACCCCTTAGCTTGTTGCGGACAGACCGCCCGCCTTTTCGATGAATTTCGCAATGGCTTCGACGCCGACGCCGTCGCGGATGTTGCTGAACACGTAAGGACGCTGGCCGCGCATGCGCTTCGTGTCCTCTTCCATGATCGCGAGATCGGCGCCCACATAGGGCGCGAGGTCGATCTTGTTGACCACGAGAAGGTCGGAGCGCGTGATGCCGGGGCCGCCCTTGCGCGGGATCTTCTCGCCGCCGGCCACGTCGATGACGTAGATCGTCAGATCCGCAAGCTCGGGCGAGAAGGTTGCCGCGAGATTGTCGCCGCCGGATTCGACCAGCACGATGTCGAGCGCCGGAAAGCGCTTGCGCATGGTTGCGATGGCCGCGAGGTTGATCGACGCATCCTCGCGGATCGCCGTATGCGGGCAGCCGCCGGTTTCCACGCCCATGATTCGCTCCACCGGCAAGGCGCCCGCAACCGTCAGCAGACGCGCATCCTCCTTGGTGTAGATGTCGTTGGTGATGGCGCAGATGTCGTAGCGCGCGCGGAAGGTCTTGCAGAGCGCTTCCATCAGCGCCGTCTTGCCGGAGCCGACCGGCCCGCCGATGCCGACGCGAAGGGGTCCCGTATGAGAAGTCATGAGCGGAAAAGCCTCGTATACTGGTTCTCGTGGTGGAAGGAGCCGAGGTCGGCCCGAAAGGTCGCCCCGCCGATATCGTCGAGCGTGAGCCGTATCCCCTGCCCCGCCATGTCGCGCACGGTTCCGGCAAGCGCAGCGGAGACGCGGATCCCTGCCGTCTGCCCGATAGGCGCCAGGCGGATCGCGGCAGAGACGAGAGTCTGTACGAGACCGAACAGGTAGGCCTCGATCGTGACCGCTAGCGGGATGTCATGCGCTGCGGCGGCCATGCCGATCGCGACGGGAAAGGCCACGTCGCCTTCAAGGGGAATCAGGCGCGGCGAGGGCCAGGCAGCAAGCGTTGCGTCGAGGAAGCTGCGCCCCTGCTGGCTCGTTTCCAGGTAAAGTTCGGATGACGGCGAGAGGGCGAGCGCCAGCTCGTTGACTTCTTCGAGGGCGGCGCGGTCGCCCGCCCGCACGGCGCGATAGGCATGGTTCAGGAGGATGGCGTCGTTGCGCCCGAAACCCAAGGTGAGAAGATCGACGAGCCAGGCGACCAGCGTCGCCTCGTCGGTCACGTCGCCGGCCTCCACGGCCCATTCGAGCGTATGCGAATAGGCATAGGAGCCGACGGGATAGGATGGCGACAGCCATGCGAAGAGCGGCAGGATCGCTGAGGCGCTGTCATGCAGCAGCGGCTTTGCCGAGGCATCATCCATGGCCATGCCCGTGATGATGAGAGTGACCGCCATGCTCGTGGTGATGGTAGGCCCCGCGCACGGGGCAAAACGGCCTCTCGACGATCTCGACCGTGGCGCCGAGCCCGACGAGCATGTCGACGAGCACATGATCGTAGGTGATGTAGATCGCCTCGCGCGTGATCTCGGCCGGCACGTGCCGGTTGCCGATATGCCAGGCGAGCGTGAGGAGATCGAGCACATCCTCGGTGCGGATCTCGACAAGGCGCTCGGGCGCAGCCTTCACCTCGACGAGCCAGCCGCTCTCCAGCCGGATGGCATCGCCGTCTTCCAGCACATCGGCCCGGTCGAGGTCGAGGAGGAAGGCCGTTCCGCCATCGGCGTTGAGCAGGATGCGGCGGCGATGGCGATCGCCGTGGTCGAGGGTGATCACGTCGACGATGCGGTCCGGATCGACCGATTCACGGCGAATGATGGATGTGGCGCGGATCATGTCAGAACAGGAAATAGCGTTGAGCCATGGGAAGGACCTTTGCGGGCTCGCAGACCAGCAATTCGCCGTCGGCGCGAACGTCATAGGTTTCGGGATCGACCTCGATCGCGGGCGTGGCATCGTTCAGGATCATGTCCTTCTTGCCGATGCCGCCGCGCGTGTTCTCGACGGCGACGAGCGGCTTCTGGATGCCGAGCTTCGCGGCAAGCCCATTCTCCGTCGCCACCTTCGACACGAAGGTGAGAGAGGTCGAGGAGAGCGCCCGGCCGTAGGCGCCGAACATCGGCCGGTAATGGACCGGCTGCGGCGTCGGGATCGAGGCATTCGGATCGCCCATCATCGCTGCGGCGATGGCGCCGCCCTTGACGATGAGATCGGGCTTCACGCCGAAGAAGGCCGGCGTCCACACCACGAGATCGGCGAGTTTCCCGACCTCGACCGAGCCGATATGCTTCGAGACGCCGTGCGCGATGGCAGGATTGATCGTGTATTTCGCCACGTAGCGGCGGGCACGGAAATTGTCGTTGTCGCTGGTCTCGCCCGGCAGCGCGCCGCGCTGGACCTTCATCTTGTGCGCGGTCTGCCAGGTGCGGATGATGACCTCGCCGACGCGGCCCATGGCCTGGCTGTCGGAGGACATCATCGAGAGTGCGCCGATATCGTGCAGGATGTCCTCCGCAGCGATGGTCTCCCTGCGGATGCGGCTCTCGGCGAAGGCGAGATCTTCCGGGATCGACGGCGACAGGTGGTGGCAGACCATGAGCATGTCGAGATGTTCGTCGATGGTGTTCACCGTATAGGGCCGGGTCGGGTTGGTGGAGGACGGCAGCACGTTGGGAAGCCCTGCCACCTTGATGATGTCCGGCGCATGCCCGCCGCCTGCGCCTTCCGTGTGGAAGGCGTGGATTGTGCGGCCCTTGAAGGCCGCGATCGTATCCTCCACGAAACCGGATTCGTTGAGCGTATCGGTGTGGATCATCACCTGCACGTCGTAGGCATCCGCAACCGACAGGCAGCAATCGATGGCGGCCGGCGTCGTGCCCCAATCCTCGTGCAGCTTCAGCGCACAGGCGCCGGCCTGGATCATCTCCTCGAGCGCGCCGGGCCTCGAGGCATTGCCCTTGCCGGTGAAGGCGAGGTTCATCGGAAATGCATCCGCCGCCTCGATCATCCGCGCGATATGCCATGGCCCCGGCGTGCAGGTGGTGGCGAAGGTGCCGGTCGCGGGTCCGGTTCCGCCGCCCAGCATGGTGGTAATGCCCGACATCAGCGCCTCCTCGATCTGCTGCGGGCAGATGAAGTGGATATGCGAATCGAAACCGCCGGCGGTGATGATCTTGCCTTCGCCGGCGATGATCTCCGTGCCGGGTCCGATGATGATGTCGACATTCGGCTGCACGTCCGGATTGCCGGCCTTGCCGATGGCGGCGATCCGGCCACTCCTGATGCCGATATCGGCCTTCACGATGCCCCAATGGTCGAGGATGACCGCATTGGTGATCACCGTATCGACGGCGCCCTCCGCGCGCGTCGTCTGCGCCTGTCCCATGCCGTCGCGAATGACCTTGCCGCCTCCGAACTTCACCTCTTCGCCGTAGGTGGTGAAATCCTTCTCCACCTCGATCATGAGGGACGTATCGGCGAGGCGAATCTTGTCGCCCGTCGTCGGACCGAACATATCCGCATAGCCGGAGCGCGGAAGGGAAGCGGGCTTTCGTGCATTCGACATCAGAGCGCTCCCATCACGCCTTGGCGGAACCCGTAGACCTCGCGCTTGCCGGACAGCGGCACGAGCACCACCTCGCGGGTCGAACCGGGCTCGAAGCGCACCGCCGTGCCGGGCGCGACGTCGAGGCGCATGCCGCGCGCCTTGTCCCGGTCGAAGGAGAGAGCCGGATTTGTCTCGAAGAAATGATAATGGCTTCCGACCTGGATCGGGCGATCCCCCGTGTTGGCCACGGTGATAACCATGCGCTCGGCGCCTTCGTTGAAGACGATCTCGCCCTCCTGCGTCGTCACCTCGCCGGGCACGTTTTTGGAGGCCGCGCCGCGGATCGGATGATGCACGGTGACGAGCTTGGTGCCATCGGGAAAGGTCGCCTCCACCTGCACGTCGTGGATCATCTCGGCGATGCCTTCCATCACCTGATCGGCCGTGATCACGTGGGCGCCTGCCTCCATCAACTCGGCGACGGAGCGCCCATCGCGTGCTCCCTCCACGACCGTATCGGTGATGAGCGCGATCGCTTCCGGATGATTGAGCTTCACGCCGCGCTCCAGCCGGCGTCGGGCGACCATGGCGGCCATGGCGATCAGGAGCTTGTCTTTTTCACGAGGTGTGAGTTGCATGGTTCGACCCTAGCTGAGCCAGACACGAGGCAGAGGTTCGCCGCGAAAGGCAACAAGGAAAGGAATGGCCGCGGCGCGAAGCGCTTCGATCTTTTCAGCGCAGAAGCGCACGGCGAGAAGCCCGTTCCAGGCGCTGGCGGCAGCGTCGCAGCCGTCGACGGAGGCCAAGTGGTCGCGCATGGATTCGAGGCGCGCTTCCGCATCCGGCGCCACATGGATCAGGGTCGCGACAGCGCGCGCGCCTTTACCGACGCTAGGCTTCCGCAGCAGATCGGCAATGGGTCCGGCGAGCCGCAGCGTATCGGCATAGACAAGGCGGTCGCTACGCCGGATGCGCCAGCGATCCTCGAACAGGCCGTCCTCGATCTGCTCCGCCCTCGCCTCCCGCCCGAAGACGACCGCTTCGAACAGGGTCAGGCACGCCGTCTCCGGCATCCTCACATCGAGCCGCCGCACGAGACGCGCCCGGTCGAACAGAATGGTTTCCTGCGGCAGCCAGTCGAGGCGAGCCTTGTCGTGAAGCATTAGGTTGACGTTCAACTCCGCAACCGGCCCATCCGACCGATAGACCTTTTCAGCGGCCGGTGTCGCGACCGTCACCGAGGCACCGGCCTGCGCCTCGATCGCCACGGAGAAGCGGTCGCCGCAGGCGATACCGCCGGCCGTGTTGACGAGAACGGCGTCGATCCCATTCCCCTCGCCTTTCGGGAGCCTGATCCGCATGGATCCGCTCTCCTCGATCCGCATGGGTCGCGTGCGGCCGTCGAGTTCAATTGCACTGAATGCAACACGACCGACGGCTCGCTGACGTTGTGCAGACGGGAGCTGGGAGGCGGCTTCAAATGGCCAGGCGCTGACGTACATCGTCTCCCTCAAGCGCCGAGCGGTCGCCGTGCTGAACGATCTCGCCGCGCTCCATCACCACGAACCGGTCGGCTAGGTCGCGGGCGAAGTCGAAATATTGCTCGACGAGGAGGATGGCCATATCCTTCCGTTCGCGCAAGTAGGTAATCGCCCGCCCGATATCCTTGATGATCGAGGGCTGGATGCCTTCGGTCGGCTCGTCGAGCACGAGCAGGCGCGGACGCGTGACGAGCGCCCGCCCGATGGCAAGCTGCTGCTGCTGCCCACCCGACAGATCGCCGCCGCGCCGGCCAAGCATGGATTTCAGCACCGGGAAAAGTTCGAAAACCTCTTCGGGAACCGTCTTCTCGCCACGCTTCAGCGGCGCAAAGCCGGTCTCGAGATTTTCCTTCACGGTCAGGAGCGGAAAGATCTCACGCCCCTGAGGCACGTAGGCGATCCCGAGCGCCGCACGCTCGAACGGTTTCAGCCGCGCGATGTCGCGGCCCTCGAACAAAATGCTGCCGCCCGAAATCGGCCGATGCCCTGCAATCGCGCGCAGAAGCGATGTCTTGCCGACACCGTTGCGGCCGAGCACGCAGGTGACCTCGCCGAGGGAGGCGGACACGGACACGCCGCGCAGGGCCTGCGCCGCGCCGTAGTACAGGGACAGGTTTTCGACTGAAAGCATCGTCATCGTCCCAGATAGACCTCCACCACGCGCTCGTTGGCGCTGACAGCATCGAGGGTTCCCTCGGCCAGAACGGTGCCTTCGTGAAGACAGGTGACCTTCACATCGAGATCGCGCACGAAGGTCATGTCGTGTTCCACGACGATCACGGCCTGGGTCCTGGCGATGTCGCGCAGCAGATCGGCCGTATCGGCGGTTTCCTGATCGGTCATGCCGGCGGCCGGCTCGTCGATCAGCAGGAGCTTGGGCTGCTGCGCCAGCAGCATGCCGATCTCGAGCCATTGCTTCTGGCCGTGAGACAATTCGCCCGCCTTGCGGTGACGTTGCCCCGTAAGCCGAACCCGCTCCAGAAGGGCATCGATCCGCTCACGCTCCTGCGCCGTTCGCCGTGAGAGCAGGGTCGCGAAGGGAGAGCGGTTCTCCTTGAGGGCCAGAAGAATGTTGTCTTCGACTGAGTGCATGTCGAACACGGTCGGCGTCTGGAACTTGCGGCCGATGCCGAGTTCGGCAATGGCCGCCTCATCGAGCGCGGTCAGATCGTGCGAACCCTCGAACAATGCCGTGCCTTCGTTCGGCCGCGTCTTTCCCGTGATCACGTCCATCATCGTGGTCTTGCCGGCCCCATTCGGCCCGATGATGGCGCGCATCTCGGCGTGATCGACGGCAAGCGACAGCGCATTCAGCGCCCGAAAGCCGTCGAAGGACACCGAGACATTGTCGAGATAGAGAAGCGCGGGGGTGACGGGTGCGCTCATGACTTACTCCGCCGCCTGCGAGACAGGCTCCGGCACCGCCGGCGATCGCAGTCGCTGCCTCGTCCAGTCCCAGAAATCCTTTGCCGCTCCCAGGATGCCGCGCGGCATGAACAGCGTGACGAAGACGAAGAGGCCGCCGAGCGCGAAGAGCCAGAACTCCGGCAGCATGCCGGTGAACCAGGTCTTGCCCGCATTGACCAGAAGCGCGCCAAGGATGGGGCCTGCCAGCGTGCCGCGCCCGCCGACGGCCACCCAGATCACGACCTCGATGGAATTGGCCGGCGCGAATTCGCTCGGATTGATGATGCCGACCTGCGGCACGTAGAGCGCGCCGGCGACGCCTGCCAACATCGCCGAGAGGGTGAAGGCGGCAAGCTTGTAGTGCTCGACCCGGTATCCGAGGAAGCGGGTGCGGCTTTCGGCGTCGCGCACCGCCACGAGCACCTTGCCGAACTTGGATGTCACGACCCAGCGGCAGAGCAGATAGCCGCCGGCGAGCGCCGCCACCGAGAGAATGAAAAGCACGATGCGGGTCGAGGAGGACTGGATCGGAAAACCCAGGATGTCCTTGAAGTCGGTGAGGCCGTTATTGCCGCCAAAGCCCATGTCATTGCGGAAGAAGGCCAGCATGAGCGCGAAGGTCATGGCCTGCGTGATGATGGAGAGATAGACGCCGGTGACCCGCGAGCGGAAGGCGAACCAGCCGAACACGAAGGCGAGGATGCCCGGCACGAGCAGCACCATGATGGCAGCGAAGGGAAACCAGTCGAAGCCCTGCCAGAACCACGGCAGTTCCTTCCAGTTCAGGAACACCATGAAATCCGGGAGGATCGGGTCGGAATAGACGCCGCGCGGCCCGATCTGACGCATGAGATACATGCCCATGGCATAGCCGCCGAGCGCGAAGAAGGCGCCGTGCCCCAGGGAGAGGATGCCGCAGAAGCCCCAGATGAGATCGACCGACAGGGCGAGCAGAGCGAAAGAGATGTATTTGCCGAGCAGCGGCACGAGATGGTCGGACAGGTGCAGCGGGGAGCCGGGATCCACGGCGACATTCAGCACCGGCACGAGAATGGCTGCCGCCGCCAGCAGGCACAGGACGGCGATGCTCTGAGCGTCGAGCAAGGTTTGCTTTGTCATGCTTCGACCGCCCTGCCTTTGAGCGCGAAGAGGCCGCGCGGACGCCTTTGAATGAACAGGATGATGGCGATCAGCAGCACGATCTTGCCGAGCACGGCGCCGGCATAGGGCTCGAGCAGCTTGTTCGCGATGCCGAGCGTCATGGCGCCGACGAGCGTCCCCCAAAGGTTGCCGACGCCGCCGAACACCACCACCATGAAGCTGTCGATGATATAGCCCTGCCCGAGATTCGGGCTGACATTGTCGATCTGCGACAGCGCCACTCCGGCAATGCCGGCCACACCCGAGCCGAGGCCGAAGGCCAGGGCGTCGATCCGGTTCGTGCGGATGCCCATGGAGCCCGCCATGCGCCGGTTCTGCGTGACCGCGCGCACGAACAGGCCGAGCGATGTGTAGCGCAGCACGAGCAGCAGGATGGCAAAGACGGAAAAGGCGAAGATCACGATGGCGATGCGGTTGTAGGTGAGGCTCAAGCCTCCGATCTCCAAAGCGCCGCTCATCCAGGCCGGGGTTCCGACCTCGCGGTTGGTGGGGCCGAAGATCGTGCGCACGCCCTGCTGCAGAATGAGCGAGATGCCCCAGGTTGCGAGAAGCGTCTCGAGGGGCCGTCCATACAGGAACCGGATGACCGTGCGCTCGATCAGGATGCCGATCAGGCCGGCGACGAGGAAGGCCAGCGGCAGCGCGATGAAGAGCGAGGAGCCGAACAGGTATGGCGCATGGGTGCGGATCAGCTCCTGCACGATGAAGGTCGTGTAGGCTCCGATCATGACCATCTCGCCATGGGCCATGTTGATGACGCCCATGGTGCCGAACGTGATCGAGAGACCGATAGCCGCGAGCAGAAGAACGGAACCGAGCGACACGCCGTACCAGACATTCTGGACGGCATTCCAGAGCGCGAGCCTGCTGCGGATGCCTTCGGCGGCCTTGGCAGCAGCCTCAGCGACATCGGCCGGGGTGCCGGTCGGCAGGTTCGTGAGAAGCGCCAGGGCGTCCTGGTTGCCGCGAGCCTTTAATGTTTCGATGGCGGAGATTTTTTCGGGAGCGGAAGCATCCGCCTTATTGAGAAGGATAGCGGCGCGCGCATTTTCGAGGGCCACTTTCACATTGCCTTCGCCCTCCTTTGCAATGGCTTGCTCGAGGGTCGGCAAGGCGGCGGCATCGCGGGAGCGGAAGACGGCGCGGGCGGCATCGAGGCGGGTTCCGGCATCGGAGCTGAGCAGGGTCATGCTGCCGAGCGCCGCTTCGACGGCGCGGCGAACGCGGTTGTTGAGCCGCACGGGCTTGGCGCCTGCGGCGGGTTCGGCGGCCTGGCCCGTCGCAGCATCGACGGACTTGCCGGCGGCATCGCGGATGTAGACCTGCCCACCGGCCATCAACAGCTGCCCATCGCGCAGGGCTTCGACCAGCTTCAGGGACAGGGGATGTCCGCTGCCGGCGACGGCGCCGATGGCAGCCTCAGTATCGGAGTAGCTGTCGGCGGCGAATTTCGGCAATGCGTCTTCGTAGGGTCCGGCGACGGCGGCGGATGCCATGCCGATCAGCAGAACGAATGCCTGCAGAATGCTGCGCAAGCGTGCCATGCAATCAACTTTGAACGGAGGACAAGGTGAGGACGGCCCTGCGGCCGTCCTCGTTTTCGTCAGGAGGTCAGGCGCCGCACTTCTTCGTGACGGTGTTGTAGTTGCCGCACTTGAGGTCCTTCCAGTCGGCGATCAGGTCCTTCGAGCCGTCGAGGAACTTGGACCAGGCATCGCCGGGCACGAGAGCGTCGGTCTGAGAAACGGTCTCGAACTGTCCGTCGTCCTTGATCTCGCCGATGAGGACCGGCTTGGTAATGTGGTGGTTCGGGAGCATCTTCGAAACGCCGCCGGTCAGGTTCGGAACCTCGACGCCGACGATGGCATCGATCACCTTGTCGGGATCCGTGCTGCCTGCCTTCTCCACGGCCTTCACCCACATGTTGAAGCCGATCACATGCGCTTCCATGGGATCGTTGGTGACGCGCTTCGGGTTCTTGGTGAAGGTCTTCCACTTCTCGATGAAGGCCTTGTTGTCGGGCGTTTCGACGGACTGGAAGTAGTTCCAGGCAGCCAGGTGGCCGACGAGCGGCTTCGTGTCGATGCCGGCGAGCTCTTCCTCGCCGACCGAGAACGCCACGACGGGAATGTCCGTCGCCTTCACGCCCTGGTTCGCGAGCTCCTTGTAGAACGGAACGTTGGCGTCGCCGTTGATGGTGGACACCACGGCAGTCTTCTTGCCGGACGCGCCGAACTTCTTGATGTCGGCGACGATGGTCTGCCAGTCGGAATGCCCGAACGGCGTGTAGTTGATCATGATGTCCTCGGCCTTCACGCCTTTCGCCTTGAGATAGGATTCGAGGATCTTGTTGGTCGTGCGCGGATAGACGTAATCGGTGCCGGCGAGAACCCAGCGCTCGACCTTTTCTTCCTTGGCGAGGTAATCGACGGCGGGAATGGCCTGCTGGTTCGGCGCCGCGCCCGTGTAGAACACGTTGCGCTCGCTCTCTTCGCCCTCATATTGCACGGGATAGAAGAGAACGCTGTTGAGTTCCTTGAACACCGGAAGCACGGATTTGCGGGACACGGAGGTCCAGCAACCGAAGACCGCTGAAACCTTGTTCTGGCTGATCAGCTCGCGCGCCTTCTCTGCAAAGAGCGGCCAGTTGGAAGCCGGATCGACCACGACGGCCTCGAGCTTCTTGCCGAGCAGACCGCCTTTCTTGTTCTGCTCTTCGATGAGCATCAGCATGACGTCCTTCAGCGTCGTCTCGCTGATCGCCATCGTGCCGGATAGGGAATGCAGAACACCGACCTTGATGGTCTCCTGCGCTTGCGCCGCTCCCGCCATGGCACCGGAAACCAGCGCTGCGGATGCAAGCGCCATCAGGCTTCTACGGGTCATCTTCAACATCGACATAGATCGTCTCCCTTGGCCGCCCTGTTTCAGGTGCAACGTCGGGGCATTACGCAAGAACCATGCCAGTGTTGTTTTCAGATCGTGTCGTAGACGGCAAAGCTACCTGTCTTCGAGGGAAGAGAGTTGAGCGCGCGCACTCTGCCTCAAAAAATGGCACGGGCTCAAGAATGAGGCTGCAACGTCGTTGCATTTGCGCGTGCGAATTCATCTTGCTGAACGAAAATTGAGCGACATTCGGGTTTGAGGCAGTGAAGGCCGCGACGAAAGTTACGCGACAGCTTTCCGACAGGCGCGTTCGTACACTTCCTGATATCGGGATGCGGATCGATCCCAGCCGTGGGGCCGTTTCATCGCGGCGCGGCGCATCTCGATCAGGCGGGAGCGCGAGCGGAAGGTCTCGAGACCTCTGCCGATCGCGTCCTTGAAGCGCTTGAGCGACGGCTCGCCGAACAGGAAGCCGTTGACGCCATCTTCGATGGTGTCGGCAAGGCCGCCGGTCCTGTGCGCGATGGGCAGGGAGCCGAATTTCTGCGCATACATCTGGCTCAGCCCGCACGGCTCGAAACGCGAGGGCATGAGCAGGAAATCGCTGCCCGCATACATGCGCCGCGCCTCGCCCTCGTCATAGCCGATCTTCACGCCGACGGAGCCCGGATGGCGCTGCGCCAGCGCCTGCAACTCGGCCTCGAACCGGGGCTCGCCCTGACCGATGACGGCGATCTGCCCGCCCTGCGAGACGATTTCTTCAGCAGCGGAGATCGCGAGATCGACGCCCTTCTGATGCACGAGACGCGACACCACCGCAAAGAGCGGACCGTTCGAGAGCGCGAGCCCGAACGTGTCGCGCACGTTCCTCGCATTGGCGCGCTTGCCGTGGCAGTTCTCGGCCGAGAACGGGCTCACCAGATAGGGATCCCGGCTCGGATCCCAGCTCTCGTCGATGCCGTTGATGATGCCGTCGAGGCGGCCCTGCTCGGCGCGGGTCCTGAGCAGACCGTCGAGACCGCATCCGGATTCCGGCTGCGTGATCTCCTGAGCATAGGTGGAGCTCACCGTCGTGATATGGGACGAGTAATAGATGCCGGCTTTCAGGAAGGAGAGCTTGCCGTAGAACTCGACGCCGTCGATCTGGAAGGCCGCGTCGGGAATCCCCAGATGCGACAGACGCCTGCGGTCGAAGAGGCCCTGATAGGCGAGATTGTGGATGGTCAGGATCGTCGGAATCGGCCTGCCGCGCCAGGCGAGATAGGCCGATGCGAGGCCCGACGGCCAGTCGTTGAGATGCAGAAGGTCGGCACGCCACAGAGAGTCGCCATAGCCGCAAGCGATGTCGGCAGCGGCCAGGCCCAGACGCGCGAAGCGGATGTCGTTGTCGCTCCAATCGACGCCGAAGCCGTCGACATAGGGCGAGCCGTCGCGGTCGTAAAGTTCAGGGCACAGCAGAACGTAGACGGTCAGGCCGTCCCGGGTCGTCCCGCGCCCCAGACCGCAGGCGGGAATGCCGAAGGATGCCGGCAGTCGGGCGATTTCCTTTACGGGCCCGATCTGCGACAGAACCTGGCGATAGCCCGGGATGAGAATGCGCACGTCATAGTGATGCCGCAGCGCCCGCGGCAAGGCGGCGGATACTTCACCGAGGCCGCCGGCCTTGATGTAATCTGCGATCTCGGATGTGACGAATAGAATAGACTGCCGTCGCTTGACGGAAATGGACGGCTGGGCGCTTGCCTGCAATTCGGCATGCGCTACCGTCGGGAAAGCCGCACCGGCTTCCAGTCGAAATGAGTCCAGCATGTTCGCTAAGCGGCGCAATCCCCAGCGACCCCCGCGCCATAGGAAGTCGGGCGTCAAACTCGCTGCCCCGGCGAAGTGTTCCGAAAATATTTTCAAAAAATTTTTGATGCACTCAGAAGGCTGGAACCTGCGCTCCATGCCGCGGCTCTGTTACAGCGAAACCGAGCTTGGCTGTTTTTTTGATTTGAGCCGGAACCTTGCCTTAACATGTCCGTTCGCAAGTGCTTTCATCGATACCCGGAGATCAGATGCGGTGCGTTCACTCCATGCCCTTCGGGGCTGAGATAACCTCCGACGGCGTCCGCTTTGCCTTGTGGGCGCCGACCGCCCGCGATGTGCGCCTTGTCCTGGACGGTGCCGAGTTCCCGCTCGATGCCGACAAGGACGGTTGGTATCGTCTGGTCTCGAAGGAGGCACGCGCCGGAAGCCGCTACGGTTACAGGATCGACGGCGATCTGGTCGTGCCGGACCCCACCTCGCGTTTCCAGCCTGACGACGTTCACGGCCTCAGCCTCGTGGTGGATCCCCGGTCCTACACCTGGTCCGACACGTCCTGGACCGGCAGGCCGTGGGAAGAGGCTGTCCTTTATGAAGTGCATGTCGGGACGGCGAGCCTGGAAGGAACCTATGCCGGCCTGTCCGACCGGCTGGAGTTCCTGCGCGATCTCGGCATCACGGCGATCGAGCTCATGCCGATCGGCGAATTCCCGGGCCGGAGAAACTGGGGCTATGACGGCGTTCTGCCCTTCGCGCCCGATGCCGCCTATGGCAGCCCGGATGATCTCAAGCGTCTCGTCGAGCGCGCGCACGAGCTTGGCCTGATGGTCTTCCTCGACGTGGTCTACAACCATTTCGGCCCGTCGGGGAATTATCTGCACGCCTATGCCAAATCCTTCTTCACGGAGCGCCATCCGACCCCATGGGGTGCAGGCATCAACGTGGACGGCGAAGGCAGCCGCATCGTGCGCGACTTCTTCTTTCACAACGCCCTCTACTGGCTGGAGGAATACCGCATCGACGGGCTGCGCTTCGATGCGGTCCATGCCATCACCGATGACGGAAATCCCCATTTCATCGAGGAGCTCGCGACCCGCATCCGGCAGCATATCAAGAATCGCCATGTCCATCTCGTCCTCGAGAACGAAGCCAATCAGGCGCGCTGGCTCGGCCGAGAGGCCGACCGACGCGCGAGCCTTCATACCGCGCAGTGGGCGGACGACATTCACAATTCCTGGCATGCTCTCCTGACGGGAGAGAACGAAGGCTACTACGAAGATTATGCGAACAGGCCGCTCGAGCATCTCGCGCGAGCGCTTGCGGAGGGCTTCGCCTATCAGGGCGATCCCTCGCCGCACAAGGACGGCGTCACACGCGGCGAACCCTCGGGCCATCTGCCGCCGTCTGCCTTCATCGCATTCCTGCAGAACCATGATCAGATCGGCAACCGCGCCTTCGGCGAGCGTCTTTCGCACCTCATTCCGGCCGAGCGCCTCGCCCTGGCGCAGGCACTCTTTCTGCTTGCGCCGCAGATTCCCCTGATGTTCATGGGCGAGGAATGGGCTGCCTCGACGCCGTTCCAGTTTTTCGTCGACTTCGAGAACGAGCCCGACCTCGCGAAAGCGGTGCGTGACGGTCGCCGGGGCGAGTTCAAGCGCTTCAAGGCCTTCACAGATCCGCAGATGTCGCAGACGATTCCCGATCCGACGGATCGCGCGACATTCGAACGGTCGAAGATCGATTGGTCGGAACCGGAGAACTCGCCGCATCGGGAGGCCCTGTCGCAAACGCGTGAGCTGCTCGCCATCCGGCGCCGGGAAATCGTCCCGCTCCTCAAGGGCGATTACCTGGGCTCCCGCTACACTGTCTCACGAGAGAAGACGCTCGACGTGGTCTGGAATTTCTCCGACGGCAGCCTCCGCATGACGGCCAATTTCGGCGACGGCTCAGTGACGACGGATCGACATCCCTCGGCGCGAATCCTCTGGACCAGCCCGAACCTCGATCTCTCCGGAGGAATTCTCCCGCCGTGGAGCGCCATCGTGACGAAAGGACCATCGGCATGAGCAAGCTGAACGCTCTGCTGGAGCGGATGGCCGCGCTTGTCGGAATTTCCGAGGACTACACCGACGCGTTCGGGAAGACCGTCGCGACGGCGCCAGAGACGCGCAGGGCGATGCTCGCCGCCCTCGGTCTCGATGTCACGTCGGAGCAGGGAGCACAGGACTCCATCGAGCGGCTGGAGCGGCTGAAGACGGGACCGATCCCGGCGGTCGTCACGCTCGAAGCGGAGACAGCTTCGACAGTTAAGTTTCGCGGACCGCCCGGGTCGCAGGACTGGATCCTGATCGAAGAGAGCGGCGCGGTTCACGAAGGGCGGCTTGGCAAGGGCGAGACCGCGCTCGATGTTCCCGCCCTGCCCATGGGCTATCACCGCCTCCGGGTGGGCAAGACCGAAACGACGATCATCGCCGCCCCGGCGCGGTGCTGGGAGCTGGACGCCCTGAAGGACGATACGCGGCTTTGGGGCGCGACGGCGCAGATCTATTCGCTGCGCTCGGAGCGCGACTTCGGGATCGGCGACTTTTCCGATGTGGCGCTCGCGGCGGAAAGCATCGGCCATGTCGGCGGCGCCTTCCTCGGCCTCAGCCCGGTCCATGCACTCTTCGCGTCGGATCGCTCGAAGGTCTCGCCCTACTCGCCCTCCTCACGCCTTTTCCTGGAGCCGATCTATATCGACCCGACAAAGGTCGATGGCTTCGCCGAAAGCGACGCGAAGCGGCTTCTCGACGACCCGGCTTTGCAGGCGCGCCTTGCCCGGCTCCGCAGCGCCCAGCTGATCGACTATGCCGAGGCCTGGGCGATCAAGCGTTCCCTTCTCGACTCTCTCTGGGCATCTTTTCGGGCATCGGGCGACCACGCCGCCTTCGAGGCGTTCCGGCGCGCGGGCGGCGAGGCGCTCGAAGCACACGCGACCTTCGAAGCGCTGTCGGAGCATTTGCGTGAGCAGGGCCGGTTCTGGATCGGCGAATGGCCGGAGGATTATCGCTCGGTCCACTCCGTAGCCGTCCGGCGCTTTCGCCTGGACCATGCGGAGCGCATCTCCTTCAATGCCTGGCTGCAATGGCTGGCCGATAGACAGCTCGCGCAGGCTGCCGAGCATGCCCACGCCGCCGGACTGCCCATCGGTCTCTATCGTGACCTCGCGGTCGGCGCGGATGGGGGAGGCTCCGAGATCTGGGCGACACCCGAGCGCTATGCCCCGAAGCTCTCCACCGGAGCGCCCCCGGATCCCCTCGGACCCCAGGGACAGGATTGGGGCCTGCCGCCCTTCAATCCGCTCACCCTGGAGGAGCAAGGACTCGCCGCCTTCCGCGATCTCGTCTCGGCCAATATGCGCCATGCGGGCGCCATCCGCATCGACCACGCTTTCCAGCTGCAGCGCCTCTTCCTGATCCCATCCGGCGCGCCTGCCTCGCAGGGCGCCTATGTGGACTACCCGTTCGAAGCCATGCTTGCCGTGCTGCGCGTGGAGAGCCACCGCGCGCAATGCCTGGTGATCGCAGAGGATCTGGGCACGGCACCGGAAGGCTTTTCCGATGCCATCATGGAATCAGGCGTCCTGAGCTACCGCGTCCTGCCCTTCGAGCGGACAGGCTCGGCCTTCAAGAAGCCGAGCGAATATCCGCGCTCGGCCCTTGCCGTGATCACCACCCATGACCTGCCGACCTTCACCGGCTGGTGGCAGGGTCTCGACATCGACCTGCGGCAGACGCTCGGGATCTTCGAACCGAAAAAGGCTGCCGACGAGCGCGTGGCCCGGGCAGCCGACAAACAACACTTTGCGAAGGCGCTGGCGGAGGAAGGCCTGCTCCCGTCCAATCGTGTTCCGGATCTGCCGCCGCTCGAAGAGACGGTGCGCTATCTCGCCCGCACGTCGTCCCTGCTCACTTCGCTCCAGATCGAGGATGTCACCGGCGAGCTGAACCAGCCGAACATGCCGGGTATGGATGTGGGCCATCCGAACTGGCGCAGGCGCCTGTCGAGCACGGTCGAGACCATTGCCTCGCCCGGCAGCCTGATGGCCAGGCTCGCCGTGGTGCTGGCCGAAGAGGGCCGTGATCGGCGCGCCCGAGGCAACGCCCTGTCGGGGCCGCCACCGCGCGCGACCTATCGGCTGCAGTTTCACAAGGGCTTCACCTTCGACGACGCCATGAAGATCGTGCCTTATCTCGCCGAGCTCGGCATCAGCCATCTCTATGCCTCGCCGATCCAGAAGGCCGCTCCCGGCTCCACCCATGGCTACGACATCGTCGATCACACCGTCATCAGTCCGGAACTCGGGGGAGAGGCAGGCTTCCTTCGGCTCACGCAGGCCCTGAAGATGCATGGCCTCAAGCTCCTGCTCGACATCGTGCCGAACCATATGGGCGTCGGCGGCAAGGACAATGGCTGGTGGCTGTCGGTTCTGGAATGGGGGCCGCTTTCGCCCGTGGCCAAGGCCTTCGATATCGACTGGCAGCGCACGGGCGCCGACGGCAAGCTCATCTCCCCCTTCCTCGGCGGCCTGTATGGCGAGGTTCTGGACAAAGGCGAACTTCAGCTGCAGTTCGACGCGGAAGAAGGCAGCTTCAGCGTCTGGCATTGGGAGCACCGCTTCCCGATCTGCCCGCTCACCTACCCGGTGGTGCTCGATCAGGCCATTGCCGCGCTCGACGTCGCCTCCGCCGATACCGGAAAGCTTCGCAGCCTGACGGAGCGGTTGCGCGCGTTGGCGGACGGTGTTTCGCCAGAGAACCAGGCATCCCTGCCTGACGAATGCGAAGCACTGAAGCAGGAACTCGCCCGCATCGTTTCTGCATCGCCCGCTTTGCAAAAGGCACTCGATCGGGTCATCGCCATTCTCAACGGCACTCAAGGAAGCCCGGAGAGCTTCAACGCGCTGCACCGACTCCTGGAGGCCCAGGCCTATCGCCTATCCTATTGGCGCGTGGCGTCGAGCGACATCAACTACCGGCGCTTCTTCGACATCAACACCCTGGCGGGCATCCGGGTCGAAATCCCCGAGATCTTCGACAAGACGCACGAGCTCATCGTGCGCCTCGTGGAAGAAGGCCATGTGCACGGGTTGAGGATCGACCATATCGACGGCCTCGCCGATCCTGAGGGCTACACCCGCGCCCTGCAGCGAAAGGTCGGTCCAGGCTTCTACGTCGCCGTCGAGAAGATTCTCGAGCCGGGAGAGACGCTGCGCTCCTGGCCCGTCGCCGGAACCTCCGGCTACGACGTGCTGAACGTGATCGACGGTGTGCTGGTGGATTCCACTGCCGGCGAGGCTTTCGAGCGGATTTATCGGAAGGCGTCCAACCTCCGCGGTTCCTATGATACGCTTCTCGAACAGGCCAAGCTGGAGATCGTCGAGAACAACTTCGCCAGTGAACTCGAGGTTCTCGTCTCCGACATCAAGGCGATCGCCGATGCGAGCCGCCGGACACGGGACTATACAATCTTCGCCTTGCGCCAGGCGCTCATCGAGATCATCGCCGCTTTTCCGGTCTATCGCAGCTACATTCGCGATGGCGAACCGGCCGCCGAGGATGTGCGGCTGATCGAGGAGACGATTGCGGCCGCTCAGGAGAGCAGCACCCTCCCCGACCGCGGCGTGCACGATTTCGTTGCAGCTGTCCTGTTGGGGCGGATCGAAGCCGCCGCGCAGGGCGATGTCCGCCGCTTCCGCCGGCGCTTCCAGCAACTGACCGGTCCCGTCATGGCGAAGAGCCTCGAGGACACCCTGTTCTATCGCTATGGCCGTTTGATTGCGCTCAACGAAGTAGGCGGCGACCCCGGCCATTTCGGGCTCTCGCTCGCGGCTTTTCATGCTGCAAACGCTGATCGCGCGAGCGCCTGGCCGCATGCGATGATCGCGACGGCGACCCATGACACCAAGCGCGGCGAGGATGCGCGCGCGCGCCTGCTTGCACTTTCGGAAATGCCCGAGGAATGGTCCAAAGCGCTCGACCTCTGGCAGGAGCTCGTCTCCCCTCACCTGTCCGACGTGAACGGCGCGCCGGCGCCCGATGCCAACGATCGGGTCATCCTGCTTCAGGCGCTTCTCGGTGCCTGGCCTCTCGAGCTTCTGGCGAAGGCCGATGCCAGGCAGCTGGCCTCCTTCCGCGAGCGCAAGGAGGATTATCTCATCAAGGCCCTGCGCGAAGCGAAGCGGCATACGAGCTGGGTTCACCCGAACGAGGCCTACGAAACGGCTGCTATGAAGCTGCTGCAGACGGTGCTCGATCCGAGGAGCCCGTTCATCGAACGCATCCGCCCCCTCGCCCGACGCCTCTCCGTCCTCGGCACGCTGAACGGCCTCTCGCGCACGGTGCTCAAGCTCACCCTGCCAGGCGTGCCGGACATCTACCAGGGCACCGAGTTCTGGGATTTTTCGCTCGTCGACCCCGACAACCGGCGGCCAGTGGATTACGGCGCGCGGAGTGCCGCCTTGAAAACGAGCGCACCGCTGGAAGACCTGATGCGGAACTGGCCGGACGGCCGCATCAAGCAGCATATCCACGCAAAGCTGCTGCGCGATCGATCCGGCGCCCCGGGCCTTTACGCCGAGGGCGACTATCACCCCCTGACGGTAGAGGGCGCACGGGCATCGCAGGTCATCGGCTATATCAGGCGCCATCGCACCGACACGCTTGCCGTGATCGTGCCTCGTCTGTGGGCCCAGCGTCTCGGTCAGGCGGATGGCCCGGTCTTCGATGCATCTCTTTGGCAGGACGTGTCGGTCGCTCTGCCTCATGGCAAGTGGCTGAACGTGATCACCGGAGAGAAAATTCTCATCGACGGCGATCAGAACCGGTTGTCGGATTTCATGGGTATGATCCCCTTTGCCGTCCTGAGATCGGCCGGCGGTGGAGGCGCTCCGGGTTAGCGAAGAGCAGCGGAACCGCCTCCGGAGCACAGCACGCTTCTGGTCCGGGCCGGGTCCTGCTCCATAATGAAAGTCGTCTGGAAGAGATGGCAGAGCGGCCTGCTCCGCTCGCCTTCATGGGACAGAGATATGAAAAGGGTTGCCGGAATGGATCAGCACCGTCGTGGATCGCAGAGCGCAGCAAAGCGCCCGGCCGAGCCGCCTTCGGTTGCCGAGATCATCAATTCCGGCGATCCCTTCGCCGTGCTCGGCCCGCACGAGGTTGGACCCGGCCGGTGGGAGATCCGCGTCATCCGGCCGGATGCCGATACCATCACCTTGGTGGGTCGCGGCGGAGAGACGGTTCTCGGCAGCATGGAAAGAAAGCTGCCGGAGGGCTATTTCGTCGGCTCTGTCGGCGCCTCCGAGAGGCCCGATTACCGGCTGCGCGTCGAAAGGCACGACGGGTCCGAAATCCATCACGATCCCTACAGCTTCGGCGCCTTTCTCTCGCATGACGATCTCACGCGGATCGGCGATCCCACCAGCGATGCGGTCTACAAGAAGCTCGGCGCCCATTTTCTCGACCTCGGCGGCATTCAGGGCTTTCTCTTCACCGTGTGGGCGCCCAATGCCCGCCGGGTGAGCGTGGTCGGCGACTTCAACGGCTGGGACGGACGGCGCCACCCCATGCGGCGACGCCACGAGGGCGGGATCTGGGAGCTTTTCATTCCAGACGTCACGCCGGACCAGCGCTACAAGTTCGAGATCCTCGGCCTGCACGGCAACCTTCTCGCCTTGAAGGCCGATCCCATCGCCTTCGCCGCGGAGCACCCACCCGCGACGGCCTCCATCCTGAAACGCGACCCGAGCTTCGACTGGCAGGATGCGGAATGGATGACAGCGCGCGCGGCGCAGAACCACCGCAAGGCGCCGATGTCGATCTACGAGTGCCATCTCGGCTCGTGGGCAAGGGTGCCCGAGGAAGGCAATCGCTATCTCACCTATCGCGAACTGGCGGTACGGCTCATTCCCTATGTGAAGAATCTCGGCTTCACCCATATCGAGCTTCTGCCGATCACCGAATTTCCCTTCGACGGGTCCTGGGGCTATCAGCCGATCTCGCTTTATGCGCCGACAAGCCGCTTCGGCACACCGGAGGATTTCGCGGCCTTCGTCGAGGCGGCGCATGCGGCCGGGATCGGGATCATCCTCGATTGGGTGCCGGCGCATTTTCCGAACGATCCGCACGGGCTTTCCTATTTCGACGGCACGCATCTTTATGAGCATGCCGACCCGCGTCTGGGATTCCACCAGGATTGGGGCACCTACATCTACAACTTCGAGCGCCAGGAGGTGATGAGCTTTCTCGTCGCCAATGCCCGCTTCTGGCTCGAGCGCTTCCACCTCGACGGCCTGCGGGTCGATGCGGTCGCGTCGATGCTTTATCTCGACTACTCGCGCAAATCCGGAGAGTGGATTCCCAACCGCTACGGCGGCAATGAGAATCTCGGCGCCATTGACTTCATCCGCAAGATGAACGAGGTCGCTTACGCCACTTCGCCGGGCGCCGTCACCATCGCGGAGGAATCGACCGCCTGGCCGGGCGTTTCGCAACCCACCTATACCGGCGGTCTCGGCTTCGGGTTCAAGTGGAACATGGGCTGGATGCACGACACCCTGCGCTATATCGGCAAGGATCCGGTCTTCCGCCGCCACCACCACCACGACCTGACCTTCGGCCTTCTCTACGCCTTTTCCGAGAACTTCGTCCTGCCTCTCAGCCATGACGAGGTCGTGCACGGCAAGGGATCGCTCATCGGCCGGATGCCGGGCGATCAGTGGCAGCGATTCGCGAACCTGCGCGCCTATTTCGGCTTCATGTGGGGCCATCCTGGCAAGAAGCTGCTCTTCATGGGCGGGGAATTCGCGCAGGAGCGGGAGTGGGACCACGATAAGAGCCTCGACTGGCATCTCCTCGACAACGCCTACCACAAAGGCGTGCAGACACTCATCAAGGACCTCAATCAGGCCTATCGCTCCATTCCCGCGCTGCATGAACGGGATTGCGAAGCGAAGGGCTTCGAGTGGATCGTGTCGGACGACCGGGACAACAGCGTCATCGCCTGGCTGCGGCGCGGCGAGGACGAGGAGGCTCTTGCCATCGTTGTGTCGAACTTTACGCCCGTTCCTCGGGAAGGTTATCGCATCGGCGTTCCGCTGCCGGGCCTCTATCGCGAGGCGGTCAACACGGATGCCGCGCTCTATGGCGGCAGCAATCTGGGCAATCTCGGCGGGGTGAAGGCCGAGAGCACGCCGAGCCATGGCCGTCCACTCTCCCTCACCCTCACGATCCCGCCCTTGGCGACCCTGATTCTGGTCCGTGACCGCGATGCTGTCAAAGCGAACATAGAGCTCCGCTCGGGTGCGACTTCCTGAAAGCTCGTGCGTTGACACGAAGAGTTTCTGCTCCGCTTGGCTTTTAGGATTTTGAATGAACGACAAGGTTGATATTCGCGAGACTCCGTCGGCTCAGACCGTCGCTCCGAACATGCGGCGCACGTCGCGCGTCCGGGAAGGGCTGCCCTATCCGCTCGGAGCGACGTGGGACGGGCTGGGCGTCAACTTCGCCATCTTCTCGGCGAACGCCACAAAGGTCGAGCTCTGCCTGTTCGACGAGGAAGGCCGCCAGGAGCTGGAACGCATCGAGCTGCCGGAATACACGGACGAGGTCTGGCATGGCTACCTGCCGGATGCGCGGCCCGGCACCACTTATGGATACCGGGTTCACGGTCCCTACGATCCCGCTTCGGGCCATCGCTTCAACCCGAACAAGCTCCTGATGGATCCCTATGCCAGACAGCTGATCGGCGACCTGCAATGGAATCCGGCTCTCTTCGGCTACACGATCGGCTCGCCCGATGCGGATCTCTCGTTCGACAAGCGCGACAGCGCGCACTTCATGCCCAAATGCCGCGTCGTCGAGTCGGCCTTCACCTGGGGACGCGGGCGCCGGCCGCAGACCCCTTGGGAGCGCACGGTTATCTATGAGACGCATCTGCGCGGCTTCACCATGCAGCATCCGGCCGTGCCGCAGGAGTTTCGCGGCACCTTCTCCGGGCTGATGCAGCACGAGGTGATCGAATACATCCGCAGTCTCGGCGTCACCGCGATCGAGCTGCTGCCGATCCACGCCTTCGTCGACGACAGCTATCTCATCGAGAAGGGATTGCGGAACTACTGGGGCTACAATTCCATCGGCTTCTTCGCACCGCAACCGCGCTACCTCGCGACGCCTTTCGTCAACGAGGTGAAGGAGATGGTGAGCCATCTCCATGATGCCGGGATCGAGGTGATCCTCGACGTGGTCTACAACCACACGGCCGAAGGTAACGAGCTGGGGCCGACCCTGTCCTTCAAGGGCATCGACAACGCTTCCTATTACAGGCTCGCGCCGGACAAGCGCTATTACATCAACGACACGGGCACCGGCAACACGGTCAATCTCAGCCACTCGCGCGTGTTGCAGATGGTGACGGATTCCTTGCGCTACTGGGCGCAGGAGGTGCAGATCGACGGCTTCCGCTTCGATCTCGCCACCATCCTCGGCCGCGAGCCGCACGGCTTCGAGGAGGACGGGCGCTTCCTCGACACCTGCCGGCAGGACCCGGCGCTGAGCCAGGTCAAGCTCATCGCGGAGCCGTGGGATTGCGGACCCGGCGGCTATCAGGTCGGACGCTTCTCGCCCGGCTGGGCGGAGTGGAACGACCGCTATCGCGACGCGATGCGGGCCTATTGGAAAGGCGAGCCGGGCAAGCTGCCGGAACTCGCTTCCCGTCTCACCGCATCGGCCGACATTTTCAACAAGCGCGGACGCCGGCCTTGGGCTTCCGTGAACTTCATCACCGCCCATGACGGTTTCACCCTGAACGACCTCGTCTCCTACAACGACAAGCACAACGAGGCGAATGGCGAAGACAACAAGGACGGGCACGACCACAATCTTTCCTTCAATTATGGCGTCGAAGGCCCGACGGACGATCCGAAGATTCGCGAGGTGCGGCTGCGCCAGATGCGCAACATGCTGGCGACCCTCCTCTTCTCGCAGGGCACGCCCATGCTGCTCGCCGGCGACGAGTTCGCCCGCACGCAGAACGGTAATAACAACGCCTATTGCCAGGACAATGAGATCTCGTGGATCGACTGGGAAGGCATCGATGAGCACGGCATCGAGCTGCTCGAGTTCACCCGCAAGCTCATTCAGCTGCGCCAGGATCTGCCGATCCTGCGCAGGGGCCGCTTTCTGTCCGGGGTCTATAACGAGGAGCTTGATGTCAAGGATGTGACCTGGCTCACGCCGGCCGGCGACGAGATGACCTCCGAGCACTGGCAGGATGTGAACGCCCGCTGCATCAGCATTCTCCTGGACGGCCGCGCCCAGCCGACTGGTATCCGCCGGCGAGGCACCGACGTGACCCTGCTTCTGATCCTGAATGCCCACCACGATGTGGTGAAATGCACGCTGCCGGAGGTGATCGGCGGCGACGCCTGGATGTGTCACATCGATACCAACCAGCCGGATCTGGAGGCGCCGACCGAGTTTAGGTTCGGCAAGGAATATACGGTCACCGCACATTCCCTGCTGCTGTTCCAGCTGAAGCCGGAAAAGCAGCAGAGATCGGCGAAGAAGAAAGGCGCGTAAAACAGACGACTTTCAGTTCATGCGCGCGCAACGCAGGAGCGGTAGAGATCGGCATATTGCTTGGCCGGGCGGTGCCAGCTGACATCGGCCTTCATGCCGTTGACCTGCAGGCGCCGCCATGCATCCTTGTCACGCCACAGGTGCTTGGCACGCTCGAACGCATCGATTGCGGCTCCGAGATTGACGGGACCGAACTGGAAGCCGGTCCCTGTCCCTGTGGCGATAGCCATCTCGTTGGCGTCGATGATGGTGTCGGCAAGCCCGCCTACCCGCGACACGACCGGGATGCTGCCATAGCGCATGGCGCAGAGCTGGGTCAGGCCGCAGGGCTCGAAGCGCGACGGCACGAGAAGTGCGTCGCTGCCGCCCTGGATCTGATGGGCGAGCGCCTCGTCATAACCGAGGAAGCAGCCGACCTGACCGGGATAGACGATGCGCGCGCTCTGAAAACTGTCCTCGAGCGTCTTGTCCCCGGCGCCGAGCAGCGCCAACTGCGCACCGCCGGACAGCAGCCGCGACAGCCCGGCGAGAACGAGATCGAGCCCCTTCTGCTCCGATAACCGGCTGACCACACCGAACAGCATCGCGTCCGGATCCGGCTTCAGCCCGAGACGCTCCTGCAGCGCGCGTTTGTTGGCGGAGCGCGCATCGAGGCTTTCGCGGTCATAGGACCGCGCGAGATGCATGTCCGTCGAAGGGTCCCAGACCTGGTCGTCGATGCCGTTGAGAATGCCCGACACGACGCTTGAGCGGGCCCGCAACAGCCCGTCGAGCGCCATGCCGCCTTCCGGGGTCTGGATCTCCTTCGCGTAGGTGGGCGACACGGTGGTGATGCGGTCGGCGAGCTGAAGGCCGGCTTTCAGGAAGCCGATCTGCCCGTAATATTCCACGCCGTCCACCGTGAAGATGCTCGCCGGCAGGCCGAGCTCGAAGAGCAGATCGGCGGGGAAGATGCCCTGGAAGGCGATGTTGTGAATGGTGACGATCGTAGCCGGTCGTGGGCCGGGCGTGAGGCGTAAATAACCGGGAACGAGCCCCGCCTGCCAGTCATGCGCGTGGATGATGTCGGGCATGAAGGCCGGCACCAGCCCCTGACCGATATCGGCGGCGGTCCGGCTGAGCGCTGCGAAGCGGCGGGCATTGTCCGGCCAGTCCCGGCCGTTGGGCGCGAGATAGGGCGAGCCCGGCCGCTCGAAGAGATGGGGCGCGTCGATCACGAGAAGATCGAGATCGGCGGCGGTGCCGGAGAGAAGGCTTGCCGGTCCTCCGAAGAAGGCGGGATATTCGTGAAGGAGTTCGGCGCCGTTCAACGCCTTCAGCACCGCAGGATAACCGGGAAGGAGCGTGACGACCTTCATGCCCTCCTGCGCAAGGGCCGAAGGCAAGGCGCCGACCACATCGGCGAGGCCGCCTGTCTTGATGATGGGAAAGACCTCTGACGCAACCGACAGAACGTTCAGAGGCCTCATCCTTCCAATCTCTCGATCATCGGCTTCGTGATCAGGCAGATGCCCTTCTCGGTGCGGCGGAAACGGCGGGTGTCCAATTCGGGATCCTCGCCGACCACCAGCCCGTCGGGAATGCGCACGCCGCGGTCGATGACGACGTTCGTCAACCGGGCGTCCCGGCCGACATCCACATAAGGCAGAATGACCGCCCCATCGACATCGGCATGTGAATGGAGATGGACGCCGGTGAACACCAGCGACCGGCGCAGGGCCGCGCCGGACACGATGCAGCCGCTCGACACGAGAGAATTGATGGCATGGCCGCGCCGACCGTCCTCGTCGTGGACGAACTTGGCCGGCGGCCATGTCTCCGAGAACGTGGAGATCGGCCAGTCGCGATCGTAGAGGTCGAGCGACGGGACGATAGCCGTCAGATCGATATTCGCCTCCCAATAGGCATCGACCGTTCCGACATCGCGCCAATAAGCTTCCGCGTCGCTGCCGCCGGCTTCCGCGCCGGAGCGGACGCAGGAATCGCCGAAGCGGTGCGCCACGGCTTTGCCGTGCCGGACCAGATAGGGGATGATGTCCTTGCCGAAATCCCGGTTCGATCCGGGCGTTTCCGCATCGCGCCGCAGCTGCTCGAACAGAAACCGGGTGTTGAACACATAGATGCCCATGCTGGCGAGCGCCATGTCCGGCTTGTCGGGCATGCCCGGCGGATCGGCCGGCTTTTCCAGGAACGAGATGATGCGGTCGGTCTCGTCGACCGCCATGACGCCGAAGCCGGTCGCCTCCATGCGCGGCACTTCGAGACATCCCACGGTCACGTCGGCGCCCGTATCGACGTGCTGCCGCAACATGATCTCGTAGTCCATCTTGTAGACGTGATCGCCGGCCAGGATGATGATGTATTCGGGATCGTTGCTCGCGATGATGTCGATGTTCTGATACACCGCATCGGCCGTGCCCTCGTACCACATGGTCTCGGACACGCGCTGGCTGGCAGGCAGGATATCGAAGCTTTCGTTCCGTTCGGCGCGGAAGTAGTTCCAGCCGCGCTGAAGATGGCGAATGAGGCTGTGCGCCTTGTACTGCGTTGCCACACCGATGCGCCTGATGCCGGAATTGAGCGCGTTCGACAGGGCGAAATCGATGATCCTCGTGTTGCCGCCGAAATACACCGCGGGTTTCGCGCGGATATCGGTCAGCTCCAACAATCGGCTGCCGCGCCCACCGGCAAGGATGTAGGCCATCGCATTTCGGGCGAGAGGTGCGAAGGGAGCGCTTGATTTGGGCAAGACCGGGTCCTCATGGCAGGGGCAACCAACAGCCCCGTTATGTAGACGCTGAAATCGGCCGCAGGTTCTTCGGCGTGTTCCGACTTCAGTTGAGTTCCTGCCCCGAAGCCTCCGGCCGGATGGTCGAAGGCTCATGTCATACTTCGTTCAGATCACGCGCGTCGTTCGCCGACGCTTGGGCGTCACGGACGCCTCGGTTCCTTCCGTCGCGGGTGCGACGGCGGGGGTGCGCTTCTTACGGGTCTTCGGAGCGACGGGAGGGGAAAGCTCCTCATCCTCAGTCATGCTCGTCATCCCCAAGGGAGCCGGATCGATGATCGGTGCAGCCGGTGTGCCTTCGTCGTCACCGCTCTCGCCGCGAACCTCACGCTCGGCCTGATACCAATATTCGTCGGCACGGCCATGGATGCTCCCATGGCGCATCCAGAGCTGATAGGCCCGTTCACGGATGCGTTCTTCAAGCTTCTTGTCCATCATTGCCCTTCAATCCTGATGCCGGCCCCGACCGGTTGTGGCTCAACGAGAGCTGGCCTTGGCGACCAACCACGCACTAGCACTTAACGGATGCGAACTGGTTTAAATTATTAGGCGCTTCTCGCGATTGGCAACGGCTCCCTGCTCAATCCGCCGTAAATGTTTGCCCAGAGTCCGGGCGTAGCCCGATCAGGATTCGAGCAACCCGTCTTTTCGTCGGCAGTGCTCTGAAACGCGCCTCTCCGCCGGCCAAAAACGTTTTCCGGAGTCATCGGCAGGGCAAGACCTTCGCCCGGCCCCTCCGGGAACCTTGGCTTCAGTCCCGAGTTGGCAAGGAGTTGGTAATCGATCGTGGCTGACGTGCAACTTCTGGAAGAAACGAAAAGCCTGCAAGCCCTGAACACGGCCCGGCTGCCGATGCGGCCGCCTGAGGGCTCGATTCTGCGTGCCGGGCAGAATTGCTGGCGCGTCGCCCAGGCGGACCGGGCAGCGGTTCTGATCGATGGGGCGCCCTATTTCGCCCATCTCGAAACCGCCCTGCGCAATGCTCAACGCTCCATCCTGATCGTCGGCTGGGATTTCGACGGCAGCATCCGCCTGTGCCCGGACAGATGTGCCGAGGACTCGCCGCCGCTCGGTCCTCTGCTCCGCGCCCTCGTCGAGGAGCGGTCCGAGCTGGAGGTCAGGATCCTCGTCTGGAGCGTCGCGGTCGTCCATGCGCCCGGCGCGCCGGGTCCCCTCCTCTTCGGCGCCGATTGGCAGAACCATCCGCGGCTGCACATCAAGCTCGACACCCACCACCCGCTTTATGCGGCGCACCACCAGAAGATCGTCTGCATCGACGATGCGCTGGCCTTCGTCGGCGGCATGGACCTGACGGTCGAGCGCTGGGATACGGAACGCCACGCCTGCAACGACCCGATCCGCATGAGGGACGATGGGACAATCTACGAGCCGGTCCACGACCTCCAGATGGCCGTCGACGGCGAAGCGGCACGAGCGGTGGCCGAGGTCGGCTATTGCCGCTGGAAATTCGCCACCGGCGAAGAGCTTTCGCCCTCGCCCGCTGGGGTCGATCCTTGGCCTAAAGGCCTGGCGCCGGATTTCCGCAACGCGCCGGTCGCCATCGCGCGCACCTTCCCGGCCTGGGGCGAGCAAGCCGCTGTCCACGAGGCTGCGGACCTGACGCTGGACGCGCTCGCGGCCGCGAAGAAGGCGATCTACATCGAAGCGCAGTACATGACGGCGCCTTATGTCGGCGACGTGCTCGAGCGCCATCTCGCCGATCCCGACGGGCCCGAGATCGTCGTCATCCAGACCCATGAATCCCACGGCTGGGCCGAGGAGCTGGTGATGGGCTCCAACCGCGACCGGCTGATCCGCCGCCTGCGCAAATGCAAGCACCACGACCGGCTGCGGGTCTATTACCCGGTCATCCCCGACGGCAAGGGCGGGGAATGCCAGGTGCTGATTCATTCGAAGCTCGTAATCGTCGACGATGTGTTCCTGCGCATCGGGTCGTCCAACCTGAACAACCGGTCCATCGGTCTCGACAGCGAATGCGACCTTGCCATCGAGGCGACGACGGACGAGATGAAGAGCACGATTGTCCAGCTGCGCGACCGTCTGCTGGAGGAGCATCTGGAGGTGGATCCGGGCCTGTTCTCCAGCACCCTCGCGGACGAGAACGGCTCTCTCATCCGTGCCGTCGAGCGGCTCAACGCCGGCACGCGGGGGCTTCGCGCCTTTAACGCCATGGACGATGACGGGCCGGATGTGCCGGCTCCCGGCACCGGCCTTCTCGACCCGCTGGAGCCCTTCGAGCCGCTCTCCCTGTTCCGGCGCCGTCGCGACTGAGGCTTACGCCTTCGCCCCGATCTCCGCGCTTTCCTCATAAGAGGAATTCCGACGACGGTAGAACAGCTCCGTCACCGCGAACAGGATGCTGCCTAACCCGAGCGGAACCAGGAAATAGACGAATCGGAACACCAGAAGCGGCCCGATCAGATCCTTTTCCGGCAGCAGGTACATGACCACGCTCTCGATCACCCCGAGGCCACCGGGGACGTGGCTGACGAGAGCCGTCGCGTTGGCGATCACATAGACCGAGGCGACGCCGAGATAGGCCACCTCCGCCACCGCCGCGAGCGCCTGATGCAGGCAGGCCGCCACGAAGGCGAAATTGATCGAGCCGATCAGGACCTGCCCCAATGCCAGCCGGAGCGGCGGCATCTCGAGGGACAAGCGCCGGATCCGCAGCGTCTTGCGGACGAAAGCGGCCAGGATCAGGTAGATGGCCGGCACGGTCAGGCAGCCGATTCCCAGAATGATAACGATGGGCAGCGACAGCCCTGTGATCTCAACCGCAAGGCCTGAGCGCAGCAGAAGCGCCGCACCGCCCAGGACCAGCAGGCCGAGCCCGACGGTGATGCCGCAGAAGACGATCACCTTGGCGACCTCTCCCGTGCTCAGGCCCCAGCGGCTGTAGAAGCGATAGCGGACCGCTCCGCTGCTGAGCGCCGCCAGCCCGATATTGTGACCGAGGGACAGGGCGGTGAACGACGCCAGGGCCGCCTTCGGATAAGGCAAGGGCTTGCCGACATAGCGCAGGGCCAGATAGTCGAAGCAGGTCAGGCAGAGGTAGCTCGCCGCCGCAAAGCCGGCCGCGCCCAGGAGTCTCGGAACGGGCACCGCCGACACGGCCTCCACCAGCTGATCCAGGCTGTAGCGGCCGAGGGTGCGGTAAAGGAGGAAAGCCGCAAGGCCGATGGCCGCAGCAGCGATCAGGTACTTCCAGTTCCGCATCCGCTCTCCTCACCTGCTCCGTGTCATGAGGCTAAACGCGAGGAAACGGCCCGCGATCCGTCAGGCGGACGCCGTGAGCCGTTTATTCCTGTGCATGGACCAGATTAGGCTTGTGTCCCTTGCCGTGAACGATCTGGAACTCCACCAGGAGCGGCAGATGATCCGAGGCGATCCGGGCGAGCGGCGTCCGGACGGTCTCCACCCGCAGCACGCGGATCGAGCGGCTGACGAAGACATGGTCGATCCGCAGCATCGGCAGGCGCGAGGGAAAGGTGGCCTTGGGCTTCGGCAAATGTGCCTCGGCCTGCGCATCGCAGAGATGGGCTGTCAGGCGCCGATAGACCCGCCCCCGCGGCGTGGCGTTGAAATCCCCCAGAACGATCACCGGCTCCCGGCATGCCTGATGGCCGAGCCAATGCGGGCCGAGCAGGGTATCGATCTGGGCCAGCCGCTCGTGCCGGCGAAGGCCGAGATGGGTGTTGATCACCTGCACCTCGGTGCCGCCGAGCTGGACGGAGGCCCATAGCGCCCCCCGCGGCTCGAGGCTCGGGCGCCTCGCCCAGCCGGGGAGCGCCTCCGCCTTGACCAGCTGCGAGGGCCTGTGGGTCAGGATGGCGTTGCCGTATTGCTCCTCGAGCACCCGCAGGCTGGCATGGAAATGCACGTGCATGCCCAGCGCCCGGGCGATGGCATGGGCCTGATCGACGCCGCCCGACCGCAGCCGGCCCACATCAAGCTCCTGAAGCGCGACCACATCCGGTTCGTAGGCCGCGATCACGTCCGCAATCCGCTCAGGGGAAAGCCGACCGTCGGTCCCGAGACAGCGGTGGACGTTGTAGGTCAGGATCCGCGGCATCAGCCCCCTTCTCCTCAGGCCTCGTCGCACGGGCGCAGCCGCCTGCACCGGCCTGTCCGATACGGTCGGAAGCCAAACACGCAGCCAAGGTCCTTGGATCCCGGCAAGCCTGACAATTTAGGCGGCGCGGCTCAACGCTCTGCCGGTTGCCTCATTCCACCGGCTGCGAAGGAGCCGGGCGGAGGGTCAGGAGCGCGGCAGCGAGGGTGACCGCCGCGATCCACCACCCCTGCCAGGCGCCATGGCTGACGAGCGCAATCGCACTGGTCGTCATGAGCGTGACCAAGCCGATGCGACGAATATCGGCCGGGGCGCCCGAAAGGCTTTTCATCACCCAGAGGACGAGCCCAGTCAGAAAGAGCGCGCCAATCGCCCCCAGCTCGACCCAGACCTGCAAAAACGCGTTATGGGGGTGGCCGACATTCAGCATTGTACGATAGGCGGGGTCGATCTCGGCTGCCACCGGATGACTGCCCATATGCGGCGAGGATGCGAAACCCGTTCCAAAGATCGGGTAACGGCGGGAGACATCGCCGAAGGCCTTCCAGAGCTCGATGCGCGCTTCCGAGTTCCCGGCCTTCGTGGCCTCGATCACTTTTTCGGGCATGATCCTCTCAACCGTGCTTCCGAAAAAGGGCTGCATCCAGATCAGCCCAAGAAGAACGACCGTGAGCAGCCGCTTCACCCAAACAAACGGAGCATAGCTGAGCGCAAAGGTCCCAGCTGCAGCAACCAAGCCGAGTTTCGCCGCCTCGCTTTCGGATTCGAGGATGGCGACCACGGTTGCCAGCAATACCAGCCAGCAGAGCATCCACCGCCTGTGAAACCCGATCAGGACGAGGACCGGTCCAAGCAGGAGAAGCAGCGTCACGACCGGCCTGTTGTGAACGAAAGTGGCGAGGCGCCCGCCGTAGAGATGCCGCAAGGGCAGTTTGAACAGGAGTTCGGCGACGATAAACCCGGCCGCGATCAGCATCGCCGTCGCAAGCGCTCCCACCATCCACCGGGGCGGGGGTGCGATGCGCCAGCTGACGATCAGGACCGCGCTCGAAACCGCGGGCAACACTGCCTCGCCCCACGAGAACAGGCCCAGAGCCGGCTTCAGAGCCCAAGCGAGCGTCACGAGGGGATAGACAATTCCACAAATGGCGAAAACCAGAGCGGAGCTTCGCAGCCCTTTCAGAGCCAAGCGATAGGAATCGCTGCCGTCGGAGACCAGGCGCGAGGCAAGAACGAATAAGGCAGCGCAGGCGAGAACCAACGGAGAAGAACGGTTGGCAACTGCCATCGCCATCGGAAGCAGAACGATCAATCCATGACCGATATTGTCCAGATGAATGCGAAGCCGGTCACGTTTATCCCCGGCCGATCGCAAAGGCATCTCTTCCGAATTCATAGAACTCTGCGCGACGGCTGCATACTTCCGCCTATAGCACTCTCTAAATTCAGCAAACATGCAATTTCCGTCGTCAAAACCTTAAATCCGGCCATAGGACCTTCGCGCGGCAGTGGCACCATTAAGCGAGAAGCAACTCTATTCATAGTCCGACGATGCTCCGCCGACCATGGAAAGGCGGAATGTCGCGATCTCAAGGCCGGCGCAGAACCCTATTGGGCAAGGTCCAACGATAGCTGACAGGTGAAGGCCGGGGCAATGGAACCCGAAGGGGGCGGAGGAACTTTGAGCGAGACGCCGGGTTTCGACCGCGGCCGGGGCGGCCCAAATGGAACGGGAGCCGTGCGTACATCCGGCACCGGCTCCCGCCTCCTTGACCGGCCGCCGCTGCAACCGGATTGGCTCATGATAACCCAGCCCGGCCGAACCGGGACGGTTCATAGGGATTAGCCCCCTCCTCCGACCGAGGGGCGCCCCGGACTTCTGAGACATGGCCAGGATGCATCAAAGGGGATGTTCCCCATTGGTCCGGCAGGCTAAAGCATCGGCTCACGGCAAATGGAGCTGACATGAGCGAGATGTTCTCTCTTCAGAAAGACAAGATCCGCGTTCTTTTGCTCGAGGGAGTAAACGACAGCGCTGTCGAGCTGATCAGGAGCGCCGGCTACACCAACCTGACCCATCTCAAGACCGCTCTCGACGAGGCTCATCTGATCGGAGCGCTGCAGGGCGTCCACCTGCTCGGCATCCGTTCCCGGACGCAGCTGACGGGCAAGGTGCTGGAGGCGGCGAACAGGCTGATCGCGGCCGGCTGCTTCAGCGTCGGCACGAACCAGGTCGATCTCGAGGCTGCCCGGCATGCGGGCATTCCGGTCTTCAACGCGCCTTTCTCGAACACGAGAAGCGTGGCCGAACTCGTCATCGGCGAGATCGTCATGCTGCTCCGGCGCACGTTCCCCAAATCCACCGGCGCTCATGCGGGACAATGGGACAAGTCGGCCGTCGACAGCCACGAGGTTCGCGGCAAGACCCTCGGCATCGTCGGCTACGGCAATATCGGTTCGCAGCTCTCGTATCTGGCCGAGGCCATGGGCATGCGGGTCATCTTCTTCGATCAGACCGACAAGCTGCGTCACGGCAACACAGAGCCCGCCGACAGCCTGCACGCTCTGCTGCGCGAGAGCGACATCGTCAGCCTGCACGTGCCCGAGACGCCCGCGACGCACGGCATGATCGGCAAGGCCGAGATCGCAGCGATGAAGAAGGGCGCCTATCTCATCAACAACAGCCGCGGCACGGTTGTCGACCTGGAGGCGCTCGCTGCGGCCTTGAAGGATGGACATCTGCGCGGTGCGGCCGTGGACGTCTTCCCTGTCGAACCCGCCTCCAACAAGGACGCGTTCGTCACGCCGCTGCAGGGGCTCGACAACGTTATTCTGACACCTCACATCGGCGGCTCGACGGAAGAGGCGCAGGAGCGCATCGGCGCAGAGGTCGCCAAGAAGCTCGTCGAGTATTCCGATGTCGGCACGACCATCGGCGCCGTCAATTTCCCGCAGGTGCAGCTGCCGCCACGGCTGACCGGCACACGCTACATCCACGTGCACCGGAACGTGCCCGGCATCCTAGGGCGTCTCAACAACGTGTTCTCGCAGCGCGGCCTCAACATCACGGCGCAGCACCTGCAGACTGACGGCGAGATCGGCTACGTGGTCATCGAAGCTGAAGGATCGCCCGAGCACAGCCGGGATACCCTTCACGAGATCCGCGCGCTCGACGGAACGATCCGCGCCCGCCTGCTCTATGCGCGCGGATGACAGGTCGAGTCTCTTAACCGCATCGCGACCTTCCTGGAGCATTCGCTTCCGAGGCATGGTACGGTCCGGTGCTCTCCCTTGCGAGGGCCCGATGCCGGTTGGAGCGGAAGTGGGAACGTGATTGCAGAACTTCACGTGAAGCTGCGTCGTCTGCTGCAGCAGACCGCCTCCAAATTCGCGCGGGCGACAGGCATGCCTGCGGTCGTCGCCGACGAGACGCATGTCGTGCACGACGAGGAGGACGTGCCGAAAGCAGACAGGATGGCCGAGCAGCATGACCGCGTAGCGTCCCTGCTGCCTTCGCTGGCACAGGCTTTGGGACATCAGGCTCCCGACCGCCTCCCCCGCGCCGTGCCGCCGAGCATCGAGGATCTGGACCGCTCCACCGACATGGACGCCTCGTTGGACACCCTGGCCGAGCAGATGCTGACCCTGGTCGAGATCGTCTCGGCCCAGGAAAAGGATATCAAGGCGCTCAAGGAGCAAAGCCGCCGGCTCGAGGAGCACGACCAGGCTATCGCGGTCGCCGTCTCCACCTTCTTCCATGTTCTGTCGGCGAGCCGCGTCGCCAAGCTGGGCGAGATCGCCAACATCCTGAATCACATCATCACCATTGCGGAGCAGGAGGGCCGTCCGCCGGGCTCGATCAAGTTTCTCCAAGACCTCGCCGGCATGCTGCAGGACGAGCCGCGTGACGAGGCACGCTGACGCCGGACTTATCCCCCGGTCTGTCAGGCGCGGCGCTGGTCGTTAACCATTTATTAACCATATCCTCTACAGCTTCGAAGCTGTCCTATCGGAATCGACGGCCGTGTGCTCGGCCGAACGAGACCGGGGCATCGGGGGAGGAAGCTGCGAATGTCGATAGAAAGGGCCGAGGCCGCTTTGGAGAGCGCGATTGCCGCTCACGTTGCCGCGTCCTTTCAGCGGAACGATCGGGGCGACGAACCCGAAACCACCGCCGCTCAGATTCGCAGCCGCATCACGGACCGTTTTCAGGCCGTCGAAATCCCGATCGAACAGGACAACCAGCCGCCTGCCCTCGTCGTCTTCTATCGGCGCATCGCGGCAGCCTTCGCGCCGATCGCGCGCGAGCCCGAATCTGCGGAGAGATCATCGAGCCTCGCCGATCTCAAGAACGGCCTCGCGACCCTGCGAAGCGCTCTGCCGTTAGCGCCTCAGAGATCCAAGCTGGATCATGCCAAGACGCGTCTCCTGATCGAGCGCCAGCAATTGCTGATGCAGAACGAATTCACGGAAGGTTTCGGGCGGATCGAGGTCTGGATCCTGTCGATCGCCGCCCTGACCCTGGTTCTCCTCGAAGCCGTCGGCATCGTCTGGGCGCTGCCGCTTCTGGCGCTGAGTATTGCCCGGTCCTGGCAGATGGACAGACGCTGCAAAGCCCGGCTCAGAAAGGTCGCAGAGATCGACGCTTTGGTCGAGCGCATCGATCTGATGCCTCAAACCGCTTGCTGACGGTCGGGACGCTATCCGGGCGTCATGACTGCTTCAGGATCGCCGCGGCCATTGCGATGTCCTGAACCGCGAGACCTGAAAAAGCCGAGACGGTGATCTGATCCTCAGCACTGCGTCCCCTGACCGTTCCTGACACGATCTCACCGATTTCGACGATCCTGTCCGCAGCCGATCTATTGTCGCCATAGGCATGGCCAATTTCTCCGCGCGAGCGCGCCTGGCTCCGGCTGTCCGTCACCGCGATGTCGGCGTTGCGGATGATGGCCTCGTCCAATTCCTGCTTGTCGGCACTGTCGGCGCCGATGGCCGTGATATGCGTTCCGGGCCGGATGTCGCGCCAATGGAGCAGCGGAGCGGCGCTCGCAGTTGCCGTGACGATCAATCGGCATCGCTCTGCCACCTCCGCTGACGAGCGCGCGATGTCGACGTTGAAATCCTTCCTGCGCATCCGCTTCGCATAGGCCGAAGCGCGCTCCGGGTTGCGGCCCCAGACCACGACATTCCGGCACGGGCGGACCGATTGAAGCATTTGAACCTGCAGCTCCGCCTGGATGCCGGTTCCGAGCACACCAATCGCATCGACGCTGGCAGGAGCGAGATGCTTTGCAGAGACGGCGCCGGCCGCCGCGGTGCGAAGATCGGTCAGCCGTCCGCGGTCGTTGAGCACGGCCATCAGCTCGCCCGTCGCCTTCCTGAAAACGAGAAGCAGGCCGTCGCTGCTGCTCAGACCGATCGCTGGGTTGTTCCAGAAACCCGAGGCGATCTTGATGACATAGGTGTCGCCGCCGGTCAGGTATCCGTACTTGATATGCACCTCGCCCGGCGGATCGCCGAACAGAAGTTCGCCGGGCGCCGGAACGACGGCTTCGCCGCGCGAGAAAGCTGCAAACGCATCCTCCATCAGGCCGACCAGATCGAGGCCTTCGAGACGTTGCTCGATCTGCGGCAGATCGAGAAAGGTGATCGAGGTTGCAGCGGCCATGGTTCCCGCGATCCTAACCGTTCAGGACAGAGAAGATTGCGTCGCGGTCGAAATTGGCGCCGCAGAGCACCACGACGTTCGTCTGTCCCCGGCAGCGTTCCGCCACCTTGAGGAAACCGGCAAGAGCAAGAGCCGCCGCACCTTCGACGATCTGGTTTTCCTTGAAGGCCAGTTCCTTAAGCGCATGCGCAATGTCGGCTTCCGTGCAGGTGACGACCTCGTCGATAACAGCCGTCGCCAGCGGCAAGGTCATGCTGTCCTCGTCCATGCCGCCGGCAACCCCGTCCGCGAGCGTGTCGAGATGTTCCGTTTCGACGACGCGCCCTGCCGCGATGGATGCGGCGAGAGCGGCGGAATTTTGCGCGGCGACACCAAAGACCCGCGTTCTCGGGCTGAAGCTTTTGAGAACCGCGCCGATGCCGCCGATCAACCCGCCGCCGCCCATGGCGATGAAGACATTGTCGATGGTCCCGGCCTGCTCGAGCAGTTCGAGCCCGATGGTGCCCTGCCCGGCGACGATCTCGGGATCGTTGTAGGGAGACACATAGACGAGGCCTCGCGTGGCGGCTTCGCGCTGTGCATGAAGCTCCGCCAATCCGCTCTCGGCGCCATGCAGGATCACGTCGACATTGTAGGAGCGGATTTTTTCGAGCTTCGCCTGGGCGACCGTCTCGGGGAGAACGACGGTCAGAGCCTGGCCGATGGAGGAGGCAGCCTGCGCCGAGGCGATGCCATGGTTGCCCGATGAAGCGGTAATGACTGCGCGCTCATTGCCGAGCGACGTCATCTTGCTGGCGGCACCGCGGATCTTGAAGGAGCCGGTGAGCTGAAAATTCTCGGCCTTGAAGAACACGGCGGAGCCGGTCTCGCGCCCGATCCGGCGCGACGGCAGCAGCGGCGTCTCATAGATATGGCTGCGGATGCGCCGGTGCGCCTGCACCGAACGGGCCGCGGATTCAAGAACGATGCTGTTCATGGCGTTACTCCGATCTCTGGCTCGTCGGCAATCCGAGCATCCGCATCGTCCTTCTCGCTCGCCCGCTGCGCAAGCCTCTGGAAGATCGCAGCGGAACACTCGGTCATCGCGACGAACTGCGCGACGATGATGTTTTCGTTCGGCGAATGAAGCATGGCGCCGTGATGGGTCATGCCGATGCCGACGATATCCGCTCCGAGCTGTTCGACGAAGGGATGCGACGTGCCGGAGGCGGGCGAGCTCGGCTGCACGATGGGTGCTTGCCCGAAATGCCTCTGCAGAAGTTCCTTGGCATCCCGGATGAACCAATGCTCCGTCGGGGAGCGGACAGGCTTGACGTTCGCATCGTGCACGACGAGCTCGATGTCGTCGAAGCCGTGGCGGTCGAGATGGGCGCGCAGCAGACAAACCACGTGCTGCGGATCCTGGTCGGGCACCAGACGGAAATCGATCTTCACGGAACCTTCCGCAGGCAGCACGGTCTTGGCTCCTTCTCCCGCATAACCGCCGGAGAATCCGTTGACGTTCATGCACGGTGCGAAGTTCATCGCCTGATAGAAATTCGCATCATCGATGCCCTGCAGAACCCGCTGCCCGCCCGTCGCTTGAACGAGGCTATCGAACGAGAAGGGAGGGCTGGACGCGAGATCGCTTTCGCCTTGCGCCGGCGCCCGGACGGCATCATAGAAGCCGTCGATCAGCACCCGTCCGGACCTGTCGCGCAACGATGCGGTCGCCGCGGCGAGGCGCCAGAGGGGATTGTCGAAGACGGCACCGAGGCTCGAATGCAGATCGGCCTTCGCGGTCCGGCAGCGCAGCTCGACGGCCATCACGCCCTTGAATCCGCAGAGGATGATGGGGCGCCCGCTCGAATCGATCTCGCCATATTCCCACCAGCAGACATCCACCCTCTCGCCCGGAAAGCGCCGCTTCAGGAACTTCTCCAACGACGGACTGCCGATCTCCTCTTCGCCGTCCACCAGCCAGATCAGCCGGAACGGCAGCGGGTCGGGATGCTGCTCCCGGAACAAACGCCAGCCTGCGAGGCGGCTGATGAACTCGCCCTTGTCGTCGGCGACACCGCGTCCGTACCATCGTCCATCCCGCTCGGTGAGCTCAAACGGCGGGCTGTGCCAAAGCGCGACGGGATCCTCTGGCTGGACGTCGAAGTGATTGTAGATCATGACGGTCAGCGGCCCGGCGCCGATCTCTCCGACGACATAGGGGCCGATCCCCCCGTCGCAGATCTCCGTTCGAAATCCGGCCTCGTCGAGCAGATCGCGCACGGCCTGCGCGCATTCGACGAGATTGTCCCCGCGCGCACTGACCGAGGGCAGGCTCACGAGACGACGAAGATCGTCGAAGGCACGGAGGAAGTGATCGTCCGGGATCATCGCCTTCGCTCGTCAGGCGAGGCCGCGGCGGGCGAGGAACCTGTCGAGACGGGAAAGCCCTTCCTCCAGATGCTCGGTCTTCACGCCGATGCCGATGCGGATATGGCTTTCGATGCCGAACCAGCTTCCGGCGACGACGAAGACGCTCTGCTCTTCCCGCAGCTCGTTCGACAGCACTTCCGACGGCATCTCGAAATCGTAGCGGAGGAACGCCATGCCGCCGGCTGCCGGGCGCTGCCAGGACCAGCGATTCCGCTTGGCGACCCAGCTTTCGACGATATCGGCATTCTCGCGCAGCAACGCCCTGCCTCGTGCCAGGATGCGCTCGCGGTTCCTCGGCTCCATGACGGCGGCACCGAGGATCTGGCTCAGGATCCCGCTGCCGATCGTGGTGTAATCCTGCCGCTTCGCCGCCTCCTCGACCACAACGTCCGGCCCGACGATCCAGCCGAGGCGCAGGCCCGGGCAGGCGAAGGACTTGGACAGGCTGCTGGTGACGATCACGCGCTCATAGGCGCCGTAGAATGTTTCCGTTTCCGCTCCGTCGATCTCGCCGCCGCGATAGATCTCGTCGACGAGGAGCCAGGCTTCTGTCCGCCGCGCCGCGTCGAGCAGCGCCTCGCGGCTGCGCTGCGACAGGACGGCGCCGGTCGGGTTGCCGGGATTGGTCACCGCAATCAGCTTCACGCTGTCCCCGGTCGCAGCCTTCAGGGCCTCCGGATCGACCTGCCAGCCCCGGTCGGCGAGGAGCGGAAGCCGCTGGATGTCCATGCCCAGCGCGCGGCCCAGTCCGTCGACCTGCATGAAGTTCGGAACGGCGAAGAGGACCTTGTCGCCGGGATCGATCATCGCCATCAGCGCGATCATCGTCGCCTCGGAGGAGCCGTTCGTCACCAGCACATTGGCGGCTGAGGCTTCGGGATACCAAGAGGCAATCGCCGACCTGAGATCGGGCCTGCCATCCGTCCAGCCATAGCCGAGCGGCAGGCGCAGCAGCGCCTGGGCCTCCTGCGCCGGCAGAATCTCCTCGATGGCGCAGGGATGAACCCCGCTCTCGGTGAGATTGATCTCGACGCCGTTCTCGAACAGCGTCTGATTCCGCTCCATGAGGAAGGTCTCGAACTGCACTCCCAATGCTCCTCTTCGGGCAAGCGACGCGATGAGGATAGCAGCCCTTGCCGGCCGCTCCGATCCCCGGATGCGGGACGGACCATGGCAGGAGCTAAATTAAACCGTCAAGTCCATTTTAGACTTTAAAGTCCAAATCTCAGGTGTTACACGACGTCTCCAGCCTGCCAGTCCTGTGGGGATGTCATGAAGATCGAAGAATTCACGCTCGAGCGCATCCAATCGCTTTACGAAAACACCGTCGAGTACAATCTCTCCGACAGTGGCGTGCATCCCTATTCCCTGCGCGAGCTTCTCACGCCCGAGCAGCAGAACCAGTTGCTCGACGTAGAGCTCGGCTATGGCTGGACGAACGGCCGCGTGGAGTTGCGGCAGGCCATCGCCAACCTCCATCCGAACCGCGACCCGGACCATGTGATCGTCACCAACGGATCGGCGGAGGCGAACTTTCTTCTCGTGATGTCGCTGCTCGAGCCCGGCGACGAGCTGGTGGTGTTCGTGCCGAACTACCTGCAGATCTGGGGCTGGGCGCGCGCCATCGGCGTGACGGTGAAGGAAGTGTTGCTGCGCGAGGAACTCGGCTGGATTCCGGATCTCGACGACGTGCGCAAGGCCGTCTCCAGCCGCACGAAGATGATGACGATCTGCAATCCCAACAACCCGACCGGCAGCGTGCTGCCGCGCGAAACCATGGACGGCCTCGTCGCGATCGCCCGCCAGCATGGGATCTATCTCCACGCCGACGAAGTCTACAAGGGAGCGGAGCTTGATCGGGACGAGCCTCCGAGCTTTGCCGATCTCTACGAGAAGGCCATCGTCACCAACGGCCTCTCGAAGGCGATGGCGCTTCCGGGCCTGCGCATCGGCTGGCTCGTCGGACCGGCTCAGGAGATCTACGCCTCCTGGCAGCGCAAGGACTACACCTCGATCACCACGGGCGCGGTCAGCGAGTTCGTGGCGGAGATTGCCGTGCAGCCGGCCAAGCGGCAGGAAATCCTGTCGCGCAGCAAGCGCATCCTGCGCGAGAACCTGGCCCTGCTGCAGCGCTGGGTCGACGCCAACAGCGACCTGTTCTCCTTCGTGCCGCCCAAGGCCGGCGGCATGGCGTTCCTCCGCTATGCGATGCCGATGAACTCGACCGATCTCGTGCATCGCCTGCGCGAGGAACGCGGGATCATGCTGCTGCCAGGCGATGTCTATGGCATGGACAACTACATCCGCATCGGCATCGGCGCACCGGCTCATCATCTCGAAGCGGGACTGGAGCGGCTTGCAGACTTTGTGCGAACCGAACTTGCATGAGCCGCGCCCGCAAAGCCGATGGGAAGACGGCATTGACGCCCGATCTGGCGAGCTATGCGCCTGTCTGCGATGCCATCGCGCTGCTCTTCCAGCCCTATGCCGAGGTGGTGCTGCACGATCTCGCCACCGAGACCGTGGTCCATCTCTCCAACCCCTTCTCGAAGCGGGAGCTGGGCGAGCCGTCGCTCCTGCACGAGATCGACTTCAAGCCGACCGACATCATCATCGGCCCCTATGAAAAAGTGAACTGGGACGGGCGGCGCATCAAATCGGTCAGCGCGGTCCTGCGCTCGGGCGAGAGGGCGATCGGTGTTCTCTGCATCAACGTGGACGTCTCGCATTTCCACGCGGTCATGCAGACATTGACCGCGCTCGTGGCCGTGCCGCAATCACCGGAAAAGCCCGCCTCGCTGTTCAAGGAGGACTGGCACGAGCGCATCAACGAATACATCCAGAGCTGGACGCGCGAACGCGGCCTCACCATTGCCGAGATGAGCCGGCCCCAGAAGCAGCAGCTCGTCACGGATCTTGCCGGCGACGGCGCCTTCGGCGGGCGCAATGCGGCGGCCTATATCTCGCGCGTGCTCGGCCTGGGCCGCGCGACGGTCTACAACTACCTCAAGAAGGATCAGGCCTGAGGCGGCAGAAGCGCGTCACGCAAAAGCTGCCAGCTCGCCCTGTCCGGTGCGCTGATGAGGCCGCCGCCCCGATTGACGGGACGGTACGGCGAGCCGTCGAAATGCGCGGTATAGCCGCCGGCCTCGCGATGGATCAGCCAACCCGCAGCGTGATCCCACGGCAGCACGCTCGATGAGAACGAGAAATGCAGATATCCGGCCGAGGTCTGGCGATAGGTATGCGCCGAGCAGCGCAGATCGGCCGCCATCGCGACCTGCGACAGGTTCCCGGTCACGACCGGGCGAAGCTCCTTCGGCAGGTAGCGCCATGACACGTTGCCCGTCATTTCCTCCAACGGCACCGCGGAAGCGACGCGAAGCGGAATGGTGCTGCCATCCGGGCGCTGCACCCAGGCGCCCTCTCCGCGAACGGCCACAGCCCAATCGTCGGAGATCGGGTCGAGGATGATCCCTCCGACAATCTCGCCCTTCATCACCGCCGCCGCCATGACGCCGAAGAGTGGCAGGCCGCACGCGAAATTCATCGTGCCGTCGACGGGATCGAGAATGAAGGCGAGATCCGCTTCGTCTAAGCCGTCGAGCAGCCTCGCATCCCGGCTGACGCCCTCCTCGCCGATCACACGCGCTCCTGGAAAGACCTTCAGCAATTCGGCTTCGATCATCCGCTCGGCGGCCTCGTCCGCGTCGGTAACGAGATCGAGTTGCGACGTCTTCGTGCGGATGGCGCCCGCCGACAGATTGCGAAATCGCGGCAGGATCTCAGTCTTTGCCGCATCCCTGAGGATCTCCGCGACGGTGAGGGCATCGGCTCTTGAGAACGGCATCGGGCTCATGAAATCCTGTGTTGTCGACCGTCCGGTCAGATCATCTCCAACGGCCGCTTGCGCTTAGGGGGCGGGAACTCGGCATCGATGGCGGCAAGATCCTCCGGATCGAGCCGGATCTCAAGCGCGCGGCAGTTGTCTCTCACGTGTTCGGGGCTCGAGGCTTTCGGAATCGCGATCACACCCGGCTTCTGCAAAAGCCAGGCGAGGGCAATCTGAAAGGCGCTCGCGCCGTGCTTCTCCGCAACCTTTTGCAGCGCGCCTCTGCGCGGAATCCGGCCCTGCTCGATCGGGCTGTAGGCCATGAGCGGCATGCCGCGCTCCGTCATCCATGGCAGCAGATCGTATTCGGGCCCGCGGCGGGTGACGTTGTACAGCACCTGGTTCGTCGCGCAGTTCGGACCGTCCGGAACCTCGAACAGTTCATCCATATCGTCGGTATCGAAGTTGCTGACGCCCCAACGGCGGACCTTGCCGGCGCGGCGAAGCTCCTCGAAGCCGATCACCGTCTCCTCGAGCGGCACGCTTCCGCGCCAGTGCAGCAGATAGAGGTCGAGCCTGTCCGTCTTCAGGCGCTTCAGGCTGCGCTCGCAGGCCTCGACGACGCCCCGGCGGCTCGCATTGTGCGGATAGACCTTGCTCACGAGAAAGAGGCGCTCGCGCTGCCCCGCAAGAGCCTCGGCGACAAGCTCCTCCGCAGCGCCCTCGCCATACATCTCAGCCGTATCGATCAAGGTCATGCCGAGTTCGACGCCAAGGCGCAGAGCCTCGATCTCCTGCGCCCGGCGAGCGGCATTCTCCGCGATCTGCCAAGTCCCCTGCCCGAGGGCCGGAACGGCTTCGCCTTTCGGCAGAGTGACAGTGAGGCTCATGTGCTTGTCTCCGCTGGAAACCGTCCAAGCTGCCGTGCCGACGGCTCCGACAAAATTATTGGAGACGGGGCGGCTTCATGAAACGGCCCCGATCGGCTGACCTGACGGTCACGTCGAACCTGTCACCCTCCCGTTCGAGGGTGAGCGGCACGTCGACACCCGCCGGCCCGAGCGCCCAGATCGCGCGATAGAATTCCGCCAGCGATGTCACAGCCTGCCCCGCGACCGCATGCACCTGATCGCCAGCCCTTAAGCCGGCGCGCTGGGCTGGGGCGTCGCCGGCCAGCCCGATGATCGTGATCTCATCGTCCTCGGCCTCTGCAACATAGAATCCGAGCCAGGGGCGCGGCTTTCTCCTTACCTGCCCGCGGGTCAGGAGATCGTCCAGGATCGGTTTCAGAAGATCGATGGGCACGCTCATGTTGAGGGGCACGACAGCCCCGCCGGACGCCTGATGCTGAAGCTGCAGCGAGCCGATCCCAACCAGATCGCCACGCGGGCCGATCAAGGCCGTTCCACCCCAGTTGGGATGGGCGGGAGCGGTGAAGACGGCTGAATCGATGAGGTATTCCCAATAGCCGGCGAATTCCTGGCAGGCGACGACTTGGGCGGCGAGCGAATGGCGCTGCCCGCCGCTGCCCCCCATCACGACCTGATCGCCGGGCGACAGGCGACGGGAATCGCCCAGGGCGAGGACGGGGATGCCCAGCGGCTCGAGAGACTGCACCAGACCGAAGCCGCTTTCGTAATCATAGGCCAGCACATGCGCCTGCACGACCCGGCCCTTGCTCGTGGTCAGCCACACCTCTTCCGCCTCGGCGATCAGATACCCGATCGTAACGACGAGCCCGTCATCCCGGATGGCGACGCCCTGCCCTGCCCGCTCGGTCCCAAGAGTCTCGGCCGTGAACGCATCGTCGGGAACCGTCGCCCTTAAGGAAACGACGGCGGCCAGAGCATTCTTGAGATCGTAGCCGAGGGTGCGCGGGTCGGGCTGGTATTCAGGAGGGATTTCCCATTCTTCGGGCGATTGCATGAAAGACTCCTCAGACCCTCTGCCGAGAGACCTTACCCTTTCAACATGGCAGGAAAAGCGGAGCCTTCAACCGGCCGCCAAACCATGACGCACAAAAAGCCGTGAGGTCGACTGACAGCCCGAAAGGGGCGGATCCGGGGAATTCCCAAGGTTCGATCTTGAATCAATTTGATCGGGCGAAAGGTCGGAGGTTCGGCTCAAGCAGCCTCGAAGGCGTCGAACCGCAACGCTTCACGGGGAGCGGTCCATGCCCGCTCCTGGTTCTTCTCGAGCATGCCGATGGCCTGCCGGGCATAAAGGCGAAACTCGTGCTTGAGGATCCTCGATGCAGTTTCCCAGGAGGCGTCCTGATGCCAGGCAACAAAAAACGCACGAGCGATATGCTCGATGTCCTGATCCGTCTGTTCCACCTGCGCCCCCGCAGCGAAGCCTTGCGGCCCTGCCCTTCGGATCGGAAGCCCTTCCAATCCAGCGTTGAACAAGGTGTCTGATTTGCGGGGTCGTGTCTGTATCAAAAAAGACACGGATCGACGGCAAAACTGTCGCTGCGGAAGTCATGCCGGCGAGATCGCACCTCGTCGCGACGCCGGGCCGCGGCCCAGTCTATGCGGCTTGCGCAGTCGTCAGGAAACGGTCGATATCCTGCTTCAGGCGCCGGAGCTGCTGATCCAGAGTCTGCCTGGCATCCGACACGTGCTGCGCCGCGACAGCGGCTGAGGCTGTCGATCCGGTCAAGGCTTCGATGCTGCGAACGACCGAATGCGTGTGGTCTGTCGTCTGGTGGACGCTGACTGCAATCTCGGACGTGACCGCAGCCTGCTCCTCGACAGCTGCAGCAATCGCCGTGGCGATGCCGCTCAACTCCACCATGATCCGGCCGATCCCGTCCATATCGGCAACGCTCTGCTGGGTGGCTTCCTGAATCGCGCCGATGCGCGAGCCGATTTCGGTTGTCGCTTTGGCCGTCTGGTTGGCCAGGGTCTTGACCTCCTGCGCCACGACGGCGAAGCCCTTGCCCATCTCGCCGGCACGGGCCGCTTCGATGGTCGCGTTCAGGGCGAGCAGATTCGTCTGCGCCGCAATCCGTTCGATCAGATCGACCACGCCGCCGATCTGCCTGGCCTGCTCCGCCAAGCCTGTCACGGAATCCTTCGTGCGCTGCGAACTCTCCAGGGCATGCCGCGCAACGTCCGCCGAGCGGCTGGCCTGCTGGCCGATCTCGCGGACGGACGCCGCGAGCTGCTCCGTCGCCGCAGCTCCCGACTGCATGTTCGATGCCGTTCGCTCGGCCGCTGTCGTGACCTGGATCGCCAAGGTGCTGGCATCGCCGGTCGCCTCATCGAGCGCAGTGGCGCTCTCCGACAAAGCGTCGCTCGCCTGTCCCGAGATCTCGAGGCTTTCCTGAACCGCATCGGAAAACGAAGCGACGGCTTGCGACAGCGCCTTGCCTCTTCGCTGACGGTCTTCGACGAATGCGTCCTGATAAACCGAGATGGCAAGGTCCATATCGAGCATCACCGCCCGATTGACCACGCTCAACTTGCGCGCCAGCGACATGCCGTTGAAGCGGTGCTTTCTCGAGAGTAATTGAACCAGCTCGTTCAGAATGAAGACGTAGCCACCGATATACCACCGTGGCTCCAGGCCGATCTTGTTGTGAATGAGACCGATGCGGCGGACCCCTTCGAGGTAGGAGGCGTCGAAGTTGCCGCTGAAGAGCCGGCCCCAATGCTGCAGCTGGGCGGAGACCAGCCGGGATTGCTGCGTTCCGATCATCTTCGACAATGCCGGCTGCCGGTGCATATGGGCGTAAAAGCGCTTGAGGATCCTCGGCAGCTCCGGCGCCACCTGCTGCCACAGGGAGCGAAGCTCCTGACAGGCAGTCTCGTCGATGCCCATGAACTTGAGCCGCTCCGTGAGAGATGGATCGGTCTGCAAGGCGTTCCCCCAAAATCTAAATCAGGGGACGTCCTACGGCATTTGGCTGGGTTGAGGCTTGCCGGCCCAAGGTGCGGCAATTTTGTCCGCCTTCCCATGAAACCAACGCCTTTACCAAGCATTAACCTAAGCCTTATTGCGGGGGAAATCGATGCTTGATAACATTGCAGACGATCCTGGATCCTTCATTGCCTCCACCCGACGCAACGCGCCGCTCCTGCCCCATTCGGTTCAAGAGCACCTCGGACGGATGCTCAGGGCGGATTATTACGAGCGCGCGGAAAAACCTCGCTATCTCGGCGACCCTGCCCTTCCGCTCGAGTTCGACTCCTATCTTTATCACCTCGAGCAAAAGGATAGAGCCGTCAGGGTCGCGCGGATTCGCGAACAGGGAACACAGGCCGTTGCGGATGCCCTGTCCGGACTGACACGTTAAAACCGAAAGCGTTGCAGGCGCGGCCCATCGACAGAGCGGTTCGATGCCTCGGATGCGCAATTCATCTGAGGTTAACGGCCACTCGGCATTTTGATCTGAATGGAACTTCGCCGTCGCCAACGAATTCGTCTGCAAGCATGACACCGCATAGCGGCCGAGCCGTTCTCCGGCAGGCATTCAGACATCTGGAACATGAGGTTCCGGGAAAAGTCGCGTACGTCCTCCGCAACCTCCGCCATCCCAATGCAAGATGGATCAGGATTCCCGTGGGCATCCTCCTGATGCTGGGCGGGGTCGTCTCGATACTGCCATTCCTTGGATTGTGGATGCTGCCCCTCGGGTTGCTCCTGATCGCCTATGACGTGCCCTTCCTGCAGAAGCCGGTGGGACGCTTCACGCTTTGGGCGATCCAGAAATGGGCGGTGCTCCGGCAGAGGCTCTTTCCGGAGCGGCCGCAGAATTAACTTCTGCAGCCATTCAGGCCGGCAGCACGCCACCCAGCTCGTCTTCGATATAGACCGAAACGATTTCATCGAAGCTTGTCTCGGCGCGAAATCCGAGGCTTTCGGCACGGCGTGCATCGAAACGGCGCGGCCATCCCTCGACGAAGCCTATGATCGTCGGATCGGGTTCATGGCGGATGTGGGCAACAGCCCCCTCGCCAGCAACGCGCCGCAAGGCATCGATCTGCTCGCCGACGGTCACCGAGACGCTCGGCATGGTCAGGTTGCGTCGCGGGCCGATCAGGCCGGTATCCATGGTCGCCGCATGCACTAGGAAGCCGACGGCGGAACGCGGCGAGGCATGCGCGTGGCGCACTTCGAGCGAAACCGGCAGGACGACATCCTGACCGTTCAGCGGCTCGCGAATGATGCTCGAGAAAAAGCCGGAGGCGGCCTTGTTGGGTTTCCCCGGCCTGACGCAGATGGTCGGAAGGCGGATCCCGACGCCGTCGAAGAAACCACGCCGCGTGTAATCGGCCAGCAGCAATTCGCCGATGGCCTTCTGCGTGCCATAGCTCGTGAGGGGCGTCAGAAAGAACTCGTCGCCGATGGCGTCCGGGAATGGTGCTCCGAAGATCGCGATGGACGATGTGAACAGCAGGCGAGGTTTGTATCCCCCTCCCACGGCGCGGATGGCATCGAAGAGAAACCGCGTCCCGTCGAGATTGATCCGGTATCCCTTCTCCAGATCGGCTTCCGCCTCGCCCGAGACGATCGCTGCAAGGTGGAAGATCACATCGGGGCGGCCCGCCACCAGCTTCTCCGCCTCTCCCGGGATAGAAAAGTCGGAAGTCAGTGTCTCGACATCATACGAAACATCGGGACGCTGAGGTTCAACGACGTCATGCAGGATGAGGCGGGTGATCGCCTTGTCGCCCAGTTTTCCATCCTTCACCAGGCGTTCGGTCAACTTGCGGCCGACCATTCCGGCCGCTCCGAGAATGAGAATCTGCATCGATCGAGGTCTTCTCTCGGTTCGGGCGTCATTAACATCGGGAACGCGAAGACAAATCGGCCCTGCACCGCTCGATCATCGTTCGAACGGTGCAGGGCTCGGGAGCTTACTTCTGACGGACTTTTTCCAGCTCCGCCTGCATCATCTTCACCGTCTCAGGGCCGATCGTGGCCGCATGCTTCTCCCAAACCGCCTTGGCCTGGTCGCGCATCCGATTGGCCTCCTGAGCGTTCAGCTCATTGACCACGGTCCCCTCGCCCTTGATCTTGTTGAGGGAGGCCAGAGATAGTTCACGGGACACTTTGCGTTGTTCATCGCGAGCGAGAACGGCGCAGTCACGGAGAGCAGCCTGCTCGTCCTTCGACAGCCCATCCCACAGCTTCTTCGAGTAGAGGACGAGGAAGGGGGTATAAGCGTGCCGCGTGACGGAGAGGTACTTCTGAACCTCGTAGAACTTGGAGGTGTCAATGGTCACGAAAGGATTTTCCTGACCGTCGATGGCCTTGGTCTCGAGCGCTGTGAACACCTCGCCGAATGCCATCGGCACCGCATTGGCGCCCATGTTCTTGAACGTGTCGAGGAACACGTTGTTCTGCATCACACGAACCTTGAGGCCCTTGAAATCCTCCCACTTTTCGACCGGGCGGCGCGAATTGGTGAGGTTGCGGAACCCGTTCTCCCAATAAGCCAGGTTGACCAGTCCGACCGTCTCGAGCTTGCCGTCGACATACTTGCCGAAGCTGCCATCGAGAACGGCATCGGCCTCCTTCTCATTGGCGAAGAGGAACGGCAGGTCGAAGACGCCGAGATCGGGCAGGATGCCGATCAGCGGCGAGCTCGATGTGACGACCATTTCCTGCGTGCCGGAGCGGAGCGCCTGAGTGGCCTGAAGGTCGCCGCCCAGGGCATTGCCCCAGAAGCCCTGCACCTTCAGCTTGCCGCCGGATTTGTCCGTCAGGCACGCCTTGAACTTTTCGACACCCTTTCCGTTGGGGTGATCCTCGTTCACGCCATTGGAAATGCGGATACTGCGTTCGGTAAATTGTGCGTAGGCCGGAGCCGCGGCGAGAATGGTTGCCGCGACGCCGGCAGCAAGAACGAACTTGAAACTCTTCATCATTGTTTCCTCTCTCTTTTCGTTATTTCAGTCTTCTCATCGTCCCCTCAACCAGGAGAACGGCACCATAACCAGATCGGGGAAGATGATGAGCAGGACGAGCACGATCAACTGCGCGATCAGGAACGGATTCACGCCACGGATGACGGCTCCCATCGGCACGCGGGCAACGCCGCTCACCACATTGAGCACGATTCCCACCGGAGGCGTGATCAGGCCGATGGCATTGTTGATGATGAACAGCACGCCGAAATAGACCGGATCGATTCCGGCCTGCTTGACGATCGGCATGAGAACCGGCGTCAGGATCAGAACCGTCGGCGAGAAATCCAGCGCCGTTCCGACGATAACGACCAGGAACATCAGAGCGAACATGAGCAAGGTCTTATTGCCCATCAGGGGTTCGATAAGCCCGCTGATCTCGCCCGGAATGTTGGCCTGTGTGATGAGCCATGCTGACACGAGCGCCGCGGCGACGAGGAACATCACCACGGCCGTCGTCTTCGCAGCCGTCAGGAAAACGCCGTAGAGCATCGACGGCTTCAGCTCGCGATAAACGAACATTCCGATCAGGAGCGCATAGACGGCGGCGAGCACCGCGGCTTCCGTCGGTGTCACGATCCCCCACTTGATACCGCCAAGGATCATGACTGGCATGAGCAGAGCATAGAAACCATCGACGAAGGCCTTGCCGCGCTCACGCATGGTCGCCCGCGGCGCCGTCTTCATCTTGTCCTTCCGGCTGACGATGGCCCACGCAACCACCAGCGAAATGCCCATCATTATGCCGGGCGCGACGCCTGCCAGGAACAGCTGGGAGATCGAGACATTGGCCGCAACGCCGAAGACGATGAAGCCGATCGAAGGCGGGATCACCGGAGCGATGATGCCACCGGCCGCGATGAGTCCCGCCGCCCGCGGAATGTCGTATCCGGCATTGCGCATCATCGGGATCAGGATGGCGGCGAGAGCAGCCGTATCCGCGGCTGCGGAACCGGACAGGGCCGCCAGGATGAGCGCGGCAACGATGGCCACATAGCCCAGGCCGCCGTGAATATGTCCCAGGCACGCCAGCGCGAAGTTGACGATGCGCTTCGACAGCCCTCCGACATTCATCAACTCGCCGGCGAGCAGGAAGAAGGGAACCGCCAGGAGCTGAAAGTTGTCGGCGCCGATGATCATGTTCTGGGCGACGATCTGGCTGTCGAAGTTGCCGAGCCAAAGCATGAGCGCCAAGGCGCAGACGATCAAAGCGAAAGCAATCGGCATTCCGAGCGCCATGGCGCCCAGCAGCGAGGTGAGGAAGACGACGATGGTCATTCGAGTCGTTCCCTCAGAGCATGGGCTTCATCGTCGCTATAGTCACCGGCAAAGGCCTTGAGCTCATGCTCGCTGATGCGCCCGCTCACCACCCGCAGGATCCGCAGGAGCGCCATGAGGCCCAGGCCGATGCTGGTGAAAAATCCGACGCCGTAGACCCAGAGCATCGAGACTTCGGTGATCGGAGCGTAGTTGGTCGCGTTGATCTCTGCCTGCTGCCACGTTCCCCAGAAGAACACGGCACAGCACCCGATGATGAACAGGTCGGAGAGAACCATGCACACCTTGCGACCCACATCGCCGAGACGGGAAACAAGGGTCTCGACGCCCAGATGCGCGTTCTCACGGCCGACCACGACGGCGCCGATGAAGGTCAACCAGACGAAGAAGTAGCGCGACAGCTCTTCGGAGACGTCGATTCCGGTGTCGAACAGATAGCGCAACACGACATTGCCGAAGACCATGACGACCATGGCCGCCAGGAGAAGGACGAGAAGCCCCTCCAACCCCCTGAAGAAGAAGGATATTATCCTGCTCACCGGCGTTCCCTATTTTGGGCGCCCTCGTGGACGCTCCCTAAATTCTGTTCGTCTTTGGGGACTCTTCAAGTCCTTGGAAGTACGAAGATGTTGCGTGATCTAAGGCTCAGTTCCGGAGAGTGTCAATCGAGCGGCCGGACAAGTTCGGCTGCGAACGGCAGATCCAGCGAAGCCCGACCTCATTCATGACCGGCGCTTTTCCGCTCCTGTCCGTTACGAATTGCGGGGCAGTTTCCAATCCGCGGCAGGAGAACCGGAGAGCAGTCCGTTTAATTTGCTACTTTGTTTCATATTAGACTTATGAATAGCTGCTCGCACCGCTCATTTTCCGTGGATATGATGGGACGCGGCAGCACCGGTGCCTCAGGCTCTGCTCTATATCGTCTTCAAATGGCGCCGCTGCGATGAGGATCCCATGAAGATCACGGCTGTTGAAACGATCCGACTCCAGGAATTCGCGAACATTATCTGGATCCGCCTGCACACGGATGATGGAATCCACGGCCTCGGCGAGACTTTTATGGGCGCAGCTGCGGTCGAGGCCTACATCCATGAGACCGTGGCGGCCAAGCTGATCGGTCGCGACCCGCTTCAGATCGAAGGCATCAACAGAGATATCCAGAATTATCTCGGCTGGCGTTCGGCCGGCGTCGAAACGCGGGGTAATTCCGCCATCGACATCGCCCTGTGGGATCTGTTCGGCAAAGCTCACGGCAAGCCCGTCTGCGACATGCTGGGCGGCCGGTCGCGCGACAAGATTCGCGTTTACAACACCTGCGCCGGTTACAGGTACATTCGCGACAGCCGCGCTCAGAAAGTCGCCAATTGGGGCATTGGCGATAGGCAAGGAGACTACGAAGATCTGGACGCGTTCCTGCACCGCGCCGACGAGCTTGCCCATTCCCTGCTGGAGCAGGGCATTACGGGCATGAAGATCTGGCCCTTCGATGTCGCCGCGGAGCGCAGCCAGGGATACGACATATCGCCGGACGAGCTCCGGACGGCGCTGGAGCCCTTCGCAAAGATTCGCAAGGCGGTCGGCGACAAGATGGACATCATGGTCGAGTTCCATTCCCTGTGGAGCCTGCCCATGGCCAAGAAGCTCGCAACGGCGCTTGCCGAATACGACACCTATTGGCACGAGGATCCTTTCCGCCTCGACAATGTCGGCGACCTCAAGGAATACGCGCAGCATTCGAAGGCCTGGGTCTGCGCATCGGAAACGCTGTCCTATACCCACGCCTTTCGAGAGTATCTCGAGACCGGCGTCGCCGGCGTGGCGATGCTCGATCTGTCATGGTGCGGCGGCCTGACGGAGGCGCGCAAGATCGCCGCTCTCGCCGAGGCCTGGCATGTTCCCGTGGCGCCCCATGACTGCACAGGTCCCGTGGTCTATGCCGCATCGTGCCACTTCTCGCTTCACGCACGGAATGCCCTGATCCAGGAAAGCGTGCGGGCCTTCTATACCGGATGGTACACGGAGCTCGTCACCGAACTGCCGGTCGTCATGAAAGGCGAGGTCACGGTGAACATGAAGCCAGGCCTCGGGATCGACCTCCTTCCCGAGTTGTGGAAGCGGCCCGACGCAATTGTCAGAGTTACCGAGACATCCTAGAGAGCAAAGCGGGTCGGCCTTGCGGGCCGACGCCTGGCCTCCATTCAACGCGGGACCGTGATGAGTGATGTGATCGATGCCCTTGTGAAGGCGCTGGGATCCCAGGTGCGGATCGGGCCGGATATTCCGGCGCGCAACCATGCCGATGCCAGCGGCCTCGCGCCCACTCCGCCCCGCGCGCTCATTCTCCCGCAAACCACCGAGGATGTCTCGACGGCCTTGAGGATCTGCCATGCCCATCGTCAGAGTCTCGTGACGCAGGGTGGGCTGACCGGGCTAGCGGGCGGCGCCCATCCGCAGGCGGGAGAAATCGCGCTCTCCCTCGAACGCATGAGCGGCATCGAAGAGATCGATCCGGCGAGCGCGACGCTCACGACGCTTGCCGGAACGCCGCTCGCAGTGATTCAGCAGGCAGCCGACGAGGCGGGGTTTCTGTGCGGGATCGATCTCGGCGCTCGGGGAACCTGCACGATCGGCGGCAACATTGCGACCAATGCAGGCGGCAACCAGGTGTTGCGCTACGGCATGGCGCGTCGCAACACCCTCGGCCTCGAAGTCGTTCTGGCAGACGGCACCGTGGTCCGCTCGCTCAACAAGATGCTGAAGAACAACGCCGGCTATGACTGGACGCAGCTGTTCATCGGCAGCGAAGGAACGCTCGGCGTCGTCACGCGGGCGGTGATCGGGCTGCATCCCAAGCCTCTCGGTCTTCAGACAGCCCTTTGCGCCGTCGCGAGCTTCGAGGATGCGCTCGTCGTCCTGCGCCAGTTTCAGCAGAAGCATCCAGGGCGCCTGCTCGTCTTCGAGGCGATGTGGCGCGAATTCATGACGGTCGCGACCCAGATCTGCGGCCTTCCGCCAGCCTTCGAGGACGAGCACGACGTCACGCTCCTGATCGAAGCCGATATGGGCGAGGATCCGGAGGGGACAGACGCTTTCTCTCTCCTCCTGAGCGAGTTCTATGAGCAGAACCTGATCAGGGACGCCGTGATCGCTCAATCGCGCGCCGACAGGAACCGGTTCTGGGCCTACCGCGAAACGCCCTACGAATACGGTCGCTTCCTGCCGGAGGAAATCCGCTTCGACGTCAGCGTTCCGCTGAATCGCATGGCGGAAGTCGTCGCTCATCTGCGCCAGGAAATGCCGAAGCAGTGGCCAGACGCCGTTTACGTGGTCTTCGGGCACGTGGCCGACAGCAACATCCATATCAATGTCGCGATCCGCGATATGAGCGACGATATCAAGAAGGGAGTCCAGTCTCTCGTCTACAGCCTCGTATCCGGAATGGGCGGCTCCATCTCGGCCGAGCACGGGATCGGCCGGATCAAGCGCCCCTATCTCTCGATGAGCCGGACCGAGCCGGAACTCGCGCTCATGGCGACGATGAAGCAGGCCTTAGACCCGGCGGGTATCCTCAATCCCGGGCGAGTTCTCTAGCGCATCGTGCGGACCCAGAGGGCCGCGTCCAACGATGCGCTCTTCAAAGAGCGGAGCATCGGATGGATCCCAAAAGTGGATTCCACTTTTGGGTCCGATGCTCTAGCAGATTGGCGACGGCAATTGCCGCTCCTTCGAAAAGCTCGTTCTCGCTGCCGAAACGCCTCTTTAAGGTTTAGCGATAAAAATCGCCATTCGTGGTTGCCATTGCGTCTTAAGATCGTTAGCAACGGCACCTGCAATCTGTCAGACAAGCTGCTTGGAAGGTGCATTGATGCCCCACGGAGCGTATTGCGTCGTATTTAAGCATAATCGTTGGACCGTTTCTCAATTCGGCCGAGATCTCGGCTCGTTCTATTTTCGTGCGAAGGCTTTGAAATTCGCGGTTGAATCGGCTTGCTGGTCGACCGTGTCCAGCCCGACCGTGTTCGTTCTGGATCGCACGGGCGATTTCTATACGGCGTGGTGCGGCGAGCGCGACACGCTCACGGCCGAAGCTTGATCCTTCCAGTTGGGATGTGCTCAACGGGATTCATCGACCAGGATTCAGCATCCCGTCGATGACCGGTCGTCTGCGAGAGCCGCCCCTGGGCTACGCTACCGCGGCTTTCGGGCGCGACGACGTATCCTCGAACTCAACATTCGGCCTTTGCTCCATCAATGACTGGATCTTCTCGGCAAGGTCGCTCGCACGGTAAGGCTTGTAGAGAAGATTGAGCCCTTCGAGCTTCTCTTCGCTATCGAAGTATCCCGTCGTCAGAAGAACCTGAATCTCCGGCTTTTCACGATGCACGAGGCGGGCGAGATCGATGCCGCTGAGTTCACCGGGCATCCGGACGTCGGAAAGGACGAGGTCTATGTCCTTTCCCGACTTCAGAAAGTTTGCCGCTTCATCGCCGTTTTCAGCTTCCAGCACCTTGAACCCGAGGGAGTGGAGAGTCGAACGGGCAACCTGCCGCACGGCGGGATTGTCCTCGACCACCAGCACGGTGCGCCCGTTGCCGAAGGGATGGGCCACAGCCGCTTGATCAAGCGACAGACTCTCCGGCTCTTCATGCGACCGCGGCAGAAAGATGCGGATCGTCGTTCCCGCATTCGGCTCGCTCTCCACTTCGACATGTCCATGGCATTGCTGAACGAAACCATAGACCATGCTGAGGCCGAGCCCCGTGCCCTTGCCGCTTTCCTTTGTGGTGAAGAACGGCTCGAAGACCTTCTCGAGCACCTCCGGCGGCATGCCGGTTCCGGTATCGCTCACGGATATCACGACGAACTCGCCGCTCGGAGCCGATCGTCCATCCTCGATCACTCGGTTCTCGACGGCGATGATCAGATCGCCGCCATCGGGCATCGCGTCGCGGGCATTGACGGCCAGATTCAGAAGAGCGGCCTCGAGCTGAGCGCGATCGACCTGAATCGGCCAGACGCTCTCGCCGGCCTGGAAGCTCGCACGGACGTTCTCGCCGAGCGTCCTACGCATCAGTTCGAGAAGGCTCGGCATCAGGCCGGTCACATCGATAGTCGATATCTGCAATGCCTGGCGCCGTGAGAAGGTGAGCAGTCGATAGGTGAGATCGGCGCAATGCTGCGCGCTCTCCAGCGCCATGTGCACGCGCCGCTCGGCCTTCTCGTTCCCCTGAATGGATTTCTTCAGAAGATCGAGATTGCCGATCACGACGCTCAGCATATTGTTGAAATCGTGAGCGATGCCGCCGGTCAGACGGCCGACGGCTTCCAGCTTGCTGGCATGGAGCAGGTTCTGCTCCATCTGCTTGCGCTCGGTGATATCGAACCACATTCCGAAGGACTCATGGGGCGAGCCATCGTCGTCACGCGTAAGAACCATCTGATCGAGGAAATGCCGCTCGACGCCGTCGGCGCAGCGCCAGCGATACTCGAGATTGACGCCCCCCTCCTCTCCCAGGTGCCGGAGTTGCGCAAGCACGCGGTCGCGGTCCTCGGGATTGATCCGGGACGCCCAGAAATCCGGACTCTCTAGAAAGGAATCCGGTGCGAACCCGGTGATTCGCTCGACGCTTTCATTGGTGAAATGAAGTTTCCGATCGTCGCCGACCGACGCGGTATAGAGAGCGATCGGCAGCGACTGCAGCACGATCGACTGATGCTCCTCGCGACGGCGCAGAGCTTGCTCCGCCTTCAGCTTCTCACTGCGGACATGCAGGTTGTCCATCAGCAGACGGCGCTCCTGCTCAGCCTGCCGCCGGATCTCCTCGGTCTTCCGGTAGAGATCGACGAAAATATCGACCTTCGATTTCAGGATCAGAGGCTCGATAGGCTTGAAGACATAATCGACCGCACCGGCCGAGTATCCCTTGAAGACATGCATATCGTCCTTGTTGAAGGCAGTCAGGAAAAGGATCGGCACACGCGACGAGCGCGGCCGGTTCCTGATCAGGCTGGCGACCTCATAGCCGTCGAGCCGCGGCATCTGCACGTCGAGAAGAATGACGGCGAAGTCATGGTTGAGAACATGGCGCAGGGCAGATTCGCCCGAATCCGCCGTCACGATCTCGACCCCCGGAGACCGCAGCACCTCCTCGACGGCGATGAGATTCCGGGGATCGTCGTCGACCACAAGGATCTTGGCCGCAATCGGGTCGGAGAGAGGTCGAGCCGAGACCAGACGAAACGCGTCCGGGTTCACGCTTGAAGCCTCCTGCCTCACGTCGTCCGTCATGAGTTCAACCCGGTCTCTGCCGCGCCGTTGGGAGCAACCTTTCCATCAGGTATATATGTGCTCCGGCTCAGTTGAACGCGCAAGACCGCGAGAAGTTGATCGACATCCACAGGCTTCGACACGTAGTCCGTGGCGCCGGCCTCGATACACTTCTCCCTGTCCCCCTTCATAGCCTTCGCTGTGACCGCAACAAGCGGCATATCTTCGTATCGCGGAATCCTGCGGATCGCCTGCATGGTCTCATAGCCGTCCATCTCCGGCATCATGATATCAACCAGAGCCACGTCGACGTCGGGATTGGCCTGCAGCTTTTCGATCCCCTCCAGGCCGTTTTCCGCGAAGATGACCGATATTCCATGCTGCTCCAACGCGCTCGTGAGCGAGAAGATGTTGCGCATGTCATCGTCAATGATCAGAACCTTGCGTCCGTCGAGGGAGTTGTCGGCGCGCCGCTCCACAATGATGTGCTTTTCCTCGGGTATGGCGCTGATCGCGCGGTGCAGGAACAGCGCCGTATCGTTGAGGAGCTGCTCCGGCGAGCCTTCGCCCTTGACGATAAGGGTCGCCGCAATACTCTGCAGCCGGCGTTCCTCAGCCTTCGTGAGGTCCTGCCCCGTATAGATCACGATCGGCAGTTCCGCACCGCCCTTGGTCGTGCGGATGCGCTCGATGAGTTCCGTTCCCGGAAGGTCGGGGAGGCCAAGATCGACGATGGCGCAATCGAAATGCCGTGCGGCAATGACCTCGAGCGCACTCTCGGCCGTTCCCACGGCGGTGACATCGACCTGTTCGTCCTTCATGAGTTCGGACAGGCTCATGCGCTGATTGTCGTCATCCTCTACGAGGAGCAGCTTCTTCACCGGCCGGTCGATGAACTCCTTCGTCCGGTTGAGAGCGCCCATGAGCGCTTCCCGATCCACAGGCTTCTCAAGGAAGCCGAAGGCACCGGCCTTAAGACCGCGCTTCTTCTGATCGTCCACCGAGATCACATGGATCGGCACATGACGGGTGCGCGGATCGTGCTTCAACAGGTCGAGAAGCGCCCAACCATCCATGTCGGGCAATCCGATATCGAGGGTCACGGCATGCGGCTTGTAGCGGTGCGCGAGCGCCAGCGCGGAGGCCCCGTCCATGGCGATGAGGCCCTTGAACCCCTCCTCGCGCGCGAGTTCCAGCAAGACGGAGGCGAACATCGCGTCGTCCTCGACGATGAGGACGATCCTGTCGCCATTGGTGATCGCATGGCGGTCGTCGAGCGATGCGGAAAGCGCCATCGCTGCCGAAGGCTGGCGGAGCATCGATCCCGACGCGTCCTCGGTTCCGGCATAGTATCCCACGGCATCGCCGTTCGGCCGCGCGGTCGCTCCGCCCCCCGGCAGCCCGTGGCTTGCAGGCGGTTCCACGGGCACGAACAGCGTGAAGGTCGAACCGCTTCCGGGCGTGCTCGACACCACGATCTCGCCGCCGAGAAGACGGGCGATCTCTCGGCTGATCGACAATCCGAGGCCGGTTCCGCCATATTTCCGGCTCGTGGTGCCATCGGCCTGCTGGAATGCTTCGAAGATGATGCGCAGCTTGTCCTCCGGGATGCCGATGCCCGTGTCGGTCACCGACATGGCAATCCACTTGCTGCCGGATCGCAGCGGCGATCCTTCGGCCGATCCGATCTGAAGCGTCACGCCGCCGCGTTCCGTGAACTTGAAGGCGTTCGACAACAGATTGCGCAGCACCTGCTGCAGCCGCTTCGAATCCGTCCTGATCGCCAGCGGCAGCTTGGGATCGACCTCGACATGGAACTCGAGCTTTCGCTCTTCCGCGATCTGGCGGAAGGTGCGGTCCATGTTGTCGACGAGATCCCTGAATCCCACGCTCGACACCTCGAGGCTCACCGTGCCGGATTCGATCTTGGACAGATCCAGGATATCGTTGATCAGCGCGAGGAGATCGGAGCCTGCGGCGTGTATCGTCTTGGCAAATTCCCGCTGCTTATCGGTAAGATTACCGTCGGAGTTCTCCGTCAGAAGCTTTGAGAGAATGAGGAGAGAGTTCAGCGGCGTCCTCAATTCGTGGCTCATATTGGCCAGGAACTGCGACTTGTAGCGCGACGTCAGCGAGAGCTGCTCCGCCTTCTCCTCCAGAGCTGTCTTTGCGACCGAGACTTCCTGGTTCTTCGTCTCCACTTCCCGCTTCTGAAGCTCGAGCAGGCGCGCCTTGTCCTCGAGCTCTTCGTTGGTCTTCTGGAGCGCCTCCTGCTGCTGGCGCAGGAGCTCTTCCGATTGGCGAAGCGTCGCCGCCTGCTGTTCCAGCCGGTCGTTGGTGTTCCTCAACTCTTCCTGCTGGCTCTGGAGTTCCGTGGTCAGAAGCTGAGACTGTTTCAGCAGGCCTTCCGTGCGCATGTTCGCCGCGATCGTATTGAGAACGATGCCGATCGATTCCGTCAGCTGCTCCAGGAAGGACTGGTGCGCCTCCGAGAAGCGGCTGAACGAGGCCAGCTCGATCACCGCTTTCACCTCCTGCTCGAACAGCACCGGCAGCACGATGATGTTGAGCGGCGGCGCCTCGCCGAGGGCAGAACCGATGGTGATATAATCGCCCGGCACATTGGTAAGGAGAATGCGCTTCTTCTCGTAAGCTACCTGACCGACCAGCCCTTGGCGGAGGCGGAAGCGGTTGCTGAGATGCTTCCGCTCCGTGAAGGCATAGGATGCCACCATCTCCAGCACCGGCCCGCTGCCATCGGCCTCGACCGTGTAGAAAACGGCCTGCTGGGCATTCACCAGCGGAGCGATCTCGGACAGGATCATGTTCGATACGGTGGTGAGATCGCGCTCGCCCTGCAGCATCCGCGTGAACTTGGCGAGATTGGTCTTGAGCCAATCCTGTTCAGCGTTCTTGAGCGTCGTATCGCGCAGGTTGCGGATCATTTCGTTGACGTTGTCTTTCAGCGACGCCAACTCGCCCGAAGCCTCGACCGAAATCGACCGCGTCAAGTCGCCCTTGGTCACGGCGGTGGCCACATCGGCGATCGCTCGCACCTGCGTGGTCAGGTTGGCGGCGAGCTGGTTCACGTTGTCGGTGAGGTCACGCCACAAGCCCGCAGCACCTGGCACCCTCGCCTGTCCACCGAGTTTGCCCTCGACACCCACTTCGCGGGCCACGTTCGTCACCTGATCGGCGAAGGTCGCGAGCGTGTCGATCATCTCGTTGATGGTCTCGGCGAGTGCCGCGATCTCGCCCTTGGCGTCCACGGTCAACTTGCGCTTGAGATCGCCCTCCGCAACCGCCGTCACGACGCTGGCGATGCCGCGCACCTGACCGGTGAGGTTGTTCGCCATCATGTTGACGTTGTCGGTCAGGTCCTTCCACGTTCCGCCGACGCCGCGTACCTGCGCCTGGCCGCCGAGCTTGCCTTCGATGCCGACTTCGCGCGCCACGCGCGTCACTTCGGATGCGAAGGAGTTGAGCTGATCCACCATGGTGTTGATCGTCGATTTCAGCTCGAGAATCTCACCCCGGACATCGACGGCGATCTTCTTGGAGAGGTCGCCATTCGCCACCGCCGTGGTCACCTCGGCGATGTTACGCACCTGACCTGTCAGATTTGCGGCCATCATATTGACGTTATCGGTGAGATCCTTCCAGACGCCGCCGACGCCGCGCACCTGCGCCTGGCCGCCGAGCTTGCCTTCGGTGCCGACTTCGCGCGCCACACGCGTCACCTCGCCTGCGAAGGAGTTGAGCTGATCCACCATGGTGTTGATCGTGGATTTCAGCTCCAGAATTTCGCCTTCGACAGCCACCGTAATTTTCTTAGAGAGGTCGCCGTTCGCCACTGCGGTAGTGACTTCCGCAATGTTACGCACCTGACCTGTCAGATTTGCGGCCATCATATTGACGTTATCGGTGAGATCCTTCCAGACGCCGCCGACGCCGCGCACCTGCGCCTGGCCGCCGAGCTTGCCTTCGGTGCCGACTTCGCGCGCCACACGCGTCACCTCGCCTGCGAAGGAGTTGAGCTGATCCACCATGGTGTTGATGGTCGATTTGAGCTCCAAAATCTCACCGCGGACATCGACGGTGATCTTCTTGGAGAGGTCGCCGTTCGCCACCGCCGTGGTCACCTCGGCGATGTTACGCACCTGACCTGTCAGATTCGCGGCCATCAGGTTCACGTTGTCGGTGAGATCCTTCCAGGTGCCGGCAACACCCTCCACCCGAGCCTGTCCGCCGAGCTTGCCCTCAGAACCCACTTCCTTCGCGACGCGCGTCACTTCGCCCGCGAAGGAATTGAGCTGGTCCACCATGGTGTTGATCGTGGATTTCAGCTCAAGGATCTCGCCGCGCACTTCCACGGTGATCTTTTTCGACAAATCTCCATTCGCGACCGCGGTCGTGACCTCTGCGATGTTGCGGACCTGCCCCGTTAGGTTGGCGGCCATCAGATTCACGTTGTCGGTCAGATCCTTCCAGGTTCCCGCGACGCCGCGCACCTGGGCCTGTCCGCCGAGCTTGCCCTCTGAGCCCACCTCCTTCGCCACGCGCGTCACCTCGGAGGCGAAGGAGTTCAGCTGGTCCACCATGGTGTTGATGGTGTTCTTCAGCTCCAGGATCTCCCCGCGCACCTCCACGGTGATCTTCTTGGAAAGGTCGCCGTTCGCGACCGCGGTGGTGACCTCGGCGATGTTACGGACCTGACCCGTCAGGTTCGCCGCCATCATGTTCACGTTCTCGGTCAGATCCTTCCAGGTGCCGCCGACGCCTTCGACCTGCGCTTGTCCTCCGAGCTTGCCCTCGGAGCCCACCTCTTTCGCCACGCGTGTCACTTCCGAGGCGAAGGAGTTGAGCTGGTCCACCATCGTATTGATCGTGGATTTGAGGGCCAGAATCTCGCCCTTCACATCCACGGTAATCTTCTTGGACAAATCTCCTCGGGCGACGGCCGTGGTGACCTCGGCGATGTTACGGACCTGACCGGTGAGGTTGGCCGCCATCATGTTCACGTTGTCGGTGAGATCCTTCCAGACGCCGGCCACGCCGCGTACCTGCGCCTGGCCACCGAGCTTGCCTTCGGTGCCCACCTCCTTCGCCACACGCGTCACTTCGGAGGCGAAGGAGTTCAGCTGGTCCACCATGGTGTTGATGGTGTCCTTCAGCTCCAGGATCTCGCCTTTGACATCGACGGTGATCTTCTTGGAAAGGTCGCCATTCGCGACCGCCGTGGTGACCTCGGCGATGTTGCGCACTTGGCCGGTCAGGTTCGCGGCCATGAGGTTGACGTTTTCCGTCAGGTCCTTCCACGTGCCGGCAACGCCCTTGACCTTCGCCTGGCCACCGAGCTTGCCTTCGGAGCCGACCTCGCGGGCCACACGGGTCACCTCCGAGGCAAAACTTCCAAGCTGCCCGACCATGGTGTTCACGACCTTGCCGATGCGCAGGAACTCGCCGCGCAGGGGGCGTCCGTCGGTTTCGAGATCGATGGTCTGGCTGAGATCGCCCTTCGCCACGGCACCGATCACGCGCGCCACTTCGGTGGTCGGCTGAACGAGGTCGCCGATCATCGCATTGACGGAGTCGACACATTCGCTCCAGCATCCGGTCGCGGCTGCGAGCCGCCCTCGCTCCTCGATGCGTCCCTCTTTGCCGACGACCTTCGCGACCCGCTCGAGCTCGCGCGCAAGGCCTTGATTCAGATCGGCAATATCGTTGAACGCTTCCGCGATCTCGCCCTCGATGCCGGTGAGATCCGACGGCAGGCGGGCCGAGAAATCGCCTTTTCGAAAGGCACGCAATGTCTTGAGAAGCAGCTTAGGATTAAGCTGCAAAGCGGCAGTTTCGACTTGTGACATAAGGCCCCCCGTTACGCTGTTCCAGGCCAACTCTCCTGCCTGGATCCCCATATGCCGACGTCCCAAAAGGTACTTTGTTCGTCTTCGGATGGAATTCGACCCTATGTAACGCATTTCAAGGGCAGAAAGTTTCGGAGGGTTAAAATTTTTGCGCGGCGCTCGCGAGTAGTGATACTTTGTATCCTCTAGCCGTCGTGTCGCCCAGACTGGTGTGACGCCCGACACTCCAATGGGCAGGAAAATTTCGAGGGAGTGACTTACAAATCACGAGGTTACATTACGCAGCGGAATACAACCCGGGCAAGCGAATGTCCCAGGCACCGGTCGGCACGGAAATCGGAAGGAGGTCCAGGTTGATATGACCCGTCGTTAGCGACTGGGTTTCGCTAAGGCTTGAGGCCGACGAAATCCTCGCGCATGGGCGTGAACACGTCGAGAAGCACGCCGGCCTCCACGGCTACTGCCCCGTGAATGGCGCTCGGCGGCACGAGGAAGCTGTCGCCCTGCTTGAGGCGTTCCGTACGTCCGGCGATGGTGATGTCGAAGACGCCCTGCTCGATCAGGCTGCACTGGATGTGGGGGTGCGAATGCGCGGCGCCCACGGCACCCTTCTCGAACGCCACGCGCACCATCATCACCTCCGCATTGTAGGTGAGGATCTTGCGGCGGATGCCTTCGCCTGCGGGCTCCCACTCGAGATTGCCGTCGAAGGCGAAGGGTTGGTTGATGCGGTTCATGATTCCTCCAAAATGTTTCAGCGGGCCAGCCATCCGCCGTCAACCGGCAGCACGACACCATGGACGTAATTCGCCGCAGATGATGCCAGGAATACGGCCGCCCCGCCGAGATCTGACGGATCGCCCCAGCGGGCGGCAGGAATGCGTGCGAGAATGTCGCCGCTCCGCTTCGGATCGCCGCGGAGCGCCTCGGTGTTGTTGGTCACGAAATATCCCGGCGCGATCGCATTCACATTGATGCCCTTGGCCGCCCATTCGCAAGCGAGCAGCCGCGTCAGACCGGCCAGCCCGCTTTTGCTCGCCGTATAGGAGGGAATCCGGATCCCGCCCTGAAACGAGAGGAGCGAGGCGATGTTGATGATCTTGCCCCCGCCCTCGTCGGCCAGCATGGTCCGCGCCGCCGCCTGGGACAGGAAGAACGTCGACTTGAGATTGACGTTCATCACGTCGTCCCAATCCTTCTCCGTGAACTCGATGGCATCGGCGCGGCGGATGATGCCGGCATTGTTGACCAGGATGTCGATCCGGCTGCCGGCCGACATAGCCTCTGTGACGATGCGGTCGACCGGTTCGAGGGTCGACAGATCGGCCTGGACGGCATGAAAGCGGGCACCGGCCTCGCGGCACAGCCGCTCGGTCTCATCCATGGCCGAGCGGCCAACCCCCACGATGGATGCTCCGGCCTGCGCCAAGGCCACTGCGATCGCCTGGCCGAGCCCGGTATTGGCCCCAGTCACGACGGCTGTCTTGCCGGTCAGATCGAAGGAGAGCGTCATTGCGAACCTCTCAACGCAGGGCATCCATGGGTACCATATCCATATCGGTAAAATCCTGGTTGTCGCCGCCCATGGCCCAGACGAAGGCATAATTGCTCGTGCCGACACCGGAATGGATCGACCAGCCGGGCGAGAGGATCGCCTGCTCGTTGGCGACAACGAGATGCTTCGTCTCGTTCGGCTCGCCCATGAGATGGAACACACGCGTGTCGGGCTGCATGTCGAAATAGACGTAAACTTCGGAGCGGCGGTCGTGCAGATGTGCTGGCATGGTATTCCACATGCTGCCCGGCTTGAGCTGCGTCATGCCGAGGACGAGCTGGGCCGAGCGGCAAACCTCCGGATGGATCATCTGGAAGATGGTGCGGACATTGCCGTTCGCCGCATCGCCCAGGTCGACGCGGCGGGCGCGATCGAGGCCGATCTTCACCGTCTCGAAGCGGGCATGAGCCGGCGTGCTGACGAGATAGAATTTCGCCGGCGTTGCCGCATCAAGGCTCTCGAACCGCACATCCTTCGTGCCCATGGCGACGTAAAGGGCATCGCGAGGCCCGAGATTGTGGATCTCGCCATCCGTATGGACGCGCCCGGCGCCGCCCAGATTGACGATGCCGATCTCGCGCCGATCCAGGAAATTCGGCGAGCCGATCTGCTTGTGCGAGTCGAGCTTGATGGCCCCCGCAAGCGGCGTTGCGCCGCCCACCACCAGCCGGTCGATATGGCTGTAGGTCAGCTTGATCTCTCCGGGAACGAACAGCTGCTCGATCAGGAAGTGGCGGCGCAGGTCCGCCGTGCTGAAATGGCGGACGGCCTCAGGGTGGCATACCTGCCGGATGTCGATGGTCATGAGAGCCTCTTGAATGACGAAGATCAGCGGAAAAGGGCGGGGAGCCAGAGCGACAGGCCAGGGATGTAGGTGACGAGAAGCAGCACCAGGACGCTGGCTCCCAAAAACGGCCAGATCGTCTTCATGGCTTCACCGATGGTGATCTTGCCGACCGCGCAGCCGACGAAGAGCACCGAGCCCACCGGCGGGGTGTTGAGGCCGATGCCGGCATTGAGGATCAGGATCACCCCGAAATGCACCGGGTCGATGCCGAACGCCTTGATCACGGGCAGGAAGATCGGCGTGCAGATGATGATCATCGGCGCCATGTCCATGAAGGTGCCGAGGACCAACAGGATGACGTTGATGAGCAGGAGGACGACGATCGGGTTGTCCGACAGCGTCTTCATGAGAGCGATGGTTGCCTGCGGCACCTGCAGGAAGGCCATGAGCCACCCGAACGCGCTGGCGGTGCCGATGACCAGGAGAACCATGGCGGTGGTGCGCACGGCACCAAGGGTCGCCTCGACGAAGCTCTCCCAGTTCATCTCGCGATAGACGAAGAGCGTGACGAGCAGGGCGTAGACGACAGCGATGCAGGAGCTCTCGGTTGCCGTAAAGACGCCGGAGCGAACCCCGCCGAAAATGATGAAAATGAGCAGGATGCCCGGCACGGCCGAGACCAGGAAGTAGCCGAGCATCCGGAAGCCGGGGAACGGATCGGCCGGGTAGCCGCGGCGCACGGCGACCACGTAGGCTGTGATCATGAGGGCCGCCGCCAGCAGAAAGCCGGGGACGATGCCGGCCGTGAACAGGTCCGCGACCGAAATCGTGCCGCCTGCCGCGATCGAATAGATGATCATGTTGTGGGACGGCGGGATGAGCAGCGCGATGATGGCCGCATTCACCGTGACGTTGACGCTGTAGTCCTTGGCATAGCCCCGCTTTTCCATCTGCGGGATCATGATGCCGCCGATGGCGGAGGCATCCGCGATCGCGGAGCCGGAGATGCCACCGAACAGCGTCGAAGCGACGACGTTCACCTGCCCCAAGCCGCCGCGAAGGTGGCCCACCAGGCCGGCGGCGAGGCGGATCAGGCGGTCGGCGATGCCACCGCGCATCATCAGATCGCCGGCATAGATGAAGAACGGGATCGCCATCATGGCAAAGGCGTTCATGCCGGAATTGAGCTGCTGGAACACAACGATCGGCGGCAGCTGCATATAGAGAATCGTCGCCAGAGACGCGATGCCGAGGCAGAACGCGACCGGCGTTCCGATAATGAGCAGGAGCGTGAAGACGCCGAAGAGAACCCAAATCTCCATGACATCAATCCTTCACGGCAACGAGATGGGGCTCATCCACGCGCACCATCGGGACATCTTCGCCGACGAGCAGCAGACGAATGAATTTCTCGAGAGAGAAAAGCGCGATCAGAAGACCGCCCACGGCGAGAGGGACATAATCGAACCCTTGCGGGATCGGCAGACCCGGCATCAGCGCCGACCAGGTCTCGACGGCCAGCAACGTGCCGTACCATGACATGGCCCCGCCAAAGATCATCACCAGTATCTCGGTCACACCGAGCATGATCTGGCGCAGGCCGTGCGGCGCATAATGGAGAGCGATCTCGAAGCCGAGATGATTGCCGTCGCGCACGCCGACGGCGGAGCCGAGCAGGATGAACCAGCTCATGAGCAGCAGGGAGGCCGGCTCGGTCCAGCTCGGCGACTGGTTCAGCACGTAGCGCCCGAACACCTGCCAGGCAACGAAGACGGTCATGAGAACGAGGCCGATCCCGGCGATCCACAGGGCCGCTCTGTTCACGACGGCCAGAATCCGGGACAGCGCGGCAAGTTCGGCGCGCATCGAAAGCAGTCTCCAGTGGGACAAGAGGCGGACCGGCCTCAGCCGGTCCGTTACAGCATGTGCCTTATTCGGCTCAGTTCATCGCCTGGATGCGGGAGACGAGCTCCTTCACCTTCGCGTCCTTGGCATACTTCTCGTAGACCGGCTTCATGGCGTCGATGAAGGGCTGCTTGTCGACATTGTTGATCTGGCTGCCGCTCGCCCGGATCTTCTTTTCGGCTTCCTTCTCGCGCGCCTCCCAGAGCTCGCGCATCTTCGCGACGGATTCCTTTGCCGTCTCGCGCACTGCCTTCTGGTCCTCGGGGGACATCTTGTCGAAGCTCTTCTTCGACATGACGAGCACTTCCGGAGACATGGAATGCTCGGTCAGCGAGTAGAATTTCGCCACCTCGAAATGGCGGAAGGAATCGTAGCTCGGCCAGTTGTTCTCGGCACCGTCGACCACGCCGGTCTGCAGCGCGGAATAGACCTCACCCGGAGGCATCGGCGTCGCATTGGCGCCGAGCGCGTTCACCATGTCGAGGAAGAGATCCGACTGGATCACGCGGACCTTCATGCCCTTGAGGTCAGCCGGCGTGTTGATGGTGCGCTTGGAGTTGTAGAACGAGCGTGCACCCGAATCGTAGAAGGCCAACGCGACGAGCCCGTGCGGCTCGAAGGCCTTCAGGATCTGATCGCCGATCGGGCCGTCCACGGTCTTGCGCATGTGGTCGACCGACCGGAAGATGAACGGCAGCGAGGGCACCAGGGTCTCAGGAATCAGGTTGTTGAACGGGCCCATATTGATCCGGTTCAGATCGATGACGCCGAAGCGGGTCTGCTCGATCGTGTCCTTCTCCTGGCCGAGCTGCGCGGAATGGAACACCTGGATCTTGTATCGGCCGTTGGTCTTCTTCTCGAGGAGCGAGCCGAAATATTTTACCGCCTCGACAGTCGGATACCCATCCGGGTGAATATCGGCGGAGCGCAGTGTCGTCTGGGCCCCGGCTGTGCCACTTATAAGGGCCGTCCATAGTCCAAGGGCGGCAGCGGCGAGGGTTCTTTTGGTTACCATCATATCCTCCTTAAGCTTTCCTCTGTTGCTTTGTTGTTTCAGGCCCGGTCTTTGCCGGTCTGTCCTGCGCTCTGAGAACCTTGCCGGCCCTTGGAGCGGGACCAGGTGCCGCTTGCTGCGGCTTAACTGGTCGACCCTTGTATGGTAGTATACACTTATATATGATGCAACCCGTCTAAAGAATGAGATCCGCCCGTGAACACGCCCTTCCCCGTCGTCCAAGGCTCCGCAGCCCAGCGCATCGAAACCGAGCTGCGCCGCCTGATCATCGCGCTGGAGCTTCCGCCCGGAAGCCGGCTGTCTGAGCAGGACATCGCCGAGCGCCATGGGGTTTCCCGCCAGCCTGTCCGCGAGGCGCTGATCGGGCTCGCCCGGACGCGTCTCGTGGAAATTCAGCCCCAGCGCGGCACGACGGTGGTCAAGATTTCGGTGCGCAAGATGATGGAGGCCCGGTTCGTCCGCGAGGCGATCGAGACGGCGGTCGTGCGCCGCGCCTGCTTGTCATTCGACCAGCAGAGCCGGGAGCGGATCGACGATCTCCTGGAGATGCAGGACAACGCTGCGAGGCGGGACGACCATGCGGCCTTCCAGCGCTACGACGAGCTCTTCCACATCGCTCTGGCCGAGGGCGCGGGCTGCCCCCTGGCGTGGGAGGCGGTGCAGGACATCAAGGCCCATATGGACCGGGTGTGCCAGCTCACCCTCCCCGGCCCCGAAGCGATGCTGCCCTTGATCGATCAGCATCGCGCCATCGTCGCCGCCATCGACAGCCGTGACGAGGAGGCCGCTGCGGAGGCCATGCGCCGGCATCTTACGGAAATCCTACGCGCCCTGCCCCGGGTCGAGGCGGAGCATCCCGAACTCTTCAGCGCGTAAACGACTGCGGACTTATGCGGTCAGCGCGAAGGCGGTCGTGGACTTGATGCGCTCCATGGCGAAGCGCGACGTGACGTTCTTGAGCGGCACGGCATTGATGAGCTTTTTGTAGAACCCATCATAGGCAGCCATGTCGGGGACGACCACGCGCAGGATGTAGTCCACGTCGCCGGCCATGCGATAGAATTCCATCACCTCGGGCAGCGTCGAGACGAATTCCGCGAACCGCTGCGTCCACGCCTCCGTATGGTCGTAGGCCTCGACCGAGACGAAGGCGGTCAGGCTGAGCCCGATCTTCTCCGGGTCGACGAGCGCGACCCGTCCCTTGATGACCCCCGAGGCCTCCAGGCGCTGGATCCGCTTCCAGCAAGGGGTCTGGGACAGGTTCACCCTTTGCGCCAGCTCCGCAATGGAGATGCTCGCGTCCTCCTGGAGGAACCTGAGGATCTTGGTGTCGATTGCATCCATCTCTCGACCCGCATCTGTTCGCCAGATTGCTTTATGTTCTTTATAAAGAACGAGGTCAAGTGCGGAGGGGGAACCCTGTAAGCGAGGACCCTCCAAGGGTCGCATGAACCGTGGCAGTCCTACCATCTCCGGATCATAAAATAACGCGCTTGCGCACCCCAGCGCAGCGAGAGGGACGGAGAAGTTTTTTCTTCCCGCGATCGTTCTAAAAAAAGAACATTCTAATTGACCCATCCCGCCAATCGAGGCACGATCCTGCAAGTCTCCAAGCGCACCTTGAGACGTCGCTTTGCCCGAGGTGGACTATTCATCGTGAATAGATGGGCCACGATCAGGAGTCCTCCTCGCAAAATACTCGAAAGACGATACCATTTTCGTGCGCGTCGCTCCGAAATGTGACGATCACTCGTCATTCAACCTTTTAAAACGCGAGGTTTTACTATGCTGAGGAAGTCGCTGGCCGTCTGGCACCGCCGCCTGACACGATCCAAGGCCCTGCCGATACTCGCCGTTCTTGCCGCATCCACCTGGGCAATGGCGTCGGGCACGGCTCAGGCGGCGGGTCCGCTGCGGGTCGGTATCAATTCCGGGTTGTCGGCCGATGCCGTTCATCAGGCGGCGAAAGAGGCCAAGGAGCAGGGCCTTGACGTGAAGGTGATCGAGTTCACCGACTGGATCACGCCCAACGCCGCCCTCGCCAACAAGGATATCGACGCCAACTACTTCCAGCACATCCCGTTCCTGGAGGACGCCAAGAAGGCGCGAGGCTATGATTTCGTGTCGATCGGCGTCGGCACCATGTCGAAGGTCGGCCTCTATTCGAAGAGGTACAAGAACGTCTCGGACCTGCCGAACGGCGCGAAGGTCGCCATCGCCAACGATCCGGTGAATGGCGGCCGCGGCCTCGTGCTTCTCGATCGCATCGGCCTGATCAAGCTCAAGGAAGGCTTGGACTTCAGGGCCACCGTCGCCGATATCGTGTCCAATCCCAAGAACATCAAAATCACCGAGCTGATCGCCCAGCAATTGCCGACCGCTCTCGACGATGTGGACCTCGGACAGGGCTATCCTGCGACCCTCAAGCAATTCGATATCGATCCAAACTCTGCGCTGATCTTCGATGACGTCCAGAAGCGCTTCGCCATTCAATGGGTCGTCCGCGCCGAGGACGCGAAGGAGCCGCGGATCAACAAGTTCGTCTCCATCTACCAGAACTCGCCCGAGGTCAAAGCCATCCTCAAGAAGCATTTCGGCGAGATGACCGTGCCCGCCTGGTAGCGGCAGCCAGAACGCCCCGAGCCTGCGGACGGAAACGACCGATCCGCGGGCCACCAGACATTCAATCCGGGTGGAACATGACCAAGAAGATCAACATCTACGCCTTCGACATGAACTGCGTGGGCCACATCAACCATGGCCTATGGACTCACCCGCGCGATCTCTCCTCGTCCTATACGAGCCTCGACTACTGGGTGAACCTCGCCAAGATCGCCGAACGAGGAAAGCTCGACGGCATCTTCCTCGCCGACATCGTGGGCGTCTACGATGTCTACAAGGGAGGTCCGGAGACGGCGATTGCAGCCGGCGCGCAAGTTCCGGTGAACGACCCGATGCTGCTGGTGCCGGCCATGGCTTACGCCACGAAGCATCTCGGCTTCGGCGTGACCGTGAACACGACCTATGAGCAGCCCTATCTTCACGCGCGCCGCATGTCGACGCTCGACCACCTGACCAATGGCCGCATCGGCTGGAACATCGTGACCGGCTATCTCGACAGCGCAGCCCGCGGCATGGGGTTGCAGGAGCAGCTCGACCACGATCACCGCTACGACATCGCGGACGATTATCTCGACGTGCTCTACAAGCTCTGGGAGGGAAGCTGGGATGACGATGCCGTCATCGCGGACGGCGCAAAGGGAATCTACGCGCGACCGGACAAGGTGCGGGCGATCAAGCACGACGGCCCGTATTATCAGATCGACGCCATTCACCTGAGCGAGCCTTCGCCGCAGCGCACGCCGGTACTCTATCAGGCAGGGTCGTCGACGCGCGGACGGGAATTTGCGTCAAAACATGCCGAATGCGTGTTCACCGGCGGACCGAACCCGATCGTGGCCCGTGACATCATCGCCGACATCCGCGCAGGAGCAGCGAGCCAAGGCCGCAATCCGCAGGATGTGAAGGTCTTCGTTGGCATGAGCCTCGTCGTCGGCCGCACGGAGAGGGAAGCGAACGACAAGCTCGAGGATTATCGCCGCCATGCCAGCGTCGAGGGAGCATTGGCGCATTTTTCGAGTTCCTCCGGCGTCGATTTCTCGAAATACGATCTCGACGAGCCGATCCAGTACGAGAAGAACAACGCCAACAATTCCACCCTGGAAGCGATCACCAAGCGCAGCGCCGGCACGGTCTGGACGGTGCGCAAGCTGATCGACCAGATGATCCTCGGCAGCCGCCAGAAGCCATTCGTAGGCACGCCGGAGCAGATCGCAGACCATATCGCCTCATGGGTCGAGGATGCCGACATCGACGGCATCAATCTTCCTCGCACGGTCGCGCCGGAAAGCCTCGCGGACTTCGTCGATCTGGTGGTTCCCGTGCTGCAGGAGCGCGGCCTGTTCAAGGCCGATTACGCCGATGGCACCTTGCGTGAAAAGCTGTTCGGCGAGGGCCGCAACCATCTTCCGGCCGAGCATTGGGGCGCCCGTTTCAGGTCGGGCGCGACACAGAGCGTCCCTGCCAAAGAACTCGCCTGAACGCTTATTCGAACGGAAACAACAATGTCCGCAGCCACACGTCTCTTCGCCTCGGATCTCCATGTCGACACCGGCAACGCTCTGCACGGGTTCGGATCCGAACCGGCCTCCTATGAGGATCTCGCAGAGCGCTTCCGGCCGATCTTCAGGAAGATTGCGGAAGGAGCGGTCGCCCGCGAGCAGTCGCGGACGCTTGCCTTCGAGGCCGTGACCTGGCTGCGCGAGGCCGGGTTCGGCGCTTTGCGGGTTCCGCAGGCTCATGGCGGTCTCGGCGCCACGCTGCCGCAGACATTCCGCCTTCTCATCGAGCTGGGCGAGGCGGACTCGAACCTGCCGCAGATCTTCCGCGCCCATTTCGCCTTCGTCGAGGAGCGCCTCAACAGCAAGGACGAATCCGACCGCCAGCGGTGGTTCTCCCTCATCGTGGAGGGCGCCCTCTTCGGCGCCGCCATGGCCGAGAAGACGGAAGGAACGGAAACCACCGTCACGCTCACGAAGGATGGCGCGCGCTGGATCCTCGACGGCTATAAGTATTACAGCACCGGCACGATCTATTCGAGCTGGATCGTGGCTGTCGCTCTGGAAGGCACGGAATATGTGTCTCTTGCCGTTCCCGCGACGGCCAAGGGCGTCACGATTGAGGACGATTGGGACGGGTTCGGCCAGCGCCTCACCGGCAGCGGCACGACGCGCTTCCATCAGGTCGCGATTGGCGAGGATCAGATCCTGCGCCGCGTTTCCGTCGAGCAGCCGCCCAAGGCATCGTACATCATCGCGTATTACCAGCTGTTCCATCTCGCCGCGCTTGCCGGCATCGCGCGAGCCGTCCTGAAGGACGCCCTCGCATTCACGCAGGCCAAGACCCGCACATTCGCGGTTCCAGGCAAGTCCAGTCCGCGCCATGATCCTCTCGTTCAGAGCGTGATCGGACGGCTCGCAAGTCTCTCGTTCACGGCAGACACCCTGGTCGACGGGGTCGCCGATGCCATCGACGAGGCTTACCGGGCCGCCACTAAAGGCGACGATGCGACGGAGCTCTACACCGTTGCCAACATCAAGGCTTATCAGGCGCAGCAGATCGTCATCGAGCAGGTGCTCGAAGCGACCACGTTGCTCTTCGAAATCGGCGGTGCATCCGCCACGAGCGAGTCGCGCCGGTTCGATCGCTACTGGCGCAACGCCCGAACGCTCGCCTCCCACAATCCGCTCATTCACCGGGAGCGCGCCATCGGCGATTACTGGCTGAACGGCACGCCGCCGGTCGGCGTCCTGCAGGCCGTGATCCAGAGCGAGACACAGGCGAAGAACGCGGCTGACGCTTCGTCGCCGACGCCATAACGCATCATCGACAAAGCGGGATCATCGGCCATGCCCACATATTTCCTCAGCATGTTCAGGGATGCATTCTTCGAAAGCCTGATCATGGTCGGAACCTCCGGGTTCTTCGCCTTCATCGCCGGCATTCCTCTCGCCGTCGTTCTCGTCATCACCAGCGTCGGCGGCATTTACGAGATGCCGCGCCTCAATCGGGTGCTGGGCAGCATCATCAACGGCTTCCGCTCGACGCCGTTCATCATTCTCCTCGTCGCGCTCATTCCGTTCACGCGCCTGATCGTCGGCACGTCCATCGGGATCTGGGCCGCCGTGGTGCCGTTGAGCATTGCGGCAACGCCCTTCTTCGCCCGCATCGCCGAAGTCAGCCTGCGCGAGGTCGATCATGGCCTGATCGAGGCGGCACAGGCCATGGGCGCGAGCCGCTGGCAGATCATCGTGCATGTGCTTCTGCCCGAAGCCCTGCCGGGCATCATTCGCGGCTTCACCATCACCGTGGTGTCGATGATCGGCTCCTCGGCCATGGCCGGTGCCGTGGGCGCGGGTGGGCTGGGCGATCTCGCCATGCGCTACGGCTATCAGCGCTTCGACACGACCGTCATGGTCAGCGTGATCGCCGTCCTGATCGTCATCGTCACGGTCGTTCAATCGACCGGCGATCTCATCGCCAGCCGCTTCGACCGGCGCTGACCTGCGAACATGAGCCGAACCGCAGCCTGCATGAGGGCTGCAAGGAGTGAGGGGCGCCCGAGAGCCGCCCCTCTTTCATGGTTTAGTATTCCAGCTCGAAGCCCAGCCCGATGGAGGTGCCGCCCTCCGCATTCACCTCGCCCTGCGCCTTCAGGCGACGGGTCAGGTCGACGTCAACGGTCACGCCGCTGTCCTCGGGCAGGGCACCGGCTCGCACGCCCACGCGGACGTTGTCGCTGATATAGCGCGAGACACCGACCTCCGGCCCGCCGCCGGCACCGACCGTGATGTCGAGGCTGTCGACGCCGAGAGAGCGGCGCAGGCGCTCGAAGGCGTCGTTCCCCGATCCGCCGGAGAGCTGCGCGACGGCTTGAGCGAGCTGCAGGGCCTGCCCGGCGGACAGCCCGCCGGACGGCCGCTGGAACAGGATGCGCGAGAGGACCTCGTCCTGAGGCAGATAGGGCTCGGAGCTGAAGGTGAATTCCGGCCGTGAGGCCGGGCCCGTCACCCCGATCCGCGCAGTAACGTCGCCAGCCTGGGTCTCGGCCAGGAAGTCGAGCGACGGCGTGAGATCGCCCGTGAAATCCAGCCGACCGCGGACAAAATCGAGACGCTTGCCGAGGATGTCGAAGCGACCGCGCCGCAATTCGAAGGCGCCGATGGCAATCGGATCCTGCGTCGTACCCTGGAGACGCAGATCGCCGCCGAGTTCCGCATTGATGCCACGTCCGCGCACGAAGATGCGGTTCTGCGCGGTCACCGTCAGATCGAGATCGGCACGGAAAGGCCTGCCCTGGGTCGCGGCCGATTGCTGGCGCCGCGCGAGCGCCAGCCGCGCGGCGGCTGTCGGCGTCGGGCGGACATGCCTGGTTCCTGGCAGCGGCCTTAAGGTCGTCGGCAGACGGTCGGGAACTGAAACGCTCATCGTGATGATGTTGATGTTGCCCGAGGCCCGCGGCCGCGTCAGAAGCGGGCCGGAAATGGCGAGGTTCAAATCCGCGCTCGCCTCGACCGTCTCGTTGGAAACGAGCTGCGCGCGGCTTCCCGTGATGCGGATGTCGCCCGGCAGACCGGCGGCAGGATCGAGCGTGACCTGCCCTCGCGCCGAAAGCGACCCGCCGTTCGGCGTCTGCGCCGTCAGGCTCTCGATGGCGAGCACCTGCCCGCGTGCTGAAAGCCGGGCCGCGATGCCGTTCAGCTGGACGCCCTGCAGCGAGTCGACGAAGCTGCCATTGGCAATCGTCACCGTGCCCTGGACACGGGGGCTCGAGAAGGTGCCCGCAACCGACAGATCGAGATTGGCGGCTCCTGTCACGCGCTGCCCGGACAACGAGAGCATGGTGTTGGCGATGGCAAGGTCGGTTCGTCCCGAAATCCTGAGCGCCATCTCATCGGTCGGATCGATCGGAACGCTGCCGGAGATCTGAAGCGTGCCGGCTCTCCCGAGAGCCACGCGCGCATCGATGCTCGCACGGCGATCGGCCAGCCGTCCCTGTGCATCGATGTTCAGCGGCGGCAGGCCCGATTGCCGCGTCTGCGCGGTGGCGAGGCCCGTGACGTTAAGGCGGTAGGTTCCGGTCGGATTCGCCGTGGTTCCTCCCACCGACGCATTGCCGTTGACCGTGCCGGCCAAGCCGAGATTGGGAACCACGATCTCCGCGATCTGAAGCGGCAGGCTGCGGATGTCGACGGAGAGGTCGAGCCTGTCACCGATGGTGCCCGATACGGCCACCCGGCCCTGATCCGCCGCGATCACCACATTGGACAGGGTGACGGTGCCGCTCTGCAAGGCGATGGATGCTGGCTGGGCCAGCGACAGGCGCCGGCCGCCGCGACGCGCCGTGAAGCTCGCCAACTCGATCCGCGTCGCATCGCCGGGAACGAGGCGGCCTTGCGCATCGAGATCGAAGCCCTGGCCAACGGCCGACGCGGTGAAGCGTGATGCTTCGGGCGTGCCCTGGGCAACGAAGCGGATGTTGCGATAGGTCTGGCCGGCAGCCGTCAGGGCTTCGGCGGAGACGAGGCCATCGATCATCGGGCGGCGATACAAGTCCTGAAGCGTCAACCTCGTCTCGAAGTTTCGGACGGCGATATCGGAAGCCCCGAAGCGGGCTCCGCGCGCGGTGACCAGCGCATCCTGGCCACCGTTCGACGCGCTGAGAGAGACCTTCGCATCGAGCGCTCCCTCGAGCTTCATCAGCACGAGGGGGCTCAGATCGTCGAAGTTGCTGCCGGACAGCGAGATTTCGCCCTGCGCCAGCTGGTCCGCGCCCAGCTGGAGATTGCCGTTGAGCGCCACCGAACCGACATCCACATCGAGCCGGTCGAGGAGCCAGCCTCCATCGGCCGGCCTTGCCAGATGAAGCGAGCCCGTTGCGGGCTTGCCGTCGACCTGACCATCGAGGGTGAGCGTCGCATCGAGCGCGCCCGTCACATCCTTGGCGTCGAGATTGACCACGAGGCGTGGGATGAACCGGCCAAGGGCCCGCATGTCGGTCAGGGTCGCGGCACCGGTCACATTCGGCCGTTCGAGAGAGCCCGACAGACGGGCGGCGATGCCGGCCCGGCCGGCGGTGATGCGCGGATCGACCTGCCTCAGCTCGTCGATGGTGACGTCGAGGCCGAGATCCGCGGCCGATTGCGTGGCGCGGCCGTCGATGCGGGTATCGAGATGAGCGCCGTCGACACGCATGTTCTCGAACGCGAAGCCATTGGGAATGCGACGCAGCGTGCCTGCGGCCGTGACAGTGCGGCCTAGAAGGCCATCGACGGCCGGCGTTCCGGTCGACAGATCCCGCAGGCTGGCATCGATGACGGCCGCCATGTCGTAGCGCCGCGGGTTGCCCGACAGCCGCGCCGAGACGTTGGCCGACCCTCGCAACGCACGGCCGGCAAGTCCGGAAAACGATGAGAGCGAAGGAATGCTCGCCTCAAGCGTCCCGTCGAGAACGGTGCTGCCGACCCTTCCCGTGAAACCCGCCTGCGCGGTGGAGGTCTCGATGCGCGCCGTCTCGACGCTGGCGATGCCCTCGAGATCGAAGGAGCCGCGGGATGTGACGGACAGCGTCGTGCCGAGCGCCCGGGCGAGAGCCGGATCGGCGGGCCTGATCCCGTTGGCATTGGCGTCGATCTCGAAGGAGAAGCGGTCGGGCGGCGTGACGCCTGCCACCGGGTTCATGGCCACGCGAGCCCTCAGGGCATCGAGCGAGCCCTGGGGCAGCCTGACCTCCGCGGCGTCGAGCGTTCCGTTGACGCGCGGCGCGGTCAGCGGTCCCTGAACCGTGCCGTCGAAGTTGAGCCGGGCGATCTCCGCCTCCCCTGCCCGTGTCTTCGTCCCGTCGGTAGGCAGCGCCCGGGCATTGAGCTTCAGGTCGAGAACCTGGCCGGAGCTGACGGTTCCCGTCATGTCGAAGCTTGCGACATTCGACGTGATGCGGACCGGCTGGAAGCGCAGGCTGCTGTCGTCGCCGACGGTCACGTTGCCGACGAGCTGGGTGGTGCCGCTGAAGATCGGCGCAGCTGGAGCCGGCAGCAGCCCTTCGATGCGGGAGGCGAGATCCACGTTCACGTCGTAGGCGGAGGTCGCCCGCCTGACGGTGGCGGTGCCTGCGGCGCCGATGGTCGGCCCGGCCGAGAAATCGAGCCGTGCGGCGAAATTGCTCATCGGGCCCTGGCCGGACAGCTTGAGATCGACCGGCGGCAGCCCGGGCAGATCCATCAGCCGGGCTGCAATGCCGCCGGCGGGTTCCTGATGCGTCAGCTCCAGGGACAGCCGGTTCGTCTGGGGCACGTAGTCGAGATTGATGGAAAGCCGCCCCGGAGCGTCGAGGCGCTGGGCCGCGAAGGTGAGATCGAGCCCCTCGGACGGGTTGCCGAGCTGGGCGGAGCCTTGCGCCGACAGCCGGGCTGCGGTGCCGAGGATCGGCTCGCCGAGGGCCAGTTCCTGCAGTGTAAAGCGGTCGACGATCACCCGGACCGGCAGTTCGGGCAGGATCGGTTCGTCGGAGACAGGTGCCGCCTCGTCGGCCGGCAGCGGGCGGCGCAGGATCTGAAGCCGGTCGACGGTGAGCTCGTCCACCTGGAGGCGGCCGCGCAGCAGCGCCGTGCGGCTCCAGACCAGGCGGGCGCGGTCGAGATTGAGCCAGACGCCGTCCTTGTCCGCGATGCGGATATCGCGGATGACGGCGTTCGAGGACAAGGCTCCCTCGATGCTGCCGATGGTGACCTGCGTGGTCGGCGTCGAGAGAAGACGCGAGATCAGGCTTGCCAGGATGCCCTGGTCGCTCTGCGCCTGGCTCGGGCGGCCGGCCATCAGCGAGACGGCGACGAGCGCGGCCGCGGCGATCAGGGACAGGAGGGCGAGGGAGCGAATTGTCTTGATCATCAGAAGGCCTGCCCGATTCCGACGTAAATGGCGTAGGAGGGGTCGCCGGGTCCCGGATTGAGGGGAGCAGCGACATCCAGGCGAATGGGGCCAATGGCCGTATAATAGCGCAGGCCGAGACCCGCGGAGAAGCGGACGCTGTCGTCGAAGTCCGGAAAGCTCGACTCGAAGGCCGTGCCGGCATCGACGAAGGGCACGATGCCGATGGTGTTGGTGATCTTGATGCGTGCCTCGATGGAGGCTTCCAGCAGGCTCCGGCCGCCGATCGGCTGCCCGAGGAAGGTCGGGCTGAGACTCTGGTAGCGATAGCCGCGCACCGAGCCGCCGCCGCCGGCGTAGAAACGCCGATTGGCCGGAATCTCGTCAAGGTCCGCGCCGACGATGGAACCCAGACCGATGCGGCCGGCGAGCACGTAGCGCGCGTCCTCGTCGAGGGAGAAATAGGTCGAGGCCGTGCCCTTGGCGATCGTGATCGGGACCGAGGAGCCGAGGATCTCCGGATATGGCGCCACCGACGCAAGAACCCGGAACCCCTTCGTGGGGTTGAGGAGGTCGTCGGTGGAATCGTAGTTCAGGGACACCGGCAGGCCGACCAGCGTATAGTCGATCTGACCCAGGATGTCCGTGGACTGCCCGCGTTCGTATTCGATGCCGCCTTGAATCGAGAAGGTTTGGCTGAATCGGTGACGGATGCCGGCGGACACGTTCACGAACCGGCTGGTATAGCCTACCGTCCGATCGCGCTCGGCGAGCCCGTCGACCAAAAGATCGTTCCGGGTTCCCCAGAGAGCCGGCTTCAGGAAGCTCGCGCGGAACCTTCCGCCGAGATTATCCCAGTTCCAGCCCTCGTCCCGATCCGGCTGCCCGCCGTCCTCGGTGAGATAGAAGACGCTGCCCTCGAGACGCAGCCTCTCGGCGCCGCCGAACAGGTTCCGGTGCGCCCAATAGGCCCGCAGCGCCGGCCCGTCCGTCGTGGAATACTGGGCCGACGCCCCGATGACCCGCAGCGGCCGCTCGGTGAGTTCCACGAAAAGCGGGAGATTGCCGTAGGCGTCCAGGACTTCGGCCTCGCGGATGCGCACCGAGCCCAGCGCCTCGATCTGGGAGATCGACTTGCGCATGGAGGCAAGTGTCGCGGGGGAATAAGGATCGCCTGGTTCGGTGTAGATGAAGGAGCGCACCACGGCCGGGTCGACGCCTTCGGCCCCCTGGATCGTGATCGCCCCGATGCCAGCCTTCGGCCCCGGATCGACGCCCAGCCCCACATCCATCACCTGAGCCTGGTGGTAGACGACCGGGTCCTGCCGCTGAATCTTGGCGAAGGGGCGCGACTGGGCGCGGAAATAATCGACGATGCGCGCCTCGGCGGCGAGGATGTCGGCGGAGCGGGCCGGGTCTCCCGGCTTGATCTGCACCACCCGCGGCGGAAGCTCGCTCGGCGCATAGGCCAGGCGTGTCCGCGCATCGAAGACGTTCACATCCCTGAGGGCGAATTGCGGCCCCGGATCCGCGACGATCTGGATGGGCACGAGAGCCCGCGACCGGTAGCCGGCCGCGGCCCGGATCGCCGCCCCCGTGCGCGGCGCCTGCAGGACCATCGGCACGCCCGCCACGTTGATCGTCACGCGGGCATTGTAGAACCCCGCGCCCCAAAGCGCATCGATCAGGCGCGGCAGATCGGCTTGGGCGCGGCTGATGAGGGCCGCGGAATCGGGGGGAGGATCAGATTGCAGGCTCTGAAGGGTCGACGCATCCTTGATGGTCTGCTCCAGATCGTCGTTTTCGCCGCCGATGACGATATCGAGGGAGTACGGCAGGGCATCCGCGCTGGGAGCGGGCGGCGCGTCACTGCTGCCGCGGAACCAGCCGAAGAGGTCGAACGCGAAGGCAGGCGCGAGCGGCAGCCCACTGAACAGAACGCCCACGCAAAAGAGACACAAGATCCGTCGGTTGGTGCTCAGCCACGACAATTGAGGCACGATCTCCCTGTAGAAGCGGACCGATGGAACATGGTCTCGAAATCCTGGCACGCAGCATCCGCAAGCGATGACCAGGACAGTCCGGTGTTATTGGGCGGCGTACCTAACCATAGTTTCCGCTGCGGAAAAACCCTAGCTTCCCGATTTTTGCTCGATTTGATGAACGGAAATGTCGAGTGGAGAGGAAAATAAGCTCAGCGCCGAAGAGCGGTCCCGAACCCGGCCGAGCTGGAACGGAATAGGTTCCGTATCTCAGACAATGTTCTCGCGACCCGACATTTTCGGAATCCACAATTTGTGACATTCTGGCATCATTCGCGCCTCGCACTCGGGAGGTTGAGGACAAGCTTTCCGCCGCTCAGGCGGATGGCCAAGGCTCATTGACCGGGCGTCTGGCCGGGTGTAATTTCACATGTGGCCACTGGCTTAACCGAAGTTGCCTGCATGTATAAGACGGCCAGTCGCGAGAAAATATCGCCTAGACGTTTGTTTTGATCGAAGCCGGTCTTAGAGTTTCCCAATCAAAACAGGTAATGGCGTGAAATAAAGTTATCGCCTTCTGCATATCCGAGGCCCCGACACGGCAAGGATGGCTAAGAAATGGCTGTAGCGCTGATATTGGTTTTGGTTGCTCTCGGCTCGGTCATTTTCCACCTCGTCAGCCCGTGGTGGTGGACCCCGATCGCGTCGAACTGGCAATATATCGACAACACGATCATCATCACGTTCTGGATCACCGGCGCGGTCTTCGTCGCTGTCGTTCTCTTCATGGCATATTGCGTCTACCGATTCCGTCATCAGGAGGGGCAGCAGGCGCATTACGAGCCAGAGAACAAGAGGCTCGAATGGTGGCTGACGATCGTCACGGGCGTCGGTGTCGCGGCCATGCTGACGCCGGGCCTCTTCGTGTGGCGGGAGTTCATCACCGTTCCGGAGGACGCCACCGACATCGAGATTTTCGGGCAGCAATGGCAATGGAGTTTCCGCCTGCCCGGCGCGGACGGCCAACTCGCCACCTCGGGCGCGCACCTCATCAGCCCCGATAACCCGCTCGGCATCAACAAGGACGATCCGAAATCGCAGGACGATGTGGTGATCGAAGGCGGCGAGCTGCACCTGCCGATCGGCAAGCCGGTCAAGGCGCTGCTGCGCTCCGCCGACGTCCTTCACAATTTCTATGTGCCGGAATTGCGCGCCAAGATGGATATGGTGCCGGGCCAGGTTTCCTACATCTGGTTCACGCCGACGCGGACGGGAACGTTCGATGTCCTCTGCGCCGAACTCTGCGGCGTCGGCCACCCGCAGATGCGCGGAAAGCTCGTGGTTCAGGAACTGAAGGATTATCAGGCATGGCTGCAGGAGCAGGCGTCGCGGAGCTTCGCTCGCCTCGCGCCGTCGCCGGTGGAGTAGATCCGCGCCTGATCGACTGGAGACGAAACGGAAACAACCGAGGAGAGCATCCTGATGGTTGATGTGCCACTTGGTCCGGGCGGCGTCGTTGCACCGGGCGATATCGACGATGTCGAGCTCTACCATCCTCATAGCTGGGTGACGAAGTACGTCTTCGCTCAGGATGCGAAGGTCATTGCGATCCAGTATTCCCTGGTCGCCCTCTCCGTCGGGCTGCTCGCCCTCGTCCTGTCATGGCTGATGCGCCTGCAGCTCGGATTTCCCGGCGCCTTCGCCTTCATCGATGCCAATGCCTATTACCAGTTCATCACCATGCACGGCATGATGATGGTGGTCTATGTGCTGACCGCCCTCTTCCTCGGCGGATTCGGCAACTATCTCATCCCCCTGATGATCGGCGCCCGCGACATGGTGTTTCCCTATGTCAACATGCTGAGCTTCTGGGTCTACCTGCTCGCCGTGCTGGTGCTCGTGGCGAGCTTCTTCGCGCCGGGCGGCCCGACCGGCGCCGGCTGGACGCTGTATCCGCCGCAGGCCATCCTTTCGGGCACGCCCGGAGGTCAGGAATGGGGCATCATCCTGATGCTCGTCTCCCTGATGATCTTCATCATCGGCTTTACGATGGGCGGCCTGAACTACGTGGTCACCGTGCTTCAGGCGCGCGCGCGCGGCATGACCCTGATGCGCATGCCTCTCACCGTGTGGGGCATCTTCACGGCAAGCTTCATGGCGCTTCTCGCCTTTCCGGCCCTGTTCGTCGGTGCCGTCATGATGCTCTTCGACAGGATTTTTGGAACCAGCTTCTTCATGCCGGCCATCGTCGAGATGGGCCAGCCTCTTGAGCGCAGCGGCGGCAGTCCTCTTCTTTTCCAGCATCTCTTCTGGTTCTTCGGCCATCCGGAAGTCTACATCGTCGCCCTGCCCGCCTTCGGAATCGTCTCGGATCTGATCAGCACCAATGCGCGGCGCAACATCTTCGGCTACCGCATGATGGTCTGGGCCCTGCTTGCCATCGGCGCCCTGAGCTTCGTGGTCTGGGCGCATCACATGTATGTCAGCGGCATGAACCCCTATTTTGGGTTCTTCTTCGCCACCACCACGCTGATCATCGCCATCCCGACCGCGATCAAGGTCTATAACTGGATTCTGACCCTCTGGCGCGGGAACATCCATCTCAACGTTCCGATGCTGTTTGCCCTCGCCTTCATCGTCACCTTCGTGAACGGGGGCCTGACGGGCCTGTTTCTCGGCAACGTGGTCGTCGACGTTCCACTCTCGGATACGATGTTCGTGGTCGCCCATTTCCATATGGTGATGGGCGTCGCTCCGATCCTCGTAATCTTCGGGGCGATCTATCATTGGTACCCGAAGGTGACCGGGCGCATGCTGAACGACACGCTCGGCAAGATCCATTTCTGGGTCACTTTCCTCGGCGCCTATGCGATCTTCTTTCCGATGCACTATCTCGGCCTGATGGGGATCCCGCGCCGCTATCACGACATCGCGGACATGTCCTTCGTTCCCCCCTCGGCCCACACGCTCAATGCGTTCATCACGATCGTGGCTCTGTTCGTCGGCGCGATCCAGTTGATCTTCGTCTTCAACCTGTTCTGGAGCCTGCGCCACGGCCGACCCTCCGGCGGCAATCCCTGGCGCGCAACGACGCTCGAATGGCAGACGCCCGAGACGCCGCCGCCGCACGGCAATTGGGGCAAGGACGTGCCGGTCGTCTACCGCTGGGCCTACGACTACAGCGTTCCGGGAGCGGACCAGGACTTCCTGCCGCAGAACCAGCCCGGCACCGCAAGGTCCGCAATGGGGCCGGCGCATGGCTAGCATCCTGCTGTTTCTGAGCGTGCTGGCCTGCATCGGAGCCTGGTGGCTCTCGAGACAGGGCCTCGCCTCCAAGCCCTGGCTGGAGCAGGGCGCGACCGCGGCCCTTCCCGCCGCAGATGACGCGCCGATACCGGCCTCGAAGGTCGCCCTGTGGATCTTCCTCGCCGTCATCGGCTCCTTCTTCGCGCTCTTCATCAGCGCTTATTCGATGCGCATGCAGTTGCCCGACTGGCGCGCGGTGCCGGTGCCGACCATCCTGTGGCTGAACACGGGGATGCTGGCCTTGAGCAGCATTGCGCTCCACGGCGCGAGGAATGCGGCTCGCCGCGGCGAAGTGAAGGACCTGAGATGGGGCCTCGTCGCAGCGGGGGTTGCCGCTTTGGCCTTTCTGTCAGGCCAATTGGTTGCCTGGCAGCAGCTGACGGGCGAAGGATACCGGCTGGCAGCCAATCCGGCGAATGCGTTCTTCTATGTCCTGACCGGCTTGCACGGCCTTCATCTCCTGGGCGGGCTCGTGGCCCTCGGCAGAACCACCGAGAAGGCGTGGCGTACGGCCGACACCGCGCGGCTGCGCCTCCCGGTCGACCTCTGCGCGACCTATTGGCACTTTCTGCTGCTCGTCTGGCTCGTCTTTCTCAGCATCCTGACGGGCTGGGCCGGCGAGTTCGTCGACATCTGCCGGCAAATATTGACGTGAGAGAGGCTCTGTATATGGCGGATCAGACTCTGACACGTGATTTGGCAACTCCGACGGAAACCTCGGGGCTGAAAAGCATCGCGGCCGATTTCTCGTCGGACAGGAAGGCGTTCAGGAATGTGTCCTGGGGAAAGGCCATGATGTGGATCTTTCTCCTCAGCGACACCTTCGTCTTCAGCTGTTTCCTGATCTCCTACATGACCGCGCGCATGTCCACGACCGTGCCGTGGCCCAATCCCAGCGAAGTCTTCGCTCTGACCATCGGCGGCGTGACTCTTCCCCTTATCCTGATCGCGATCATGACCTTCGTGCTGATCAGCAGCAGCGGGACGATGGCGATGGCGGTGAATTTCGGCTATCGCCGCGACCGCAGGAAAACGGCGATCCTGATGCTGGTGACGGCGCTGCTCGGCGCCACCTTCGTCGGCATGCAGGCTTTCGAATGGACGAAGCTGATCCACGAAGGCGTCCGGCCCTGGGCCAATCCCTTTGGCGCGGCGCAGTTCGGCTCGTCGTTCTTCATGATCACGGGCTTTCACGGCACCCATGTGAGCATCGGCGTCATCTTCCTTCTCATCATTGCGCGCAAGGTCTGGCGTGGCGATTACGATCAGGAAAGCCGGGGCTTCTTCACGAGCCGGAAGGGCAATTATGAATCGGTCGAGATCATGGGCCTCTACTGGCACTTCGTCGATCTCGTCTGGGTCTTCATCTTCGCGTTCTTCTATCTTTGGTGAGAATGGCCATGGCACAGGCATCCGCTCATGCTCAGGGACAGCAGCATCCCATCAAGCTCTATCTGGTGGTCTGGGCCTGGCTGTTCATCCTGAGCGCCTGCTCGTATTTCGTCGATTATTTCCAGGTCCAGGGGCTTCTCCGGTATTCCCTCATCCTCCTGTTCATGATGCTGAAAGCGGGCCTCATCGTCTCCGTGTTCATGCACATGGCCTGGGAACGGCTGTCGCTGGTCTATGCCATCCTAGTCCCGATCAGCGCCGTCCTGGTCTTCGTGGCGATCATGGTGCTCGAGGCGGATTACACGCTTCTCTCCAGAATACACTTCTTCGGATCCGGCTCATGATCGAAAAAGGCGGCCCGGTTTCCCGGACCGCCTGCTCCACGAACTGAGCCGCACATCACACCGCGGGATGAGCGTCGTCCGGATGCGGCGGCTCGACGACCCGGCGATACAGGTGCCATGTCGCATGACCCAGCACAGGCATCACGATCGCGAGCCCGACGAAGAGCGGGATGGAGCCGATGAGGAGAGCAGCTGCCACGATCAATCCCCAGATCGCCATGGTGACCGGGTTCATCGCGACGGCCTTGATCGAGGTATAGACGGCCACTGCCACTCCGACATCGCGGTCGAGCAGAAGCGGGAAAGAGATCACGCTGATGCTTAAGACCGCCACGGCGAAGACGAAGCCGAGGGCGTTGCCGAGAACGATCAGCTTCATGCCTTCGGAGGTGGTGAGAACCTGCTGAATGAACTCCGGATAGGAGGTAGGCGCTGCATAGCCGAAGAGCGATTGGTAGAGCAGGCGCGCCGTCGTCAGCCAGATCAGAAAGATCGCGAGCAGCAGGACGCCCAGCCCGATGATCGACGGGATCGAAGGCGACTTCAGGACGTCGAACGCGTCCTGCCAGGACACGGGAAGACCGAGTTCCCGCCGACGGCTGATCTCATAGAGGCCGATGCCGGCAAAGGGTCCGACCAGCGCGAAGCCTGAAGCCAACGGAAAGAGGAGCGGAAGAGCGTTGTTGGTGAAGGTCAGCGCTGCGAGACACGCGCCGAGGATGGGATAGATCAGCCCGAGGAAGACGAGATGGGAGGGCATGGCCCAGAAATCGTCGAACCCTTTCGTCAAAGCTTCCTTCAGATCGGCGGTCGTGATCTTTCTGACAACGGGATGGGCCGGAACCTCGCTAGCGCCGGCGACAATATGAAAATTGGCCATACTCGCTCCTCCAGGGCTGAACCTTGGCAGTTGAGATCACGGCCGTGCGTGCATCGTGCGAGGTCACGCGTAACCGTAACCGATACCGTCAATATAGGGCGGAACGATTTGGATGTCGCCATGGATCCACGTCAGTTGAATCCATGGCGACGTTTGAGGACAGAATCTGTGAAAGCTGCCGGAAGGCTTTCCTAACGGGCGAACGCCGCCAGGATCCGAGCCCACGACCGGATGCCGTGATGGAAGCTCGATAGATCGTATTTCTCGTTCGGTGAATGCACCCGGTTGTCGAAGCGGGCGAAGCCCACCATCAACGCGTCCATGTTGAGCAGGCGCTTGAAGTCGCCGACGATGGGAATGGAGCCGCCGGTTCCGGCGAGCGCTGCCTCCCTGCCCCATTCATCGGTCAGCGCCTTCAAGGTCGGCTTGAGCCATGGTCCTTCAAGCGGCAGGCTGAGCGCCGGGCTCCCGCCATGCTCCTTGAAGGTCACGGTGCAATCGGCTGGTATCCGCGCTTGCACATGGGTGCGGAAAGCTTCCCGGACCTTCGCCGGATCCTGCCCGGTCACGAGACGGAACGACACCTTGGCGGAGGCTTTCGACGGAATGACCGTCTTGAAGCCTTCGCCGGTATAGCCGCCGACGATCCCGTTGACCTCGCAGGTCGGGCGCGCCCAGACCTGCTCCAGCACGCTGCGCCCTTTCTCACCAGCCGGAATGCTCAAGCCCACCTCACCGAGGAAGCCTGCCTCATCGAATGGCAAGCGGTTCCACTGATCTTTCACCTCAGCCGGCAGCTCCTGCACGCCGTCGTAGAAGCCGGGCAGAGCGATATGTCCGTCCGCATTGCGCAGCGAGGCGAGGATTTCGGTGAGCAGGTGAATCGGATTGCGAGCGGCAGAGCCGAACATGCCGGAATGGAGGTCCCTGTCGGCGCAGGTGATCTCCACCTCCTCGCCTACCAGTCCGCGCAGCATCGTCGTCACGGCCGGGGTGTCGTTGTCCCACATATCCGTGTCGCAAACGAGCGCCACATCCGCCGACAGTTCCTTGTGGTTCGCCTCCAGGAACGGCTTGAGGCTGGGACTGCCGGATTCCTCCTCGCCTTCGAGCAGGATCGAGACGCGGATGGGAAGGTCGCCTGACACGGCCTTCCAGGCCCGGCAGGCCTCGATGAAGGTCATCAGGGCACCTTTGTCGTCGGACGCGCCCCGTGCGACGATCCAGGTGTCGCCATTGGGAGCGGCCACCAGCGTCGGCTCGAAGGGCGGCGTGTCCCACAGCTCGATGGGATCGACCGGCTGCACATCGTAGTGCCCGTAGAACAGCGCATGCGGCCCTTCCGCGCCGTGCACATGATGGCCGACAACCATCGGGTGGCCGCCCGTAATCCGCGCAGACGCATCGAAGCCGAGATCGCGCAGCTCAGCCGCAAGCCATTCCGCCGCCCGGCGGCACTCTTCCTTATAGGTGGGATCGGTCGAGATGCTTGGAATCCGGATGAATTCGAAGAGCCGCTCGAGGCTCTTCTCGAGATCGGCATCGATGCGGTCGAGTACGGCAGGGAGATGATCGGTCACGGAATTTCCTCGTTGCTCGCCCCGAAAGATCGGCGCCGAAAGAGTTTCTCAGGGATGGGGCTGGTGTTGTAGCGCCTCAATGCCGGGCGCAAAAGCCCGAATCGCGCGCCTTTCGAGAGGCTTCGTCCGCCGAGCCAGTCTGCCAAATCGATCATGCCGACGGAATCGCGCAGGTCTTCACACCACTCGCCTAAAATCGTATTTCAAGCCCTGCAGCCACGAAGGGGAATTCCGGTGAAGGATTGGGACGCAGGCCAATATCTGAAGTTCGAGGACGAACGCACCCGGCCATCCATCGATCTGCTGAACCGAGTGCCTTTGAAAGAGCCCCGGAACTGCGTCGATCTCGGATGCGGGCCTGGCAACAGCACGGAATTGATCGTCAGGCGGTTTCCCTCCGCACGGGTTCTCGGCCTCGACAATTCTCCCGACATGTTGTCCAAGGCACGCGGACGTCTTCCCGACTTGACGTTCGAAGAAGCCGATGTCGCGACGTGGCAGCCGAACGAGCGCTTCGACCTGATCTTTGCCAACGCGATGCTGCAATGGCTCCCCAACCACTCCCCGCTCCTCGAACGCCTCGTCTCCCTCCTGACCGACGGCGGATGCCTTGCCGTCCAAATGCCGAACAACCTCACTGAGCCATCCCATCGTCTCATGCGGCAGGTTGCGCAGGAGGGACCATGGGCGGACAAGCTCGCCTCCGCCGCCAAGGCAAGAGAGGAGATCGGCTCGTTCGTCGATTATTATGCTTGGCTGACGCGAGCAGGTTGTTCGGTCGATATCTGGCAGACGACCTATGTTCACCCTCTTGAGAATGCTGCCGCCATCGCCGAATGGTTCAAGAGCACGGGCCTGAAGCCTTATCTCGATCCGCTGACGGATGAGCAGCAGGAGGAATATCTGCGCCGCTATCGCGCCGAGGTCGCAAAAGCCTATCCCGCTCAAAGCGACGGCAAGGTTCTCCTGCGCTTTCCCCGTCTGTTTTTCATCGCCCAGCGGCGCTGACGGGCCAGTCGCCGGCGCATCGAGGCGGTGCATCGGAAAGTGATATCCGGCACATCGCTAGTCCTCCGTCGTTCCGCATAGTATAAAATGCCGTCCATCGTTTCATTCTTGGATGATGTTACGTTCTTTCGGCCCTGGAGAGTGATCATGGTCTCGCACCAAACAGGCCGACGAGCAGTTTTTCCCGCTGCAACCCGCTCTTTTCTCGCCATGGTCTTCGCCTGCGCTCTGGCCGACGAAGCTTTCGCGCAGGGAAGCGGATGCGTGCTGCAGGCCGTGGGATCTCCGCAAAGGCAGATTCTGCGCTGTCGCGACGGTCTCACCATCGAAGCCGAAGCAGGGGCTGCGTTCAATCTCGTGGACCGGAACCGGGACGCCGTTCCCGATGCCGTCAATCTGCAGAACCGTGCCGTTCTCATCGACGCTCCAACGGGAGCACTCCGGCAGGGCTTTCAGGTGCAGACCCCGCAGGCGATTGCCGCAGTGCGCGGCACCCAATGGGTCGTCGATGTCAGTACCGGCAAGACCGCGGTCTTCGTGGTGACGGGCCGCGTCTCGGTGCGGCGGGCGACCAATGCCCGCGGAGTCAACCTCGGTTCAGGAGAAGGTGTCGATGTCGAGCAAGGCACGGCGCCTCTCGTCGTGAGACAGTGGCCCGCAGCGCGGAGAACTGCTCTCCTGGCACGCTTCGGGCGGTAGGCCCCTCATGGGCAATCGCCATGCGATCACGCTCGCTGCTTTGGTCCTGACCTGTCTATGGGGCCTCGGACTGGCGTTCCTGCATTTGCGCGGCGGCATCGCAGCGCTCGACCGCCTTGAAGCGCCGCTTGCTGACCTGCGGTTTGTCATTCAAGGACCACGCCCCGCTCCCGATGACGTCGTGATTGTTGCGATCGACGATCAGACGGTGCGGGAGGTTGGTTCATATCCGCTCCCGAGAGCGACGATGGCGACCTTGGTTTCCGCAATCGGCCGCATGAAGCCGAAGGTCGTCGCGCTCGATGTCCTCTTCATCGAAGCAGGCTCGACAGAGGGCGATCTCGCCCTTGCTTCGGCCTTGCGCGAGACTCCAAGCGTTCTTGCCGCGGCAGGTTTGTTCGGTCGCGGCCCGCCGGCAACGAGCTCACAAAACGGGAACATCTTAACCCTTCCTGAGGCACAGGACCTGCTGTTGCCGCGCGCGACGTTTTCGGAGGCTGCCGCTCTCGGCGTCGTCAATATTGCAACCGATGCATCCGGTGTGCCGCGCCATATCCCTCTTCTGCTGCGCTCAGGAGACCGGATTTGGCCGTCGTTTCCACTGCGGGCAGCCTCTATTGCCCTGAAGAGCGACCCCGTTCTTCAACCGAACGGAATCGAGCTCGGAGGCATGCCATCGAGCACGGGCGACGGATACGCCCTGCCGCTTCGCTTTTACGGTCCGGGCGGCACCGTTCGCACCATCGGCGCCAACCATGTCCTGAGCGGCAGGATCGCAGAAGAGACGATGCGGGATAAGATCGTCGTCATCGGCGCTACGGTGACAGGGGGCGGAGATACCTTTCCCACCCCCTTCGATCCGGTTCTGCCGGGCGTCGAGGTGCTGGCAACGGCGATCGCCCATCTTGTGGACGGCGACGCCCTGGTGCGTGACAACCGTGTCCGCTTCGTCGATGCGGCCATGGCCTTCACCCTGCCCATCCTTTTCATCCTGCTCCTCTCCTGGCATCGCAGCGTGCTGGGATTTGCCCTCATTGCGCTCGTGTCGGCCCTCTGGATCGGATTGACGGTGGTGGCTTTTGCGCATGGCATCTGGCTCAGTGCAACCTTGCCACTTCTGGCGGCGGTGCCGCCGGCGATCCTCTTCGGTGCAGCACGGCTTTGGCTCGATCGCAGCCGCGCGGATAGCCTCACCATCCAGAGCAAAACCCTGCGTAGCTTTCAACCGCCAAGCCTCACCGAAAGACTGGTGAAGGACCCCGGATTTCTTGCGATGCCGGTGCGCCAGAAGGCAGCCGTGGTCTTCATCGACCTGTCGGGCTTCACGGGTGTCAGTGAGGTTCTGCCCCTCGATGAAACGCGTGAGCTGCTTCGGGCCTTTCACAGGCTCGTCGATCAGGAGGTCATCAGCCATCAGGGCTTCGTCGCCAGCTTCATGGGGGATGGCGCAATGATCCTGTTCGGCCTTCCCGATCCCTCCCCGGACGATGCCTGCCATGCAGTGGAGGCCTGCATTGCCCTGAGCTCGCATATGGAAAGCTGGATCGCAGAATTGCCGGAAGCCATCGCATCACGCATCGGCTTCAAGATCGGTGCCCATTGCGGCATGGTCATTGCGTCGCGTCTCGGAGGCGACAGCCATCAGCACATCGCTGCCATTGGAGATACGGTGAATGTGGCAAGCCGGTTGATGGAAGTGGCCGCGTCCCACCATGCGGACGTTGCCTTGAGCGACGATCTCTACAGGGCCGCCGGCAACGTCCGTTCCGTCATGGAACTCGGTGTGCTTGAAGAGACGTTGCCCGCCTCTATCCGCGGTCGATCCGGTTCGATTCCTGTCTGGCTCTGGCGGCGAACGGCACAATCCAACGCGGTTGCTGAAAGGCTCCGATGACGAGCATCGGAGCCTTTCGCATTTTTCGGATTGGACCGAACGATCAGAGCTGATCGGGTGTCGGCATCTGGGTGCCGAACCAGTTTTTCTGCAACAGGGCCTGAGCTTCCTCGACCACCTTCTGATCGCCCTGCGCCTGCGCGGCGCGAAGCAATCCCGCAGCGGCCCAACCGTTATTCGGCGAGCGCTGCAGCGCCTCCCGGAACGCTGCTGTCGCTTCCATCGGCTTTCCCTGGGCCATCAAGGCGGCTCCGAGGGATTGATGCACCGGATAGTACCAGTAGGGAGGCTCCATGTAAGGAAGCCGATCCTGTATGACGGCAGCTTCCGCGAACAGCGAGGCTGCCTTTGCCTGGTCTCCCGATGCCTGCGCGATGCGCGCCGCGATCTCGTGCGAAGCGATGGCGAGCACATCGGGTCCGGGAACGCCGGCATCGGGGAGAGCCGTGACTTCAGGTCTCTTGGCGAGAGCGTCTATGGCTGCTGCTTCGGCGCGGGCTTCGTCCGCGCGGCCCAGGCGGGCAAGAGCAATGCCGCGCGCATAATGCCACGATGCCTCGACAAGAGGGAAGTCGCCCTCAGGCTCGGGGAGAGCCAGCACCTCCTCCGGCTTCGAGAACAAGGCATGGGCGTTGTAGGGCGCAGCCGCGATCGGCTGCGTCCACGGCACCTCGCGCTTGGCACGGTCCGAGACAATTCCGGACAGCTTTTGCGCGGCCGCGATGGCGGTCTGCCCATCCCCTCCCGTCAGAGCGGATACCATGACGAAGTGAACGTTGTGGGCGTAATAGGCCTCCGAGTAGAGAACGCTTGCTCCTCCTTTGCCCAAGATAGCTTCGTCGGCGGCCGCAGCGCGCACATTCGCATCGAGGCTCTCACGCCACCGGCCCAGCCGGTACCAGATGTGGCTCGGCATGTGCACGAGGTGCCCTGCCCCCGGGATGAGACCTTCGAGACGCGCCGCATGAGGTGCTGCAATCTCGGGATGATCCGATGCTTCCACGGCATGGATGTAAAGGTGGATCGCACCGGGGTGATCGGGACTGGGCTGCAACGGACCGAACTGGCTCGTCCCAAGCACACCTTCGAGCAATGCAACGATCTTCGCCGTCTTTCCTTTCGGTGTCTTTCCGCCATCGGCCCAATAATCCCAGGGGGTGAGATTCATGAGTGCATCGGCGGTGAGGAGAGCGACATTGGCATCCTGCGGGAAGAGGGCCTGCACGGCTTCCATGGCATCGGCATAGGCTTGATCCAAAGCCTTGCGATCGGCATTGGGATCAGGCGAATGCCGCTTCGAGAGAGCCTCGACAAGGGCGGCCTGCATGTCGCCTGCCTTGGGCGCGAGATCTTTGGCTTTCTCGAGCACGAACAAGGCACGGGCGTTCGCGTCCGCATCCATCGGATAGTTGATGTGCGGACCGAGCACCCAGGCTTCGGCCCACAGGCACATGGCGCAATTGGGGTCGAGGTCCTGCGCCGCCCGGAAGGAGCGCGCGGCCTCGGCATGGTTGAACCCCCATCCCAGCCTGTAGCCCTGGTCGAAATAGGCTTGAGCATAGCCTGCCGGATCGTTGGTCACGATCCAGGACAGCTTGCCCATATTGGGATGAATCGGAGGCTTTGCATCGGCACTGGGTGCTGCAGCCCCTTTGGGCAGATCGCGCCCATAGGCACCGAGCTCCGTGCGCTTGGGCTGTGCTGCCTGCGGCTGCGACTGCAGCTGCGCCACACTCGTGTGGTGCCCCGAGCCGTGCAGTCCGGGATTTTGCAGAGCATGAAGCATCTTGACGCGTGGGCTGTCATGGCTGCCGAGCGGGCAAGCATCGGCCGATGAGCCGGCTGCGAGAAGCGCAAGGACGGCGCTGGCCGAGAGCAATACTGATCTCAGCGAGAAAAGGTTGTGCCGGGCAAGGAGGATCCTCATGAGCACGGATTCCCATGTTAATGGAATGACAAGGTGCGCATGTCTTTGCGGTGCCAGACCGCACACCCCTCGCGATTGTGCCTGCAACTTCGCTTGCTCGGAATAGGCGATCATGACAACGTAAAGGGGCAAAACTGCCAAGGAGACATAGCGATGCTCCACGTGGTCGTTCTGTTCCTGAATGGCGGATGCTCCTCGACCGCTCTTCTCCCGATGGAGATCTTCCGCAACACCGGCGTGCTCTGGAATCTGCTCACCGGCGCGGTGCCGAAACCTCGGTTTCGTGTGACGACGGCATCTCTCGACGGCGGCCCTGCCGTGACCGATCAGTTGGTTTCGCTCATCCCGTCCTGCGCCGTCGAGGATGTCGATCGCCCGGATATCGTGTTCGTTCCTGCAGGTGGGCTGCCTCTCGAAACAATGATGCAGAGCGGCTATGAGATCGATGCCGTCATTGCACGCAATGGAGCGATCGTTCCCTGGCTCCGGACATGGGCGGAAGTCGGAGCGAAGATCGCGGGAGTCTGCTCCGGCGTCGCGCTGCTTGCGGAAGCCGGCCTGCTCGACGGCAAGCGCGCAACCACCCATTGGGGATTGACGGAGGTCTATCGCAGGCGTTTTCCCGATGTGGATTGGCAGCCGGACTATCTCATCACTGATGCTGGGAATGTGGTCTGCAGCGGCGGCGTCAATTCGGCGGCAGATCTAAGCCTTTACCTGGTCGAGCGCTTCGCGGGCCGCGATCTGGCATTGGAATGCGCCAAGGCATTGCTGATAGAAATGCCGCGCACATGGCAGGTTGCCTTCGCCGATGTCACAATGCGCAAGGCGCATCATGATGAAAGCATCCGGCGCGCGCAGGATTGGGTCCACAGACACTACCGGCATGCCATCGGAGTGGACGCCATTGCAGCAAGAGTCGGCATGAGCCCAAGAAACTTTGTTCGTCGATTCAAGGACGCCACCGGACATACGCCGTTGAGCTACATCCACACCATCCGCGTCACGATGGCGAAGAGGCTTTTGGAGGATGGGCAAGAGAGTATCCAGCAGGTCAGCCAAGCCGTCGGCTACGAGGACGTGATCTTCTTTCGGGACCTGTTCAAGCGCCACACGGGCATCTGCCCTACCGAATATCGAAGCCGCTTCGGCACGCCGTCGATGGTCCAGCCCGGAGGCCGGTTGGACGGCCGAAGCCTCAAGCTCGTGAGCGGACCTCGCGTCTGAGACTAGCGCATCGCGCGGACCCAGAGGGCCGCGCCGAACGATGCGCCAGCCAAGAGAAGGAGCATCGAATGGATCCCAAAAGTGGTGTCCACTTTTGGGTCCGATGCTCTACTGCGCTGCTTCCTGATACTCGACCGGGCTGTTGCCGCGGGTGGAGCGCCTCTTTTCGCGCCTGAGGCGCTTCATCAAGGCGATCGATGCGACCATGGTCCGTTCGAGTTCGGACAGGACGGCACTCGTGTCAGGTGCAAGTGTTAGGTTCTTTCGTTCCAACTTCATCGGCAACTCATTCCACTATTGCTGTCGCACTGATAGGAGCCAGCGGCACCTATATGCCAGCTAAGCGTCGCAGTGCGGCTGCAATGTGGCAATCTTTTCGAGGCCCAATTTCGCATCGTTGTAACCGAACACGTCGCATTACGGTAAACCGCCTCGAGAGATAAGGTGCCGGCTAACCTGCCTGCGCCAGCCGGTTCCATAGCTCGACGTATTCGCGAAACGCTTTCGGAAGTCGGTCGGGGCCCACGACGGGACCCGCCTGGAATATGCTACGCTCCGATGGGCCGAGAGCGAGAAGGGCCGCGCCGACGCTCGTTCCGGTGGAGCTCGCGACAGGCATGACGGATCGCGCCGCCGCCTTCGATAAAGCCTCCACATAGAGAGCGTTTCGCGCGAAAGGCCCTTCCACGACGATCGGGCCCGCTGCCCGCGTCAGATCCAGACAGGCCTTCGTCATCAAGGCCGCGTAGAGGGAAGCAGCGACATAAGTCTCGTCCGGATTGAGCCCCGACGGGGCATTCACGACACGATGCTCGGCATCCGGAAACGGCCCACACCCAGGCACGACACTCGGCGTGAAAAGAATGCCCTCCTCCACGACACGCTCGATCGCCGCGGGCATCGCCGCGCCCTGCCCTTTTGTCAGAAGCTCGAACTCGCGCCCGCCCATGAAGCGTGCCGACGGCACGGCGCGGCCGAACGCATCCACGTTGGCAAGGGTGTCGCGCTGCGGATCGAGATGGTCCAGGTCGCCGCCCACGGCGAAGAGCACGACCCAGGTGCCCGTCGACACGACGGCAAAAGGCGCATCGTGCTGACCGAGATGCGACAAGAGGGAAGCATTGGAATCGTGGATGCCGCAATAAACGGGCACCGGATGCGCAAGGCCGATCGCCGCGGCAATTTCATCGGTCACATTACCGAGCACGTCGGATGGATTTCTCACCGGTGCCAGTTTGCCGCCGATTCCCAGTGACTCGACCAGACCGGAGAACCTCTTCTCCCGAGGGCGCCAGAGATCCGTATGACATCCAAGCGACGTCACCTCGGTCGCCGCGGCTCCGGTCAGCCTCCAGGCCCAGTATTGCGGATAGGTGACGATGGTCCGCACCTCCGCAAAGGCTTCAGGAAAAGCGGTCTTCTGATAGTGCAACTGCGCTCCGAGATTGAGGCCTCCCGGCAGACGCGGGGAGAATGTGTCCGAGAAAGGTGGCCTGATCCTGTCGTACGCGGCTTCGATCTCAGCGGGATAGCGAAACTCGTAATCCAGAACGGGCAGCGCCAGTCCATCCTCGCGCAGAAGCGCTCCGCTTGCGCCGTGGGCCGTGATCGAAATGGCGTCGAAGCCGAATTTCGCATAAAGCTCCTTCAATGCGGAAAGAAAGAACGCGAAGACGCCGTCGACATCGAAATGCGGATAAGGCCCGTCGGTCAGGACCCGGTTGGGCCTTGTCCGGGCTGCGATTTCGCGCCTCTGTTCGCCATCGACGACGACAGCCTTCACGTTGGTCTTGCCGACATCGAGTACCGCGACATTCATGGGATCAGGCCATATGGAAGACGGTCGCCAGCGGCTTTTCGACCGGTGAGTTGTCGGGATTCGTAGCCATGATGTCGGCCATGTAGGCCCACCAGCGCTTCATCACCGGATGGCCGGGCAGATCCGCCATGCGATGATCGGCCGGCCGCCATAGAACGCCAAAGAGCGTGCCGGATTCCGGGTCGAGATGGATCGAATAATCCTCGACTCCCGCGTCCTTCAGGAGTTCCGCCAGCTCCGGCCAGATCTCGTCGTGCCGACGCCGATACTCGTCCTCCATGCCTGGGTTGAGCTTCATCGTGAAAGCATACTTTTCTTTTGCGCTCATGCTGCGGCCTTTGAACGGATGCGGCGAATGACGATAGGCAGCGCGATGACCAGGATCAGCAGCAGGCCGATGAAGATCGACATGACGATGCCGGGGACATTGAGAAGCCCCAAGCCGAAGGTGACGAGCCCCATGACGATGGCAGCAAGCACGACGCCGGGGATCGTGCCCGAGCCGCCCAGGATGCTCACGCCGCCGAGCACCGCCATGGTCACCACCTCCAACTCCCACCCCGCCGCGATGGTGTGACGGGTCGAACCCAAACGCGAGGTCAGGCAGATCGCCGCAAAGCCGCTCATCACGCCGGTCAGCAGGAAGAGGGCGAACTTGGTGCGCTGAACCGGGATACCGGAGAACTGCGCGGCGAAGGCATTGTTGCCGATCGCGTAGATGCGCCTTCCGAACGCGGTCCAATGCAGCAGGATGCCGAAGGCCAGGGCGAAGATCACGAAGGCCACCATCTCGAAGGTGACGACCTCGAAGCCGGGAATCGTCGGCCACCATGAGAAATCCGACATGTAGCCCTGCCCGAACCAGGCAAAGCTCGCCGGATAGCCGCCATAGGCCCGATCGCCGAGGACGATCTGTGCGATCCCGCGAAACAGGCTCATGGTGCCGATGGTCACCACGATGGAGGGAAGGCCGATGCGGGCCACGAGAAACCCGTTGAAAGCGCCGCACAGCAGCCCGACGCAGAGCCCTACTCCGACGAGTGCGGGCGTCTGGAAGCCGGCCTGTGCAGCAGCGCCCATGGCGGTCGAGGCCAGGGCGATGATGGCAGCGACCGAGAGGTCGATCTCTCCTGAGATGATCAGGAGCGTCATCGCAAACGCGATCATCGCCTTTTCGGTGAAATTGTAGGTCGCATCCGACAAGTTCCAGGGATCGAGGAAGTGCGGCGATGCGAACGAATTCGCGATGAAGATCGCAATCGCAACTGCGGCCAGCAAGGCTTCCCAGCTGCCCAGGATGCGCCCCGCCGGCGTCGAGAGCTTATCCGGAATATGCCTCGCAGGCTGCTTCTCGATCGTGAGCGTGCTCATGCAACGGCTCCTTCGGCCTGTGCCTCTGTCAAAGCAGGCCGGCGTTTGGCGGCGTCGCGGAGGATGAGACGGCCCTTGCGCCGCTCCTGCCGCGCGTTGAAGAGCACGGCGATGATGATCACGAGGCCCGAGATCGCCATCTGCCAGAAGGGAGAGACGTTGATGACCGGCAGCGCATTCTTGATCACACCGAGGAACAAGGCTCCGAGCACTGCGCCGCCGACGGAACCGATGCCGCCGAGCGTCGAGATCCCGCCGATCACGCAGGCCGCGACCGTATCGAGCTCGAAACCTGCCGCGATGTCCACATAGGCGACGGCGTAGCGGGAGACCCAAAGATAGCCGCAGAGGCCCGCGAGGGCGCCGGACAGGATGAAGGCGAAGAAGCGCGTGCGGCCGACGTCGATGCCGGCATAGAGCGCGGCCGTCGGGTTGCCACCGGCCGCGTAGAGGGAACGGCCGAAGACCGTGCGCGTGAACACGACCGTGACGATGGCGATCACGAGAATCGCCGCCCAGCCGAGCAGAGGAAGGCCGAGCACCGAGAGGCGTGGTGCGTTGAGGAAGGCCGGCGTCATCTGGGTCTGATTGACCCAGGCTCCGCCCGAGAGCACGAAAGCCATGCCGCGATAGATCGTGAGCGTGCCCAGCGTCGCCACGATGGCGGGGATGCCGATCTTCCACACCATGAAGCCGTTGATGGCGCCGAGCGCCGCTCCGATGGCCAAGGCGCAAACGATCAGGACAGGCAGCGGAATTCCCGGATAGGCCGCGTTCATCATCGCCACGGCCATGCCGGTGAAGGAGAGATTGGCTGCGACCGACAGGTCGATGGACTTGGTCAGGATGACCGCCGTCTGGCCAAGCGCAAGGATGATCAGAATGGACGTATCGTTGAAAATGTTCGCCAGGCTCTCCGGGGAGGCGAAGCCGGGCGCACGATAGGCGACGATCGCAATCAGGACGACGATGATCGCCACCAGCAGGAGTTCACGATATTTGAGGATACGGCTCATCATGGCCTTCCAGTTCGATGTCCCGCGCGATCACATGTTGCCTGTGGCCGCCCGCACGAGCGTTTCCGCATCGAGTTCCTCGCGCTCCCAGGCTCCCACCATGCGGCCCTCGCGCATCACCAGCACCCGGTCGGACATTCCGAGGATCTCCGGCAGCTCCGACGAGACCATAATGACGCTCAATCCCTCGCCCGCAAGTTCGCTCATGAAGGCGTGCACCGCCGCCTTCGAGCCGATGTCGATGCCCTTCGTGGGCTCGTCTAGAATGATGACCTTCGGCCTCGTGGCGAGCCATTTGCCGATCACCACCTTCTGCTGGTTTCCGCCCGACAACGTGCCGACGGGGACTGAGAGCGCCGCGGCGCGAAGGTCGAGCCTCTCGGCATAGCGCCGGGCGAGCGCGAATTCCTCCCCCTGGCGCAGAAAGCCGGCACGCGTCGTCTTGCCGAGGGTCGCCATGGAGATGTTCTGGAAAATCGGCATCTGCAGCACGATGCCATGCCGTCCACGTTCCTCGGGCACGTAGACGATGCCGGCAGAGATGGCATCGACCGGCGAGCGGATGACGATCGGACGGCCTTCGAGCGCGACGGTGCCCGCGCTGGCATGCGTGATCCCGAAAAGCGCCTGGCACAGCTCGGAGCGCCCGGCTCCGACGAGCCCGTAGAGGCCCAGGATCTCGCCGCGGCGCAGCTCGAAGGAAATGTTGTCGAACTCCGTCGGATGCGAGTATCCGGACACTTTCAAGACCGTGCTGCCGATGGCCACATCGACTTTGGGAAAGACATGCTCGACGGAGCGCCCGACCATCATGCGCACGATCTCATCCTGGCCGGTCTCGGCCAGCAGCCCAGAGCCGATGGAGCGCCCGTCGCGAAATACCACGAACCGCTCCGCGATCTCGTAGACCTCTTCGAACTTGTGGCTGATGAACAGGATCGCCTTGCCCTGGTTCTTCAGCCGCTCGATGATGCGGAAGAGGTCTTCCACCTCCTTGTAGGAGAGCGCGGCTGTGGGCTCGTCCATGATGACCACGCGAGCCTCGACGGACAAGGCGCGGGCAATGGCGACCAGATGCCGATGCGCAATCGAAAGATCCTTCAGCCGGGTGTAGGGGCTGATCGGCGCGTCGATGGAGGTCAGAAGTGCTGCTGCACGCGCATTCATCGCCGCCCAATTGACGAGGCCCAGCCGGTTTCTCGGCGCGTGGCCGAGAAAGATGTTTTCGGCCACCGACAACTCGTCGAAGAGAACGGTTTCCTGATGGATCGCGGTGATCCCATTTCGGATCGCCGCCTCGGCGCTCTCAAACCGGACAGGCAACCCATCGACCACGATCTCGCCGGCGTCCGGGTGGTAGATGCCGGTGAGAATCTTGACGAGCGTCGACTTCCCCGCCCCGTTCTCCCCGATCAGGGCGGTCACGGTGCCGGGATAGAGCGTCACGTCGACCTGATCGAGCGCCTTGACACCGGGAAACGACTTGGAGATGCCCCGCATCTCCAGAAGCGGTGTCGGGATATGATGCGCCGCTTGCAGCACGGACATTGGAAACCCGCCGATAGCCAGGGAAAGCAAGGGGGCGCGGCTGCCCGCGCCACCACTCTCGGGATAACCGGATCTCAGAAGATCTTGGCGAACTCGTCGACGTTCTTCTTGTCGTAGACGAACGGATCGGCCATCGCAGCCTCGCCGTTATCGCCGATCTTGATCTTGCCCATCCGGCCGGCATTGATCTCGGAGCCGGGCTTGCCGTCGGTCTCGTTCTTGATCAGGCGATAAGCGATCTGCGTCGCCGAATAGCCGAGATCGATCGGATTCCAGATCGCGAATTCCTTCGTCGCGCCGGAATGAACCGCGCCGGCCATCTCGGATGGAAGACCGAGGCCGGTCACATAAACCTGGCCGATCTTGCCCGCATCCTTCACCGCCTGCGAGGCGGCGAGCACGCCGACGGTGGTCGGAGCGACGATCACCTTCACATTCGGATAGGACTTGAGCAGACCCTGAGCCTCACGATAGCTCTTGTCGGCAAGGTCGTCGCCATAAACGGTCGTGACGAGGTTCAGGCCCGGATATTTCGGGAGCTGCTTCTTCATCTCGGCGATCCAGGTGTTCTGGTTCGTCGAGGTGGAGGTCGCGGACAGAATGGCGAAATCGCCCTTGCCGTCCGGCAGATGAGAGGCTGCAAGCTTCAGGCACATATTGCCGATCAGCTCGTTGGACGACGGATTGAGGTGGACGATGCGTCCGTCCTTGCCCACGGCGGAATCCCAGGAGATGACCTTGATCCCGCGCTGTGCCGCCCGCTTCAGCGCCGGGACGACCGCGTCCGGATCGTTCGCGGAGATCGCGATGGCATCGACGCGCTGGGCGATGAGCGCGTTGATCACCTCGATCTGCCCTTCGGCGGTCGTGGTGGTCGGGCCGGTGTAGATCACCTCGACGCCGCCGAGTTCCTTCGCAGCTTCCTGCGCGCCCTTGTTGGCGGCCTCGAAGAAGCCGTTGCCGAGGGACTTCACCAAGAGGCCGATCTTCACGTTCTGCGCGCTCGCCGATCCGGCGAACAGGGCCAGTCCCAATGCGGTGCCGATGGCAAGCTTTGCAAATGCCTTCATGTTCTTCCTCCCTTTCAAAGCACCTCCTGCCGGCTCTCAGGCCGCCGAGGAGGATTCCGTTGCCTGATCCGCAGCCGTTGCGCCGGCGATGATCAGTTTGATTCCCGCATTCTCGATCATGGTTCGGGCCGAATCCGGGATGGCATCGTCGGTAATCAGCGTACAGACCCGGTCCAGCGGGCAAAGGATGAGGCTCGAGCGGCGCTGGAACTTGCTGGAATCGACCATCAGCACCAGCTCGTCAGCCTGATTGATCAGCTTCTGCTCGGCCTGGATGATCAGGGCATCCTGCTCCATGACGCCGAGCGCGCCGACACCTTGCGCGCCCATGAACATGCGGCGGGCATAGAAGTTGCGCGTCACGTCGTTCTCGAACGGCGAGAGAATGATGCTCTGATCGCGGTAGATCGAGCCGCCCGGCAGCATTACCTGATTCTTCGAATGCTTCACGAGATGCTCGGCGATCGCGAAGGAATTCGTGAACACCTGCAGCCGGCGGGTCGTCAGGTAATGCACCATCTGGAATGTGGTTGTGCCGCCGTTGATGATGATCGCATCGCCCTCGGTGCACAAGGCGACGGCCTCCCGGGCGATGGCGCGTTTCTTGGCGACGTTCTCACTCTCGGACACGCGAAACGGCTTGGCGGCGAGGCTTCCGATCTGCGCCGGATGGAGCGCCTCCGCCCCGCCGCGCACGCGGCGCAGGCGACCCTGGACGTGAAGCGCGGCGATGTCGCGACGGATCGTGGCCTCGGAGGCCGAGGTCAGCTCGACAAGATCCTGAACCGTCGCGACAGGCTTCTCCTGCACGGCGCTCAGAATGATCCGGTGCCTCTCACGTTCGTGCATGCATCCTCGGCCAATGACATAAGAGCGACGGCTGGACCGACGGCATTCAGCATCGATCACGATCCTGCTCAGACTGGGCGCGATAACGAGCACAGTCAATCAATAAAAGCCTACAACCTTCGTATCATGATCGTTGTTGATCGTTTGTGATCGTTTTTGGTTGACAAGACCGAGGCCCAGCGCCACCTTGCGGCCCAATATGGGCACAGGCTGCCCCATGCGCGGACAGGAGGAAACCGTGGACACAGCGACCCCGACCGTCACATTGCTGGACAATCATTGGGACGACGCCAAGGCGGCCACGCTCGACGAGCCCGGCCTGCTGCTCTACCGCTCCAACCTCCTCGGCGCCGACAAGCGCATCACCAATTACGGCGGCGGAAACACCTCGGCCAAGGTGATGGAGACCGATCCCCTTACGGGCGAAACGGCAGAGGTGCTCTGGGTCAAGGGGTCGGGCGGCGATGTCGGCACGATCAAGCTCGACGGGTTCGCCACGCTTTATATGGACAAGCTCCGTTCGCTGAAGACGCTCTACAAGGGTGTCGAGGATGAGGACCGCATGGTGGGCTTCCTGCCCCACGCCACCTTCAACCTCAATTCCCGCGCCGCCTCCATCGACACGCCTCTTCACGGCTTTCTTCCCTACAAGCATGTGGACCACATGCATCCCGACGCGATCATCGCGATCGCAGCATCGAAAAACTCGCGCGAGCTCACGAAGGAGATCTTCGGCGACGAGATCGGCTGGCTGCCGTGGCGCCGCCCGGGATTCCAGCTCGGTCTCGACCTCGAGGCCTTCGCGAGGGCCAATCCCGATGCCAAGGGCGTCGTGCTCGAAAGCCACGGCCTGTTCACCTGGGCGGATAATGCCAAGGAATGCTACGAGCTGACGCTTCGCATCATCAATCAGGCCATCCAATGGTTCGCCGAAAAGACGGCCGGCAAGTCGGCCTTCGGTGGCGCGGTGACCTCCAGTCTCTCGCGCGAAGAGCGCCGCAGGATCGCGGCGCGTCTCATGCCGGAGATCCGCGGCAAGATCGGACAGGCGGAGCGCAAGCTCGGTCACTTCGACGATCAGGATGCGGTGCTGGAATTCGTCAATTCCGCCAACCTGAAGCCCCTCGCCCAGCTCGGCACCAGCTGCCCTGACCACTTCCTGCGCACGAAGATCCGACCGCTCGTCCTCGACTTCGACCCGAAGGCGCCTGACGTCGATGCGGTGCTCGCCGGCCTCGATGCTGCACTAGAAGCCTACCGCGCCGATTACGCGCGCTACTACGAGCAGTCGAAGCATCCGAACAGCCCGAAGATGCGCGATCCCAACCCGGTGATCTTCCTGATCCCCGGTGTCGGCCTGCTCTCCTTCGCCCGCGACAAGGCGACGGCGCGCATCGCCAGCGAGTTCTACGTCAACGCCATCAACGTGATGCGTGGCGCCTCGTCCGTGTCCGAGTACCAGGGCCTTCCGGAGCAGGAGGCCTTCGACATCGAGTACTGGCTGCTCGAGGAAGCCAAGCTCCAGCGCATGCCGAAGCCGAAGAGCCTTGCTGGACGCATCGCCTTCATCACCGGCGGCGCCGGCGGCATTGGCCGCGCGACGGCCGAACGCCTCGTTGGCGAAGGCGCCTGCGTCGTGCTGGCCGATATCGATCAGGAATCCCTGGATAGAACGGTGAAAGATTTCACCAAGCTTTTCGGCCAAGATGCGGTGCGCGGCGTGAAGCTCAACGTCACGAGCGAACCGGAGGTTCTGTCGTCCTTCATCGAGGCCAGCGTCGAGTTCGGCGGCATCGACATTCTGGTCTCCAATGCGGGCATCGCCTCGTCGGCTCCGGTCGAGGATACCGATCTGGCGATGTGGAACCGCAACATCGAGATCCTCGCGACGGGCTATTTCCTCGTCTCGCGGGAGGCATTTCGGTTGTTCCGGCGCCAGAAGCTCGGCGGCAACGTGGTCTTCGTGTCGTCGAAAAACGGGCTCGCCTCCTCCCCCAACGCCTCCGCCTATTGCACCGCCAAGGCTGCCGAGATCCACCTCGCCCGCTGCCTGGCGCTCGAAGGCGCGGAAGCCGGCATCCGCGTGAACACGGTCAATCCCGATGCGGTGCTGCGCGGCTCCAAGATCTGGACCGGCGAGTGGCGCGAGCAGCGCGCGGCGTCATCGAACCTGGCCGTCGACGAGCTGGAGGAGCATTACCGCAAGCGCTCCCTGCTGAAGCTGAATGTCTTTCCGGAAGACATCGCGGAGGCGATCTATTTCCTTGCGTCCGACCTCTCGGCCAAGTCGACCGGCAACATCATCAATGTGGATGCAGGCAACGCGACATCTTTTACGCGGTAAGTTCTGCCCAGGGAGGACGCCATGAGCGAACAGAGGATCTCGGCAGCTGCCGTCGCCGCCGATAACGAGAAGCGCGCAAAGGCTCTGAGGGAGGATTACGAATCCCTCGGCGTCAGGCTCGCCCGCAGCGGCGTCAGCATCGATGCCGTCACTGAGAAGGTAGCGCAGTTCGCCGTCGCCGTCCCCTCCTGGGGCGTCGGCACGGGCGGTACTCGCTTCGCGCGTTTCCCCGGCGCAGGCGAGCCGCGCAACATCTTCGACAAGCTCGATGACTGCGCGGTGATCCACCAGCTCACCCGCACGACGCCGAACGTGTCGCTGCATATCCCGTGGGACAAGGTCGACGATCCGCGGCGACTCAAGGCTTATGGCGATGCGCTGGGCCTCGGCTTCGATGCCATGAACTCCAACACCTTCTCCGACGCTCCCGGGCAAGAGAAGAGCTACAAATACGGTTCCTTGAGCCATGCAGACGCAGCAACGCGCCGGCAGGCCATCGAGCATAACATCGAATGCATCGAGATCGGCCAGGCGATCGGCTCGAAGGCTCTCACCGTCTGGATCGGCGACGGCTCGAACTTTCCGGGACAGTCGAACTTCACGAAGAGCTTCGAGCGCTATCTCGACGCCATGAAGACGATCTACAAGCGGCTGCCGGAGGATTGGCGAATCTTCTCCGAGCATAAGATGTACGAGCCGGCCTTCTACTCCACCGTCGTGCAGGATTGGGGCACCAACTACATGATCGCGACGGAGCTCGGCGAGAAGGCCTATTGCCTCGTCGATCTCGGCCACCATGCGCCGAACGTGAACATCGAGATGATCGTCGCCCGCCTGATCCAGTTCAGGAAGCTCGGCGGCTTCCACTTCAACGATTCGAAATACGGCGACGACGATCTCGATACGGGATCCATCGACCCCCATCGCCTGTTCCTGGTCTTCAACGAACTGGTGGATGCCGAGCACCGCGGCGCCGAGAACTTTCACCCGGCGCACATGATCGACCAGTCGCACAATGTGACCGATCCCATCGAGAGCCTGATCCGCAGCGCCAACGAGATCCGACGCGCCTACGCCCAGGCTCTTCTCGTGGATCGCAAGGCTCTCGAAGGCTATCAGGACGACAACGACGCGATGATGGCCTCGGAAACCCTGAAGGTCGCCTACCGGACCGATGTCGAACCGATTCTGGCTCAGGCCCGCCTCAAAGCCGGCGGCGCCATTGATCCGATCGCGGCGTATCGGGCAAGCGGCTACCGCGCAGCCGTTGCGAAAGAGCGTCCCGCAGTGACTGGCGGCAGCGGCGGTATCGTCTAACATAGGAGCGACCACACGTCGGAGAGAACGGGATGATGGATCTCGGAACTATCTGGTTCTTCATCATCCCCTTCGCGCTCGCTGCCGCCCTCCCCGGCCCGGCTCAGGGAGCGCTGGTCGCGCAGGTACTCGCGCGGGGCGACGCTGCAAGCATACCCTTCCTGATCGGGATGGTGGCGGGAAATGCCTTCTGGCATTGATGGCAGGCTCCGCCGCCGTGATTGCGAGCCGCGGCTGAGAAGAAATTCGTCCAACGCGGCTTGGCTTGGCTCCCGGTAAGCCCTTAATCTGGTTCACGGCTAAGGACGGCTGCAATGAGCCAGCAAGACATCACCGATCTGATCACCTTATGGGTTGTGATCGACCCGATCGGAACGCTTCCCGTATTCCTGGCCATCACGGCCGGCATGAACGCCGCGGCGGCACGCCGAACCGCCCTGAGAGCGACAATCGCTGCGTTCGTTGTTCTGCTGTTCTTCGTCGTGGCCGGCCAGGCGCTGCTTCAGGCCATGGAGATCGATCTCGCCGCTTTCCAGATCGCCGGAAGCGTCGTGCTTTTCTTGTTCGCGCTGACGATGATCTTCGGAGAGCCGAAGGCAGCGGCCGAGGAGAGGGATCTCGCAACCTCCGACGTCGATCGGTCGATCTATCCGCTGGCGATCCCGTCCATCGCCAGCCCCGGAGCGATGCTGGCCGTCGTCTCGCTCACGGACAACAGCAAGTTCAACCTTGCCGAGCAGGCCGAGACGGTCGCTCAGATGACCCTCATTCTTGCCGTGACGCTCGTCCTGATGCTGCTCGCCTCCCGGATCATCAAGATCATCGGGGATGCCGGCGCCAGCGTCATCAGCCGGGTCATGGGGCTCATTCTCGCCAGCGTCGCCGTGAACGGCATCGTTCTCGGCATCAAGCAGGCGTTCAACCTGGCACAGTGAATGCCGATCACATGTCGAGTTCGAGCAGTACGGGCTGATGATCGGACGCCTGGGTGTTCTGGTCGTACGCGACCCTGCTCACCCTGGATGCAATATCCTCTGTCACGAACATGAAGTCACAGCAATGCGGCGGACCGTTCGACTGTTCGAAAAGGCAGAATGACGGCGGATGGGGGGTCGATCCTCGGGCAGCCTCCCAAGCATCGAGGAGCCTGGGTGTCCCGTTCCCGAACGGATCCGATATCCGGCGTTTGACCGGATCCTCCGGCCGCATGTTGAAGTCACCCGTCAGCACCGCCGAAGACGTTGTGGGAAAGCGCACATAGGTCCCGGGCCCATTCTCGCGCGGCGTCAGATGACGTTCGTGGGCTGTACGATGCGCCTCGCGGATGCCCTCAACCTGGGCGCGGCGCAATTCGCTGGATGAATATTCAAGGTGCGTTGTCATGATGCGCAGCGGGCCCGAGGGTGCCTCGACCACCGCTTCGAGCAGCAGGCGCGGCATGTTCCGCGTGGCCGCCGCTTCCCAGGGCAAGGTGTATCGCAGGACCTGCAGCACCGGAAGGCGCGAGAGGATCGTGTTGCCGAAGCGGCGACGCCCCCCTGCTCCGTCGGGAATATCCAGGCCCACTCCCGCGATCGCCGTATAGCCCGGCAGGAGATGTCCCAGCTCCGCGAACTGATCGCTGCCGTCATTGCCCTTCAGGTTGGCGAAATTGTCCGAGACCTCCTGAAGGCAGAGCACATCGAAATCCGCAATGGCACGCGCGTCTCCGATCAGGCGGCTGAGATTCTGGGTCTCGTCGATCCCTAAGCCCCATTGGATATTCCAGGTGACGATCCTAAGCATGTGCCGTCACCATTCTACTGGCCCACCTTGCTCAGGACATCGGCTTTCAGAAATCGCTCGATGACGATCATGAACACGACGGAAGGCACGAGTAGGATGAGTGCCGTGATCGAGGCGATCTGATAATTGCCGCCCATGCTGGCGTTGTAGAGCAGGAGCGGCAGGGTCGTCACCTGAGGCACGCCGACGAAGAACGTTCCGGTGAACTCGTCCAGGGATTCCAGGAAGACGAAGATCGCGCTCGCCATGATGCCGGGCGCGGCAAGCGGCAGGGTGACGGTGAAGAACGTCCGCAGCGGCGACGCGCCGATATTGCGCGCGGCGAGCTCGAGATCGCGGTCGACGGCCGCGAACGCGGCAGCGGCGATCCAGACCGAGTAGACGAGGCCGTGAGCGGCATGGACCAGGACGACGCCGGTGATCGTCCCGGTCAGGCCAATGCTGTAGAACACCCTGGCGACATTGATGTAGATCGCAACCGAAGGAAACGCCTGCGGCAGCAGGAACAGGATCATCAGCGCCGTTCGCCACGGCAGCCTGAGGCGGGCCAGGGCATAGCCGGACGGGATCGAAACGGCGAGCGCGACCAGAACCGTCAGGCAGGCGATGGTGACGCTCGTCGCAAGCGATGACATGGCGTCCCCGGTCGGGCGGAAGACAACTTCCCAGTAACGCAGGCCATAGGATACCGGCAGCTTGAACGGCGTATACCAGCGCTCGGCAAAAGACCACAGAACGAGATTCGCCAAGGGGCCGAAAAGCAGAAACGCGAAGACCGCAAGGCCTGCGATCTTGAGCGCCGTGGAGCCGAAGGTCCAGACCCTGCCGCTCCTCATCGAAACATGTGGAACGCTTGGCGGCCCACCTGAGAGGTCCAGCGTTGCACTCATGGGGGATGAGGGAGACTTTCCGCTCATGCCTGCACCTCACGCTTGACGTTGTGGCGGAGATAGATCCAGGCCACCGTTCCGGCCATGAAGTAGGAAATGACGCCGAGGGCATTGGCCGTAGCGTAGTCGCCGTAGGAGTTGATGCGGAAGGCCATGTCGACGGTCAGCATGGTGGGCTGCGAGCCGGCGACCATCATCGGAACGGACAGGACCGACAGCATCGTGACGAAGGATAGGACAAGGCCGACGAGGAGCGTCTGCGCCACCTGAGGCAGGACGAGCTCGATCAACACCCGCACACGTGAAGCGCCGAGATTGCGCCCGGCTTCGATCGTGGCGCGGTCGATGGAGGCCATCGCACCGGCCAGCATCAGCGTCACGAAAGGCACCTGCTTCCAGACGAAGGTAATGATGATGCCGCGCCAGTCGAGGAAGCTCGTGGTCTGGATCGGTTCCATCAGGCCGAGCGCCACGAAGGAATTGTTCATGAGACCGTTCTTGGCGAGAAAAGTCCGCATGCATTGGGCCGCGACGATGAAAGGGATGAAGAGCGGCCAGCGGTAGAGATTGCGCAGGGCAACGATCAGCCATGGCGTTTCGCTGAGCGTCAGAATGCCGGCAATGATAATCGAGAACAGGCCAGTCAGGAGCGTCGAAACGACGACGATGAAGAGCGTGAAGAGAATATCCGTGGAATAGAGCTCGTACGCCTTTTGGAAATGCATGAGTGAAAGACCGCCGCCCGGTTCGGTGAAGGCCGCGGCCAGGGAGAACCCGAGCGGATAAAGAAATAGAGCGCCTATCATGATGAGCGCCGGCGTGATCAGCAGAAGGCCGAGGAACGAGGGTCTTGCCATGGTCTGAGGGCGTCCCCGAGACGTGAGATACGAGAAGGCGGGCGGCCTGGACATCCAGGCCGCCCGCCTGAGGAGAATTAATTCGCGACCTTCTTCTCGTAGGTCTCGAGGATATCGTTGAAGTACGGCCCGATCGGGAACGGCTTGCCGTTGGCGGCGAGCGCGTCCGGCGGAATATCCGCGAAGAGCTGGTTCCAGGCGGCCTGATCGAGCTTGCCCTCGAGGTTCTTGGCATCGATGCCCGGATACCAGTTGAAGCGTTTCACGATGCCTTCGGCCTGAACGTCAGGGCTCGTCGCAAGCGCGACGAACTCGGCGGCCAGCTTGTTCTGCGCCGTCTTGGCGGGAATGGCGTAGTACATCGGCTGGCCGGGCATGCCGGGCGAGACGAGCTTCAGCCGCATGTTCGGCGGAAGCTTGCCGTCGGCCTTCCAAGTGTAGAACATGTCGACCCAGACCGGACCCATGGCGATCTCGCCGCGGTTGAGCATGTCGAGGGTGCCGGCATTGCCGGGCGTAATGACGACGCTCTGGTTGAACGCCTTCAGGTCGGCCATGGCCTTGTCCCAGGTGGCCTTGGTCGCAGCGTCGTAGGGACCCTTCTCGAGCTTTGCGGCATCGCCGCCGAAGGCGGATACCCAGCCCGTCACGAAGGCTACGCCAGACATGCCGCCCTTGATGCCGTTATAGCCGAACTGCTTCGGGTTCTGCTTGGCCCAATCCCTCAATTCGGCGTAGGTGCTGGGCGGGTTCTTGACGAGATCCGGGTTGTAGGCGATCGCCGTCTGCGAGTGGAACATCGGCATGACATAGCCGGTCACATCCGTGCCGAGGGCGTTTGTCGCGGTGTCGCGCGTCACCAAGGAGCCGGTTGGAAGAGCATCGCGGTACTTCTGGATCAGCCCGTCCTGCGCCATGGTGCCGGCGGCCTTCTGGTGAATGACCACCACGTCGAAATCGGAATTGACGCCCGCCTTCTTCTGCGCATCGAGCTTCTCGAAGATCTTCTGCGACCCGCCGTCGCCAGGCCCGGTGCCGACGGCCACCACCTTCACGCCCGGATGGCTTTTCTCGAACATGGGCCCGAGATAATCCTTGACGTAGTCGACCATGTTCTGGTCGCCGGCGGTCGCGACGTTGAGCGTCTGAGCGCTCGCCGCGTTGGTCATCAGAAAGGCCGCGAGGCCCGCAGTCATCAAGCAGTTACGCATGGTTTCCTCCCGTTATTTGGGCTTGAGGGAACAGGTGCAACGATGCCAGCGGCAGGCGCATGCCCACCGGGCGATCGACGTCGTGGTAGCGATCGTCCGTCACGGTAAAATGACGGTCGCCGATCGCGACAACGTACCTGTAATGTCCTCCCGGATACGTTCTCTGCGTGATCTTTCCCGGGAGAATGATGGACCCGTCGATCCGGGCATTCGGATCGTCGAGCGATGCGACATCGTCGCGAAAATAGGCCGTCAGGGATCCGACCGGCACATCGCCGCCATAAAAGGCCGTGCTGCCGTTGTCGGTGCTGACCTCCACACCTCTGCCGGAGGGCCTGACATCGAGACCGATCGTGTTGTCGGCTCCCATGAAGCTCGCAACGAAGGGAGAATTGGGACGGTCGTAGACGTCCTTCGGCGCGCCGACCTGCGCGATGCGCCCGCCATCCATCACCACGATCCTGTCGGCCATGGTCATGGCCTCCTCGCGGTCGTGCGTGACATGGATCGCCGTGAATCCGAGGCGGCTCTGCAGGGTCTTTATCTCGGACCGAAGCTGGATACGCACCTTGGCGTCGAGATTGGACAAGGGTTCGTCGAGCAGCAGGATCTTCGGCTCGATGGCGAGAGCACGACCGAGCGCGACGCGCTGGCGCTGACCGCCGGAGAGGTTCGTCACCTTCCGCTCCTCGAGCCCGGACAGGTTCAGCATCTTGAGAACGGCAGCGACGCGGCTGCGAACCTCGTCCTTCGGAACGCCGCGCAGACGCAGGCCGTAGCCGACATTGCCGAGCACGGTCATATGCGGCCAGAGCGCGTAGGACTGGAACATCATGGCCATGCCGCGCTTCTCGGGCGGCATGTTCACCACATCCTGCCCATAGAGCCGGATCGCTCCGCCGGAGGCCTTCTGAAATCCGGCGATCGTCCGCAATAGCGTGGTTTTTCCGCAGCCCGAAGAACCTAGGATTGCAATAAACTCACCGGATGCAACCGAAAGACTTATACCGTGCAGCACTTGCTGGCTGCCATAGCTGACCTGAAGATGATCAATGTCGATCGCGGCCAAGACAGAATCGTCCACGCCCGATATCCTCCCTGATGCGCTTTACGCGTCTGTTGTTGCGCGAGAAGATCACAATCGGATGTCGATGGGAAGTCTGCCCTACGGGCATCGAATGGGGTCTTTCGGACGACCTCGGCCCGGCGATTCATCAGGCTCTGATCCGGCGCCGCGGAAATTAAACTGATCAGTTGACTATTTTGTCCACAGCGATTATTTAAACCATATGGTTGAACGAACTTCTGCTCATCTCGACGCCGTGTTCCATGCCCTTTCGGACGCGACCCGCCGGGCGATGCTGAGCCAGCTCTCTTCGGGCCCCCGCAGCGTCGGCGAACTTGCGGCGCCGTTCTCCATGACGTTTGCAGGCGCGTCGAAGCACGTGAAGGTTCTCGAATCCGCCGGCCTCGTCCGCCGCGAGGTGCAGGGTCGGACACATGTCTGCCGGCTCGACGCAGCCCGGCTGTCCGAGGCGGATGCATGGCTTCGCCACTACGAGCGTTTCTGGACGACGAAGCTCGACAGGCTGGAAGAGCTGCTGATCGCAGATGCCGACCGGCAGAAATCCGGGAAAGGTTCCGCCCAATGAATGCCGATGCAAAGCCGGCGATTGTCGTCGTCCGCCGTTTCGATGCCTCGCCCGAGCGTGTCTTCGATGCATGGCTCGACCCGCAGATCGCGCGGCATTGGCTGTTCTCGACGCCGGATGGCGAGATGGTGCGCGCGGAAACCGATGCACGGGTCGGCGGCCGCTTCACCTTTACCGAGCGGCGCGACGGCGAGGATGTCGAGCATGTCGGCGAATATCTCGTCGTCGACCGCCCTTCCCGCCTCGTCTTCACCTTCGGGGTGCCGAAATACAGCACTGAATACGACAGGGTAACGGTCGAGATCCGCCGGCTCGACAAGGGATGCGAATTGACGCTCACGGACGAGATGTCGCCCGAGATCTATCGGGAATGGGGCGAGCGGACTCGCAGCGGCTGGACGATGCTGCTCGATGGCCTTGCCGCCCTTCTCGGCGATGAGAAACGCGCCTGATGAAAAGAAAGATCGCACGATGATCAAGATCAACATCGCGAGCGTCCTCGTCGACGATCAGGCCAAGGCGGAGGCGTTCTACGTCGATGTCCTCGGTTTCGTCAAAAAGCACGATGTTCCGGCCGGCGGCGCACGCTGGCTGACCGTTGCCAATGCGGATGGCTCAGGGGTCGAACTTCTGCTGGAGCCGATGAGATACGACTTCGCGAAGACTTATCAGAAAGCCCTGTTCGACAAGGGTATCCCCATCACATCCCTGGGATGCGACGACATCCGCGCCGAGTACGAGCGTCTGAAGGCGCGTGGAGTCGCCTTCCGCTCCGAGCCGAGCACGCCGTCGGCCGGAATGCCGTCGATGGCCCTGTTCGAGGATGGATGCGGCAACCTGCTTCTCCTCGTCGAGAGCCAAGCCGATTGACACTGGCCACGCTCACCATACGGCTTCGCTCAGAGAATGACCTTGAACGTGAAGATGATTGTCGTTGTCAGGATCGCGCCGCTGACGGCATAAGGAAACCAGGCCGGAAACGGCCGGTCATGTCCGCTGTAATCGCTCATCATGACTTTCAATTACCCACATTTCTGACTTAGCAGCAGTGCTTGCCTGACCAGCACCAAGCGTGATTCCTTGGTGAGCATCTCCTCATCTGTGAGAGGTGTCCCATGGACAGGGCTCTGTCTCGGCTTTCCCGTGATCTCGCTGATCTCTGCGCGCCGGGCATACGCCGGACGGCCTCCTATTCGCTCCCACGAGGCGGCGCGGGAGCTGGGCCATGACAAAGACGTCTCTTCCGACGCATCCTCTGGGAGAGGCAGCCAATGTTATTTCCTGGGTCGATCAGGAACTCGCTGGGTGCCGCTTTCGGGACAATCGTCTCGGCCAGCGCCTGCGCAAGCTCCTGACCCACATGGCCGGTGCCATTGGCGGCAGCCTTCCGCTGGCCTGCCAGGATTGGGCTAACACCAAAGCGGCCTACCGCTTCCTGTCCAATCCCAAAGTTTCCGACCATGAGATCCTTCAGGGCCATTTCCAAGCCACCCGAACCCGCTTTGCCGCCTTCGGTGGCCCTATCTTGGTCATTCAGGACACAACCGAACTGTCCTACGAAAGAGCACAGCCTGAACGGATTGGTGCGACCCGCCGGGTCAACAGCGGCCGGGACAAGGAAGGTCGCTCCAGGATGCACACGGTCTGCGGGCTGCTCATGCACTCTTGCCTGGCTGTGACCGCGGATGGGCTGCCGCTGGGGCTTTCGGCGATCAAGTTTTGGACGAGGCCTCAGTTCAAGGGCGCCCGGACGCTCAAACGCAAGATCAACCCGACCCGGGTGCCCATCGATCAGAAGGAGAGTATCCGCTGGCTGGAGTGCATGAGGCAGTCCGTGGCGCTGTTCGGTGCTCCTGAGCGCTGCATCCATATCGGCGACCGGGAGAACGACATCGACGAGTTCTTCTGCACGGCTCAGGCTCTGAGCACGCACTTCCTGGTCCGAACCTGCGTGGATCGGTTGGCGGGCGATGGCCAGCACACCATCGCGGACGAGATGGCAGAGGTGAAGGTCAAAGGACGGCATCAGGTCGAAGTTCGCAGCCCGAAAGGCGATGTGAGCCTTGCCACCGTAGAGCTCAAATACCGCCGGATCCACATCCTGCCTCCGATCGGCAAGCAGAAGCGCTATCCAGCCCTGAGCCTGACGGTGATCCACGCACAGGAGCGTCATCCACCCAAAGACCGGGCGCGGATCGACTGGAAGCTGATCACGGATCTGCCGGTACGATCCCGCGCGGACGCGATCCAGATGCTCGACTGGTACGCCATGCGCTGGAAGGTCGAGCTGTTCCACAAGATCCTCAAGTCCGGGTGCCGAGCGGAGGAGACCAAGCTGAGAACGGCCGAGCGCCTGGTGAACCTGCTCAGCATCTACTGCATCCTGAGCTGGCGGATCTTCTGGATGACGATGCTCAATCGTGTTGTTCCGGACGTGCCGCCGCGGCTGGCCTTGACGGACTTGGAAATGGACCTGCTCGACGAGCTGGTGCGAGACAAGGGCCAGGTGCTGCTGCGGAGCAAGACGCTCGCCTACTATTTAACTAAGATCGCCCGCATGGGCGGCTACCTTGCCCGTGGCCATGATCCTCCGCCAGGAAACACCGTCATGTGGAGAGGACTATCCCGCCTGATGGATATCGAACTCGGCGCTAGGATTGGGCGCAAATCTATGGGTAATTGAAAGTCATCATGAGCCCCTACATACACAATCGTTTTTGAGGCAATGCTCCGGCGGCTCGTCATGAGTGCTCTTGGGCATCGCTTGCAGGTTCGACCTTACAACGTACAGCGAAATTGGTGCGGCGAAAGCTGCGCTAGGGTTAAGTAGGCCGCCATAAGTCTTGCAACGCGAGAGCTGCGGGTGTTTTCTGGGGAGCATGCAACGACATGATCACTCTCCCGAGACGTGGCTCGACGAGGCGGATCGCAAGCGGCTGGCCGCCGCGCTTGCTGGCGCCCGTGAGGCCCGTGTGTATCGCCGCCTCGAAGCGCTGCTGCTGGTGGCCGAGGGGCATTCTATGGCGGAGGCGGCCCGCCGCTGCCGCGTCAACCGCTCCAGCGTGCACCGCTGGCTGGCCCAGTACAGGGCCGAGCAATGAGGCCACGGCACTGATCGACCGGCCGCGCAGCGGGCGTCCGCGCCTTCACCACACCCTCACGCCGCGGCGGCTGGCGGCGGCCCTGGCGCGCGACCCGCGCCGCTGCGGCTATCAGGCCACGAGCTGGACGGTGCCGCTGCTGGCGCACGACCTGGCCACGAAGGGCCTCGCGGTCAGCCCCCGGACCCTGCGGCGCCGGCTGCACGAGGCAGGCTATCGCTGGAAGCGCCCGCGCTACGTCTATGTCGAGCGCGCGCCTCATCTGGCGCAGAAAAAAGGGGCATCACCCGGCGTCTGAAGGCGGGCTGGCACAGAGGCGATCGGCTGCTGTGCCTCGACTGGACGCTGTTGCGGCTGTTTCCGCCGCTGCGGGCGACCTGGGCGCTCAAGGGCACTCAGGCCACCGTGCCGATCACCGGCCGCAACGCGAAGCGGGTGCTGTTTGGGGCGATCGACCTGCGAAGCGCGCGCCGGGTGGTGCTGATCCGCCACCGCGCCGGTCAGGCCGATGCCCAGGCGTTCCTGCGCGCATTGCGGCGCCGCTACCGCGGCGCCGGCTGGCTCTGGCTGCTGAGCGACCGGGCCAGCGCCCACACCGCCCCGCAGACCCAGGCGCTGGCAGACTGGTCTTGCTTCGAAAAAATGGAGAGCTTCTGATGAAGCAGGAGGATCTCCATGCCGAAGACCCGTTTTAAGAGAGAGTTTCAGGATGAGGCCGTCCGCCTCGTTTTGACGAGTGGGCGCTCGCAACGCGCGATCGCCGACGATCTTGGGGTGAACCGTTCGACGCTCGCGCGCTGGATGGCGGAGCACCAGGATATGCGGCCTTCGTCGGCCCCGCCGCCCAATGAGGATGTCATGGACGAGCTCAAGCGCCTCCGTCGCGAGAACGAGGTGCTGCGGCAAGAGCGCGACATCCTCAAGAAGGCCACCGCTTTTTTCGTCAAGGAGGGAAGTCGATGAGGTTCACGTTCATCGATGCGGCGAAAGCGGAATTCCCCATCCAGCGCCTGTGCCAGGTTCTTGAGGTGAGCCAGAGCGGCTACTTTGCCTGGCGAAGTCGTCCGGCCTGCCAGCGTCAGCGCGACGATCTGGTGCTGCTCGCCCATGTCCGATCCGCCTTTCGAGAATCGAATGGCACCTATGGCAGCCCACGGATGACGCGCGAACTCCAGGATCAGGGCCTGCCGATCGGGCGCCGTCGGACGGCCCGACTGATGCGCGAGAATGGGCTCAAGGCCCGGCAGAAACGTCGCTTCAAGCGCACCACCGACAGCCACCACGCCTTTCCTATTGCTCCCAACCTGCTCGAGCAGGACTTCTCGGCCGAGCGCCCGAACCAGAAATGGAACGCGGATATCTCGTACGTGTGGACGAGCGAGGGCTGGCTCTACCTGGCCGTGGTCCTGGATCTCTTCGCGCGCCGGGTGGTTGGCTGGGCGGTGAGCGACCGGCTGCACAAGGAACTGGCGCTCGAGGCGCTGCGCAAGGCTCTGGCGATCCGAAGACCCGGTGAGGGGCTGACCCATCACGCGGACCGCGGCAGTCAATATTGTTCGATCGAGTATCAGGCCGAGTTGCGGAAGCACGGCATCCGGATCTCAATGTCCGGGACAGGCAATTGTTTCGACAATGCCGTGGTCGAGACTTTCTTCAAGACCTTGAAGTCCGAGCTGGTCTGGCGCACCGTCTTCCAGACGAGAGCCGAGGCCAGGAAGGCGATCGGTCGTTACATCGATGGCTTCTACAATCCCGTCCGGCGTCATTCGACACTGGACTATGTCAGTCCGGCTCAGTTCGAAAGGCTGGCCGGATAGCTACCAAACCGCTCTCCACTAAACCGAAGCAAATCCAGACCGGTTGCGGATCCGCTTCGTGTGGCTGCCCCGGCAGGCACCCGAACTGAGCCCGATGGATCAGCTCTGGCGCGAACTCAAGCGGCTGATTGCGGCCAACCGGCAGGCCGCATCCATCGATGCCCTGGCCGCCGATGCCGCAGCCTGGGTTCTGGCGCTGACGCCACAACAAGCGTGTCGCAAGGCGGGCATGGCATCCAAACACTTCTGGCTCAGAAAGCTGTTGCAGAACTTTTGGCGACCTACTTAAAAGATGGTATCGGCGAATTGTCGGGAAATGCCTGAAAGCAGTGATGCCGGCGAAACTAAGTTTTTTCTATCTCTTCAGCAGCGCGAGCCTCGATAAATCGCAGTTCCGCGGACGCTTCCAGTCTTCAGCGCAGCGCACACGCATCGAGTGTCAGGTAGACTGAGATCAGGACGGCTACGACGACAAGTACGGCGGTGGCCGTCAAGGTCGGCCATCCGACGCGGCTCTCGCGTGTAATCCGCGCTTCCAGACTCTGCAGCTTCCGGTCCCGCAGGTCCTGCTGTTCAATGCGATCGTGTATCATCGATGCCCCCATCGCCACTTTGTAATACTGCCCGTTCACTGGCTACACCTCTAAAGAGGTAGCGTCATGCAACCGCATCCCAATCGGATACTGGAAGGGAATCATCAAGAGCGCGAGGCAGGTATTCTTCAACCCGCGTCGGCCGCACGCACCCAATGGATCGCGTCCGGCGCCTCACTTTTCGTTAAGCCTGTTTCGAATTGAGTTGTCGAAGCGGGAGCCTCGCTGCCCCGAGGCGGTTGTCCTGAGCGTTCCAATTTTCGACGAGGACCGACGATGAGAAATGCTTCACACTTCGTTGCCCTCTCCTTCCTGATCCTAGGCTGCTCATGGCAGCCCGTGTCGGCTGCCAGCTTCGACTGCTCCAAAGCCGAGGCGGCCGATGAAAAGGCGATCTGTGCCGATCACCAACTGAATGACGCCGACGTCGAGATGTCGGTTCTCTATGTCCAGCTGAAACCTTTCCTCGGAATGGGCGCTCGCGGCGACATGGAGGATCAGCAGGTCGCATGGCTCAAGCGTCGCGCGGCCTGCGGAGCGGATCATTCCTGCCTGAGCAAGGCCTATGCGGATCGCCTGCTGCAGTTGAGAGGCGGCTTCGACGCGCTCGCCAAGCGCGGGCCTTTCTGAAGCATTCACCCGAAGATGCTTCGAGCGCCGCGCAAATGAAACGGAATATCGCAGCGTGGCCGCTACGATGGCGATCTGGTATCGATGTGACATCGCGCACACCTCGCAGGCCCAGAAAATGCCACGGTATGCCTCCCTACTGCCTATCCGAAAGGGAGACGAACCATGCGCGCGACCCTGGCTCTTCTTTGCCTTTTCTTCGGCTCGCCGGACGACGTCGCAGCCGAATGCCCCGATGCGGCACAGGAGCTGAAGGTCGAACGCTATCGCACTTTCCTTTCCGCCCTCTCATCCTTCGACCCGGGGCCGGACATCAAGGCACCGACAGACCTGCCCGAGGATCTGAAGGACGTCATCGAAGCGTGGACGAGTCGAAGGTAAGCCCGAACCATCCACCGATCAGTGGAACTGCATGTTGTTCGTCACACCGGCATGCGAGCACGACGGATCTCGCGCTGCAGAACTGCAACTTACGCCGGCTCCATGCCGTACTGGCGTTTCGGCGCCTCCGCCTGAGGCGAGGTCAGATATTCCAGCAGCTCCTGCGCCTTCTCAGGCTGCAAGGACATGCCGGAGACACCGGCCGTGAAGACGGTCACGGATTGAATCTCCGGTGGCAAGGGACCGAGGATCTCTATGCCGGGCACATGCATCAGTTCGCTGAGCTGCTGGAAGCCCAGATCTGCTTCTCCCTCGGCCACAAGCGTGCCGACCGGTACGCCAGGAGGAGCCTGAAGGGCTCGTTGTGAAACCGTCTCGGCTATGCCCCAGCGTTCCCACAGTTGCAGGAGATGATCGCCGCTCGGTCCGGTGGAGTAGCAAATTCTGCGCGCGTCCAAGATGGCCTGCCTGACCGATTCTTCATCGCGGACATTCGGCCTCGGTGCGCCCAAACGGATCGCCATCGCGATCCCCGAGCGCGCAAATCCCACTCGGGTTCCGGGAACGATATGACCCTCTGCCTCCAATTTCTCCATGACGTTCGAGGCAAGGACGATGATGTCAGCGGGCTCACCGGCACGAACCAGACGAGCCGCCTCCACCCCGCCCATCGGCCTGATAGCAACCTCAATTCCAGTCCGTTGCTCATAACTTTCGGCGAGGTCGGCCAGAATTTGCCGCGTCGCCATGGACGAAATGCCCGTCAGCCGATTGGTCATCCACCACCCCAACGTTCTTCTCGGCATATCCTCCATATCAAGCCGCACATCTCAAGAGCGAATGAAGGTCAGGTTATCGAGGTGATCTCAGACACGCATTGTCTCGGCCGCGACGTGAGGCGTGCCGAGGCTGCCATGCGCAAGCGCGAAAGGAAGGAAAAGCGAACGGAAAATGTAAAACGGCTGTAAAACGGTCCTGCCGTTCCAGCCGCACCATCGCCCAAGTCTTTGAAGAGATTGGTGGGTGTGCAAGGATTCGAACCTTGGACCCGCTGATTAAGAGTCAGCTGCTCTACCAACTGAGCTACACACCCGTCGCCGAAGCGAGTTCAGCGGCGCGATGTCCGCTGAAGAGGCCGTGCGTGTAACAAACCGGGTGGACCCTGTCTAGCCCCATTCGGTGAGGTTTTCCGCCTCAGGCCAAGGTTTTCCGGCATGAGGCGACGACGGCGCCGTTTTCCGCCCGGAAACATAGTTTCGCGCCGACAATCGCGACCTCGGCACGCGCCTCCGGCCAAGCTTGCAGGTTCGACAGGCGAAGCCCATCGACCCAAGAAAAAGGCCCGCTGAGCGGGCCTTCAATCTGCTTATTCCGCCGCATGCTGGGCGTGCAGGCGGGCGCCTCGGCTCATGAGCTTGTTCAGGGCGCCGAGATAGGCCTGCGCCGAGGCCACCAGGGTGTCCGGGTCGGCGGCGCGGGAGGTCACGCTGCGGTTGTCGGCAGAGAGGCGCACCGAGACCTCGGCCTGGGCGTCCGTGCCCTCAGTCACCGCATGAACCTGATAGAGCTCCAGCACGGCCTCATGAGGCACGAGGGCCTTGATCGCGTTGAAGGTGGCGTCGACCGGCCCGTTGCCCTCCTGCTCCTCGATGACGATCTTGTCGTCGACCTGGAGCCGCATGGTGGCGCGCTGCGGGCCGCGGGTGCCGGCGACGATGTGGAGCGAGACCAGCTTGATGCGGTCATGGGCCATGGCGATGTTCTGGTCGACCAGGGCCTCGATATCCTCGTCGTAGACGTGCTTCTTGCGATCGGCGAGTTCCTTGAACCGCTCGAAGGCATCCTGGAACTGGTTGTCGGAGAGGCTGTAGCCCAGCTCTTCCAGCTTGTTGCGGAAGGCGGCCCGGCCCGAATGCTTGCCCATGACGAGCGATGTCTTGGACACGCCGACGCTTTCCGGCGTCATGATCTCGTAGGTCTGGGCGTTCTTCAGCATGCCGTCCTGGTGGATGCCGCTCTCATGGGCGAAGGCGTTCCGTCCGACGATGGCCTTGTTGTACTGCACCGGGAACGAGGTCGCGGCAGAGGCGAGCTTCGAGGCGCGGGTCAGCATGGTCGCCTCGATCCCCGTCTCGTAGGGCAGCACATCGCCGCGCGTCTTGATCGCCATGACGATCTCTTCCAGGGCCGCGTTGCCCGCCCGCTCGCCGATGCCGTTGAGGGTGCACTCGATCTGCCGGGCGCCACCTTCCAGCGCCGCCAGGGAGTTCGCCACGGCCAGACCCAGATCGTTGTGGCAATGGGCCGAGAAGACCGCCCTGTCGGCATTCGGCACGCGCTCGCGCACGGCGCGGAACATGGCGCGGTATTCGTCGGGCGTGGCATAGCCTACCGTGTCGGGCAGATTGATGGTGGTCGCGCCGGCCTTGATGGCGGCTTCCACGCAGCGGCACAGATAGTCGATCGGGGTGCGGGTGGCGTCCATGGCGGACCACTCGATATCCTCGATCAGGTTGCGGGCCTGGGTCACGGTGTTGGTGATGATCTCCAGGACCTCCTCCTCCGACTTGCGCATCTGATGCGCCAGATGGATTGGCGAGGTCGAGACGAAGGTGTGGATGCGGGGCCGGGCCGCGTCGCGCACGGCTTCGCCGGCACGGGCGATATCGGCCGAGATGGCGCGGGCGAGGCCGGCGACGGTCGCGCGCTTCACCTGCTTGGCGATGAGGGAGACGGCCTCGAAATCGCCGTTCGAGGCGATGGGGAAGCCTGCCTCGATGATGTCGACGCCCATGGTGTCGAGCAGTTCCGCAACCTCGAGCTTCTCCTCCAGGGTCATGGTGGCGCCGGGGCATTGCTCGCCGTCGCGCAGGGTGGTGTCGAAGATCAGAACGCGGTCCTTGGAGGAGCCGGATACGGAAGCGGTCATTATTCTAGTCCTTCTCGGAGGGAGCGGCGCCTTGGGGAGTGATCCTTTAGCGCTCAAGGTTGTTTCTGCTGGTCCAGAACCCCTGAGAGCCCAGGCGGCGACGCCCAGCCGACCCTCAGGGGCGACTAAGGAGAAGGAGGCCAAGAAGACGCGCGCGAGCGGCCGCGGAAGCGGAACCCTTCGTCGCTGCGCTGGGGAAGCCGATGATCATCGCTGCCCAAATCCTCCTCGGCCGCGGACATGAAGCCGCGAACAACGGGCTTGTTTGTAACGGGGCTCACCTGAGATGGCAAGCGCTTGAAACAAATGAAAAGCCGAGGCTCGACTATCGTATGGGTTATGACTCGCAGCGCGGCAGGGCTGGTCTATCGGCAAAGTGCCCTAGATCGAATGAAGCTTGGCCTTTATTCCTCGCCCCAGAGGTCATCAAGGAGTTGCTTCGATGAAGACTGCCATCCTCGCCTTCAGCCTGACGGGTTTGCTTGCGCTGCCCTTAGCCGCCTGCAACCAGACCGCCTCGGGCCCCGCCCCTGCCGGCACCAGCGTCACGCCGTCCGGCTTCCGCATGCCGGAAGGCTCGGGCTGCAAGGGCGAGATCGACCGCTACCGCGCCGTCATGAGCAACGATCTTTCCATGGGGCATGTGAACTAATCGGTCTATAACCGGGTCGACCGGGAGCTCGGCCAGGCCGAAGCAGCCTGTGCCGCCGGGCGCGATGCCGAGGCCGTGCGCATGGTCAACGCCACGAAATCCCGTCACGGCTATCTCTGACCAACGCATCGGATGGATCCTAAAAGTGGCTTCCACTTTTAGGTCCGATGCTCGAAAGCCCATCCGAAGAAGGATTGCAGGAAGAGCGGCATCCGCTCGGGATCGATGTCCTCTGTCCCGCGGACGATCCGCACATCCTGCAGTTCCGGCTCGTCCTGAGCCGCGATGTTGGCGCGGATCCTCGCTGCCCCCTCCTCCGCCGTCACCGGCAGGGTCACCAGCCGCAACAGAGCGATGGTCGGCCAGCGCTGGACGATGATCCATTCGTCGGCAACGCGGTAATCGCTCTCGCTGAGGCCGGTTTCCTCGGCCAGTTCCCGGGTAAGGCTGGTCGCCAGATCGACGGTGCCGTCAGGCTTGAGGTCGCTCAGATCCGGCGTGCCGGCCGGGAAATAGACCCGTCCCGCATTGGCCGTGCCCGCTACCATGACGCCGCAGATATAGGCACCGTCGGAGCCGCGCAGCGCCCCCATGGCGAAGCCGTTGGCGATGGCGGGATCGGGATAGCCGGCGTCGATCCAGGCGACGAAATCCGCGTAATCGACCTCGAAATAGGTGTTGCGGCAGACATCGCCCTCGAATGCCACGTCCTGAAGCAGAAGCACCCGGCCGTTGAACATCAGCGCCGTGCCTGCCGTGCGGCGCTTCCAGTTCTCCTCGACGAAAGCCCTGTTCTGCTTCGGCCAAGCCCAATCGAACGGCCGGCAGCAGGCCTCGACGCGCGAGACGCGCCGGATCTCGAACGCGCGGTTCACGCGATGATCTCGCCGCGGCTCACCATCACGGCCTGCCCACCGATCTCGGCTGCGACCAACTCTCCACCCTTGACCGTCATCTGTAGCGCGATCTCGCTCGGACGGCCCATCTCGACACCCTGCTCGATGACGATGTTGTGCTCGCCGTCGCCCAAGGGCTCGCATTGCATGAGAGCACCCGCAAAGGCCGCGGCCGCGGAGCCGGTCGCGGGATCCTCGGCGATGCCCATCCCCAGGCCGAACATGCGGGCGCGGAAGCGCAAACCATCTGCCTGGGGCATCCGGGCATAGACATAAGGCGCCGGGTGGTCGCTGTCGCCGAACGCCTTGTCGAAGGCCTCTCCCTGCGGCTTGGATCTTGCCAAAGCATCAAGCGACGAGACCGGCACGAGATCGTAGGCGACGCCGGCCGAATGGCGGCTTGGAACATGGCGGTCGAAGCCGATCTCCGTCGGATCGAGGCCGAGCGCCCAGGCGCAGGTGGTGGAATCCTTGCCCTCGCCCCAGACGAATGGCAGGCGCGGCAGGCGGAAGCGGGCCGACCCGCTCGTCCCGTCCGTCACATCCACTGCGCATGGGACGATGCCGACCTGCTCCTTCAGGCCGAAAGCCACTGCACCCGGCTGCCCGCCTTGATCGAGAATCGCCAGGAGCACGGCCGTTCCGACCGTGGGATGGCCCGCGAAGGGCAGTTCGCGCACGGGCGTGAAGATGCGGATATCCGCACGCTGGCGCGGCTCCGACGGCTGGAGGACGAACACCGTCTCGGAGAGATTGAACTCCTTCGCGATCCTCTGCATCGCCGGCGTATCGAGCCCCTCGGCTTCGAGCACGACGGCGAGAGGATTTCCGGCGAAGCGCTCGCCCGTGAAAACGTCCAAGGTGACAAAGCGGCGGGACATGCGGATCGGACCTCTCCAGAATTCGTCAGGTCGGATGAGGTACTCTCCGACGGCCCGGTGTCAACAGAACGAATACGGGCGGGCCTCGATTTTCTCGCGTGTTTCGAGGCTCGCCCGTTGAGGGATGGAAGAAGGCGCCGGTCCTACATCGAGGCCTGACGCACGAACCGGTCGTTGAAGGTCGCGGCGAGATCGACCTTGGCTTCCTTCAGCTCCGGATCGAGCTGGCGCAGCATGTCGAGCACGCTCTGCATGCCGGTCATCTGGACGATGCCGTCGCGCGAATAGCTCTCGAGCGAGTTCTGCACGGCCTTGAGATAGAGCGGCTTGTCACCGAGGTAGTATTCCTCCGGCACCGTGGCGGCGATGTCATCGGGCTTTGCCGTCTGAAGCCATTTCAGGGTCTTCACGAAGGCATTGACGAGGCGCTGCACGGTCTGAGGATTGCTGTCGATGAAATCCTTCTTCATGTAGAGGGTCGCGGCCGGGTTCGAGCCGCCGAAGAGCGCGCGGGTTCCGGCTTCCGTGCGGGTGTCGACGAGGATCTGGATGTCGCCATCGGCTTCGAGCTTGGCGATCACCGGATCGAGATGGGAGATCACGTCGATCTCGCCCTTCTTCATCGCAGCCACCGCACTGGCGCCCGATCCGACGCCGATGATGGCGGCATCGGAAGGCTTCAGGCCGGCCTTCACCATGGCATATTGCGCGGTGAGCGCGGTCGATGATCCGGGCGCGGTCACGCCGATCTTGAGGCCCTTGAAGTCTGCCGCCGACTTGATCTGCCCGGCCTTGTCCTTCTTCGCCGCGATCACGATGGCCGGGAAGCGCCCGAGCTCCGTGACGGCCACCACGTCCTGACCCTTGGCCTGCATGCGGATCGTGTGCTCGTAGGCTCCGGTCACCACGTCGACGGAGCCGCCGATGAGCGCCTGCAGCGACTTCGCGCCGCCGCCGAAATCGTTGATCTCGACCTCGAGCCCCTGCTCCTTGAAGAAGCCTTTCCGCTCGGCGATGGTGAGGGGCAGATAATAGAGCAGCGGCTTGCCGCCGACGCCCAGCGTCACCTTCGCCTTTTCCGGCGCTCCCTGCGCGAAGGCATTCGGGCCCACAGCCGCAGCGAGGCCGAGAGCCCCTGCGCTTTTCAGAAATGTACGGCGTTCCATGGCGTTTCTCCCTGTTGTGATGGGTAATCGTTGACTCTAGAGCATCGGACCCAAAAGTGGACCCATTTTGGGTCCGATGCTCAACTCCTTAAAGAGCGCATCGTTTGGCGGAAAACCGGGGCCACTTTTCCGCACGATGCGCTAGTTGCGCGCGGCCAGGGACGTCTGCGGCCGCCAGACGAGAAAGCGATTTTCGATCATCGTCACGAGCATGTCGATGAGGATCACGAAGATGGAGAGGATCAGCATGCCGGCGAAGACGCCCGTCACGTCGAACACGCTCTCGGCCTCGTGGATCTTGTAGCCGAGCCCGGCGGACGAGCCGAGGTATTCGCCGACGACAGCGCCGACGAGCGCGAAGCCCACCGAGGTGTGCAGCGACGAGAACACCCAGGTCAGCGCCGACGGCCAATAGACATGGCGCAGAAGCTGACGCTCGTTCATGCCGAGCATGCGCGCATTGGCGAGCACCACCGGCGAAACCTCGCGAACGCCCTGATACACGTTGAAGAACACGATGAAGAACACGAGCGTGAAGCCGAGCGCCACCTTCGACCAGATGCCGAGGCCGAACCACAGGGCGAAGATCGGTGCGAGGACCACCCGAGGCAGCGCATTCGCCGCCTTGATGTAGGGATCGAAGACGGCGGCAAGCAGTTCCTTGCGCGCAAAGAGGAACCCGAAAACGATGCCGCCGCCGGCTCCGATCAGAAAAGCCAGAATGGTCTCGACCAGGGTGATCCAGAGATGCCTCCAGATCTCCCCGCTGGCGAAGAGCGTCCAGCATCGTTTCAGAACATCGAGCGGCGTCGAGAAGAAGAACTGAACCTGCTTGGCCGTTCCGGTGATCGGATAGACGGTCAGCACATGCCATAGCAGCAGAAACATCAGGCCGACGCCGATCTGAAGAACGGTCAGTTTCAAGCGCGGCATCACGCTCCCTCCCCCTGGCTGTAGGCCTTCTGAACCTCGACGCGCAGGCTCGCCCAGATCTCCTTGTGGATGTGGTGGAAGGTGGGCTCCATGCGCACCTCCGCGATGTCGCGCGGCCGGGGCAGCGTCACCGGAAAGTCGCCGATGATCCCTGCCGCGGGACCTGCCGACATCAGCACCACGCGATCCGCCAACGCAATCGCTTCCTCCAGATCGTGCGTGACGAACATCACCGCCTTGCGGTCCGCCGCCCAAAGGCTCAGGAGCAGATTGCCCATGATCTGCCGCGTCTGCGCGTCGAGCGGTCCGAAGGGCTCGTCCATGAGCAGGATTTCCGGATCGCGGATCAGCACCTGCGCCAGCGCGACGCGCTTGCGCTGCCCGCCGGAGAGCATGTGCGGATAGCGGTCGACGAAGGCTTTAAGCCCGACGCGAGAAAGCCAGTCCCGTGCACGCTGCAGGGCCTCGCTGTGCGAGACGCCCTTCGGTTCGAGAGCGACCGCCACATTGTCGAGAGCCGTCTTCCACGGCATCAGCGCTTCCTGCTGGAAGAGATAGCCGGAGCGCAGATTGAGGCCGGCGAGATCGTTGCCGAAAATCGTCACCTTGCCCTCGGACGGCTTCAGCAGGCCGGCCGCCGCGTTCAGGATCGTGGACTTGCCCGAGCCCGTCGGGCCGACGATCGCGACGAACTCGCCTGGGCGGACGGAGAGATCGATTCCGCTGACGGCGGTGTAGCCACCGACTTTCGGCCCGAAGGTGATGGCAACATCGTTGAGCGCCACCGCCGCAAGGGAGGTCGCCTGATCCATTCCGATCCTCATGGTCCCTCTTTCAGGCGGGCATTCTAACCGCCCGAAGACCGACCGCAAGCGAGGCCGCCTTCGCCCTTCGGCCTATCCGCGGACTGGGATCGTCTCAAACTTCCACGGCCTCGAAGCGATGGGAGGGCGTCACGAACTCATCCTGCGCCGCAATGGTCAGGATCTCGCGGGAGCCCGCCTCCTCCGTGCGCTTCAGCAGACCGTAGATGGAGGCGGCGGCCTCGGCGAGAGCCTTGGGCGCCGAGCGCGAACGGGCGTAATGCACGAAGAACAGCGCCGCGATGGCATCGCCCGCGCCGTTGACGGACAGGGAGAGTTTCGGCGTGCGCACCTGCCAGGTGCGTCCCTCGGCGCTCGCGATGAGATCCACGCTGTCGGCCGGCGTTTCCTTCGTCTCGACGGAGGTGACGAGCATGACCTTCGGGCCCAGATCTTGCACGATCGCGATCGCGCGCTTCACGTCGTCGAGACTCTGCGTCGTCAGGCCCGACAGGTAGTCGAGCTCGAACTGGTTGGGCGTGATGATGTCGGCGGCGGGCACGGCCTGCTCGCGCATGAATTCCGGAACGCCCGGACGCACGAAGATCCCGCGCCCCACATCGCCGATCACCGGATCGCAGCAATAGAGCGCGTCCGGATTGAGCGAGCGCACCCGCGCCACGGCGGACAGGATCGCGTTGCCGATATCGGCGGAGCCCATATAGCCGGAGAGAACGCCGTCGCACCGTTCGAGAACGCCGCGCTCGGCGATGCCCTCAACCAGGTCCTCGATGGCCGGACCGTCGAAGACCCGCCCCTTCCAGGAACCGTAGCCGGTGTGGTTCGAGAACTGCACCGTATGGATCGGCCAGACCTCGACGCCGAGGCGCTGCATCGGAAACACGGCTGAGGCATTGCCCACATGGCCGTAGGCGACGTGGGACTGGATCGAGAGAACGTTCATGGCTCGGGCCCCCTTCGCCTTCCGGTTAGCGCAACAAGCGCTTCGCTTCAAATCGCGTGATGTGATCCGATCCATCACGAATGCAGTTGGTTCCCGGGGCTTGGGGCCTTATGGCCTTGGAACGCAACCGCAGCAGGACACCCACCGGCCCGATGGATATCGAGTTTCTCAAAGCCAGCATTGTGGAGTTCGTGCAGACCCATCAGGCCCATGCTCCCCTGGTGCTCGGCCTCATGACCTTTGCCGAGTCGCTCGCCTTCGTCTCCCTGCTCCTGCCGACCACGGCGATCCTGATCACCGTCGGCTTCGTGCTGGCCGCGGCCGATGTCCCCTTCTGGCAGATTTGGGCAGGAGCAGCCTGCGGCGCCTTTCTCGGGAACTGGGTCTCCTATGCCATCGGCCGGCGCTACAAAGAGGCCGCCTATCGAACTTGGCCCCTGTCGCGCAATCCCAAGCTTGTCGCGCGGAGCGAGAGCTTCTTCCGGCGCTTCGGCCCCTGGGCCGTGTTTCTCGGGCGCTTCATCGGCCCGATTCGCGCCGTGATTGCCCTGATCGCCGGCATTTTCCTGATGCCCCCGGTGCTGTTCCAGGCCGCCAATATGGCGTCGGCGTCAGCCTGGGCCTTTCTTGTCCTCGGGCCTGGAGCAAGCCTCGTCCATCACCTGCCCTGGTGAGGGAACCCGGACTTCCGGGGCTCATTAACCTCCACCACCAAAGGAGGCTCCCGATGGGTAAAGGCAAGATGAGCGGCGACAATTCCGGCGAGAGCAAGAAGCATCCCGGCGATCACGTCCGCGGTTCGGGCGGCACGGTGAAAAACCGCATCGACCCCGGCAAGCAGGACAACAACAAGGCTCAGAACACCAAGGACAATCGACAGTAAAACCTGGCGGCTCGCCATCCGGCGAGCTGCCATTCCCCTCCGTTTCCAGAGGTGGCAACGGCCCTCCGCAATGTTAGATCAAGATATAACATTGCGGAAGACTTGTTGTGCCCCTGCCTTCTCCCGGCTCCTTAGAAGAACTCCCCACCGTCGCCTCTCCATCAGAGGCTGTGAATCCCCTGGAAACCGGCCTGCCGGCTGCCTGGTGGCCCTCGGTGGCGGGAGTGACCTCGTTCGTCTTCTCGATCTTCTGGATGGTGGAGAGCTGGAAAAGCGCTGCGCCCCTGCAGGGCCCGACCAAGGTGAACCATCTGACCCAGGACCTTGCGGGTCTCCTGGCGACGCTTGTCTGTTCCTATGCCACTTACCGGTTCTGGAAGCACCGCTCGGAAACGCTCGGCATCGTTCTCGGCCTCCTCGTGGCCGCGGCAGCGATGATGTGGCATCGGACGTAAGCGGGGCAGATTGGGGGCGAGGGATTCCTCCAGACCGGCATTCATGATTCGATCCAGGCATGACCTCGCCGACGGATGATCCCGCTAAGCCCCTGTCCCAGGCGGCTTCGCGCAGGCTCGTTTCAGATCCGGCCGGCACACTCGAGCGAGTGAAACAGGACCTCTCGCAGCTACGGACCGCCCTATGACATGATCGGGGTCGCCGTTGCTGCCACAGCCCCAGCGGACAATCGTTGTCGGGTGTACGCTTGTCCCTCCAGCTGCAAACAGAGAGGTTGCGCCATGACCCCCTCGCCTATGACGGCCGTCACGGACGTATTCACCGAACCCAGCGACGTCGATCCGGAGACGCTGAATAATCTGGGCCCCTTGCGGCGGCTGGCGGGGCGCTGGCGCGCGCGCAAGGGCGTCGACCTCAACCCCAAGGCGGAAGGCCCGGAGCGGCGCGTTTTCATCGAAAACATCGATTTTCAGGCGATCGACCCGCAGACGAACGGACCACAACTGCTCTATGGCCTGCGCTACCACATCCACATCACGACCGAGGAAGAGGACATCACCTTCCACGATCAGGTCGGTTATTGGCTGTGGGAGCCGGCCACCGGCCTCGTCATGCAGACCATCGCCATCCCGCGCGGGCAAGTCGCCATCGCGGCGGGGCAGGCGACACCCGATTCGAACGAGATCGTCGTGACGGCAACCCGCGGGCAGACCGAATATGGCATCTGCTCGACAACCTTTCTGGAGCAGGCGTTCCGCACGAACAGCTACCAGATCACGATCACCTTCCATCCGGACGGGAGCTGGAGCTACGTGACCGATACCGAACTGCTGGTGCATGGCCGGGACGCGCCTTTTGCCCATCAGGACCGGAACACGCTTCATCGAGTCGGGGAAGCGAAGCCCAATCCCTTGGCGATGATTTTGGCCAAGCGAAAGGCAGGTTGAGCGTGGCGCGGCCCGCCGAAAGTCGCTCCGTCTCGAAGCCTTCCCGCTAGAGCATCTTTGAAGAGCGCATCGTTCGGGGCGGACCCAGAGGGCCGCGTCAGCGAAAACCGGATCCACTTTTCCGCACGATGCGCTAGCCATCAGACGTAGCGGTGTTCCGGCTGTTCGAGCGATCTCAGGTGGGTTTGAACCCTTCGAGAGCCCCTGCTTCGATGCGTTCGCGCGTGTGCCGGTAGCCGATCTCCACAACCTTCTCGAAATGCTCCCAGCCGCGCAGCGGCACGTCGGCGAGAGGCGGGTGGATGATGTGGGCCGCATGGGCCCGTGCCTTGAGCGTCTGAGCTTCGCTTGAGATGGTTGCCGAGCGGTAGAGCAGGCTGACTATATCCGGAGCGTCGGCAGGCACACCGAGAAGACGGCGGAGCAGCGGCGCCTTCCTGGCGTCGTCTGGACCGGTGAAGGCCGCGTCCCGGGCCACATCGATCCCGAGCACCGGCCCTCTCTGGAGGTCGGCCATCACATCCGCCGGCAGATTGTTCATCATGGCTCCGTCGACCAGAACCCCCTCCTGCTCGACCACCGGCGGCAGCAGGCCTGGAATGGCAAGGCTCGCCCGGAGCGCGCGCCACAAGGCCCCCTTCCGATGCACATGGGTCGTCCCCGTCGTCAGGTTGGAGGAGACGCAGAAGAAGGGCAGCCAGAGATCCTCGATGTTCCGCTCGCCGAAATGCGCGACCAGGCGCGCATCGACCTTGAGGCCGCGCACCAGCGCGACGAGAGGCAGGGTGTAGTCGTTCAGGGGCGGCCGCGTCACGAAAGCTTCGCGCATGAGAGCCTTCGCCTCGTCGATACCGATCTGAATGGCGCAGGTGGCTGCCATGAGAGCCCCGATGCTGGTCCCTCCGACCAGATCGATGGGGATTTCGTATTCCCGCAGCGCCTGGATGGCACCGAGATGGGCAAAGCCCCGCGCACCGCCGCCGGCCAGGACGAGACCGACGGCCTGCCCGCTCGAGGTGCGGATGAGCCGCTGCAAGTCTGACAGATTGTTCTCACGAAGCTGGAGGCGCTGATCGATGGGAAGTCCGTCGAGCGATGGATGCGCCGGCGCGGGACGGCTCGCATCCGGCTCCTGTAGCAGAACGAGATCGTGCCTTCGCCAGGATGATGCGGTACGCAGCAGCGCCTCGGCATCGCAGGCCAGGGGCTCGCCGGGGCGGGCGACGAATATGACGTGGTCCGCATGGCGGATGCACCGCTCCGTCCAGTGACCCGACGGTTCGGACGCCACGTAGATCACACGTGAGTGGCCAGCCTCGAAGCGATAGAGCCAGCTTTCATCAGCCTCGGACGGCATCGCATCGATCAGGTCAATTCCCGCACCCTGGCTGCGGCGCATCTCCCGGAGGAGGGCCTGCGCGAAATCCGTGGCATCCACGCCCTTCGTCACAGGAACGAGGGCGAAGGTCGTCGGCATGAAGGTGACTGGCGCACTGTGTGTCGCCGCCCGAAGCCTGTCGGCCAGGAGCCTCGAAAGGTAGAGCATGACCGAGGGCCAGCGCTCGATCAGGTGGTCGAAATCCTCTCGAGCCAGCCTGAGCAGCAGGGAATCCCTGAGCGCCGTGACCGTGCCCGAACGGGGTGCATTGGTAATGAGCGCCATTTCCCCGACCGTCTCGGGCGGCTCGATGCGGGCAATGCGCCGCTGTTCGCCATGGCCGCCCTGGAATGAGACGCCGAGCGCTCCCGACATGACCATATAGAGCGAATCCGCCGGATCCCCTTCCTGGAACAGGACCGCGCCGCCCGGCAGGTGGATGCGCTGGAGCCGGGACTGGAACTCGAGACGCGCAACAGGATCAAGCCCGGCCCAGAGCGGGGGGTCGAAATCCGACAGGTCGTCAATCAAGCCTTTAACGGTCATCGCAGCAAAAAAGCATCGGAGGGTTCCTCCGATGCTCTAGCGGGATTACGCCGCGGTGACAAACTTACATTTGGCTTAGCGGCTTATACCGACTTTCGGCGCAGGCCGGCCGCGACGCCTGGAACGGCTCAGTTCCGGGACTTGTCGACCAGGGCCTTTTCCTTGATCCAAGGCATCATGTCGCGCAGGCGGGAGCCCACGTCCTCGATGGGGTGGGCCGCGTTGCGGGCGCGGGTCGCCTTGAAGGAAGTCTGGTTGACCCGGTTCTCGAGCATCCAGTCGCGGGTGAACTTGCCGCTCTGGATGTCTTCCAGCACGCGCTTCATCTCGGCCTTGGTCTCCGCGGTGATGATGCGCGGGCCGGTGACGTATTCGCCGTATTCGGCGGTGTTGGAGATCGAGTAGTTCATGTTGGCGATGCCGCCCTCGTAGATGAGGTCGACGATCAGCTTCACCTCGTGGAGGCACTCGAAATAGGCCATCTCGGGGGCATAGCCCGCCTCGGTCAGGGTCTCGAAGCCCGCCTTGATGAGCTCGACGAGGCCGCCGCACAGCACCACCTGCTCACCGAACAGGTCGGTCTCGCATTCTTCCTTGAAGGTGGTCTCGATGATGCCCGCGCGGCCGCCGCCATTGGCGGAGGCGTAGGAGAGCGCGATGTCATGGGCGTTGCCCGTGGCGTCCTGGTGGATCGCGATCAGGGTCGGCACGCCGCCGCCGCGCTGGTATTCGGAGCGTACCGTGTGGCCGGGGCCTTTCGGGGCGACCATGAGCACGTCGAGGTCCTTGCGGGGCTCGATCAGGTTGAAATGGACGTTGAGGCCGTGGGCGAAGAGAAGCGCCGCGCCCTGCTTCAGGTTGTCGTGCAGATCGGCGCGGTAGATGTCGGCCTGCAACTCGTCGGGGGTCAGCATCATGACCACGTCGGCCCACTTGGCGGCGTCGGCCACCTCCATGACCTTCAGGCCGGCCTTCTCGGCCTTGGCCGCGGAGGGCGAGCCCTTGCGCAGCGCCACGACAATGTCCTTCACGCCGGAATCGCGCAGGTTCAGGGTGTGGGCATGGCCCTGGCTGCCGTAGCCGACGATGGCAACCTTCTTGCCCTTGATCAGATTGATGTCGGCGTCGCGATCGTAATAGACACGCATGGTCCTCAAATCCCTTATCTCGAAGGGGGCGTTCCCCCGGTCTCCATTGGCGCTGCGCCGGCATTCGGCCTGCGCAACATTTATTTTGTCAGGCGCCGCTTTTAGCGAATAAAACTGCGCTGACAAGCTGTTGTTTGTAGCAAAACTGCGACCCCTGGCTGCGTTGAGCGCAAGGGTCAGCCTTTTCCGCCGACAAACGACCCGAAGCTGGAGAGTTCAAACGGCTCCCCAATGCTCTAGATTGACGTCTCGAATCTCCACCGCGAAGGATGACGCCGCATGCAGCGCCTTGCCACTCCCGACGAAGTCGTCTCTTTCTGGCGCGAGGCCGGAACGGAGAAATGGTTCTCGAAGGATGAGACCTTCGACCAGATCTGCCGCGACCGCTTCCTGCCCACCTACGAGGCCGCCGCACGGGGCGATCTCAACGAGTGGGAGCTTAACCCCGAGGGTGCGCTCGCCGTTATTCTCCTCCTCGACCAGTTCCCCCGCAACATGTTCCGGGGGAAGCGCGAAACCTACAAAGCCGATCCGGTCGCCCTGATGGCCGCCGACCGCGCCATCGAACGCGGCTTCGACAAACAGGTGGAGCCCGACTTCCGGCGGTTCTTCTACCTGCCCTTCATGCACTCCGAATCCTTGGAGGATCAGGAGCGCTCGGTGAGCTTGAACGAAGCCCTCGGCGAGGATTCCTCGAAATGGGCACGCCACCATCACGAGATCGTCGCCCGCTTCGGCCGCTTCCCTCATCGCAACGCCATCCTGGGCCGCGAGATCACGCCCGAGGAGGAAGCGTTCCTGAAAGAGAGCGAGTTCAGGGGGTGAGTTTGTGCTTCTCTGACGAGAACTCACCCTCCGTAAAGAACATGGCTTTCTCACCCCGCAGGATGGTGCAGAGTTCCTGAACGTATTTGCCGTTGCTGCTTTCTCGCGATCTTCCACGGGAGAGAAGCCAGTTTCGGTCTTTGTAAACTGTCACCTTCCAGCTGTTGTCGGTTGCCGTACGCATCCTTTCTCCCGGCTTGTCGGGATCAGGCTCGCTACTATGCCGAATTCCTTCGAAACCCCATCCGAGCACCACCCGGAGAGCAACATTCTCGTTGTCACTCGACTTGAGAGGATGGCAATTCCCGAACTCATCGATCAGCGAACCACTCGCTGCAATAGCGGCTTCAGTGCCGACAGTGAGAACAGCACCAGCGACGGCAACCGAGATGCGCCTCATCACAGGATCCCTTCCGCGCCCCGCGCCATGGCGGCAACGCCGGTGCGGGAGACCTCCACGAGACCGACCGCCGTCATCAGCTTGATGAAGCGCTCGACCTCCTCCGTCGTGCCGGTGAGCTCGTAGACGAACGACGTCAGCGTCGCGTCCATCGTGCGGGCGCCGAAGGCGGATGCAAGGCGCATCGCCTCGACCCGATAGTCGCCCTTGCCGACCACCTTCACGAGGCAGAGCTCGCGCTCCACCGCCTCGCCGGTGAGCGTCAGATCGATCACGCGGTGCACCGGCACCAGACGCTCGAGCTGGCTCTTGATCTGCTCGATGATGCTGTTCGTGCCCGTCGTCACGATGGTGATGCGCGAGATATGCGCCTCGTGCTCCGTCTCCGTGACGGTGAGGCTTTCGATGTTGTAGCCGCGGCCCGAGAACAGGCCGGCGATGCGCGCGAGCACGCCCGGCTCGTTGTCGACGATGACCGCGAGCGTGTGCCGGTTCACGGGCTCGACGCGGGTCGCATCGGGATAATGGGTTTTCATCTGGAGCATGGTCTCGTTTCCCGAACTTTCCTCAAAACTCTCAAGCCGCCTTGCGGTAATTGTCGATGGCGTCCTCATCCACCTCGTCGGCATCGACGATCCACTCCTCCTTGAGCGCCGCCGAGCGCCATTCCTGGAAGGCCGGCAGCGAGAGGATCGCATCCACATAGGCGCGCGTCGTGGCGTCGATGGCGATGGAATAGGTGTCGAGGCGCGTGGCGAGCGGCGCATACATGGCGTCCGCCGCAGAGAAGGCGCCGAACAGGAACGGCCCGCCGGCTCTGACGCGCTCGCGCGCCTGGCGCACGATCTCACTGAAGCGCGCGACATCGCGGGCAACCGCCTCGCCCCTGTCCTTCGGCGCAAATTTCCTGCCAAGATTCATCGGACAGGCGGAACGCAAAGCCGGAACGCCCGCATGCATCTCCGCTGCAACCGAGCGCGCCATCGCACGGGCGCCGCGGTCAGGCGGCCATACCGGCGCGAAGGCATCGCCGATATATTCCATGATGGCAATGCTCTCCCACACGGTGACGTCGCCATCAATCAGGATCGGCACCTTGCCGGCCGGCGAATGCGCGAGCACTTTCGCCTTCGTGTCGGGCAGGTCGAGCGGAATGACGATCTCGTCGAAGGCGATCCCAAGCTGCTTCATCAGCAGCCAGGGCCGCAGCGACCAGGACGAGTAGCACTTGTTGGCGATGACGAGGGTTGGCATGGTCAGACGCTTTCCCCCTCTCCCGTGTGGGAGAGGGGCCAGGGGTGAGGGTGGGAGAGCGCAAAAGCGGACGCGGCCCAAACCCTCCTCCCCCTTGTGGGGAGGAGTTGGAGGTGGGGGTGTGAGCGATAGCCTGTCAATGTGTGGCGGAAACACCCCCACCCTAACCCTCCCCACAAGGGGGAGGGGAATGATGAGGCTCCACCGCATTCCGCAGACGTTGGCGTCTTGCGGAGATCCCGTGCGAATTGGCGTGGTTCTCGTACCATCAGCGGCCTTCCCTCACCCCTGCCCCTCTCCCATCCGGGAGAGGGGTTCTCTTTACACTAACATCTTGCCCTTCTCGTCGATCACGGAGCCGATATCGGCTCCGGTCTCGCCGAGATAATCGTTGAGCAACATCTCGTTATGCGCCTTGCCCGAGGGGATCATCGGGAAGCAGTTTTCCGCCTTGTCGACGAGGCAGTCGAAGATGACCGGACGGTTCACGTTGATCATCTCGAGGATCTTCGCATCGAGGTCGCCCGGCTTGTCGCAGCGGATGCCGACGCCGCCATAGGCTTCGGCGAGCTTCACGAAATCGGGCAGCGACTCGGAATAGCTCTGCGAATAGCGCCCGCCATGCAGCAGCTCCTGCCACTGGCGCACCATGCCCATATATTCGTTGTTGAGGATGAAGACCTTGAGCGGCAGGTTGTACTGCAGGGCCGTCGACATCTCCTGCAGCATCATCTGGATCGAGGCTTCGCCGGCGATGTCGATCACCAGCGCATCGGGATGCGCGAGCTGCACGCCGACGGCGGCGGGCAGGCCGTAGCCCATCGTGCCGTGACCGCCCGAGGTCATCCAGCGGTTCGGCTCCTCAAACTTGAAGTACTGCGCCGCCCACATCTGGTGCTGGCCCACTTCGGTGGTGATGTAGACGTCGCGATCCTTGGTGAGCTCATAGAGGCGCTGCAGGGCGTATTGCGGCTTGATGGTCTCCGTGGAATTCCGGTAGGCGAGGCAGTTGCGCGCGCGCCAGCCCTCGATCTTGCCCCACCAATCCTTGATGGCGGCCTTATCCGATGCCTGGGCGTTCTGCCGCCACAGGCGCACCATGTCCTCGAGCACATGCGCGCAATCGCCGACGATCGGGATGTCGACCTTCACCGTCTTGTTGATCGAAGACGGATCGATGTCCACATGGATGCGCTTGGAGAACGGTGAGAAGGCATCGAGCCGTCCCGTGATGCGGTCGTCGAAGCGCGCGCCGATATTGATCATCACGTCGCATTCGTGCATCGCGAGATTGGCCTCGTAGGTGCCGTGCATGCCGAGCATGCCGAGCCAATGCTGGTCGGAGGCCGGATAGGCGCCAAGCCCCATCAGGGTCGAGGTGATGGGAAAGCCGGTGAGCCGCACGAGTTCGCGCAGAAGCGTCGCGGCATACGGCCCGGAATTGACGACGCCGCCGCCGGTATAGAACACCGGACGCTTGGCATTGGCCATCAGCTCGATTGCGGCGCGGATATGGTCCATGTCGCCCTTGACCGTCGGGCGATAGGTCTTGTGCTGATTGCTCAAGGGCCGCGCGTAGGAGCCGGTCTTGAACTGGATGTCCTTCGGCAGGTCGACCACCACCGGACCCGGACGGCCGTTCTGCGCCACATAGAACGCCTCGTGCAGGACCCGCGGCAGGTCTTCGATCGATTTGACGAGATAATTGTGCTTCGTGCAGTGGCGCGTGATGCCGACCGTGTCGCATTCCTGGAAGGCATCGGAGCCGATGAGATGGGTCGGCACCTGGCCGGTGATGCAGACCAGCGGGATTGAATCCATCATGGCATCGGCGAGACCCGTGATCGCATTCGTCGCGCCGGGTCCGGAGGTCACAAGCACCACGCCCGGCTTTCCGGAGGAGCGGGCATAGCCCTCTGCCGCATGCACCGCGCCCTGCTCGTGACGGACGAGGACGTGGCGCACCTTGTCCTGGTGGAAGAGCGCATCGTAGATCGGAAGGACCGCGCCGCCGGGATAACCGAAGATATGGTCGACTCCCTGGTCCTGCAGGGCTCGGATCACCATTTCGGCTCCCGTCATCGTCTCGCTCATGTCACTTGCTCCGGGTCTTGTGCATCTTTGTGTCTTGGAATTTGGGCAATAAAAAAGGCCCCTGAGGGGGCCTGTGCGCCATCGCCGGACCTGCGGGTCAATCCCGCTCCGTCGATGGCGCTCGTACTACGAGAATAAGCTTGCGCATGGGGGCAGCTCTTAAGTTCAAAAGTTGCGCAGACGTTAAACGAGCCGTTTCATTCGGTCAAGGAGGGGTAACTTGGCTCGGAGAAGCTTAGCTTCTATCTTCTGCCCCCTATTTTAGTCGTATGACCATGACAGAGACCATCTCCTCGACCGGCACACCGATGCAGAACATGCGCCTCACGGCCCGCGCCCTTCTCCTGGGCGACCGCCTCGACGTGGCCGGGCTCGAGCGCAGCGACGTGCTCTCCACGACCCCCCTCGCCTTCCGCGCCGGCCAGGACGGCTTCGTCGCCCTCTTCCGTTACGGCGTCGCCGTTCTCGTCGGCCTCACGCCGCTCGAGGAGGACGAGATCATCCGCAGCCTGCGCCAGCGCATCCGGGGCGAGTTCGCCCGCCATGAGGAAGAGACCGCGATCATCGAGATATCGCCCGACCGGGACGACCAGATTCCGCCGGGCGGCCCGATCTTCATCAAACAGCTCTCGACCGAACGCCTGATCGTCATCGCGGACGCCCTGTCCAAGAGCGCCACCCTCGCCCGCGACGAGCGGGAGGCGGCGGCGGCCTTCGAGCTCGTGGAGCCCTCGGTCAGGCACCTTGCCGAAAAGGGCCGGCGCCCTCGCGACCGCCGCCGAATCCTCAAGCAGGTCGGCCAGGCCCTGCTGGTGCGCCAGCGCATGTCGGGCGGCGTCGCCGTGGAGGAGAAGCCGGACGTGCTATGGGACCGCCCCGACCTGGAACGCCTCTATGCCCGCCTCGAGGACGAATACGAACTGAAGGAACGCGCCACCGCGCTCCACCGCAAGCTCGAGGTGCTCGGCGACACCGCTCAGGCCCTGACCGACATCATCGACACCGAACGGTCCTTGCGCCTCGAACTGATCATCGTCCTCCTGATCGTGTTCGAGATCGTCATCACCTTCTACCAGATGTTCACCGGCGCGCCGGGGCATTGATCCGCGCCATCGCGGCCTCGAAGCCCTTCTCCGGCTCGACCCATTGCCAGTCCGGCAATTGGTGGCGGAACCACGTGAACTGGCGCTTGGCGTAGCGGCGCGTATCGCCCTGTCCCCTGGCTATGGCCTCGTCGAGCGGGATCTCGCCGCGCAGATGGGCGAGCAGGCCCGGCACCCCATGGGCGCGCATGGCCGGCAGCATGGGGTCGAGCTTGCGCTCGCCCAGCGCCCTCACCTCGTCGAGGGCGCCCTTGTCCATCATGGCGAGGAAACGAGCGTCGATGCGCCGGCGAAGCTCGTCCCGCTCCGGGGCGAGGAAGAGCTTGATCACCGGAACGTCGGCAAAAGGCCCCGGCTGCCTGGCGCCGTGGAAGGACACGAGCGGCTGACCGGTGGCGGCGAAGATTTCGAGCGCCCGCTGGACCCGCAGGCGGTCGGAGGGCCGTAAGGTCCTGGCCGTCTCCGGGTCGCGTTCCGACAGGAGGCGGTGAAGCTCGGGCGTTTCCAGGCCCTCGCTCTCCCGGCGCACCTGCTCGCGCAACTCGTCTGGCACGGGAGGCATGTCGGACAGCCCTTCCGTCAGCGCCTTGAAATAGAGGCCCGTTCCGCCGACGAAGATCGGCAGCTTCCGGCCCTGGATGTCCTGCAGGACCTCGATCGCGTCGGCGACGTAGCGGCCGACGGAGAAATTCACGGCGGCATCCACGTGGCCGTAGAGCCGGTGCGGAGCCTCGGCCTCCTCCTCCGGCGTGGGGCGGGCGGTGAGGATGCGAAGGTCGCGATAGACCTGCATGGAATCGGCGTTGATCACCACGCCGTCGAGTCCTTGAGCCAGTTTGATGCCCAATGCGGACTTGCCTGAAGCGGTCGGCCCTGCGATGAGAACCGCGCCGATCCTAAACCCACTCACAGCCAGGTTTCCCAATGGCGCCTTCCCGGAATTCCCTCGTTGCGACCCTGATCGCCAACCCGTCCCGGCCCGTCCTCACGGACGAGATCGTAGCATCGGCGGCCGCGTCGCTCGGACATGAGACGGAACGCTCGGTTCTGGCAAGGGGAATCGCAGCCGACCTGATCGTCTCAGGATCCGGTGAGGCCAAGGCGGTCGAGGCAAGACTGCGTGCGGCTCTCGATGGCCAGCCCATCGATATCGTCGTGCAACCGCTGGCGACCCGGCGCAAGCGACTGTTCCTGGCGGATATGGATTCCACCATGATCGGCCAGGAATGCATTGACGAGCTGGCGGATTATGTCGGGCTGAAGAAGGAGGTCTCCGAGATCACCGAACGCGCCATGCGCGGCGAGATCGCCTTCGAGCCGGCTTTGCGCGAGCGCGTGGCGCTGCTCAAAAACCTGCCCGTCAACGTGGTCGACGAGATCGTCGAGACGCGCCTCACCCTGACCCCGGGCGGCCGGGCGCTCGTCCAGACCATGCGCGCCCACGGCGCCTATGCCTGCCTCGTCTCGGGCGGCTTCACCCTGTTCACCGGCCCCATCGGTGCCAAGATCGGCTTCGACGAGCACCGCTCGAACCGCCTGATCCTGGAAGGCGAGACGCTCGCCGGCATGGTCGAGGAGCCGATCCTCGGCCGCGAGGCAAAGCTCGCGACCCTGATCGAGCTGCGCGAGCGCTTCAATCTCGCTCATCACGAGACGATGGCCGTTGGCGACGGCGCCAACGATCTCGCCATGCTGGGCGAAGCCGGCCTCGGAGTAGCCTTCCGCGCCAAGCCCGCGGTCGCCGCTGCAGCTCATGCACGGATCGACCATGCCGATCTGTCGGCGCTGCTCTATGCGCAAGGATATACAGCGGAAGAGATCGTCGCGACGCCGGCGTGATGTGCCACGCCGGCACCGGAGCGATCCGGTTCAGCCCTTGATGAAAGCCAGAAGGTCGTTGTTGAACTGATCGGGCTGGAGCTGCGCCAAGCCGTGCGCGCCGCCGGGATAGACCTTCAGCGTCGCATTGGGCACGATCTTCGATGAGATCATCGCCGATGCGATGATCGGCACGATCTGGTCGTCGTCGCCGTGCAGAAACAGCGTCGGGATGTCGAACTTCTTCAGGTCCTCGGTGTAGTCGACCTCGGAGAACTGCTCGATGCAGTCATAGGCCGGCTTGATGCCGGCCTGCATGCCCTGGAGCCAGAAGTTCATGCGGATGCCCTCCGACACCTTCGCGCCCTCGCGATTGTAGCCGTAGAAGGGCATGCTGAGATCGTAGAAGAACTGCGAGCGGTTCTCGTAGGTGTTCTTGCGGATGTCGTCGAAGACCTCGATCGGCAGGCCGTTCGGATTGGCCTCGGTCTTGAGCATCAGCGGCGGCACCGCGCCGACCAGGACCGCCTTCGCCACCCGCTTCGTCCCGTGCCGGCCGATGTAGTGCGCAACCTCGCCGCCGCCTGTGGAGTGCCCGACGAGAACGATGTCGTTGAGATCGAGATGCTCGATCACTGCGGCGAGATCGTCGGCGTAGGTGTCCATGTCGTTGCCGGTCCAGGTCTGCGACGAGCGCCCGTGGCCGCGGCGATCATGGGCGACGACGCGAAAGCCGCGCTCGCCGAAGAACATCATCTGCGCATCCCAGGCATCCGCACTGAGCGGCCAGCCGTGAGAGAAGACGATGGGCTGACCTGAGCCCCAATCCTTGTAGAAGATCTCGGTGCCGTCCTTGGTCTTGATGGTGCTCATGGCTGTCTGCTCCTGATGCCCCGTTGGACTGGATGCGCATTCGGCCCGCACCAACGGAGATCGTCAGCGGCCGTGGCCCCATGTGTTTGAATAAACCGGATGCGGGATACTGAAACTGAACGAGAAGACGCGATCGGATCGCCGGGAGAGAATCCGCTCCGGCGATCCGCGACAGATCTATCCTGACAAGGTGGGTTCTTTATGACAAGGACGGGCAGTGATCAGGTTTTGTGCAATTGGACCCGCTTCACGATCTCGGCAACCACCGCAGGATCGGCAACTGTGGACGTGTCGCCGTGATTCTCGAAATCGCCGGCCGCGATGCGTGTGAGGATCCGGCGCAGGATTTTGCCCGAGCGGTTCTTCGGCAGCTGCGGCGCCCATTCGATCCGGTCCGGCGTGGCGATGGGGCCGATGCGGGTGCGCACCACCTGAACGAGATCGCGCCGCAGCTCGTCGCTCTCGGCGATGCCCTCTTTGAGCGTGACGAAGGCGAAGATGCCCTGACCCTTGATCTCGTGCGGCATGCCGACGACCGCGGCCTCCGCCACCGATGGATGCGAAGCGATTGCGGATTCGACCTCGACGGTCCCGAGCCGGTGACCGGAGACGTTGATCACGTCGTCGAGGCGGCCCGTGATCCAGTAATCGCCGTCAGCATCGCGCCGTGCGCCGTCGCCGGTGAAGTAGTAGCCGGGGAACGCGCTGAAATAGGTTTTCAGGAAGCGCTCGCGGTCGCCGAGAATCGTGCGTGCCTGTCCGGGCCAGGAATCGGCGAAGCAGAGATTGCCCGATCCCTCGCCTTCGACGACGATTCCATCGCCGGTGAGCAGAGCGGGGCGAACGCCGAAGAACGGTTTCGTCGCAGAGCCGGGCTTCAAATCCATGGCGCCGGGAAGCGGGCAAAGCAGAACCGCGCCGGTCTCCGTCTGCCAATAGGTATCGACGATCGGGCAGCGCCCGCCTCCGACGACCTCGTGATACCAGAGCCAGGCCTCCGGATTGATCGGCTCGCCCACGGAGCCCAAGACCTTCAGCGACGACAGGTCGTGCTTGCGCACCGGCCCTTCTCCGTCGCGCGTGAGCGAGCGGATCGCGGTCGGCGCGGTGTAGAAGATGCTGACCTTGTAGGTCTCGATGATCTGCCACCAGCGGGAGACGTCCGGCCAGGTGGGAACGCCCTCGAACAGCACGATGGTGGCGCCGTTCGCGAGCGGGCCGTAGATCAGGTAGGTGTGCGCCGTCACCCAGCCCACATCCGCGGTGCAGAAATGGATGTCGCCGGGATGGTAGTCGAACATCGCCCGGAAGCTTGCGGCGGCATGGACGAGATAGCCGCCCGTCGTGTGCAGCATGCCCTTCGGCTTGCCGGTCGAGCCGGACGTGTAGAGCACGAAGAGCGGATCCTCGGCGCTGACCTCGACGGGAGCGCACTCGTCCGAGACTTCGGCGAGGGCCTCGTCATACCAGCGGTCGCGGCCCGCCGTCATGGGAACGTCCCGGCCCGTGCGGCGCAGGACGAGCACGTGCTCGACGAAGGGCAGGCTCTGCAGGACCGCATCCGCGTTCTGCTTGAGGGGCACATGCCTGCCCGCCCGCAGGCCTTCATCGGCGGTGATCAGGACCCGTGAGCGGCAATCCTCGATCCGCCCGGCCAGCGCCTCCGCCGAGAAGCCGCTGAACACGACCGAGTGGACCGCACCGATCCGGGCACAGGCCAGCATGGCGGCGATGGCTTCCGGCACGACCGGCAGGTAGACGCTGACGAAATCGCCTTTCCTGACCCCGAGCGATTTCAGCACATTGGCGAGGCGGGCGACCTCCCTCTGGAGAGCGCGCCATGTGATACGCCGTGCCTCGCCTACCGAATCGCCCTCCCAGAGAATTGCGACTTCGTCGCCGCGGTCCCGGGCATGGCGGTCGAGGCAGTTGAAGGACGCATTCAGCGTTCCGTCGGCGAACCATTCGATGGTCACGTCCTCGGGCGAGTAATGCGTGTGCTTCACCCTCGTGAACGGCTTCACCCAATCCAGGATCTTGGCCTGCTCACGCCAGAACCCTTCAGGATCCTCCAGGGAGCGGTCGTAGAGGTCCCGGTAGGCCTGGAGATCCACATGCGCTGTCGACTTGAAAGCCGCGGGAACGGGAAAGACGTGCTGGGTCATGGTGCTCTGATCTTCCCGGGCAGAACGCTCTATGGCCTGCCGTTCGATGAAAGTGCCTTCTCAATCGCCCAGCGATGGCCTTTATGTCAACCATATTGTTCTTAATAAAGAACAATCCCGGCAAACGAAAAGGGCGGCCCGGAGACCGCCCTTCAACCTTCTTGCGAAGATCCGCTTATTCGATCGACAGGGCGACGAATCGCACCTCGCCCTGGGCATTCGCCACGAGAAGCAGCGCCGACTTGCGGCCCTGGGACTTCAGGTCGTCGATCTTCTTGGTCACGTCCGCCGGATTCGTGACCGGCTCCTGATTGACCTCGACGATCACCTCACCGGCCTGGATCCGCTTGTCGGACGCCGAGGAATTCGGATCGACACGGGTGATGACCACGCCCTTCAAATCGTCCTTCAGGCTGAAGCGGCGGCGCAGCTCGTCCGTCATGCCGGACATGTTGAGGCCGAGCGCCTGACGGGTCGCCGTGGGGGGTTCGGTCGAGGGCTGCTGCAGGCTCGCCTGCTTCTCCGTGTCCTCGAGGCGGCCAAGGGTGACCTGCTTGGTCATCTCCTGGCCCTTGCGGACGATCGCCACATCGACGGCCTTCCCGACCGAGGTCGAGGCCACGATGCGCGGGAGATCGCGGGAATCCTTGACCTCCTTGCCGTCGAAGCGGACGATCACGTCACCGACCTCGAGGCCGGCAGGCTTGGCGGGGCCCTTGTCGTCGATGCCGGCGATCAGGGCACCGCGCGCCGTGCCGAGATTCAAGGCCTCGGCGGTGGCATCGTCCACGTTCTGGATACGCACGCCGAGCCAGCCGCGGCGGGTCTCGCCGAACTGGCGCAGCTGGTCGATGATCGGAACGGCGGTGGAGGCCGGAACCGCGAAGCCGATGCCGACCGAGCCGCCGGTCGGCGAGAGAATGGCCGTGTTGATGCCGATGACCTCGCCATTCATGTTGAAGAGCGGACCGCCGGAATTGCCCTTGTTGATGGAGGCGTCGGTCTGAATGTAGTTGTCGTAGGGGCCTGAATCGATGTTGCGGCCGCGGGCCGACACGATGCCCGCCGTCACGGAACCGCCGAGACCGAACGGGTTGCCGATCGCCATCACCCAGTCTCCGGCGCGGATCGAATCCGAATCGCCGAATTTCACCGCTTTGAGCGGCTTGTCGGACTTCACCTTCAGTACTGCCAGATCGACCTTGGAATCCTTGCCGACGATCTCGGCCTTCAGGCGCGAGCCGTCCGGGAAGATCACGCTGATGTCATTGGCATCGCCGATCACATGATTGTTAGTGACCACGATCCCCGAGGAATCGATGACGAATCCCGAGCCGAGCGAATTCGAGCTGCGCGGACGCGAAGGGCTGTTCTCCCCGTTGCCGCCTTGGCCGCCTTGGCCGCCTTGGCCGCGACGGTTGAAGAACTCCTCGAAGAGATCCTCGAAGGGTGTGCCGGGCGGAAGCTGCGGCAGGGTCCGGTTACGGGCCTCGACCGTCGTCGAAGCCGAGATGTTGACCACGGCGGGCGTCACCTCGGCCGCCAGATCGGCGAAGGATTCGGGTGTCGAGCGGGCGTAGGCCGGCAGGGGCATAGCGGCCGTCGCGACAACCGTGAAGACGGCGAAGCAGGACGCGGCCAGCCGGCGCATGGGACGCTGGGGCAGCCCCGTCTTGGAAGGCGCCAGCGCATTCGTGGCTCTGTTCATCGAAAACCCTCTCTCGGAGAATAGGCATATAAATTGGTGTCCGGCCCCGCCATTCAAGCGGGCATTGCGGCGGAAGCTTGGCCGCTCCCCCGTGCGTCGTGCGGAACCGAACGATGCGCGGTCTAAGATAGTGGCATCGCGTGGATCCCAAAAGTGGCCTTCACTCTTGGGATCGATGCTTCAGCCGAACTGGCGCACCAGCCAGATGACCCCGATGCCGATGAGCGCGGAGATGATCCCGACGATCCGCATCTGATCGCTCGGGCTATGGGCCGCCTCATACATCGCCCTGCGCATCCCGTCGGGGAAGGCCGCAAACAAAATGCCCTCGACCGCAAGAGCGAGGCCGAGGGCTGCAATCAAGTCCAACATCAGGGCTTATTGAGCTGGAGCCGGCTGAGCCGGCGCAGGAGCGGGCTGCGGGGAACCTCCGCGGCTCCGTCGACCCGTAGGATCGTTGAAGTAGCGGAAGAAGTCGGAATCCGGGCTCAACACGAGGCGGGTATCCCCTCCCTTGAGGCCGGTTTCGTAAGCCTGCATGGAGCGGAAGAAGGAGAAGAACTCCGGATCCCGCCCGAAAGCCTCGGCGAGAATGCGGTTCCGGTCGGCATCACCTTGGCCGCGCAGTTCCTCGGCCCGCTGATTGGCCTCGGCCCGAATGATCGTGGCCTCGCGCTCGGCCTTGGCACGGATGGTCTGCGCCTGCTGCTGGCCGTTGGCGCGAAGATCCGCCGCCTCGCGCTCACGCTCGGTGCGCATGCGTTGGTAGACGGCCTGGCTGTTGGCCGCAGGCAGATCGACTCGGGTGAGCCGCACGTCGATCATCTCGATGCCCAGGCTTGCGGCCTGCCGGTTCACATCGGTCTGAATGCGGTTCATCAGATCCGCGCGCTCGGTGCGGACGATGGCATCCCGGGAGGCGCTCGCCAGGGTGTTGCGCATGGCCGAGTTGGTAAAGCTCTGCAGGCGCTGGTTGGCGAGAGCGATGTTGCCGACGGCCTGATAGAACCGCAGCGGATCGATGATGCGATAGCGGGTGAAGGCATCGACCTCCAGGTTCTGCCGGTCCGCCGACAGGATCGTCTGAACCGGCAGGTCGAGATCGAGCACGCGCTTCTCGAAATAGGTCACGGCGTCGACGAGGGGCAGCTTGAACTTGAGGCCCGGCTCCGAGATGGCGGATTGCACCGCGCCGAAGCGCAGCACCAGCGCATACTGGGTTTGCTGCACGATGAAGACCGAGCTGTAGAGAACGATGGCCGCCAGCACCAGAAAGATCAGGCCGCCCGTGCGAAGAGTCGTACCGTTCATCGCGTGGCTCCCTGCGGGTTGGCGGCATTGCCCTGCGGCTGCGGGCGCAGGCTTGGCTGGTTGAGAGGCAGGAAGGGCACGACGCCCTGTCCGTTCTGGTCGACGATGATCTTGTCGACGCCGCCGTAGACGCGCTCCATGGTCTCGAGGAAGATACGCTCGCGGCTGACGTCCGGCGCCTTGCGGTACTCCTCATAGACTTGACTGAAACGGGCCGCCTGACCGGTCGCATCGGCCACCGACTGCTCCCGGTAAGCCTCGGCCTGCTGCACCGTGCGTGCAGCCTCGCCTCGGGCTTCGGGCACCACGCGGCTGGCGAAGGCTCCGGCCTCGTTCTGGACGCGGACCGCATCCTGCTGGGCGGCGTTCACGTCGAAGAAGGCCTGCCGAACCTCGGAGGGAGGCTGGACGGCCTGGAGCTGGACCACGTTGATCAGGACGCCGGCGCCATAGGCATCGAGAGCCTCCTGCATGATCTGGCGCACCTCCTGGGCGACGCTCGCCTGCTCGGTGGTCAGGATGGCCTGGATGTTGCGACGGCCGATAACCTCGCGCATGGCGCTCTCGGCCACGGACTTGATGGTTCCGTCGGGGTTCTGCAGATTGAACACGTAATCCTGCGGACGGGCGGGATTGATCTGCCAGACCGCATCGAAATCGATATCGACGATGTTCTCGTCGGCGGTCAGCATCAGGCTTTCCTCGATCACGTCGCGGGCACGCCCCTGCCCTGTCGGCGTGGAGCGATAGCCGACCTCGACCCGCTGCTGAGCGGTGACGTTGGGCTTCAGCACCCGTCCGATCGGATATGGCAGGTTGTAGCGCAGGCCTTCGGCGGTGGTTCCGGTGTACTTGCCGAAGATCATGTTGATGCCGACCTCGTTGGGCCGGACCGTATAGAAGCCGGTCAGAAGCCAGACGGCGATCACGCCCAGGACGAGGATGATCAGGCCCCTGCCGCCCATGGAGCCGCCGGGGATGAAGTCTTTCAGGCGATCCTGGCTGCGGCGCAGAATGTCTTCGAGGTCGGGGGGAGAGCCGTTCCCTTGCGGGCCGCCGGAGCCCCATGGGCTCTTGCCGCCTCCCGATCCGCCGCGCTGTCCCCAGGGACCACCGCCGCCGCTTTGGTTACTCCAAGGCATAGGACGCCTTTCCTCACATGCAATAAAGATCGGCCGGCGGCCGATGCGAACTCGAGACGGTTGTGGGTGTTGCCTCTGCCGCCTGTCAAGCCTGCGAATTGGGGATTGCGAAGGCCTTCGTCAACCGGAGAGACGCTCAGCGACGCCTTTCGAGATCAATAAAGGTAAACGAATGCTCGTCGTCGCCCCCCTTCGGATGATCTTCCCGCCTCGTCTCGCGGAACTGTGACCGATCGAAGTCCGGAAAGACGGCATCGCCCTCGGGTTCGGCCTGAACCTTCGTCAGGAATATGCTCTGCACCTGCGGCAGGGCCAGGGCATAGATCTCTGCCCCTCCCGCAACGGCGACGGAATCGGCTTCCATTTTGGTCGCCAGCTCGGCCCCCTTGGCGACCGCTTCCTCCCAGGTATGGACCACATGCACGCCCTCAGCTGCAAACCCGGCATCGCGGGTCAGAACAATAGTCTCACGCCCTGGCAGGGGCTTGCCGATGGATTGGAAGGTCTTGCGCCCCATGATCATAGGCTTGCCCATGGTGAGCCTGCGGAAACGCCCGAGATCGGTCTTCAGCCGCCAAAGCAACTGATTGTCCCGGCCGATGACGCCGTTCTCGGCCACCGCGACGACGAGGATGAGGGGAAGGGTCATAGGGCCGGCCGTGCTTCGATGTTTGCCTGGATCCACGCCGCAAACTCCTCTTCGCTCATGGCGCCGGCTGCAAGATCGATCATCGTTCGGTACGCTTCGAGCTGAGACGCCACAAGATTGAGGCCGTTCAGCTTCAAGAAGCCGACACAGGCGATGAACGCCGCGCGCTTGTTGCCATCGATGAAGGGATGATTTTTGCTCAGGCCGAAGGCATAGGCCGCCGCCAATTGCGCGATGCCCGCCTCACCCCGATACGACCACGCGTTGACCGGCCGTGCCCGCGCCGAATCCAGCATCCCCTCGTCGCGAAGTCCGTCCGCTCCGCCGAAGAGACGAAGGGATTCGGCATGCTTGAGCAGCAAGGCCTGACGGCTGATCCATCGTGGCTCGGTCATTTGGAGAGGGCATCGAGCGTTTCGCGATACTCGACGATGACCTCGTCCATCGCCTTCAACTGTTCCTGCACCTCTGGATCGAGCGGTGTCAGAATGATTCCTGTCGCGGTCTCAACCACATGCAGATGGTCACCCTTTCCGACCTTCAGGCGGTCGAGGACGGATCTGGGAAGCACGACGCCGAGCGACGAGCCAACCTGGGTAACCTTGACTTCAACCGTCATGACGAGACCTCGAAATGAAAGCGATTATAACAAGTATAATAATCGCATGTTATGAAATCCAGTCCGCATTTCGCGGTCCCAGTTTCCCCTGGAGCGCGGTGGCGAAAGCGACGTGACGCGCGGGCCTCACTCGCCCTCCTCCCCCGAGACCCGCCTTGGCGAGCCCCATTCCTCTAGAACCCCGTTCATATCGTCGAGCACGAAGAAGCGGGCGCTCTCGGCGTCGTAGCCGTCGTCGAGAAGCTCGTCGTAATCGGTCAGCCGGTGCCGGATATAGGCCGTCAGCGACAGCCAGGCCGCCACCTCGGGAGTAGCCGTGTAGAGGCCGCGGCTGCCGAGGGCATGGTCCGTGACGGCGTCGAATTCATGGCGTGGGATACGCGGCGCGAGGATGCGCACGGCGCTTTCGATGGCCTCGCGCCGCGTCATGGAGATCAGACCGCGACAGGAGCCTTGATGGCGGGATGCGGATCGTAGTTCTCGATGGCGATGTCGTCGAAGGTGAAATCGAAGAGCGAGCGTACGGCCGGGTTGAGGCGCAGCTTCGGCAGCGGCCGCGGATCGCGCGAGAGCTGGAGGCGCGCCTGCTCGAGATGGTTCAGATAGAGATGCGCATCGCCGAAGGAGTGGACGAAATCGCCCGGCTGCAGGCCGGTCGCCTGGGCCATCATGTGGGTGAGGAGCGCATAGGACGCGATGTTGAAGGGAACGCCGAGAAAAACGTCCGCCGAGCGCTGGTAGAGCTGGCAGGACAGCCGCCCTTCCGCAACATAGAACTGAAACAGGCAATGACAGGGCGCGAGCGCCATCTTGTCGAGTTCGGCCGGGTTCCAGGCCGAGACGATGAGGCGGCGGCTGTCGGGGTTGCGGCGGATCTCCTCGAGCACCCAGCGGATCTGGTCGACGCTGCCGCCGTCGGGCTTCGCCCAGGAGCGCCATTGCTTGCCGTAGACCGGGCCGAGATCGCCGTTCTCGTCGGCCCATTCGTCCCAGATCGAAACACCGTTCTCCTTCAGGTAACGGATATTGGTGTCGCCCTTCAGGAACCACAGCAGTTCATGAATGATGGAGCGCAGGTGCAGCTTCTTCGTGGTGACGAGCGGAAAGCCCTCGCTGAGATCGAAACGCATCTGATGGCCGAAGACGGAAATCGTCCCGGTTCCGGTCCGGTCGTCCTTGCGGACGCCTTCATCCATGATGCGGCGGATCAGATCGAGATAGGCTTGCATAGGGTGCTCCTCGGCCAATCATAAGGCACCGCGCGAGGGGTGCCGAGTCGCTTTTGAGCGAAGAGTGGGGACAACCGACCTTTCAAAATCCGTCCGCGCCACCTATATTGAGCCTGTCGGTCGCGAGACCGACTATGGCGATAAACGGCTATCGGAATAAACCTATCGGACCCGGGGGCGGTACCCGGCGCCTCCACCAAAGCCCAGGCCACGTTTGGGTTTTGGCGGGGGCGAAATAGGATCGACGAGGGCGTAAAGGATAGGCTTTTGCTCGGCATGGTTCCGCCGTTATCGGGCCGAATCTATAGTTGCCAACGACAACTATGCTCCGGTTGCAGTGGCTGCGTAAGCGGTCCCTAACACCGAATCAAAGCCCTTGCGGTTAGCACCGTAAGGCGGGGTCCGGAGGCACCTGGCAACAGAAGCCTCCACTTTTGTTTCTGCAAGGGCTCGCTTATGGCCGGTGGTAAAGACCTGATCCGCTACGATCTTCTGGTGCAGGACGCCCTGAAGGGTGTCGTGCGCAAGGTGTTGATCGATGCCAAGGAAGGGCTTCCGGGCGAGCACCACTTCTACATCTCCTTCCAGACGGATTTTCCCGGCGTTCGCCTCTCGAACCGCCTGCGCGAAAAGTATCCTCAGGAGATGACCATCGTTCTCCAGCACCAGTTCTGGGATCTCAACGTCACCGAGCACACCTTCGAGGTCGGGCTGTCCTTCTCAGGCATCCCGGAGCGGCTGCTGATCCCCTTCGATGCGCTCACCGGTTTCTTCGATCCCTCGGTGCAGTTCGGCCTGAAGTTCGACAGCCAGGACGAGGATGAAGACGAGGATGCCGAAGAGGCTCCCGCCGCACCGCATCCCATTCGCGGCAGCGCTTCCGAGCCGGTGGAGCTGAAGCAGCCCCGCAAACCCGCACCCGCAGCTGACAAGAAGCCGGCCGCGGAGAAGGCTCCTGCTGCGAAGGCAGAGGCCGACGATGCCGGCGAAGGCGATGAGAAGACCGACGCGGCGGACTCCGCCGCCGGCAGCGCCGAGGTCGTCAGCCTCGACGCCTTTCGCAAGAAGAATTAAGCCCTTTCCATTCTCTCAATTCACGCCGCTGCCGGCGCCTCCTTGCGAGCGCGCTGTGTCAGGCGCATGGGCAGTCCGCCCCGTGGCCTCAAGGTGATGCGCTGCACGGGCACGACCTCGTGCCCCTCCACGAGATCGAGCCGCACGGAGCGCGCGATGGTCGCCAGGACGATCACGGCTTCCTGCAGCGAGAAGCTCGCGCCGATGCAGACCCGGGGGCCGGCTCCGAACGGCAGATAGGCGAAGCGGTCGATCCCGCCGCGGTTGTCCGGCAGGAAACGTTCGGGCCGGAAGGCGTCCGGCTCGTCCCAGAGCTTCTTGTGGCGATGGAGGACATAAGGCGCAATCACGACCATCGAGCCCGCCGGAATCTCCAGATCTCCGATCCGGTCGTCGGCGATGGCGGTCCGGCTCATGTAAGGCGCCGGCGGATAGAGCCGCACGGCCTCGTCGATGACGGCACGCGTGTAGACGAGCCGTTCCAGATGCTGCGGCTCGATCGGCCCCTCCCCGAGCACCTCGTCTACTTCCTGCTCCACCCGCTCACGGGCCCGCTCGTCCTGGGAGAGCAGGTAGAGCGACCAGGAGAGCGCGTTCGCCGTCGTCTCGTGCCCGGCACCGATGAAGGTGACGATGTTCGTCCGCACCTCGATGTCGGTCAGGCCCTTGCCGGTTTCCGGATCCGCCGCCTCGAGCAGCAGGGTCAGAAGATCGCGCGGCGCGGGCTCTCCGCTGGCGAGGAGCGCCTTTCGGGCCTCGATCAGCTCGTTGACCGTCTCCTCGAAGAAGCGGATCGAGGGACGCGCCCGCAGGCGCCCGATCCGCGGCACCCAGTCCGGGAAGCCGAAGATGTCGAGAGGATCGACTCGTCCCAGGCTGTTGAAGTAGCGGGTGATGGCGCGGCCGAGCGCATCCGGTTCCTTCGGTACGCCGTGGGTGAAGATCGTCCGCTCCAGCACGTCGAGGGTGACCCGGGTCATTTCGAGCGAGGCATCGACCACGCGGCCGCCCGGACGCCGCTGCCAGCGCCTGACGACACGATCGGCGGCCTCGACCATGGCCGGAAAGAAGCTGCCCACATGGCGCGGCGTGAAGATCGGCGCGATGGTGCGGCGCTGGAGCCGCCATTCGTCGCCCTCGGCCGTCACCAGTCCCCTGCCCAGGCCCGGCGCCAGGATCCGGATCTGCAGGTCGTCCTTCCGATAATTGGCGGCATTGTCCACGAGGATGTGGCGGATGATGGCCGGGTCGTTGACCACGGTCATCCGCCCGAGCGCCCCCTCGCCGGTCAGGACGAGATCCTCGAAATGCGCCTCCATCCAGGTGTTCAGGGGGTTCTCGCGCACGGCGCGCAGGAAAGCCACCATCCCGAGAGGCTCGGTGCGGGGCTTGGGATGGGGCGGGCGGAACAGCGGCGCTTCCAGGGTGTCGCTCATGCGATTTTCCAAGGCCTCCGATGCGCGTTCGCAGTTGCGAGCGCCACCATTTGAGATAAGAACACGCAACTCCATCGAAAGAGGTCAGGATGTCGCCCTCAACCCGCATCGAAACCGATACCTTCGGCCCCATCGAGGTCGCCGCCGACAAGCTCTGGGGTGCGCAGACGCAGCGCTCACTCCAGAATTTCCGTATCGGGACGGACCGGATGCCGCTTCCGCTGGTCCATGCTCTGGCCATCGTGAAGCAGGCCTCCGCCCTTGTGAACAAGGATCTCGGCAAGCTGGAGCCGCGCCTGGCCGATGCCATCGCCGCGGCCGCAGCCGACGTGGTGCAGGGCAAGTACGACGACGAATTCCCGCTCGTGGTCTACCAGACCGGCTCGGGCACCCAGTCCAACATGAACATGAACGAGGTGCTCTCGAACCTCGCCATCGAGCGCCTCGGCGGCGAGCGCGGCAGCAAGAAGCCGGTTCACCCGAACGACCACGTGAACATGGGCCAGTCGTCGAACGACTCGTTCCCCACCGCCATGCACATCGCGGTCGCCCGCGAGATCCATGACCGGCTCGTTCCCGCCCTCAAGCACCTGCTCAAGGCGCTGAACGACAAGGCGGAGGCCTACAAGGATATCGTGAAGATCGGCCGCACCCATCTGCAGGACGCGACCCCGGTCACCCTCGGCCAGGAATTCTCCGGCTACGCGGCGCAGATCCAGCTCGGCATCGCCCGCATCGAGGCGACGCTGCCCGGCATCTATGCCCTCGCCCAGGGCGGCACCGCCGTCGGCACGGGCCTCAATGCCCACCCAGAATTCGCGGATCGCTTCGCCGCGAAGGTGGTCGAGCTGACCGCCCTGCCCTTCACCTCGGCGCCGAACAAGTTCGAGGCCCTCGCTTCCAACGACGCTCTCGTCTTCACCCACGGCGCGCTGGCGAGCCTCGCCGCCGGTCTGTTCAAGATCGCCAACGACATCCGCCTGATGGGCTCCGGCCCGCGCTCCGGCATCGGCGAGATCTCGTTGCCCGAAAACGAGCCCGGCTCGTCGATCATGCCGGGCAAGGTCAACCCGACCCAGGCCGAGGCCATGACGATGCTGTGCTGCCAGGTGGCCGGCAACCAGACCACGGTGACCTTCGCCGGCAGCCAGGGCCATTTCGAGCTCAACGTGTTCAAGCCGGTGATCGTGAACGCGGTGCTGCAGTCGATCCGCCTGATCGCGGATGGCGCGATCAGCTTCACCGACAATTGCGTCGTCGGCATCGAGCCGAACAGGGAGCGCCTCAGCGAGCTGATGCAGCGCTCGCTGATGCTCGTGACGGCGCTCGCTCCGTCCATCGGCTACGACAAGGCGGCAGCCATTGCGAAGTCGGCGCACAAGAACGGCACGACCCTGAAGGAAGAGGCTCTCAAGGCTGGCGTCGAGGAGGATCACTTCCACGCCGTCGTGCGCCCCGAGACCATGCTGTCGCCGGGCGAGTGAGAGAAAACCGCGCCATGGCCGAGATCGTCAATCTGCGCCAGGCGCGCAAACAGAAGGCGCGGGCCGAGAAAGAGGCCCGCGCCGCCGAGAACCGCGTCAGCTTCGGCCGCACCAAGGCGGAGAAGAAGCTGACAAAAGCCGAGCAGGACCTGGCGAAAAGCCGGCTCGACTCGCATCAGCGCGACGACAACGAGAAGCCGTGAATGGGCTTCACCATCGTCAAGCGCTCCGTCTCCATCGCCGGCCACCGGACGAGCATATCGCTCGAGGAGCCCTTCTGGCAGAGCCTGCGCGAAATCGCCGAGCGGGATAAGCTCTCCATCCAGGCCCTGATCGGGCGCATCGATGCGGAACGGGGCGAGCAGAACCTCTCCTCCGCCATCCGGGTCTTCGTACTCGACGATTTGCGCCGCCGCTTGAGCACCGATCCCGCAATGTGATTTGCTCGTCAGCGTTTGGGGATATGCGCAATGGCAACAGCTCTTCTGGTGATCGACCTGCAACGCGGGATGTTCGCAGCCACCACCCCTTACGACGGCGAGGCCGTGCTGAACCGTGTCGCCGGACTGCTCGACAAGGCGCGAGCGAGCGGGATTCCCGTGTTCCATGTCCGGCATGACGGCGGATCGGGCGACGATCTGGAGCGCGGTACGCCCGGATGGGAGATCCACCCCGTCGCGGCGCCGAAGGACGGCGAGCCGATCGTCGACAAGGATCGCTGCAGCGCCTTCGACTCCACCGATCTGCATGATCGTCTCCGGACGCTCGGGATCGAAAGGCTCGTGATCGCCGGCATGCAGACCGAGTACTGCATCGACACGAACTGCCGCGCCGCGCACGGCCTCGGCTATCGCGTCGCGCTGGTCAACGACGGGCATACGACATTCGACAATCCCGCGCTGTCAGCAAAGCAGATCGTCGCCCATCACAATCTCACGCTCCGGAACGGTGGCTTCGTAGAACTGGTCGAGGCTGAGATGGTCGCCTTCTAAAGTGAGATCCAAGCCTCTCGCCTCACTGTAAGGGCATTATCCCTCCCCCTTGTGGGGAGGGATCAAGGGTGGGGGTGTCGGCGACAGCCTATGAAGGTGTGGCGCAGCTTCACCTCTCCTTGAGGGAGAGGTCGACGCGCGTCAGCGCGGCGGGTGAGGGGTTACGCCCTCTCCGGATGAACCTGTCCCCCCTCACCCTCGCTGCGCTCGACCTCTCCCCACTGGGGAGAGGTGAATGCGGTGGTAGCCTCAGTGCTGAACTCAATCAGCATGGCGCTCACACCCCCACCTCCAACTCCTCCCCACAAGGGGGAGGAGAGACCGGCACCTTACTGGTTTCACCGCCTCTACCGCGTCGGCGTCCCATAGACCGAAGGCGGCGGGGCGATCTGGAACGGTGGGGGCAAGGGCGGCGCGGAGGTCTGCGACGGCGTGGGTTCCGGCGCCGGCTCAGGCTGGTTCTGCTGCTCCGATTGCAGCCGCTCGGCATCGCGGCGGGCCCGCTCGGCTTCCGCCCGCGCCCTGGCTTGGCGCATCGCCTCTTCCTCGGCGGCCTTGACCCGCTGCCGTTCCGCCTCGCGCTGCGCATCGATCTGGCGCTGGCGCTCGGCGGCGGCCCGTTCGAAGGCCTCGATCTTCTCGAGCTCCCGCTTGAGCACGATGGCGGCAAGCCCATTGCGGAAGGGACCGGCATCGATCTGGCGCACGGGCGCGGTCAATGAGCCCTGCCAGTTCAGGCCGACCGATGGCGGCGCGCCGACCCATTCCGGCGGCGACGTCTTGGCGGTCAGCGCCCCGCGGGCGTCGAGCTGCAGGGTCTTCAGATCGAAGGTGACGGCCCCCTGCCAGGTGGCAGCGCCGCTTTCGGCCACGAAGGGCGAGAGGCGCAGAATGCCGCCGACGAGCGCCGCCGAGGTCTTGATCGGTGCAGCATTGAACGGCGCGCGACCGAGCTCCATGCCGAGGATCGCTTCCGACTTGCCCTCTACCAGCGGCTCGTTCTCCGCCAGTGCCCGCTTGAGGGCGCGCTCGAAGACGGCGGGATCGGCGGCCGGGATGCGCAGGTTCGTGACCTGCCAGTCGCCGGCACCGCCGAGATTGGCCACCAGTTCCGAAGGGCTCGATCCCACGGCACCGAACTTGAGCGGGCCTGAGAGAACGGCCTCAAACGGGGTCGAGCCGGCGAGTGTCCACAGGGGCACGCGCTCCAAGGACCCTTCGCCGACGATGGTCGCGACAGCGCCCTGACGGGTGATCGTGGTCCCGCCCGTGATCCGGCCGGAGCCCAGGGTCGCATCGAAATTGCGCAGTGAGATCCCGTCCGATTTCGCCTCGACCACGAAGGACGCGCGGCTGGCCTGCAAGCCGCGGCCAAGCTCTACGGACCCGACCCGGAAGGTGACCTGCCCGCCGGTGATGAGGCGCCCGCTCTGGCCGAAGCGGGCCGTCGACCAGATCGCCGTCGCGCCGGCATCGCCCGGCATGTTGAGCGAGAGTGCCGCAACGAGCCACGGCAGCGAGACGCGCTCGAGGGAGACCTCGCCGCCGATCTCCGAGCGCGAGGCCGCGACGAGGCGCGCCTGCACGTTGTTGTTCGCCACCTTGCCGTTGATGTCGAGGAGGGTCGCGCCGCGTTCGCGCCCCAGGGTCACGCGCCCATTGGCGGGAACGGGCGAAGCGACGCCTGCGCCGTCTCCCAGCAATTGCAGAAAGGGCGCGATATCCGCGGTCGAGATCTCGGCCTCGCCGCTATCCACCACGTCGTCGCCCTCGCTCAGGGAGAAGGGCCGCCTTGTCGCGATCCTCACGCCTGCAACGTCGCCAGCGATGGTGAGATTGAACTGGCCAGATCCGACCCGGGTGCCGCGAAGATCGATCTGGGATGGGCGGTTCAGGCCGGCGAGATTCGCCCGATTGACCCAGCGCCCGGTACTGTCGGTCGAAAGGCCGATGGTCAGGCTCTCGGTCCGCCCATCCACCGACTCGACCCGTCCCTCGAACGGCCCGCCAGAGACACGACCCTTTGCCGTCGTGCGCAGTCGCAGTTCCGTCGAGCCCGGCACCGGCGCCACCCGCTCGGAGGTGACGTCGAGATCGAGCGCCCCCTCGCGCACGAAATGCGGCACGAGCTTCGAAATCCCCCCGACCCACACGCTGCCGAGAAGGTCGACCAGCGGATCGGCGCGCTGCGCCGTGACCTTGCCCGTGATCTGTCCCGATCCGTCCGGCGCGATGCGGCCGCGGACGCGGGCATTGGCTCCCGCGAGATCGACGATGTCGAGGGTCTCGACCAGCAGCGCCGGGCCGTCGGACAGGATGCGGGCGGAAATCCGCCCCGTCGGCGGGCTCTTGCCCGCGCTGACGCCGCGCGCATCCAGGATGAAGCCGACATCGACCTTCTCGGTCGCCTGGAAGACACTGGACAATTGCGGCAGGTCGTCGAGATTCAGGCTCTGGATCGCGACCTGCGCCTCGACCTTGCCGCGCTCATCGGCTTCCGGCGCCGTGTAGCGGACATTGCCGGTCAGGGTCGACTCGCCGGTCTTCAGCCGCAGGCGGTTGAAGGATAGGACGGGGTTCGAAAAGGCGATTTCCGAGGAGGCCTCGACGGGACGCCCGTCGAGCACCCTCAGGAGAGGCGAGTTGATGCCGATGCGGGCGAGATAGCGGGCAAGCCGGTCGGATGCATTGGAGGCGAGAGCGACCTTGCCGTTGATTCCGCCCCGTGTGGTCAGGCCGAGCTGACCCTCCAGCGCCACACGGGTTTCACCCGGCGCTGTGAACTCGATCCGATCGAGCCGCGCGCGTCCGGTGTCGAGGGACAGCCGCAGATTGGCATTCGACAGGTCCTCTTGGGCCAGCCCGATGCTGTCGATCTTGAGATCGAGATCGATGGGGATATGGACCACCGGCAGCGACCATTGCTGCAGCCGGCTTTTGAAATCTTGTCCGTTGCCCGAGAGGATGAAGCTGTCCGCATCGAGCCGGCGCCCTTCGAGCTTCAGGGAAATGCGCGGCTCATTGAGTCCGATCCGGCCCTCGCCGGTCATGCGCAGGCTCGCGCCGCCCTCCCCGGCTTCGAGGCTGACGGGATTGAGCTCGACGGCGCCGGGCACCGTCTTGAACTCGGTCTCGACGGCGATGGGAATCGGGATGCCGGCGGCCGCAATCTGCGCGGGAGGGCCGAACAGGACCTTGGCCTTGCCCGACACGTTCGGAGTCGCCGCATCGCCCATCCCCTCGTTCAGGCCGAGGCGGGCATCGAGATCGAAGCGGGGATAGATGTCGCCGCCGCCGGAGAGCTTGACCTGGATGGTCTTGTCCTCGGCCAACTCGCCCGTGACCAGCCGGAACGGCACGCCGGAAGTCGTGCCCTCCACACGCCACGGCCCGATCAGCCTTTGCCCCTCAATGGAGACGTTTTCGGCAAAAGCCTGATTCGTCCGGCCAGTGCTCGCGCTCTGGGTCGTCACGAGAAGCTGGGCGACGCTGAGATTCTCGATCGCCCAGCGACGGGCGCGGCCGCTGCCCGACACCAGATCCGGCGGCAGGCGCCATTCGCCGTCACCCGCGACCGGGATCCGGATATCGGCCCGCCCCACCCGCGTTTCCGTGAAGCGCACATCCCCCTGCAGCAGCGGCATCAAGGCCACTTCGGCGCGGACGTAATCGGCGTTGAGAACCGGAGAATCCGGCGTCTTGCCGCCGAGACGCAATCGCCCGAGGGTGATCCTGGGCGCGGGCAGCAGGCGGATGCCGATAGAGCCCTCGGTCTTGGCCTCGGTGCCGGATGCGCGCGCAATCAGGTGATCGATCGTGTCGCGATGCGCCTCCCAGGTGATGAAGGGAGGAGCTGCCACGGCAACCGCCAGGATCAGGATCACGATGGATGCGATGATCGTCAGGATATCGCGCAAGAGGCTGCCTTTTCTCCGTTACGGTGAGACGTCCTTATCTCATGACGACCAGGACCGGGAGCTTTGTTCCATGTGTTCCACTGTCAAAGCGCAACGATCTTGCCGGGATTCATGATGTTGTCGGGATCGATGGCCTGTTTCAAGACGCGCATCATGCCGAGAGCCACCGCCCCGTGCTCGATCTCCAGATATTTCATCTTCTTCTGGCCGACCCCATGCTCGCCGGTGCAGGTGCCCTCCATGGCCACCGCCCTCCGCACCAGGCGGTCCACGAAGGCTTCGCAGGCTTCGATTTCCGCCGGATCATCCGTGTTCACGAGGGGCTGGACATGGAAATTGCCGTCGCCCACATGGCCGACGATCGGCGCGACGAGGCCGGTTTCCAGGATGTCCTGCTTGGTGGCGTCGACGCATTCAGCCAGGCGGGAAATCGGCACGCAGACGTCGGTCGCCACCGATTGCGCTCCCGGCCGCAGGCCCTTGGCGGCCCAATAGGCATCGTGCCGGGCCTGCCAGAGGCGCGAGCGCTCCTCGGGCTTCGTCGCCCATTCGAACGGCCCACCTTCGAACTCAGCAGCGATCTCGCCGAACCGCTCCGACTGCTCCTGCACGCCGGCTTCGGAGCCGTGGAACTCCAGGAGCAGCAGGGGGCTCTCCGGCAGGGAAAGCTTGGAATGGAGATTGACCGCCTTCACCTGCACCTCGTCGAGCAGCTCGATGCGCGCCACCGGGATGCCGGACTGGATGGTCATGATCACCGCATCACAGGCCGCCTTGACCGACGGGAACGGGCAGATGCCGGCCGAAATCGCTTCCGGGATGCCATGAAGCTTCAGGGTAATCTCGGTGATGATCCCCAGCGTTCCCTCCGAGCCGATCAGCAGGCGGGTGAGATCATAGCCGGCGGAGCTCTTCTTGGCGCGGCTCGCGGTCTTCACGATCTCGCCATCCGGCAGCACGGCCTTGAGCGCCAGCACGACATCCTTCATGGTGCCGTAGCGGACGGCATTGGTGCCGGAGGCGCGGGTGGCGGCCATGCCGCCGATGGAGGCATCGGCGCCCGGATCGATGGGGAAGAACAGCCCCTTGTCGCGTAGATGCTCGTTGAGCTCCTTGCGGGTCACGCCCGCCTCGACCACGCAGTCCAGGTCCTCGTCATGGACGGCGATGATGCGCTTCATCAGGCTGAGATCGATGGAAACGCCGCCATAGGGGGCATTGATATGTCCTTCCAGCGATGTGCCGGTGCCATAGGGGATGACCGGAACCCCATGCGCGGCGCAGAGTTTCACGATCTCCGACACCTCCTCCGTCGTCCGCGGATAGACCACGGCGTCCGGCGGCTGGTTCTTCACCCAGGTCAGAGTATGCCCATGCTGCTCGCGCACGGCAGCCGAGGTCGCGACGCGATCGCCGAAACGCTGCGACAGCTCGGCCAAGAGGGAAGCCACACTGGCTTCGGTGGCTTTCTGACGGGCTGGAACTTGGGTGGCATTCATGGAGGCTTCAGATCCGGTTGCGATGCTCGTTGCCCTTCATAGCTACCAAAACCGTTGCAAAGGCAACACTCGGGTTGAGAAAGATGCCGCACCCCTCATGCATAGGTCCAATGAACGTGCTAACATTCTTTTCCTATTGTGATCGGAACGATCTTCCGGAGGGCATCGAGGGACGCGATTGACTATGGAGAAGCGGACACCCGTCTTTTACTTCGCGCCCTTCGTGTCGTCCACGATGCGGGTCGAGCCCGCTTGGATCGACTATAACGGCCATATGAACATGGCCTATTACCATGTGCTCTTCGACAGGGCGGTGGAGGAAGGCTTCAGCCTCGTCGGCCTGGGCCACGATTATCTGGAAAAGCGCAAAGCCTCGTTCTTCGCGGCCGAGGTCCACACCGTCTACAAGCGCGAGCTCAAGATGAACGACCGGGTGCGCGTGACGCTCCAGCTCGTCGATTTCGACGAGAAGCGCATCCACTACTACATGGAAATCCGCCATGCCACCGAGGGCTGGGTCGCCGCGACCATGGAGGGACTGTCCCTCCATGTGGACATGGAGACCCGGAAGGTGTGCCCGTTCCCGGACGACGTCGCCGCCAATCTCGCCGTGATGAAGACGACCCACTCCCGTCTGTCCAAGCCGTCGGCGCTGGGGCGCTCCGTCGGCATTCCCTCCAAGACCGAGACGGGGTTTCTCGCTTCGAGCACGCGGCACTGAGATTTGCTTCGAAGCAGGCGCTGCTCAGGCGAGTTGCAGCCTCGCGGGCTCCAGTCGCTGGCGGATCCATTCGGTCACCGGCCGCTCGTACCAGCGGAACACCAGCAGCGATGCGAGAACGGCCCCGGTCACGGCGAGCACGATGTAAGCCCACGGTCCGATCGCGGAAGCCAAACCGCTTTCGACAAGGACCTCGCGCCCGGCCCGAATGACGAAAGGATGAGTGAGGTAAAGGGCATAGGAGGCATCGCCCAGAGCACTGCCCGTTCGCGTGAGCCATGTCGTCGCCCTGACGCGATCCGGACCAAGCGCGGCGGCAGCAACGAAGAGCGCAGCCGGAATGCCGAAGGCGATCATTCGCGGCCAATCGGCCGCCGCTCCGCCGACGAGCAGAACGAGGCCACCCGTGACGAGAGCGGCGCGCACGGGGCGCGACAGGACGAGTCCTTCCGCCTTGAGAAGTGCCAGTCCCATGCCGAGGGCAAATTCCAGAACGATCGGATCGGTCCAGAAGGCGAGCGGCTGCGGAAGGGCAACGAGACCGCCCACGACCACCGTCGCTGCCAGGGCGGCCGCCAGCCCGATCACGGCTCTGCGCATCGGCCAGAAGAGGACAAGGGCGAAGAGCAGGTAGAAATACATCTCGTAGTTCAGCGTCCATCCGAGGGAGTAGAGCGGCTGGACGAGGCCGTCGGGGCGCGCCAGCGGGATGAACAGATACGAGGCGAGGACGAAGCCGGGCTCCAGGATGCTCCGGTTGAGGACTTCAGGCGAGATCAGCGCGACAGCGAGATAGAGCGTCGTCGCGGTCCAATAGAGCGGAGCGACGCGGGCGACGCGGCGCGCGAGGAAGACCTTACCAGCGCCGGGAGCTTCGAAAAGGTTTCGCGACGCATGAACGATGATGAAGCCGGAGATGACGAAGAACACGTCGACCCCGGCGGCCCATGGAACAGCTTGAAAGGGCTCGAACTGCCAGCCGAGCTGGGCCGCCATGAGGCCGGCATCGTATTGGGCGTGCAGGATCGCGATCGACAGGGCCGCACAGGCTCGCAACACCTGGATATATGGGAGCTTTGTCATTCCCCGCGCTCGACCTCAACACCCTTGAGCTTCTGCATAGCCGGGGGGAGCGGCCGCAGCAAGGCATGCAAAGCGGCGAGAAGGTCACAGGAGAGATGAGGTCAGGGCCCCTCGCCTCCGGTCTAGGCGCCTAGAAGCAGCTGACCGATCCCGCCGGGCATGTGCCTCGTCGCGAAGGCAGCGGGACCGGAGGCGGGTTGGCGAACATGCGATCCCGCTCGATATTCTGCCGGATCCGGTTGCTCTGGCTCCGGACATCCTGCTCGACGCCGAGAATTCGCTGATCCTGCTGGATCCGCCGGTTGATATCGTCCGTGGTCCGCTCCGCAGGGCTGGTGCGGGGCAGCCGTGTCTGTGCCTCGGCCGATACGGCCATGGGAAGTGCGAGGCTTGAGACGATGGCAGCAACCACCATGATGCGCATGGGACATTCCTCTTCGGGCCTGCCATAACCATATGGCGAGGGAGCCTTTTACGGACAATGGCGCTCAAGCCGGGAAGTTCAGCCTGCGGCAGGATCGACAGGCATTCCGGGCTCGACGCCGTTCGCCTTTTGATCCATGGTCCCGCCAATGAATCAGTCCGATCCTAGACACGATCCGCAGGACAACCTTGCCCATGAGCCGGCGTCCGGATCCCTGAGCGCCCGCGCCCGAGCGGCGGTTGCGCCGCAATCGCCCTACCTGAACGGCCTGAACCCGGAGCAGCGCGCCGCCGTGGAGGCCACCGAAGGGCCGGTTCTCGTGCTCGCCGGCGCCGGGACCGGCAAGACCCGCGTGCTCACGACCCGGATCGCTCACCTGATCGCCACCGGCAAGGCCTATCCGTCGCAGATCCTCGCCGTCACCTTCACCAACAAGGCAGCCCGGGAGATGCGCGAGCGCATCACCTCCGTCATCGGCCCCGTCGCCGAAGGCATGCAGTGGCTCGGCACCTTCCACTCCATCGGCACAAAGATCCTCCGCCGCCATGCGGAGCTGGTGGGCCTGCGCTCCGATTTCACGATCCTCGGCACCGACGACCAGCTGCGCCTGATGAAGCAGGTGATCGAGGTCGAGGGCATCGACGAGAAACGCTGGCCCGCGCGCCAGCTCGCCGCCCATATCGACGGCTGGAAGAACCGTGGCCTCGGCCCCGATCAGGTGCCCGCCGGCGAGGCCGGAGCCTTCGCCAACGGCAAGGGCGGCCGGCTCTATCGCGCCTATCAGGAGCGGCTGAAGGTTCTCAACGCCGCCGATTTCGGCGATCTCCTGCTCGAATGCCTGCGCCTGTGGCGCGAACACCCCGACATTTTGGAGCAGTACCAGAACCGCTTCCGATACATGCTGGTGGACGAGTACCAGGACACCAACGTCGCCCAGTACCTCTGGCTGAGGCTTCTGGCTCAGGCGCGTAAGAACCTGTGCTGCGTCGGCGACGACGACCAGTCGATCTATGGCTGGCGCGGCGCCGAGGTCGACAACATCCTCCGCTTTGAGCACGATTTTCCCGGCGCGACGGTGATCCGGCTCGAGCGCAACTACCGCTCCACCGGCCATATCCTCTCGGCGGCCTCCGGCCTCATCGCCAAGAACCAGGGCCGCCTCGGCAAGACGCTTCGGACGGAAGACGAGCCGGGCGAAAAAGTCACGATCACCGGCGCCTGGGATTCCGAGGAGGAGGCCCGCCTCATCGGCGAGGAGATCGAGGCGCTGCACGCCAAGAAGCATTCGCTCTCCGAGATCGCGATCCTGGTGCGCATCTCCGCCCAGATGCGCGAAATCGAAGACCGGCTCGTGACGCTCGGCGTGCCCTATCGCGTCATCGGCGGCCCGCGCTTCTACGAGCGCGCTGAAATCCGCGATGCGCTGGCCTATCTGCGCGTCGTCAATCAGCCTGCCGACGATCTCGCCTTCGAGCGCATCGTGAACGTGCCTAAGCGCGGCCTTGGCGATGCCACGATCCAGGTGCTGCACAACCACGCCCGCGCCGCCCGCGTGCCGCTGATGGAAGCCGCGCGCTTCATCGTCGAGACCGACGAGCTGAAGCCGAAGCCGCGCGCCACCTTGCGCGATCTTCTGATCTCCTTCGGACGCTGGGCGAAACTCTCCGAGACCCTATCGCAATCCGATGTCGCCCAGACGGTGCTGGAGGAATCCGGCTACACCGATATGTGGCAAAAGGACAAATCGGCGGATGCGGCGGGGCGGCTCGAAAACCTCAAGGAGCTCGTGCGCTCTATGGAGGAATTCCCGGATCTGCAGAGCTTCCTCGAGCATGTCTCCCTCGTGATGGAGGCCAATGAGAGCGACACTGCCGAGCGGGTCAGTCTCATGACGCTCCATGCGGCGAAGGGCCTGGAATTCGACACCGTCTTCCTGCCCGGCTGGGAGGAAGGCCTCTTTCCCAACCAGCGCGCCCTCGACGAGAGCGGCCGCGCGGGCCTTGAGGAGGAGCGGCGCCTCGCCCATGTGGGCCTGACCCGCGCCCGGCGCCGGGCGAAGATCTACTTCGCCTCCAACCGGCGCATCCACGGCCTGTGGAACTCGACCGTTCCGAGCCGCTTCGTCGACGATCTGCCGGAACCGAATGTGGAGATCGTCGAGGCGCCCGCCAATTTCTCCTATGGCGGTTCGCGCTTCGACCGGATGCAGCCCTTTGCCGGCTCGTCCTACCAGACCCCCGGCTGGCAGCGCGCCCAGGCACACCGTGCCTCGACCGAGGATGGCGGCTATTCCGGGCGCCGGTCCGGCGAACGACGCGGGCCGATGATGATCGAGGGCGAATTGGTGGCAAAGTCCACCGGCAGCTCCGGCTTCACGGTCGGCGGGCGCGTGCTCCACACCAAGTTCGGCCCTGGCACCGTCGAGGCCATCGACGGCAACAAGCTGACGGTCGAGTTCGACAAGGCCGGGCGCAAGATGGTGCTGGACAGCTTCGTCGAGGCGCTGGGCTAGCCTATCGGATTTCTCCCTCTAGCCACACGCCCGAGACTGTGGAACCATCCCGCCCCCGTCAAAGCGATCAGAGGTGGTGATGTTTCCCCTGTCTCACATGCTCAAATCCTTCATTCGTGCCGGCACCCTGAAGGTGATCGACGCTGAGGGCAACGTGCATGTCTTCGGCGGTGAGAAGCCGGGGCCCAGCGTCACCATGCGGCTGACGGATCGCTCGCTCTATCACAAGCTCTTCCTGAACCCGGAACTTCATGCCGGCGAGGCCTATATGGACGGGCGCATGAGCTTCGAGGACGGCTCGTCCCTGCGCGACTTCCTGAACCTGTTCTCGATGAACCGCTCGACGCTGGCCAATTATCCGCTTCAGAATGTGCTGAAACGTCTCTCGCGCACGGTGAAACGGTTCCAGCAGGCGAACCCGGTCGGCAAGGCGCAACAGAACGTGGCGCATCACTACGACCTCGGGAACGACTTCTACAAGCTCTTCCTCGACAAGGGCATGCAGTATTCCTGCGCCTATTTCATCAACGACGACGACACGCTGGAGGAGGCGCAGCAGAACAAGCTTCGCCTGATCGCATCGAAGCTGCGGCTGAAGCCCGGCCTGAAGATCCTCGACATCGGCAGCGGCTGGGGCGACCTCGCGCTGTATCTCGCGGCGATGGAAGACGTGGACGTCACCGGCGTCACGCTCTCGAAGGAGCAGTACGAACTCTCCAACGAGAAGGCGCGGCGCGCAGGACTGTCGGATCGCGTGCGCTTCGAGCTCCTCGATTATCGCAAGGTGGACAGAAAGTTCGACCGGATCGTGTCTGTCGGCATGTTCGAGCATGTGGGCGTGCAGCATTACGGTGAGTTCTTCAAAAAGATCAACGCGCTGCTCGACGACGACGGGCTGATGGTGCTGCATTCCATCGGCAAGATGAGCCCACCCGGCACCGCGAGCCCGTGGCTGCGCAAGTACATCTTCCCCGGCGCCTATTCCCCTGCCCTGTCGGAGGTCTTCCCTGTCGTCGAGCAGAACCAGCTGTGGGTGACCGATCTCGAGTTCCTGCGCCTGCATTATGCCAAGACGCTCAATCACTGGCACCGGCGCTTCGAGGCCAACCGCGAGAAGATCGCGGCCATGTACGACGAGCGCTTCTGCCGGATGTTCGAGTTCTATCTGATCAGTGCGGAGACCATGTTCACCACCGGAAGTCAGCTGGTGTTTCACATGCAATTGGCGCGCAAGCGCGACGCGGTCCCCATCGTGCGCGACTACGTCACGGATGTGCAGCGCGAATACAAGGCGAAAGAGGCCGAGCGCCTCAAGGTGCTGGAGCCTGCGCGGGAGATGATGCCAACATGACGGCCGGCACCTCTCGCTCCTGAAACCTGCGCGTCAGGTGATCGTCTCGTAGTCCTTGTTCTTCAGGCCGTCATGGGAATGCCGGGTCGGCAGCCTGCCGGCCGGTTGCTTCTTGAAATGCGAAGACGCTGCTGAGCCGACCGATCCTTTCGCGATGGTGACGCCGCCATCGACCGCATAGAGCGCGCCGGTGACGTAGCTCGCCTCATCGGAAGCGAGGAAGCAGAAGACATTCGCGACCTCTTCCGGCGTGCCGCGACGACCCATGGGCGTCGCGTCGATCATCGTGGATTCCATTTCCCTGTTCATCGGGCCGCTCGACTTGTGCGTCCAGGCCGTATCGATCGGGCCCGGGCAGACGCAATTGGCGCGCACCCCATGGGCCGCCTGCTCGACGGCCACGCCGCGCATGAAGGAATGGATGAAGGCCTTGGTGCCGCCATACATCGTGTTCTTGGCGATGCCGATCATGCCGGCCTCGGAGCCGGTGGAGATGATGTTGCCGTAAGTCTTCTGCAGGTGAGGCAGGGCGAACTTGGTCATCAGGAAGACCGAGCGCACATTCGCGCGCAGGGTCTCGTCGAACTTGTCGATCGGATAATCCTGCGTTTCGGCAGCGGCCAGGAATACGCCGGCATTGTTGACGAGCACGTCGATGCGCCCATAGGCGCTCACGCAGGCCTCGATCGCGGCCTCGGCATGGCGCTCTTCCGCGATATCGCCAAGGTAGGTTTCCGCAAAGCCTCCCGCTCCGTTGATCATCCGGGCGACATCCTCCACTGGATCGTCCGGCAGTCCGACGAGGAGAAGGCGCGCGCCTTCCTGAGCGAATTTGAGGGCGATGGCTTCGCCAATGCCTGTGCCGGCACCGGTCACGACGGCAACCTTGTCGAAAAGACGTCCTGACATGAGGATCTCCTTGAGGGAAAGCGCAGCCGTCGGGCGCACGCCACGGCGGAGCGTTGGATGAGGGCAAAACGGGTCGCTTTCCCGGCGGTTCCCTCGATGCCCGATCCCGATCGGACCGTCGAAAGGCACATCGGGTGGTTTCACTTTAGGGTGCGATGCTCTAAAGCGGGGTCATGCTCGAAGGTCTGCACCCAAACCGCCCCACCCACGTCTTCCGCATCACCACGGACGGGCGCTCCGCGCGCGCCATGACCGACATGATCGGCGAGATCTTCGATCCGGCCGAGACGGCCGTCGCATCCTTCGAAACCGAGGATGGCGGCCCCTGGCTGCTGGAGGCCTATTTCGCCAGCCAGCCGGACGAGACGGCGATCCGCAACCTGCTGCGGCCCATCGTCGGCGAGGAGGCGGACAAGGGGGTCTTCTTGCCCCTCGATCAGAAGGATTGGGTGAAGGCGTCGCTGGAAGGCCTCAAGCCCGTGAGGGCGGGCCGCATCTTCGTGCATGGCTCGCACGACCGGGATCAGCGCCGCCCGAGCGACATCGCCATCGAAATCGAGGCCGGCCTCGCCTTCGGCACCGGCCATCACGGCACGACCCTGAGCTGCCTGCTCGCCTTCGTCGACGAGTTGAAGATGCGCACGCCCCGCCACGTGCTCGATGTCGGCACCGGTACGGGCATCCTGGCCTTTGCGGCGGCGAAGATTCTGAAGCGCCCCGTCGTTGCGGGCGATATCGATCCGGAAGCAGTCAGGGTGGCGCGCGAGAATGCGCGGCTCAATGGCATCGCGCCTTGGATGAGGCTTTACGTCGGACCTGGCACCCGGCACGCGGACGCCGACCGTCCGGGCCATTTCGATCTGGTCTTTGCCAATATTCTCGCCAAGCCCCTGCGGGTGCTGGCGCCGTCGCTGGCGCGGGTGGCGAGCCGGGATGGGACGCTCATTCTATCGGGCCTTCTCGCCCGCGACGTCCCCGGTGTGCTCTCGGCCTATGCCCATCAGGGCTTCTACCTGCAGCGCCGCTACGACCTCGAGGGCTGGGCGGCGCTGGTTTTGACGCGGGGCAGCGTTCGTCCGCTCCCCCGCATCTAAAACTTCTTACTCGGACAGAATGCCCGGATAGCGCTTGGCGAGTTCGCGACGGAGCTGGAGAGTTTCGATCCAGACTTCGCGGACGGCCTTCATGGCGGTGACGATGATCATGACGTTATCTTTCTCTGAGAATGGATTTGGTTAAACCGCGTCTATTTTGGGAACCGTAGTTCTTCCTCCTTGGGGTCGAGCTGATCCTTGACCCAGAGGCGATCGGCCAGGGCGCATGGATCCGTGTTGATGCGGGTTTCGAAAGCGGCGACGCGTCGGGTGAGATCTTCAGGGCTGCTGTGGCAGTGGTGATAGGTGACGTCCTCGCGCAGCCAGCGCCAGAGCGCCTCCACGGGCATCAGGTCAGGGCTGTAGCTGGGTAAGGGCACAAGCGCGATGTTCAGATCGGAGGCCTCCGCCCGGACCGCCTGGGCGCGATGGTAGGGCGCTCCATCCCACAGCAGAATGATCTTGCGGTCGGACACCTCGGCCCGCAGCCGACGCAGCACCTCGATCGTGTGCTCTCCGTTGGCGCGGGCATAGGGCCACAGCCGGACCTCGCCCTCGTTGTAGAGATAGAGACCATAGAACGACACCTTGGCCGAGAGCCCGGGCGAGCAGGAGGCCACCCACAGCCGCTGGCCGCGGGCGCACCAGCCATAACCAAGATCGGTGTCTTGGTGAAGGTGAGCCTCATCAAGATAGACTAGGAGGTGGCGGTCGCGTTGGGCGCCGGCCAGCAGGTCCGGGAGGCGATCGATGAAAGCCCGTCGTTGCTCCGGATCCGCGCGGCCGAGCAGCTTTTTGGCCTTCTTCCACGACAGCGCGAGGCGGTGCAGGGCCGCCCGGATGGTCTCGCGACAGACGCTGAGACCAAAGCGCTCGCGCACGAACGCCACCAGGCGCTTGAGGGTGAAGCGAGGCGGCGGATCGGCGCCGTCTACGGGCGGCGCGGCCGCCGCACCCTGGGCCGCGCGCACGACCTCGCCGAGACTGGCGGCGGTTCGGGCACAAAGGGGGGACGGCCGCCGGTGCGGCCATAGGCCAGGGCCGCGGGGCCCTGTGTGTGGTAGGCATGCAGCCAACCCATTACGGTCTGCGGGTGGCGCCCGGTGCGTGCCGCCACCTGGGTGGCGCAGCTTCCTTGAGCCATGTCGTAGAGGGCGAGCGCGCGCTCGCGGGTGCGCGCATGAGGTGCGTTTAGCGCCAGCCGCCGCAGGTCATCCGGTGTTTGACCCCAGCGTGCACAATCAACCCGTAGCATGACGCCACCCATATCTGAGGAAAGTGCCTCAGATGGGAACGCCCGCCGCTAATCCAAGCCCAAAACCATGGTTCTCAAACTGGATGCAGTTTAGATCTTGAAGGGCAAGGGTTCGGATTGCTCGAGGAACAGCGTCGAGTGGTCCTGCCGGCGGTCGAGGTCGGCCATCAGCGCCTCGTGGCGACGCAGTTCACGGGCGGCGCTCTTGGCGCGGCTCTCGATCAGTGCGGTCATGAAGCGCGAGAACTTCGAAGGGGCTTTTGCGGTGCCGAGAAGGGCGGAAGAAAAAACAGCTGCGATCATGGGCTCATCTCCAACAGTTTGGCGCTGAGACCCTTCAGCGTTCCTCTGTTATCGTTGAGGGGAAGATAGGCTCGGTCCGACTTTAGTTGAAGTCACAGGATCACATGCACGTCATGCGTCCTTCGCAGAGCAGCGTCACAAAAGATTAACCATTAGGCACCAGGCGCATATTTCATGAGCCGGCTGCATCAAGCAGAAGCGATGCCTGCCCGGTTCCTTCGCACTCCCAAAAGCGGTTTATACTTTGAGGGTCGATGCTTCTTTTTATGCGGACGCGTCGGTCGGGGCGGGCCCAGAGCGCCACGTCAGTGAAAACCGGGTCCACTTTTCCGCACGATGCGCTAGCGTGTCCGCCTCTTCAGTCCCGATTCCGGTGATGCTTTCCATGGCCCAGTTCCAGTTTTTCGACGACACCACCTCTCCCGCTCAAGGCCCCGAGCACATCGCCAAGCTTCGCGCCGATATGGCCCGCCGCGGCTTCGATGGCCTCGTGGTGCCGCGCGCCGACGAGCATCAGGGAGAATATGTGCCGAAGAGCGCCGAGCGCCTGGCCTGGCTCACCGGCTTCACCGGCTCGGCCGGCACCGCCGTCGTGCTGCAAGGCGAGGCCGCCCTCGTGGTCGATGGGCGCTACACGGTGCAAGCGGCCGAGCAGGTGGACACCTCCGTCATCACGCCGGTCCAGCTCGCCGATTCCACGCCCGAGGACTGGATCGCGGAACACCTGCCGCCCGGCGGTGTGCTCGCCTACGATCCGTGGCTTCATACCGGCGACGGCCTGAAGAAGCTGGAGGAGGCCGTGAAGCGTGCCGGCGGAAAGCTTGCGCCCGTCGATATCAATCTCGTCGATGTGATCTGGATCGACCGCCCGGCCCCGCCGCAGGCTCCCGTACGGCCGCATCCGCTCGCCTATGCCGGCGAGGCGGCGCCTGCAAAGCTCGAGCGCATCCGCAAGAAGATGGCGGAGGCGAAGCTCGACGCGCTCGTCATCTCCGATCCGCACAACCTCGCCTGGGCCTTCAACCTGCGCGGCGGCGATGTGGGGCACACCCCCCTGCCGCTCGGCTATGCGATCCTGCCCAGGGAGGGCCCGGCGAGCCTGTTCTTCGATCCGGCGAAGGTGACGAACGAGGCGGGCGATGCCGTGGGCGAACTTGCGGAATTCGCGCCGATCAGCACCTTTCAGGGCGCGCTCGACGAGCTCGGCCAGACCGGCGGTAAGATCCGCATCGATTCGGCCACCGGCGCCGTCGCCCTGATCCGGCGCATCGAGGCGGCCGGCGGCAAGGTCGATGTCGGCGCCGATCCGATCGCCCTCATGAAGGCGGTCAAGAACGAGGCCGAGATCGCGGGATCGCACGCGGCCCATCTGCGCGACGGCGTGGCGGTCGCCCGCTTCCTCGCATGGCTCGACCGCGAGGCGCCCTCCGGCAAGCTGACGGAGATCGATGCAGTCGAGGCGCTGGAGGCCTTCCGCGTCGAGACGGGCGCCTTGAGGAACGTCTCGTTTCCAAGCATCTCGGGCGCCGGCCCCAATGCCGCCCTGCCCCATTACCGCGTGACGAGCTCGAGCAATCGCCCCATCGAGCTGAACCAGATCTTCCTCATCGATTCCGGCGCGCAATACGAGGACGGCACCACGGACATCACCCGCACGATCGTCGTGGGCGAGCCGAATGCGGAGATGAAGGATCGCTTCACGCGGGTGCTGAAAGGTCATATCGCCATCGCGCAGACCGTGTTCCCGAAAGGCACGACGGGCGCGCAGATCGATGCCTTTGCCCGCAGGCCTCTCTGGGAGGCCGGCCTCGATTTCGATCACGGCACCGGCCACGGCATCGGCAGCTATCTCTCCGTGCACGAAGGCCCGCAGCGCATCGCCAAGACCGGCCACACGCCGCTGGAAGTCGGCATGATGCTGTCCAACGAGCCGGGTTTCTACAAGCCCGGCGCCTACGGCATCCGGATCGAGAACCTGATCCTCGTCGAGAAGCGCACGATTCCGGGCGGCGACCGCGAGATGATGGGCTTCGAGACGCTGACCTTCACGCCCATCGACCTGCGCCTCGTGGAGCCTGCGATCATGACGGCGGATGAGATCGCCTGGCTCAACGCCTATCACGCCAGCGTCCGCGACAAGATCGGTCCGAAGCTCGATGCCGAGACGCGGGCGTGGCTGGAAAACGCGACGCAGCCGATCAGTTAGAAACCCATCGCTGTCATTCCGGGGTGGCTCGTCAGAGCCGGGTCCGGAATCCATAACCGCTAACAGCGCAGAAAGAGCGCAACGTCGCTCGCACTTTTCTGAGACGCCGTGTTTATGGATTCCGGGCTCCGCTGACGCGGCCCCGGAATGACAGTGGATAGCGTCCGTTTAGATGAGGTTCCGCAGCACCACGACCGAAATCACTCCAACCGCTATCGTGCCGAGCAGCGGAAGCCGGAAGGCTGCGACGGCCGTGATTCCTGCTGCGATGGCTTCCGCCCAGCCGGTGGTGAGCGCAGTCGGCGCGATCACGGCCACAAGCACCGCAGGCGGAATGGCATCGAAGGCGGCCTTGGCGCGGCCCGTGAGCACGAGGCGGTCGGCCACGAAGAGGCCTGCGATGCGCGTGAAATAGGTCACGACCGCCATGGCGAGGATGGCGAGCAGCGTCGTCGTATCGAGGCTCATGAGCGCGCCTCCCGAGGAGCGGCGATGTAAGCGGCGGCGATGCCGGCGAGAGCGCCCGACGCCACATGCCAGGGCGCGCCGATGAAGTGATGGACCAGGGCCGCGACGCCGGCGCTGACAGCGACCGTGACCAGCGTCACGCGGCTGCGGCCGAAGCCGGCGACGAGGCCGATGAACAGGGCCGTGAAGGCGAAATCCGCGCCGATCCGCTCGGGATCGCCGAGGAACGAGCCGAGGAAGGCACCCAGCCCCGAGAACAACGTCCAGTTCGCCCACAGCACGATGCCCATGACGGCCCAATAGGCGCCTGTCACCGGGCGATCCATCGCGCGGCGCTCGGACAAGGCCCAGGCCTCGTCGGTGAGGAAGAAGAAGGCGAGGAACTTCTGGATCCGCGACATCCTGACCTTCGGCGACAGCGAAGCCCCCATGAGCACGTGGCGCGCATTGATCAAGAGCGTCGCGAAGGCCAGCGTCAGGATCGGCGCCGGATGGATCCAGGTCTCGATGGCGGCGAACTGCGCCCCACCGGCGAACACGAGGGCCGACATCACCGTGACCTCGAATGGCGTCAGCCCCTTCGCAGCAGCCACGGCGCCGAAGAGAAGGCTGATCGGGACAGCCGCCACGACGATGGGTGCGATGTCGCGAAGGCCGGCCCGGACTTCGCGGCGATAGTCGATGGTGAAGGGACTTGCTCGATCCATGGCCCTGCTCTCTTCCCGGCCTTATGCAGGAGGAACAGCGGGCCGTCTTGGATGAAAGTGCTGTTCTGAGGATGGAGCATCGGATCGATCCCAAAAGTGCAATCCACTTTTGGGATCGATGCTCTAGGCCGCCCGATAGGCGCCGGGCGTCACGCCCATGCGGGCCTTGAAGACCCGGTTGAGGTGGCTCTGGTCGAAGAAGCCGCAGGCGGCGGCGACATCGCCGGGCGCCTCGCCCTGCCCCAGGAGCCGGGTCGCGGCGCGGAAGCGCCGGTCGAGGAGATAGGCATGCGGGGTCAGGCCGGTTTCCTTGGCGAACGCGCGGATGAAGTGGCTGCGCGACAGGCCGGCGAGATTCGCAAGATCGGCAAGGTCCGCCTCCTCGTCGAGATGGGCGTCGAGATGATCGCGCACCCGCAGGATGCTCTTCGAGCCGTAGCGGATGGTCGGCAAGGCATCGAGATCGGCCCAGCGGGCGATCAGGCGGCTTAAAAAGTCGATCAGCCGGGTGTCCTGCTCCATCTCGGAAGTCCAGCTTTCGTCCTGGCAGAGACAGGCGTGGAGCCTGACCTGGGCCTGGAACAGCGCGGGATCCCTGATCACGGAATGCGGGAACCAGGGGGCACGGGAGAGCGGGCGCCCGGCCACATCCTCCGCGATTTCCTGCATCAGCTCGGCGGACGGATAGAAGGTGCGGTATTCGAACCCGCCGCCATAGGGCTCGCCATCGTGGATCTCGTCAGGGCAGACGACGGCCACCGAGCCCGCCGGCGCGTAATGCTGCTCGCCGCGATGGAAGAAGGTCTCGCAGCCGGCCAGCACCGCCGCGATGGCATAGGTGTCGTGGCTGTGTCGGGCATAGGCGTGACGGCGGAAGGTCGCGCGCAGGCAGTCGAGGCCGCGAAAGCGCGGCACCCGCCAGAAATGCGTCACGTCGCCCGCTCCGACCTGATCAGGATCGAGCGAGACCTCGGGGGCGATCACCGTCATGGGTGCACCATGCCACATCGAGGCTTGTGTGTCTTGGACAGGAATCTCACCCCCGCCCGACGAGGGCGAACCAGCCGTCCTCGTCCATGACCTGAAGCCCGAGCTCGGCCGCCTTGGCGAGCTTGGAGCCGGCTCCGGGGCCGGCCACCACGATATCGGTCTTCTTGGACACGGAGCCCGCCACCTTGGCCCCCAGCCGCTCGGCCATGGCCTTGGCCTCTTCCCGGGTCATCTGCTCGAGGGAGCCGGTGAACACCACGGTTTTGCCGGCAACCGGCGAGCTCGCGGTAGCCGGCGCCTCCATCGGCTCGGTGGCGACTTCCGCAAGCAGTGCGTCGAGCATCTCCTCGTTGTGGCCTTCCTTGAAGAACTCGACGATGGCATCGGCCACCACAGGCCCGATGCCGCCGATGGCGGTCAGCTCCGCATGCGCCTCCGACGCGGGATCGGCCGCGGCCTTCGCGGTCTCACGCAAGTGCTCGAAGGTGCCGAAATGGCGCGCCAGCAGACGCGCCGAGGTCTCGCCCACATGCGGGATGCCCAACGCGAAGATGAAACGGTTCAACGCAATCGAGCGGCGCGCCTGAATCGCGGCGAACAGGTTCTTCGCGCTCGTCTCGCCCCAGCCCTCGCGGTTCTCGAGCCGCTTGAGGCTCTTCGCATTGCGCACTTCCAGCGTGAAGATGTCCTGCGGACGCTGGATCAGGCCTTCCTCATAGAACTCGTCGATGCGCTGCATGCCCAAGCCTTCGATGTCGAAGGCGTTGCGCGACACGAAGTGCTTCAGGCGCTCGCGAGCCTGCGCCGGGCAGATGAGGCCGCCGGTGCAGCGGCGCACCGCATCCTCCTTGCCCGTGCGCGGATTGACCTCGCGCACCGCATGGCTGCCACAGGCCGGGCAGGTGGCCGGAAATTCATACGGCTTCGCATCACGCGGGCGCTTCTCCAGCACCACGTCGAGCACCTTCGGGATCACGTCGCCGGCGCGGTTGATGACGACCGTGTCGCCGATGCGGATGTCGACGCCGCCCCGGATCTTCTCGCCGTTGCCGCCGATGCCCTTGATGTAATCCTCGTTGTGCAGCGTCGCGTTCGACACGACGACGCCGCCGACGGTAACGGGCTTCAGCCGCGCGATGGGATTGAGCGAGCCGGTGCGTCCCACATTGATCTCGATGCCTTCGAGCACCGTCACGGCCTTCTGCGCCGGGAACTTGTGCGCCAGCGCCCAGCGCGGCGAGCGCGAAACGAAGCCGAGGCGCTGCTGCAGGCTTAAGGAATCGACCTTGTAGACGACGCCGTCGATGTCGTAGCCGAGATTGGCGCGGTCGGTCTCGATGGCGTGGTAATGCTCGAGCAGTTCGGCAACGCTCGTGCAGAGGCGGGTCAACGGATTGACCTTGAGGCCGAAGCTCTTGAAGCATTCCATCATGCCGTGTTGCGTCGTCGCCGGCATCTTGCTGACCTCGCCCCAGGCATAGGCGAAGAAGCGCAACGGACGCGATGCGGTGATCGATGCATCGAGCTGGCGCAGGCTGCCGGCCGCGGCGTTGCGCGGATTGGCGAAGAGCGCCTTTCCGGCCGCCTCCTGGCGCGCATTGATGGCGGCAAAATCCTCGTGCGAGAGATAGACCTCGCCGCGCACCTCGAAGATGTCGGGAACACCCGAACCCTTGAGCCGATGCGGGATGTCGGCAACCGTGCGGGCATTGTTGGTCACGTCCTCGCCGACCGCGCCGTCGCCGCGGGTGGCGGCGGAGACGAGCTTTCCGTTCTCGTAGCGCAGGCTGAGCGACAGGCCGTCGATCTTCGGCTCGGCGGTGAAGGCGAGCGGCTCCTCGGCCTTCCATTGCAGGAAGCGGCGGATGCGTTCGACGAATTCTTCCACCTCCTCGTCCGCGAAGGCATTGCCGAGCGAGAGCATCGGCACCTTGTGACGGATCTTGCCGAATTTCTCCGACACCTTGGAGCCGACCTTTTCGGTCAGGCTCTCGGGCGATTTCAGCTCGGGAAACTGGTCCTCCAGCGCCTCGTAGCGTTGGCGCAGGGCATCGTATTCGGCATCCGAGACGCTGGGCGCATCCTCTTCGTAATAGCGCCTGTCATGGTCCTTGATCTCGGCGCCGATCGCCTCGTGCTCGAGTCGCGCCTCATCGGGCGTCAGGTGATCGACAGGAGTTTCGCTGGAGGATTTGCGTGGGGGCATGATCGAATCGTCTTTGAGGTCGCTTGAACCATAGCGCTCCGCCGGAGAGTCTCCAGGGGCGAGACGCGACGGTGCACGCAATTCACCGTCATCCCGGACGCCGTTGGCGATCCGGGATCGCGTGCAGGATAGCGCGCTATTCCCCTCCCCCCTTGTGGGGGAGGGCCAGGGAGGGGGGTGTGAGCGATAGCCTATCAAGGTATGGCGCCAGCACCCCCCTCTCCAGCTCTCCCCCACAAGGGGGGAGAGGGCTTCCTGCGCTCTTCTCGTCGAGCGCTCGCAAGCCCAATTCCTCGCCGTCATCCCCGGACTTGATCCGGGGATCCCCGTCTTGGCAGCGCGGCGGGTCGCAAGACGTCATGGCCGGACCCAGTCCGGCCATGACGTCGCGGGTATGGCCCTGACGCGGAGAGGTATTGTTCAGGCGATGTCAAACAGCCAGCACCTGTGGGCCCGGAGCTTTGGGCTCCGAGCCTGTGGTGAGATCGAGGGTGGCGCGATCGGCAGCCCGGCTCGAGGATGCATGCGTTTGATGGAAGAGCCGGGAGGCCGCTTCGCGCACGGCTTTTTTAGGCGGACAGGCGGTGCCGGCTCAGTGACTGCGCCAGGCGGGAACCGCAACGTCAGCGGCGGCCTCGACCCAATCCCTATTCAGCAGCACACAGCCTGGGCCTCCCGTCGACAGGGGTGCGAGACCTGTCACGGGACCGTGCCTGCTCCCACACTGCGACGCCTCGCGAGCGCGCCCCTCGTGCAGGAGCAGATCTTAGGCAAGTGTATAGCCGAGGTTGCCATCCCTGTCAAGAACAAAGTGTGAACATAACGTTGCCCGCGCTCTTCCGCTCACCCCCTCTCGTCCCCTCGACGTCATGGCCGGCCTTGTGCCCGCCATCCCGATACGGACAAGCGCCGCGCCTCAAACAATCGAGATCCCCGGGACAAGCCCGGGGATGACGTGAGTGGGTGTGTTATGAAGGACAGTGTCATTCCCGGCCGGAGCGCAGCGGAGGGGAAGGGAATCCACTCGCGAGCGCAACACCATGGGTCCCCTTCCCTCGCTTCGCTCGCCGGGGACGACACGCGGGTCTCCTCTTTCCGAGGCGGGACGGGGGCATGGGTGAAGGCGTGTTGTTTCGGGATGAGCCGCTCCCCCGCCTCCGCCGTCGAAGGCGTCAAGCGCAGCACCCCATCCGGCACCTGGCCTCCCCTCACCCCTCCCTCCACCGACCGGGAGAGCGAGAGGCAGTCTCCCTGCCCGGCGTTCCCGATCGACTGCCGCATTGGAGAGCGCATGCTCAGACGGCGGTGTTCGTCCGGGAAAGCCCCGTCAGCGCGCCGCGCAGGTTGTCGGGGTCGAGGCCGGAAAGCCCGGCCTCGATGGCAGCGTGGAGCTGGCGCCAGATCGGCACGGCGGAGGCCAGCACCTGCAGGCCCCTGTCGGTCAGGTGGAGGCGGCGGTTGCGGCGATCAGTGGGGTCCTTCTCGATCAGGACCAAGCCGTTTCGCTCCAGGGGCTTCAGGGCTGCGGTGAGCGTGGTCCGGTCCATCGCCAGAAGCCGGGCCACCGGTGCGATGGATGGAGGATCGGGCCAGTTCAGGGCGTTCAGCAGCGAGAACTGGCCGGAGGTCAGGCCGACCGGGCGCAAGGCGTCGTCGAACAGCCGGGAGAGCGTGCGGGCGGCGCGCTGGGCGTGCAGGCAAAGGCAGGTATCGCGCACCTGCAGGGTCGTCTCGAAGGGAACGTGGCGGCCGTTTGACATGCTCGAATTATGTTGATATCAACTTATTTGTCAAGGAAGACAGGCGCGAAAGCGCCGCAAAGTCGAGCTTTACTGCCGAAAAATCCCAGGGAGATACGCGATGAAGTATGTCGATGGTTTCGTCATTGCCGTGCCGGCGGACAAGCAGGAGGTGTACCGCAAGCACGCTGCAGAGGCGGCTCCCCTGTTCAAGGAATTCGGCGCCACCCGCATGGTCGAGTGCTGGGGCGACGACGTGCCGGACGGCAAGATCACCGATTTCCGCCGGGCCGTGCAGGCCAAGGACGATGAAGTCGTGGTGTTCAGCTGGATCGAGTATCCGTCCAAGGAAGTCCGCGACGCCGCAAACGAAAAGATCATGACGGATCCGCGCATGAAGGCCATGGGCGAGCAGATGCCCTTCGACGGCAAGCGCATGATCTTCGGCGGCTTCCTGCCGATCCTCGACGTCTAAAGCATCGGACCCGAAGGGTCGCGTCAGCGAAAAACCGACTCTACTTTTCCGCACGATGCACTAGCCTCTCACGAACCAAGCTCCGCGAAAGCCAGCTCCACCTTTCAGCTTAGGAGATGCCCCATGGCCAACCGGCACGGCGATTTCATCTGGTATGAGCTCCTGACCACCGACGCCGACGCGGCGGCCCGCTTCTACGAGGCCGTCATCGGCTGGAACGCCCGGGCTTTCGAAGGCTCCGACATCGGCTACAGGCTTTTCTCGATCGGCGGCACGGACGTGGCCGGCTTCATGCCGATCCCGGCGGATGCCAAGGGCATGCGGCCGGGATGGCTTGGCTATGTCGGCGTCGACGACGTCGACAAGATCGCAGCCGAGATCGTCCAGGTCGGCGGCACACAGCACATGCCGCCGACCGATATCCCCGGCGTCGGCCGCTTCGCGATGGTCGCGGATCCGCAGGGCGTCCGGTTCTACGTGATGCGCGGCGCGTCGGAGGGCACGAGCGCCTCCTTCTCGCCGAAGCAGACCGGGCATTGCCAGTGGAACGAGCTTTCCACCACCGATCAGGAAGCGGCGCTCGCCTTCTACAAGGCCCGCTTCGGCTGGGATAAGGGCGACGCCATGCCCATGGGCGAGATGGGCGACTATCAGTTCATCACCCATCACGGCGAGACGATCGGCGCCGTGATGCGGCGCACGTCCGACGGGCCGCCGCCGGCGTGGACTTTCTATTTCGGCATCGGCGACATCGATGTCGCCGCGACGGCCATCTCCGGCAATGGCGGCACGATCCATTACGGACCTGCCGAAGTGCCGGGCGACTTCTTCATCATCGTCGCCAGCGATCCGCAGGGAGCCCTGTTCGGCCTCGTCGGTCCGCGGAAGAAGTGAAGACTTCCAGGAGCAACCCATGGCTGACAACCTCACCCCCGCCGCAGAGCTCGCGCGGCGTTCTCCAGTGCGCTTTCCGAACGAGAGCGCGGAATATCGCGCGGCGCGCACGGCGCTGCTCGCGGAGGAGATCGAGCTGCGCCGCCACCTGGAGCGCGTCGCCGCCCAGCGCCGCACCCTGCCGCCCGGCGGCGAGGTGACGGGCGACTACCGCTTCGAAGGAGAGCGCGGTCCCGTGAGCTTCGCCGATCTCTTCGGCGACAAGCAGAACCTCGCAATCTACAGCTACATGTTCGGTCCGCAGCGCGAACGCCCCTGCCCCATGTGCACCAACCTGCTCGGCGCCATCGAAGGCAACGGCGCCGACATCCAGCAGCGCATGGCGTTCGCCGTCGTCGCGCGCTCGCCCATCGAGCGGCTGAAGGCCTGGAAACGGGAGCGCGGCTGGACGAACCTGCAGCTCTACACCGATCTCAACGGCAACTATTCCCGCGATTATCACGGGGTGCTGGAGGACGGCTCGGAGATCCCGAGCTTCAACGTCTTCACGCGCCACGACGGGACCATCCGCCATTTCTGGAGCGGCGAGATGACCGGCGATTCCGCCGATCCCGGCCAGGTTCCCCGCGGCGCCCCGGACTTCGCACCTCTCTGGAACGTGCTCGACACCACCCCGGACGGGCGCGGCACGGATTGGTATCCGAAGCTGAATTACGGGACGTGAGGGGCCAACCATTGATGTCCTTCCCGGCCTGCGGCCGCCGGGGATGACACCCTCCCGCGTCATAGCCGGCCTACCAGGTCCCAGGAACCTCCAGCCTCATCCTGAAAGTCTGGCTCATCAATCTCTCGCCTCATCCTGAGGAGCAGCCATAGGCTGCATCTCGAAGGAGGGTCCAGAGAGCACTGGAGATGCCCTCGTCCTTCGAGACGGCCTGACGGCCTCCTCAGGATGAGGGCTAGAGCATCGGACGGTTAAACGGACGCATATCCGGCAGCCTTAAGGTAGTTCCAGCACTCTTGTGGTTCGAACAGGTTGCAGATCTCACCGAGCGCTCGCCAGAGCGCGTCGAACGTTCGGGCCTCGGCCTTGCGCAAGTGCGCTTTGATCTTGGCAAAGGCCTGTTCAATTGGATTAAGATCAGGCGAATAAGCAGGTAAAAACAGGAACCAGGCTCCGCGTTGCTTCAGACACTGAGCGGCCTTCTCGCTCTTGTGGACAGCCAGGTTGTCGAGGATCACCACATCGCCTTTGCGCAGCGTCGGCGCGAGCTGCGTCTCAATGTAAGCCTCGAACGCCAACCGGGTGATCGGGCCATCGATGATCCACGGCGCGCACAACTCGTTGCACCGTAGCCCAGCCAGAAAGGTATGGGTTTTCCAGTGTCCAAAGGGAGCTTTCATGCGTAGGCGCTGGCCCCTGCGGCTCCGCCCGCGCAGGCGCGTCATCTTGGTGTTGACATACGTCTCGTCCAGGAACACCAGCCGGTGCGTCTCCTGGCGCATGCGCGGCTGGCGCTGGGCATGCCAGACCCGGCGCTCATCCCGCACATCGGCGCGTGCGCACTCCGCCGCCATCAGGCATTTTTTTATATGAGAAGCCGTGCCGGCACAGGAAGCGCGAGAGCATCGCGGGAGCCGCAACGATCCCATGCTCAGTCAGCAGCCTTGCGGCCAGCTCGGGCATGGTGATGGCCGGCTCGGCCTCGACCGTCTGGATCAAGAAGCTCTCATAGGGCACCAGCTTGCTGCGTCCGGGCGGACGGCCTTGCCGGGCCGGTGCCGGCGAGCCGAACCGCCGCTTCCGCTGCACCAGCTTGATGGCGAAACTCTCGCTGACGTCAAAGTGCTGGGCTGCCGCCCGGCAGGAATGACCTGCATCGACAAAGTCGGCGACGCGCACCCGCAGATCCAGGGAATAGCAATGACCCATAATCCACCTCCCAGTCCAGGCAGTGAATCACAGCTCGGCCTCGCACAGAAGCCAGGAGTCTCATTTCCGGTCCGAGGCTCTAGATGTTTGATCCCAGGGTTTGATGGTGCATTCTTATCGCCGGAATGGAGGGATGCGCTTCTCTATTCGGCCCCTCCAAGTCAAGCGCTTTTAAGGCATCGGCCATCCCACCTCCAGGCAGTCGTCTCTCGCAGGGCCTTGCTTCTCTCCGGGATCGGCACATTTGCCCTCCCACCATGGGATTCGTAGGATGAGGTGGCTCAATCTATGGGGCGTTCTGGCCGCGGCAGCGCGGCCGATACAAGCGCATCCACGAGCTCGCCTGATCCATCGTCCTGCGAAGGACGTCTTTCTTCCGCCTTCTGGCGGAATTCGAGTTATCTCATTGCCCGTTCCGGTATGGCATCTTAGACAGCTGCGGGTATGCTTTCCCTCGTCCAGCGGAATACGGTGCCATCGCTCCAGATGCGGTGCATGATCACGCCCAGACGCCGGGCCAGCGCAACAATGGCTTTTCGCCCACCACGCCGTTTGGCGATATTCATCGCCCATGCTTTCAACCACGACCACTTCACGTGAACATTCGTCAGCATGACTTGAGCGGCTTCGTACAACAGCGTTCGCATCATGCCATCCCCGCAGAGGGAGACGCGGCCGATCCGGTTGCTCTCACCCGACTGATGAAGCACCGGCGTTAACCCCAGGGAGGCACCCACGGCTTTGGAGTTCCGGAAGCGAGCCGGAACGTCGATAGTACTGGCATAGGCTAAAGCGACAACGGGACCGACCCCTGGAATGGTCATCAGGCGTCGACAAACACCGTCGTCGCGGACAATCGATAGCAGCTTTCGATGAAGACGCTCGAACTCCTCTCGAAGCTTTCGCCGGCTGGCCAGCAGCGGCTCTATGATCTCTGCCAGGTCAGGCAGACAGTCAAGGAGTTCGCGAATGCGGATGTCGAATTTGGCTGCGCCAACGATGCCGACTTTGAGGCCGAAGTTGCGCAGCAGGCCGCGAATATCATTCTCAAATGCAATCGCCTTCTCCTGCAGCAACTTGCGGGCGGTCAGGAGGGCGCGCCGCTTTTGGCTGGTCAGGGTTTTTACATGAACCGGTCGGAACAGATTCACCCGCATCATCTGCGCAATGCCACGTGCGTCGTTGCGGTCACTCTTGTTCACCTGTGCCTTGAGGAATGCCTTCGTATGGCGGGTCTCGATGCAGACGATAGGCAGACCGGCTTCTGCAAGCCCACTGAACAGCCATTGCGACAAAGGGCCAGCCTCAAGGCCGATCCGCTCGAGCCGCCAAGCAGGATCGTGGAGGACTTGCGCGAGATCGTCTGGGTGGCTCGGCACCTTTGTCTCGCGACAGATCCTACCCGTTTCATCCACAACGCACACCGACGTCTCTTTCACCGAGACGTCCAGTCCAGCATAGTGCTTCATGCTAGGCTTCCTTTCCTGATGCTTGTGCTTGATCCAACAGACCAGGTTTCATCATCGTCCCGCGGCGCGCGCCTTTCTAGCCCAAGCCATGGGATGGCAGGCCGAATACTCCATCTATGGGCCAGGTTCTCCATGGGAGCGCCACAACGCTCGATCCAGTCCGTCGAGCAATACAAAATAGTCAAGCGAGCCTGAGGGCCCTGGCCGAGCGCCATGGCATCAACCCGAAGACGGTCGCCAAATGGAAGAAGCGGGATACCACCGCAGATCGCCCGACGGGGCCGAGAGCACCGCATTCCACGGTGCTCTCGGTTTCGGAAGAGGCGATCGTCGTCGCCTTCCGCAAGCACACCCTGCTGCCGTTGGACGATTGCCTTTACGCCCTTCAGCCCACCATCCCGCACCTGACGCGCTCATCCCTGCATCGCTGTCTGCAGCGGCATGGTATCAGCCGCTTGCCAGAGGTGACCGGTGACAAGCCCGCCAAGAAGAAGTTCAAGAGCTACCCGATCGGCTACTTCCACATCGACATCGCCGAGGTGCATACGGAAGAGGGCCGGCTTTATCTGTTCGTGGCCATTGATCGCACGTCTAAATTCGCCTTTGCCCAACTGCATGAGAAAGCCACAAGGCGCGTGGCGGGTGACTTCCTGCGGGCGCTGATCGCGGCCGTGCCTTACAAGATCCACACGGTTCTCACCGACAACGGCACTCACTTCACCACACCCGGCAACACCAGTTCGGCTGCCCCTCTGATCAAAGAGGCGATGGCCCACGGCGAGATCTTCCGGGCCCATTCGTTCGAGCTCGCCTGTGCGCAGAACGACATCGAGCACCGCCTGACCAAACCACGCCATCCCTGGACGAACGGACAGGTTGAGCGCATGAACCGGACCCTCAAGGACGCGACCGTCAGGCGCTACTACTACGACACCCACGACCAGCTGCAGGGGCACCTGGGCGACTTCCTCGCCGCCTACAACTTCGCCCGAAGGCTCAAGACCCTGCGCGGCCTCACCCCCTACGAGTACATCTGCAAGATCTGGACAAGCGAGCCTCAACGCTTCAGGCTCGACCCGCTCCACCAAATGCCGGGACTAAACATCTAGGGGGCGGAAACCCTTTATGAGCCAGACTCTGAGGCCGGAGTCTGTAAGCAGATTCTGAAAAAGCAGCCGTCAATGCGCCGCCGCTTCCAGCAGCCGTGCGGCAGCCGCGCGCGCTTCCTCGGTGATCGTCGCGCCGGCGAGCATGCGGGCGATCTCCTCGCGGCGCGGCGTGGCTTCGAGCGGGATGACGCGGGTGGCGACCCGGTCTTCCTTCCCGCGCACGCCTTCCTTCGCGATGAGGAAGTGGCTTCCGGCCTTGGCGGCGACCTGCGGCGCGTGGGTGACGGCCATGACCTGGACCTTGCGCGCCAGGCGCGCCAGGCGCTGCCCGATGGCATCCGCCACCGCGCCGCCGACGCCGGTGTCGATTTCGTCGAAGACGAGGGTCGGCGCCGAGCCCTTGTCCGCCAGCACCACCTTCAGGGCCAGCATGAAGCGCGAGAGCTCGCCGCCCGACGCCACCTTCATCAGCGGCCCCGGCCGAGTGCCGGGGTTGGTCTGGGCCCAGAACTCGACGCGCTCGAAGCCGCTGGGATCGCGGCTGTCCTCGTCGGTGGAAATCTCGGTGATGAAGCGCGCCCGCTCGAGCTTGAGCGGCGGCAGCTCGGCCTGCACCGCGGCATCGAGCGCCTGCGCGGCCTTCCTGCGGCCGGCCGACAGGGTCTTGGCGGCCTTCACGTAAGCCTTGTCGGCGTCCTTGAGCGCGCTCTCCAGGCCGACGAGCTTCTCCTCGCCGGCATCGATGGCGGCCACATCCTCCTCGAAGCGCTGGCGCAGGGCGGCGAGGTCGTCGGCGGGCACGTCGTATTTGCGGGCGGCGGCACGAAGCGCGAAGAGGCGCTCCTCGGTCTGCTCCAGCTCGCGCGGATCGTATTCGGTGGCGCGGATCGCCTCTTCGAGCACGGCGCGGGCCTCGTCGATGGCGACGAGGGCGGCGTCGAGAGCCTTCACGCTGGGATCGACCAGAGCCGGCGCCTGGGCGCCGCGGCGCTCCAGCTTGCGCAACGCGGCCGAAAGCTCGGTCACGGGAGAGGTGTTGCCGGCGACCACCTCGTAGGCCTCGTTGAGGTCCTGCGCCACCTTCTCCGACTGCATCATGACGACCCGCCGCTCGGCGAGAGCCTGCTCCTCCCCGGCCAGCGGGTTGAGCTTCGTCAGCTCCTCGACCGCATGGCGCAGGAAATCGGCCTCCTTGCGGGCCTTCTCAATGCGGTTGCGATGCTCCTGCAAGGCGGTACGCGCCTCGCGGACCTTCCGCGCGGCCTCGGTGACGGCCTGGACCTCGGCGGAAAGGCCGCCGAAGGCGTCGAGGATGGTCCGGTGCGAGACGGGATCGACCAGGGCGCGGTCGTCGTGCTGGCCATGGATCTCGACCAGGGTCGTGCCGATGGCCTTGAGCACCTGGACGCTCACCGGCTGGTCGTTGACGAAGGCGCGGGTGCGCCCGTCCGCCACCTGAACACGGCGGAGGATCAGGTCTCCGTCGACGTCGATATCGGCCTCCGCCGCGATCCGGCGGGCCGGATGGTCGAGGGGACAGTCGAACACGGCGGTGACCTGGCCCTGGTTCTCGCCATGACGCACGAGGCTGCCGTCGCCGCGCCCGCCGAGGGTCAGGGCAAAGGCATCGAGCAGGATCGACTTGCCAGCGCCCGTTTCACCCGTGAGGACGCTTAAGCCCTCATGGAAATGAAGCTCAAGCCTGTCGATGAGGACGATATCGCGGATCGCCAGCTGGATGAGCATGGATGGTGAGGCTTAGCCCGTGCGCTGACTGACCTGGGGAACGCCGCGGAAGGCCTTGCTGATCCAGGACTGGGAATCCTCGCGCGGCTCGACGCCGCCCTTGGTCAGCAGGGCATGGGCATCCTTATACCAGGGAGAGTCGGGGAAGTTGTGGCCGAGAACCGCGGCGGCGGTCTGCGCCTCGCCGACGATGCCCATGGCCATATAGGCCTCGGTGAGACGCTGGAGCGCCTCTTCCACGTGGCGGGTCGTCTGGTAGCGCGAAACCACCGTGCGGAAGCGGTTGATGGCGCCGGCATAATTGCGCTTCTGCAGGTAGAAGCGGCCGACTTCCAGCTCCTTGCCGGCGAGCTGGTCGCTGGCGACCTGGAGCTTCTTGCGGGCATCCGCGGTGTATTCGGAGTTCGGATAGCGCTGGACCAGCTCCTGCAGCGCCAGGATGGCGCGCTCGGACTTCTCCTGATCGCGGGTGATGTCCGGGATCTGGTCGTAATAGGACGACGCCATCAGGTAATAGGCATAGGCCGCGTCGGTGGTGTTGGGATAGCTCTGCAGGTAGCGCTTGGACGCGGTGACGGATTCCTCATAGAAGCCGCCCTCGTAATTGGCGTAGGCCTCCATGATCAGCCCTTTGCGGGACCATTCGGAATAGGGATATTGCTTGTCGAGGGCGCTGAACTTCTTCACCGCGCCGCTGAAGTCGCCCTTCTGCACCCGGGCGAGACCGTCGTTGTAGATCTCCTCCGCAGGGGCGTTCGCCACGATCTCGGGCTTGTAGGTTTCGCTCTTGTCGAACGGGTTCAGCGACGAAAGGGACTCGCAGCCGGCGAGCCCCAGGGCGCAGACGCCGAGGATCAGAGCGCGCCCGGCGGCGCCTTTCATACCCGAATAAGCCTTCGCGAACGACATGCCTCGCGGTCCTCCAAAAACCGTGCCCGATGTTTCAACGATGCACTACGGGGTTCTTTAGCCCAAGCATAGGGGCAGAGCCAAGCCCATACGAGAGCGCATCGTGCGGAAAAGTGGATCCGGTCTTCCGCGCCGGACGATGCGCCAGTCGAGCCTGAAGGGCACCGGAACGATTCCAAAGGTGGACACCCTTTGGATCCGATGCCCTGGTTTTACCCGATAGGAATTAAAAAAGCCTGCATGCCGTCATGCGGCCAATGGGCGCTCGCCCCTCTCCGGCCGGGAGCCGGAGCGACCGGAAGCGGCCTCAGTGCATTTCCGGCGCGAGAACCGAAGCCGCCACGCTGCCGAGATCGGCATAGCTGGGCTCGCGGCGCGGCACGGCATCGACGATGGCGTAGTTGGAGCGGCTCGAGAACAGGGCCTCGAGAACCGAGAAGTTCATGCGATGACCGCCGCAATAGGAGCGGTAGGTGCTGAGCAGCGGCAGGCCGGCGAGCGAGAGGTCGCCGACCGCATCGAGAAGCTTGTGGCGGACGAACTCGTCCCCATAGCGCAAGCCCTCGGGGTTCATGATGCCATCGTCGCCGATGGCGACGGTGTTCTCCAGGGAGGCGCCCAGCGCGAAGCCGGCGCTCCAGAGCTTCTCCACGTCGCGCATGAACCCGAAGGTGCGGGCGCGGGAGATCTCGCGGCGGAAGACCGACGGGGACAGGTCGACGGCCTTGCGCTGACGGCCGATCACCGGGGTCGGGAAATCGATCTCCACGTCGAGGCGGAAGCCGCGCTCGTTGGGAAGAAGCTCGGCGAAGGCCTTGCCCTGCGTGACGCGGACGGGATTGAGAACCTTCAGGTAGCGGCGGGTCACGCCCTGCATGGCGATGCCGACCTGGTCGATGGCATCGATGAAGGGAGCCGAGCTGCCGTCGAGGATCGGAACCTCGGGCCCGTCGATCTCGACGAGCACGTTGTCGATGCCGAGGCCTGTAAGGGCCGCCATGAGATGTTCGATGGTGGCGACCGCGCCCGTATCGCGGTCGCCGATGACCGTGCACAGCTCCGTGGCGGTGACCGCCAGGTGCCGTGCGTCGATCAGCCGGTCCAGGCCGCCCGGGAGACCCGTGCGGAGAAAAGCAATGCCATGGTTCGCTTCTGCCGGATGAAGGATCATCTTCACTTCATCCCCGGAATGAACTCCGGTTCCTACGAGGGTCACGGCGGCGCGAAGCGTGGTTTGCTGGCTTTGCTTCATTATTCCTGAACCTCAACTACCCTTGTCGCCTCTAGAGCCTGTTTGCGCCGGGAAAGCCGCATTTGCTGCTTTGTGCTTCCGTCCGGCAGGCTTCTCTTAGCGCTGCCCCTTTTGATGTGTAGGCACCATAGTCCCGCTGTCAGGCTAGGCCAAATCACGCTTTCTTACCGTGTGTTACAATTTGAATAACGCGCAAGGCCTTGAAATTAATAGATTTTTAACAAACGAAGACCCCCAGCCGTTGCGAGCTGGGGGTCATTTGTAACAATCGTGACGGGACGTGGCGCCCGGTCAGTTGGCCTGGCGGCGCAGGAAGGCCGGAATCTCGAGCTGATCGTCTTCCGACGATGCCCGGGGCGCCGGAGCCATCTGGCCCTGGGGCGGACGCTGGGCCTGAGGCGGAGCCGGCCGGCGGGCGTACTCGGCGTGAACCGAGGACATCTGCTGACGGGGGGCCTCCTGGCGGGGCTCGGCGGGAGCCTGCTGCGGCTCCTCGCGGCGGCCGAAGCCGATGGTCGCGAGGCGCTGGATCAGCGAGGGCTTGTGCTCCTGGGCCGGTTCCTCGCCGCGGCTGGCGCGGATCTGGTTCTGAGCCGGCACCGGCAGCTCGTCGATTCGCGGCATCCGGGCGGGACGCATGGCGCGCTCCGCCTGCGGCGGGATGAAGGAGCCCTGCTCCATCGGCTCGTCATAGGCCTGCGCCTGGGAAGCGGGAGCATCGTAGGCCACCGCGTGGCGCGGCTGCGCCGGGGTCAGGACCACATCGTCGCGAACCACCGGCTGGGGAGCGTGCTCCACCGGCTGGGCCGCGGCGACGGGCGCCGCGACGGGAGCCTGAGCGTGGATGGGCGTGCCCTGGCTCAGGATCGGAGCCGCCTTCACCGGTTCGGCTGGGGCGGCCGCGCGAAAGGTCGGCGTGGCCTGGGGCGGCGTGGCGCGGGCCCGGGCCTCGGCGCGCAGGCGCTCGGCCACTTCGGAGATCCGCTGCTCGGTCGCCGTGAGATCGCCGCCGTTCTCCAGGAGAGCGTGATCGATACCGGTCGCCACGACGGAGACGCGGATGATGCCTTCCAGGCTCTCGTCGAAGGTCGCGCCGAGGATGATGTTGGCATCCTGGTCCACTTCCTCGCGGATGCGGGTCGCAGCTTCGTCGAGCTCGTAGAGGGTCAGGTCGTTGCCGCCGGTGATCGAGATCAGCAGGCCGCGTGCGCCCTTCATCGACACGTCGTCGAGGAGCGGGTTGGCGATGGCCGCTTCCGCGGCGCGGATCGCGCGCTTCTCGCCGGAGGCTTCGCCCGTGCCCATCATCGCCTTGCCCATGCCGCGCATGACGGAGCGCACGTCGGCGAAGTCGAGGTTGATGAGGCCTTCCTTCACCATCAGGTCGGTGATGCAGGCGACGCCCGAGTAGAGCACCTGATCGGCCATGGCGAAGGCGTCCGCGAAGGTCGTCTTCTCGGTGGCGACGCGGAACAGGTTCTGGTTCGGGATCACGATGAGCGTGTCGACCGCCTGCTGCAGCTCGTTGATGCCGGCCTCCGCCAAACGCATGCGGCGCACGCCTTCGAACTGGAACGGCTTCGTGACGACGCCCACAGTCAGTATACCGAGCTCGCGGGCCGCCCGGGCCACGACGGGAGCGGCACCCGTGCCGGTGCCGCCGCCCATGCCGGCGGTGATGAACACCATGTGCGAACCTGCGAGCTGATCGCGGATTTCGTCGATCACCTCTTCGGCGGCGGCGCGCCCGACTTCCGGCTGTGAGCCGGCGCCGAGGCCTTCCGTCACCTGAATGCCCATCTGGACTACGCGCTGCGCCTTGGAAGAGGCCAGTGCCTGAGCGTCTGTGTTCGACACCACGAACTCGACGCCCTCCAGACCGGATTCAATCATGTTGTTCACGGCATTGCCGCCGGCACCGCCGACGCCGAACACCGTGATATGCGGCCTGAGTTCCCGGATGTCCGGAGCTTGCTGATTGATAGCCATGACCTGTGCCTCTTCTGGCCTTATACCGATGAGCGTTTGGCGGACGCTGACCTTTGTTGACTTGAACTCTTCACGATGGCCCGCCGCGCCAACGCGTTACGCATTTAGAAACTATCGCGAATCCACCGGCCCACCCGCGAGAAGTAGCCGTCGGTTCCCGTACTCTGAAACAAGCCGCTGGATTGCGGCTCGAAATACTCGATATGCGCCACCTGCGGATAAACCAGGAGGCCGACCACCGCCGAGAAGGCAGGGCCCTTCGCCGCTTCGGGCAGACCCTTGATGCCGAGCGGACGCCCGACACGAACCTGGCCCTGCAAGATGCGGCGCGCCGTTTCCGGCAGCCCGACGAGCTGGCTTGCGCCGCCCGTCAGCACGACCCGCCGTCCGGCCTGGGCCGCAAAGCCCGCGCCTTTCAGCCGATCGCGCACGAGTTCGAGAACCTCCTCGACCCGCGGCTTGATGATGCGAACGAGGTGCGATTTCGGCAGATGGTTCGGAACGTCCCGTTCGTCCTCATCGACCTGCGGCACCGCGATCATGTCCCGATCGTCCGCGCTCGAAGAGATCGCGGAGCCGTAGAAAGTCTTGAGCCGCTCGGCGGCGGAGACGCGGGTCGTGAGACCGCGCGCGATGTCCATCGTCACGTGATGGCCGCCGACGGCGATGGCATCGGAATGCACCAGATGCCCGTTGGAGAAAATGCCGACGCTGGTGGTGCCGCCGCCCATGTCGACCACGGCGCAGCCCATGTCCGCCTCGTCGTCGACGAGGGCTGAGAGACCCGCCGCGTAAGGCGTGGCGATGACCGCCTCGACGCCGAGATGGCAGCGCTCGACGGCGAGCATCAGGTTGCGCGCAGCCGCGGCCTCGGAGGTGACCACATGCAGATCCGCGCCGAGCCGCTCGCCGATCATGCCGGCAGGGTCGACGATGTGGTTCTGCGCATCGAGCGAGAAGCCGGTGGGCAGAGCGTGCAGGACGGTGCGGCCGCGCCGCAGGTCGTAGCTCGATGCGGCATCGAGCACGCGATGCACGTCGCCCGAGCTGACCGCGCCGCGCACGGGGACATGCGCCTCGAAATGCTCGGAGGCGAGACGGCCGCCGGTGAGGTTTACGATTACCGACTGGATCTCGACCTTCGCCATCCGCTCGGCCGCATGCACCGCCTGACGGATCGCGGACTCCGCCGCTTCCAGATCGACGACCACGCCGCCCTTGAGGCCGACGGAACGCTGATGGCCGATGCCGAGGATGCGCGCCACATGGGTGCGGCTGCGCAGCGACTCGACCTCGTCGGCCGGCCGCAGTTCCGCCACGACGCAGACGACCTTGCTCGTGCCCACATCGAGGACCGAGAGAATGGCGCTCTTGCGCGCGGAGAGCGGCTTCAAGCGGGGCGTCAAACCGTGACCCGAGAGACTCATGTATCGACCCCCTTGCCGCGCATTGGTTTTTTCTTGAGTGCCTCGGCGCGGGCCAGGGCTGCCTCTTCCGTCAAGCGGACGACGACGCGATCGGCCATGCGCAGATCGATCGCCAGCACGTCCTTTTCCAGAATCTTCTGCTCGTTCTCGAGCTTCACGAGCCGGGCCAGCGCATCGGCGGCCTTCAGCTCCGGCAGGCGCACGTCCATGCCGTTGTCCATCTTGAGCGTCCAGCGCCGTCCGGCGACGAGCGTGCCGGCGCGAACGCGATGCTTGAGCGGGCCTGCAGCCTCGATCAACGCAAGGTAATCCTTGTTGCGCGTGTTGGCGCCCTCGCCCACCACGAAGGGCAGGTCGAGATAGCGCTCGTCCTGCATCAGGTCGATCACCGTGCCGTCGGCGGCAATGACGAACAGCTCGCCGTTGTTCTGCCAGATGGCATGCGCCTCGCGCTCGGTGAGCGTGATGACGAGCTCGTTCGGATAGAGCTTGCGCACGGTCGCCGACTTGACCATCGGAACGCGCTCGAGGCGCTCGCGCAGGCCGTTCACGTCGAGGAAGGCGAGCGAGAGCTTGGAATTGATGCCGGCGGCCGCAAGAACCTCGTTCTCGCCCATCTGCGAGATGCCGGAGATCGTCACCTGCTCGAGACCGAGGCCGACGGCGCGGGCCAGCGCATGATGCGGCTCGCCGTAATCGCGGATGAAGCCGTCGATATGGCCGCCCTGCCACAGGCCGAACCCGATGACGACGGAAAAGAAGCCGACGGCGAGGCCGCTGCCGAGAAAACGCGGCAGGCGCTGCTCGATCGGAACGCCGGCCGAGCGCCGGCGCACGCCGCGGGAGGCACCGAACAGCTTCTTGATTCGCGGGGGATTTTTGAACTGGGACGAAGCGCCGCCTCGGTTGCCGGAGGCGGCGCGCGCAACGGCGATTCCGGCCGGGTAGGCCGTCATCGGTTGCAGGTAGCGTCCTCCACCATCCATTGCACAAGCTCGCCAAACGAATAGCCCGCGTGGGCTGCCAGTTCTGGCACCAAGCTCGTCTCGGTCATGCCGGGTTGCGTGTTGACCTCGAGTACCACGAGTTCCCCGGTTCCTCCCGGAGTATCGTCGTATCGCAAGTCGGCGCGGCTGATTCCCCGACAGCCGAGCGCTTGATGCGCCGTTAACGCCAACTCTTGGACCTTTTGGTAAATATTCGGTTTAATTTCTGCCGGGAGGACGTGAATGGAGCCCCCCTTCACATATTTTGCGTCGTAGTCGTAGAAGACCCCGGTGGCGGGCTGGATGTCGATGACCCCGAGCGCCCTGTCGCCCATGACCGCGCAGGTCAGCTCGCGGCCCGCAACATAAGATTCCACAAGGACTTGCTCGCCGTAGGCCCAATCCTCCCGGGTCAGTTCCTGGGGCGGATGGGAACGGTCCTCGCGCACGATGATGACGCCCACCGAGGAGCCCTCGTTGACCGGCTTGATCACATAAGGAGCCGGCAGGACGTGGCTTTTCGCCGCCTCCGAACGGTTAACGACCATGCCGCGCGGAACGGGCACGCCGGCCGCCGCCATGACGATTTTGGCCTTGTCCTTCTGCATGGCGAGCGCCGAGGCGAGGACGCCGGAATGGGTATAGGGGATTCTTAAGACTTCCAGCAGACCCTGGATCGTTCCGTCCTCGCCCACGCGCCCGTGGAGCGCGTTGAACACCACATCCGGCGAAACGGCCTGCAGGACGGTGGCGATATCGGGCTGCACGTCGATGGGGGTGACCTTATAGCCCTGCCCCTCCAGCGCCTTGCAGCATGCCCGGCCCGAAGCCAGGCTCACCTCGCGCTCCGCCGACCAGCCGCCATAAAGGATGGCAACATGCTTCGCCATGGGTCTCTCCCGTCATGCGCCCGGCGACACCGGGATGATTAAGTGATTCGGATCAGGCCTCAGCGCATCGTGCGGAAAAGTGGCACCGGTTTTCCGCGTCCAACGATGCGTTGCTTAACGATTTGAGCATCGGATCTATCCCAAAAGTGGGTCCACTTTTGGGTCCGATGCTCTGGCGGTCCCAACCCGCTTGATTTCCCATTCGAGCTCGACGCCGGACGTCTCGCGGACGCGGCGGCGCACCTCTTCGCCCAGGCCCTCGATATCGGCGGCGGAGGCGGAGCCGTGATTGATCAGGAAGTTGCAATGCATCTCGGACACCTGCGCATCGCCGATGCGAAGCCCCCGGCAGCCAGCCTCATCGACCAGCTGCCAGGCCTTCCTGCCCGGCGGGTTCTTGAAGGTGGAGCCGCCAGTGCGGGTGTTGACGGGCTGCGTCGAGGAGCGCGCCTCGGTGATGGCGTTCATCTCGGCGAGAATCTCGGCCGGATCGCCGGGACGGCCTTCGAACAGGGCCTCGGTGAAGATCACGTCGTCCGGCACGCCCGCATGGCGATAGGTGAAGCCCATCTGCGCATTGGTGAAGCTCACCGCCTCGCCGGTGCGGGTGAGGGCCCTGGCCTCGACGAGCACGTCCTTCGTCTCGCCGCCATAGGCGCCGCCATTCATGCGCAGGGCGCCGCCGATGGCGCCGGGAATGCCGCGCAGGAACGAGAGACCCGCGATGCCGGCCTCGGCCGCCGCGCGCGCCACCTTGACGTCGGGCGCGCCGGCGCCGGAGCGCACGCGATGGTCCGGCTCGACCGACACGTCGGCGAAGCCCTTGCCTAACCGAATGACAACGCCTTCCCATCCACCGTCGCGGATGAGCAGGTTGGAGCCCAAGCCCACGACGAGCACGGGCACCTGCCGATCGAGGCGCTGCAGAAAATACGCGAGATCGTCCGCGTCCGCCGGCGTGAACAGCACCTGCGCCGGTCCACCCGTGCGGAACCAGGAGAGCGGCGCCGTCGGCGCATTCGCCTCCAGCTTGCCGCGCAGTTCGGGCATGCCGGTCTTCAGGTCGGGAACGATATCAGGAAACATGATGCGCCCCTTCACTCACAACCTGCGGAGCGAAGCTACCGACTCCCTGTGCCCTCATCCTGAGGAGCCGCGAAGCGGCGTCTCGAAGGAGGATCCAGCGCTCTCTTGATCCTCCTTCGAGACGGATTGCTGACGCAATCCTCCTCAGGATGAGGACTGAGGTTGGAACAGAAGGGCTTGTACTGAGGCTCGTCACTTTCAAGCCGCCTTCTCGCCCAGATGCTCGAGCTCGCCCGGCAGCGCATAGGCCCATTGAGTGATGTTGCCGGCCCCTAAGCAGATCACGTAGTCGCCGGGCTTCGCGATGCCCTTGATGAGGCCGGCGAGATCCTCCGACTTTTCGAGCGCCATCACGTTGCGGTGTCCGCGCGCCTTCAGGCCGGAGACGAGGCCGTCACGGTCGGCGCCCGGGATCGGCTGCTCGCCCGCCGCATAGACCGGCGCGACGATGACCGCATCCGCATCGTTGAAGCAGGTGCAGAACTGATCGAACAGGGACGAGAGGCGAGAATAGCGGTGCGGCTGCACCACGGCGATGACCTGCCCGTCCGTCGAGGCGCGCGCCGCTTTCAGCACCGCCGCGATCTCGATGGGATGGTGGCCGTAATCGTCGAACACCGTGACGCCGTTCCACTCGCCCGTGCGGGTGAAGCGGCGCTTCACACCACCGAAGCCGGCAAGCGCCTTGCGAATCGCATCGGGCGAGACGCCGAGCTCATGCGCAACCGCAATCGCAGCGGTGGCATTGAGCGCGTTGTGCGCGCCCGGCATCGGCAGCACGAGGTCTTCCAGCTCGAGGCGGAAGCCGGGGCGGCGATCGCGGATCATGACGCGGAACTTGGTCTGTCCGCCGCGCGGATCGACATCCATGATGCGCACATCCGCCTGCGGGTTCTCGCCGTAGGTGATGATGCGCCTGTCCTCGATGCGGCCGACGAGATCCTGCACGGTCGGGTGGTCGATGCACATCACCGCGAAGCCGTAGAACGGGATCGAGTTGATGAAGGAATGGAAGGCATCCTTGATCGCATCGAAGGTGCCGAAATGGTCGAGATGCTCGGCGTCGATATTGGTGACGATGGCGACATCCGCGGGCAGCTTCAGGAAGGTGCCGTCGGATTCGTCCGCCTCCACCACCATCCACTGGCCGTCGCCCATGCGGGCATTGGTGCCGTAGGCATTGATGATGCCGCCGTTGATGACCGTCGGATCGAGGCCGCCCGCGTCGAGCAGCGTCGCGACGAGCGATGTCGTGGTGGTCTTGCCGTGGGTGCCCGCCACCGCGACGCAGGACTTGAAGCGCATCAGCTCGGCGAGCATCTCGGCGCGGCGCACGACCGGCAGCCGCTTCTCGCGGGCGACGATCAGCTCCGGGTTGTCGCGCTTGATGGCGGTGGACACCACCACGATCTCGGCGTTCTCCACGTTCTCCGCCTTGTGGCCGATGAAGGTCTTGATGCCCTTATCGTTGAGGCGCTTGACGTTGTAGTTGTCGGCGGCGTCGGAGCCCTGCACCGTGTAGCCCAGATTGTGCATGACCTCGGCGATGCCCGACATGCCGATGCCGCCGATGCCGATGAAATGAATGGGACCAAGCTTCGGCGGCAGTTTCATGGGTTTTTTCCGTTATTGTTCGAAGAAATGAGGGCGAGGACGACCTGAGCCAGCCGCTCCGCCGCATCCGTGATGCTGGCGCTATGTGCGGCGGCCGCGGCTCTCGTCAAGCGGTCAGGCTCTTGAAAAAAGAGCTGAATCTCGTTTGCCAGCCGCTCAGGGGTGAAGTCCGATTGCGGACAAACGATGGCAGCGCCAAGGTCTCCAAGGGTTTTGGCGTTGGCGGCCTGGTCCTGATCGAGGGAGCCCGGCAGGGGCACGAGGATCGAGGGGCGGCCGATCACGGCGAGTTCCGCCACGGTCGAGGCGCCCGAACGGGAAACGACCAGATGGGCCTGCGCCAGCCTTTGCGGCAGATCCTTGAAGAAGGGCTCGGCCTCGAATTCCACACCCATTTTCCGGTAATGCTCGCGGACCCGCTCCAGATCCTCGCCCCGCGCCTGCTGGGTGACGACAAGGCGGGCGCGCAGGTCCGGCGGCAGCCGTTCGACGGCGGGCGGCACCACGTCGCTCATCACCCGGGCGCCCTGACTTCCGCCGACCACGAGGAGACGAAGCTTTCCATTGGTTTCCAGGCTCGCATAGGGCTGTTTCGCGGCGTCCAGCACAGCCGGGCGGATCGGGTTTCCGGTGTGGACGAGCTTGCCCGGCACGTTCGCCGGAACGCCCTTGATGTCGGCAAATCCCGTCGCGATCACGGTCGCGCGGCGGGCGAGCAGGCGGTTGGCGCGTCCCATCACGCCGTTCGCCTCATGGATCACGCTCGGCACCTTGAGGAACGATGCGGCCAACACCGGCGGCACGGTGGGATAGCCGCCAAAGCCCACGACGACGGCCGGCTTCAGCCTGCGGATGTGGGAAGCCGCCTTGAGCGTCCCCTGCCCGAGCATGAGCAAGGCCCTGGCCATCTGCGGCAGCGAGCGGCCGGAGGGCGTGGCGGACGGAATCTCGACGATCTCGTCGGCTGGGAAAGAGCCCGCATAGGCATTGGCGCGCTTGTCGGTGGCGAGCGCCACCCTCGCGCCGGATGCCTTGAGCGCATTGGCGAGCGCCTCGGCCGGAAACAGATGACCGCCGGTGCCGCCGGCGGTCAGGAGGATCAGCGGAGCGTTCATCCCCGCGCCCCGTCCTGATTGAAGTGATCCATCATCTCGGCGCGCGGACGGCGGCGCGTCAGTGCGATCAGGAAGCCCATGCCGAGGGCGAGCGAAAGCAGCGACGAGCCGCCATAGGAAATGAAGGGCAGCGTCATGCCCTTGGCCGGCATGAGATGCACGTTCACCATCATGTTTATGCAGGCCTGCAGGCCGAACATGAAGATCAGGCCCGTGGCAGCAAGGCGGCAGAACGTGTCCTCGTTGCGGCGCGCGAGGCTGAGGCCGCGCAGCACGATAAAGGCGAAGACGATGAGCAGCAGGATGCAGACGACGATGCCGAACTCCTCGGCCGTGACGGCGAAGATGAAGTCGGTATGTGCGTCGGGCAGGATGCGCTTGACCGAGCCTTCGCCCGGACCGCGCCCGAGCCAGCCGCCGCGGGAGAATGATTCCATGGCCGTATCGACCTGGAAGGTGTCGCCGGATTCCTTGTCGAGGAAGCGCTCGATGCGGGCGCGCACGTGCGGCAGGAACTCATAGGCCGCGACAATGCCCACAAGCCCGGCGCCGCCGAGACCCATCACCCAGAACCAATGCAGGCCGGCGACGAAGAACAGGCCGCACCACACGATGGTGACAAGCATGGTCTGGCCGAAATCGGGCTGGAGGATGAGCGGAATGATGGTGGCCGGCAACAGCAGGAAGGCCAGCAGCGTGCCCGGCACGTCCCTGCGCCGCGCGCCTTCCGAGAACGCCCAGGCGGAGAGCACCACGAAGGCGGGCTTCACGAATTCGGACGGCTGCAGGCCAAGCGGACCGATCATGATCCAGCGATGCGCGCCCTTGATCTCGGGACCGTATTGAAACGCCAGCAGGATCAGGACCATTCCCATCGCATAGACCCCGAGGGCCAGGCGGCGCAGATGGCGCAGCGACAGGAACGAGACCGTGATCATGATGCACAAAGCCGGGACGAGGAACATCACCTGCCGGTTCACGAAATGGAAGGTCGACAGGCCGAGCCGCTCCGCGACCGGCGGCCCGCCGGCCATGAGGAAGACGAGACCGGCGAGCATGAGGATGGCGAGGCCTGCGAGCAGAAGGCGGTCGACCGTCCACCACCAATCGCCGAAAGCCGAGCGTTCCGCGCGAGACACCATCTTCAAGCCCCCTTGGCTTCGATGCCGGGCAAGGCCCGGACCAGATCGCGGAAATGGTTTCCGCGCACTTCGTAATTTGGAAATTGATCGTATGACGCGCAGGCGGGCGAGAGCAGGACGACGGCGGCGCTGCCCAGCGCCTGCGCATCCGCCGCCGCCTGTGCCACCGCCTTGTCGAGGGTGCCGCTATGGACATGCGGCACGGCATCGCCGAGCGTCTTTGCAAATTCGTCGGCCGCTGCGCCGATGAGATAGGCCTTGCGGATCTTCGGGAAATATCGTGTGAGCGGCTCGATGCCGCCCTCCTTCGCCTTGCCGCCGGCGATCCACAGAATGTCGTCGAAGGATTTCAGCGCCTTCTCGGTGGAATCCGCATTGGTGGCCTTCGAGTCGTTGATGAACAGGGTCGATCCGATGCGGCCGACCTCCTCCATACGATGCGGGAGGCCGGGGAAAGTGTGGAGGCCGGATCGGATCGCCTCAGGCGAAACGTTCAGGGCCAGAGCGACGGCAATGGCCGCAGCGGCATTCTGCGCATTGTGCGCGCCGCGCAGCGAACCGATGCCCGAGAGGGTGGCCACCGGCGCCGTACCGGCCTCCGTCACGCCGACGAGCGTTTCGCCATCCGCAAACACGCCCTTGACGCTGAGCGGCTCGACCGAAATGCGGGCGACGTTCACGCCGTTTGCTTCGCAGGCCTCGGCGATCGCACGGCTCATCGGGTCGTCGACGCCGATCACGGCGAGGCCCGCCTTGGATACCAGCCGCTCCTTGATCGCCGCATAGAGCTCCATCGTCCCATGCCGGTCGATGTGATCAGGTGAGAGGTTGAGATGGACGCCGATGGTAGGCGCGAGCGAGGGGGCGAGGTCGATCTGGAACGAGGAGCACTCGATCACGTGGATGCGATTGTCGGCGGGCGGCTCGAGCGACAGGATCGCGGTGCCGATATTGCCGCCCATCTGCACATCCCGGCCGGACTCGCGCAGGATATGCGCGATGAGCGCCGTCGTCGTCGACTTGCCGTTGGTGCCGGTGATGGCAACGAGCGGCGCGTTCGGCGCGATCCTGGCCCGCTCGCGGCAGAACAGCTCGATATCGCCGATGATCTCGACGCCCGCCTCTTTTGCCAGCTTCGCCGACCAATGCGGCTCGGGATGGGTCAGCGGCACGCCCGGTGAGAGAATGAAGGACGAGACTTTTGACCAGTCGGCGTTGCGCAGGTCGGCGGTCTCGATGCCCTTCGCGTTGGCCTCTTCCATCTTCGCCGGGTTGTCGTCGGAGGCGATCACGTGCGCCCCGCCTGCCTTCAGGGCAAGCGCCGTCGCCAGCCCCGATCCGCCGAGGCCGAAGAGGGCGACCGTTCTGCCGGCGAAGGTGGTGACGGGAACCATGCGCCTTACCGCAGCTTGAGGGTGGCGAGGCCGGTGAGCGCCAGCACGACGGCGATGATCCAGAAGCGGATCACCACCTGCGGCTCGGTCCAGCCCAGCTGCTCGAAATGGTGGTGGATCGGCGCCATCTTGAAGACGCGCTTGCCCGTGAGCTTGAACGACGTGACCTGGATGATCACCGACATGATCTCGAGCACGAACAGGCCGCCGACGATGGCGAGAACGAACTCGTGCTTGGCCGCCACCGCGATGGCGCCGAGCATGCCGCCGAGAGCCAGTGACCCCGTGTCGCCCATGAAGATCTGGGCCGGCGGCGCATTGAACCAGAGGAAGCCCAACCCCGCCCCGATGAGCGCGCCGCAGAGCACCGCGAGCTCGCCGGTGCCGGGGATGAAATGGATCTGCAGGTAGTTGGAGAACACCGCGTTGCCGGAGAGATAGGCGATGAAGCCGAAGGTGCCGCCGGCGATCATCACCGGCACGATGGCGAGACCGTCGAGACCGTCGGTGATGTTCACTGCATTGCCGGCGCCGACGATCACGAAGCCGGCGAAGACGATGTAGAACCATCCGAGATTGAAGATAAGGTCCTTGGAGAAGGGCAGCGCCAGCTTGTTGGCGAGGCCCGGCGTCGCCATGTACGAGATCGCAATGCACGCAATGGCTGCGATCAGCGCCTCGATGGCGAGGCGCGAGCGACCGGAGAAGCCCTTGTGCGACTGCTTCGTCACCTTCAGGTAATCGTCGTAGAAGCCGATGGCGCCGAAGCCCACGGTGACGAACAGAACGATCCACACATAGTGATTTTCGAGATTCGCCCAGAGCAGGGTCGAGATCAGCACGCCGGCGAGGATCATCAGGCCGCCCATGGTGGGCGTGCCGCGCTTCGTCAGCAGATGCGATTGCGGGCCGTCCTCGCGGATAGGCTGTCCCTTGCCCTGGCGCAGGCGCAGGAGCGAGATCATCCACGGGCCGAACAGGAAGACGATCAGCAAGCCGGTCGCCGTCGCGCCGCCGGTGCGGAACGTGATGTAGCGGAAGATGTTGAGGGGGCTGAAATAGGGGCTGAGCTCAGCCAACCAGGTTAACATCGATCATCCTTTCAGCGCGTGGGCCGCCGGGCTCGCGCCGTAATGGTCTTTCAAAGCCTTGACGATCAGGGCCATCTTCATGCTGAGCGAGCCCTTGACGGTGACGGCGTCGCCGGGACGGATCGCGGCGCGAATCGCGTCGATCAGTTCGGCGGATGTCTGCGCATGGGCTGCGACCTTCGCCTTCGGCAATGCATCGACGAGGTTCTGCATCAGAGGACCGGCCGCAAACACCAGATCGATTTTGTTCGACTCGATCGCTTCCGCCAGCTCCGCGTGCAGGCGCGGCCCCGTCTCGCCCAGTTCCTTCATGTCGCCCAGAACGACGATGCGCCGAGCGCCGCGGCGCAGCTCGACTGCGCCGAGATTGGCGAGCGCCGCGCGCATGGAGGCCGGGTTGGCGTTGTAGCTCTCGTCGATCAGCAGAGCCTCGCTGTCTCCAATGGAGAGCATGGTGCGCTCGCCGCGGCCGACCGGCGGCTTCAGCTCGGCGAAGGAGAGCGCGACCAGCGCGAGATCCGCACCGAGCGCGTTGGAGGCTGCGAGCACGCTCAAGGAATTGAGCGCGATGTGACGGCCGGCCGTGCCGATCCGGTAGGTCAGGGGCTGGCCGAAGATCGTGGCGTCGACGATGGAATGATCGGGCTTCACGATGATGCGATGCGCGCGGATATCCGCCGCCTCATGCTCGCCAAAGGTGATCACGCGGCCTGCTGAAGAGGCGTAGGCATGCGCGCGCATGCGCTCGAAATAGGCGCTGTCGCGGCCGATGACCGCCGTGCCGCCGGGCTCGAGGCCGGAGAAGATCTCGCCCTTGGCATCGGCGATGCCCCAGAGCGAGGGGAAGAACTCGATATGGACCGGCTCGATGGTGGTGATCACGGCCACATGCGGACGGACCATGCCGGTCAGGGGCAGGATCTCATGGGCGTGATTCATGCCGATCTCGAATACGCCGAACTCGGTCTCGCGCTTCATGCGGGCAAGGGTGAGCGGCACGCCCCAATGGTTGTTGTAGGACGCCACGGAAGCATGCGTCGCGCCCTGGCGCGACAACGCGAGGCGGATCGCCTCCTTCGTGCCGGTCTTGCCGACGGAGCCGGTGATCGCAACGATCTTCGCATCCGTGCGCTTGCGCGCCGCGCGGCCCATTCCGCGCATGGCGTCGAGCACGTCCGGCACGACGATCAGCCTGTCCGAACCGGCGAAGCTGGGAGCCTTTTCCTCGGACACGATAGCGGCGGAAGCGCCCTTCTCCAGCGCGGCCTGCACGAAATCGTGGCCGTCATGCACATCGCCCTTGATGACGAAGTAGAGATCGCCGGGCTCGAGCGTGCGCGTGTCGATGGAGGCGCCCGTCGCCTGCGCGAAGCCGGCGCCGATCCGCGCTCCGGTGGCGGCTGCGATCTCGTCTCTTGTCCAAAGGGGCGAATTCATCCCTGCCTCTCCGCAATGGCCGCCCGGACCTCGTCGTGGTCCGAGAACGGCAGGGTCCGGTCGCCGATGATTTGGCCCGTTTCATGGCCTTTGCCGGCCACGACCAGAATATCGCCCGCGCGAAGCTCCTTGACGGCGGTGCGGATGGCCTCGGCGCGGTCGCCGATCTCGCGGGCGCCGGGAGCGCCTTCGAGCACCTCGGCGCGGATGGCGGCGGGATTCTCGGAGCGAGGATTATCGTCCGTGACGATGACCACATCGGCCTTGTCGTGGGCAATGCGTCCCATGAGCGGGCGCTTGCCGCGATCCCGGTCGCCGCCGCAGCCGACGATGCAGAGCAGCTTTCCCTTCACGAAGGGACGCAGGGCATCGAGCACATGGGCGAGCGCATCGGGCTTGTGGGCATAATCGACGATGCAGATGGCGCCGTCCACCTCGCCCACCTGCTCCAGACGCCCCGACACGCCCTTGAGAATCTTGAAGCCCTCGAGCACGGCGGCCGCCCTGCCCTCGCCTTCGACCGCGAGCACGAGGCCTGCGGCGACGAGAGCGTTCTCGACCTGGAAAGCGCCGAGAAGCGGCAAAGTGGTGCGGATGGTTTTCCCAAACGCCTCCACGGTCAGCGCCTGCGAAAAACCTTCCGCGCGCGCGTCGACGAGGCGCAAGGTCTCGCCCATGCTGCCGGTGGTGAGAAGCTTCAGGCCGCGATGGCGCACGCCCTGCAGGAACACATCCGCATAAGGCCCATCCGCATTGACGATGGCAGGCGCATCGCCCGGGAGCAGCGTGTCGAAGAGCCGGAGCTTTGCCGCCGCGTAGGCTTCGGTCGTGGCATGATAGTCGAGATGATCGCGGCCGAGATTGGTGAAGCCCGCAGCATCGAGGTGCACGCCGTCGAGGCGGCGCTGGTCGATCCCATGCGAGGACGCCTCCATCGCAAGGCGCGTCACGCCATCGTTCGCCAGGCGGTCGAAGCCCTCGTGCAGGGAGATCGGATCGGGCGTCGTCAGCGAGCCGTAGGCTGCGCCGTCCGACGTGATGATGCCGAGCGTGCCGACGCTCGCCGACTTGTAGCCCAGATGCGCGAAGAGCTGGCGCGTGAAATCGGCGACCGAGCTCTTGCCGCTCGTTCCGGTGACGGCGACGATTTTGTCCGGTTGCTTCGGATAGAAGCGCGACGCTGCGAGAGCGAGAGTCCGGCGCACGTCGTTCACCTGCACATAGGCGACATGACCGGGCAGGTCCGCGGGTCGTGCCGCCTCGCCGACGACGGCGAGGGCGCCTGCGGCAACCGCCTGCGGCACGAAGCTCATACCGTCCACCTTCGTGCCCGGCACGGCGAAGAACAGGGTGCCGTGCTCGACCTTGCGGCTGTCGGATGCGATCTTCGAAACGGAAAGCGAGGCCTCCTCCCGGCCCCGCGCTTCGACGACCAGATCGCCGAGATGCTTGGCGGCCTCGCTCATCGATTGCTGCCCCAGGCGCCGAGGCGCGACATCAGCGGGAAAGGCTGCGCCGGCGGCTCGAAGCGCGGCGGCACGCCGAGCAGCGGCGCCACGCGCTCGATCACGTTGCCGGTCACGGGACCTGCGTTCCAGCCTGCGGTCGAGAAGCCGTAGGTGCCTTCCACCGCCTGCGGCTCATCCATGATGGTAAGGAACACGTATTTCGGCTTGTCGGCCGGCACCACCGCCGTGAAGGTGGTGAAGTTCTTGTTCTTGGCGTAACGGCCGTTGATCACCTTCTCGGCGGTGCCGGTCTTGCCGCCGACGAAGAAGCCCGCGACGGAGGCGGAGCCCGCAGAGCCTTCCGGCGTCGATGCGTTGAGGCGCATCACATATCGCATCGCCTCGCTCGTCTCGGGCTTGAGCACCTGCAGCGCGTTCTGCCGCGCCTCCGCTTCATCACGCTTGAGGACGGTCGGCTTGATCATCACGCCGCCGTTCACCAGCGCGCCGACCGCCATCAATGCCTGCAGCGGCGCGACGGCGAGGCCGTGGCCGAAGGCGATGGTCATGGTGTTGAGCTCGCCCCAACGCGGCGGAACGATTGGCAGGGCGTTCTCCGGCAGCTCCGTCTCGAGGCGCGTGAGCTGGCCCATCTTGCGCAGGAAGGCCTTGTGCCCCTCGACACCGATGCCGAGCGCCATGCGGGCCGTGCCGATGTTGGAGGAATGCACGAACACTTCCGGCGTCGAGAGGACGCGTCGCGTGGGATGATAATCGCCGATTGTGAAGCGGCCATAGCGCAGGCCCGAGCGCGCATCGAAGGTCGAGTTGATGTTGTACTTGCCGGAATCGAGGGCCATGGCGACCGTCAATGCCTTGAAGGTCGAGCCCATCTCGAACACGCCGACATTGATGCGGTTGATCCGGTCCTTTTCGAGCGCATCGACCGGGTTGTTGGGGTCGTAATCCGGCAGCGACACGAGGGCGATGATCTCGCCCGTATTCACGTCCAGGATCGCACCGGCGGTGGCCTTGGCCTTGAACTTCGCCATGCCCTTCTGCAACTCGTCGCGCAGAGCATGCTGCACGCGCAGATCGAGGGAGAGCTGGATGGGCTTGAGATCGGCGGCGGAGATGTTGAAGCCTGCACCGTTGAGATCCTGCAGGCCCATGCTGTCGATGTATTTCTCGATGCCGGCGATGCCCACATTGTCCACATTGGCGAAGCCGAGCACGTGTGCGGCGGCCTCCGCGTTCGGATAGACGCGCTTGTTCTCGGGCAGGAAGCCGACGCCCGGGATACCGAGGCGGTGCACCTCGGCCTGCTGGCGCGGCGTGATCTCGCGCTTGACCCAGACGAAGCCCTTCTTCGTGCCGAGCTTGTTGCGCAGGTCCGTGGCATCGAGATCCGGCAGCACGGCGGTCAAGAGTTCGACCGCCTCGTCCTTGTCGATGATGTTGCGCGGCTCGGCGAAGACGGAGACCATCTTCACGTCGGTGGCAAGAACCTCGCCGTTGCGGTCGACGATGTCGGGACGGGCTGCGGAAATCTCGGACGAAGCGGCACGGCGCACCTCGCTCGTGTTCTCGCTCGTCACGGCGAGATAGACGAGCCGTCCGCCGATCAGGCTGAACAGGCCGACGAAGCAGGCGGCCGCAAGACCGACCCGCGACGTGCTCTTGTCGTGGCGCAGGCGAAACAGCTCACGGGCGTGACCGAGCACGCCGCGTTTCGGGGGAGGGCTTTTACCCTGCCATTCGGTTTGTTGCTCTTGCGACACGAGGCTCACCGTCTCGGAGTTTGGGTCGTCGGGGTGCGGGCGTTCGAACTTCTGTCCTTCGGCGTCGCCGTCGGCTCGAGAAGGCCGAGCGCTTCGAGCTTGCGTCCGATCTCGTCCTCACGCGAGGGCCGGTTCGGCAGGTCGGCCAGGCGCGCGAGCTGCTGGATCTTCAGGGGCTGGAGATCGAGGTGCTTGTCCACCGCCTCCTGGAGGCGATCGGGACGGTCGAGATATTGCCACTCGGCCTGCAGCACCGCGATGGCCTCGCGCTCGCGCTGCACCTGCGATTTCAGCTTCGCCACCTGCTCGACGTAATAGAGCGTCTCATACTTGATCGAATAGGCATAGCCTGCCGATGCGATGAGGACGGAGATGGCAATGATATGGAGCAGTCGGATCACCGGCGCCCTCCCCGTTTCTCAGCTGTCTGCGGCAGCTCGGCCAGCATGGCGATGGCGCTCAAAGGTTCCTGCGGCGGCGTGTCCGTGCGGGCGCCGGCCCGGAGCTTGGCCGAGCGCGCCCGCGGATTCTGCGCCATTTCCTGCTCGCTCGGTCCCACCGGCCCCCGTGTGATGGCATCGAACGTCGGTTCGGGCGCGGCTGCGGTCGGCAGATGGCGCGAGCCTGCCGGCGCGCGGCCGGTGCGGGCGGCGAAGAACTGTTTCACGATGCGGTCTTCGAGGGAATGGAACGTCACGACGACGAGGCGCCCGCCGGGCTTCAGGATGCGCTCCGCCGCATGCAGCGCGCGCACGAGTTCGCCGAGCTCGTCGTTGACGGCGATGCGCAGCCCCTGGAACACGCGCGTTGCCGGATGAATGCCGCTGGGCTCCTGGCGAATGAGCGATGCGACGAGATCGGCAAGCTGACGCGTGGTCTCGAAGGGCTGGCGCCGCCGCATCTCGATGATGGCGCGGGCGACGGCGCGGGCACGCCGCTCCTCGCCGTAGTGATAGAAGATGTCGGCAAGCTCGGCCTCGGAGGATTCGTTGACGAGATCGGCCGCGCTCGGGCCGCTTCTCTCCATGCGCATGTCGAGCGGCCCCTCGTTACGGAACGAGAAGCCGCGCTCGGCCTGGTCGATCTGCATCGACGACACGCCGATGTCGAGCACGACGCCGTCGAGCGCATCGAAACCCTGCGCCTGCGCGATCTCGTCGAGGTCGCCGAAGCGTCCCGGAACCAGCATCAGGCGTTTCTTGAACTTGGCGGCCAATGAGGCTCCACCCGCGATCGCATCGGGATCGCGGTCGATGGCAACGACCTTGTTCTGAGGATGGGCATCGAGGATGGCGCGCGTATAGCCGCCTGCGCCGAACGTGCCGTCGATGAAGGCGGCGCCGCGCTTCGCATCGAGAGCCGTACAGACCTCCACCAGGAGAACGGGAACGTGACGGGACAGTCCGCCAGCGGCTCCGGCTCCTGGGCCGTCGCCGCGTCCCGTCATCGCTCCCGTTCTCCCGGTGAGGTATTCTGCACTGTACGCAACTCCACCATTCGGCTTCCCAACGTCTTCTTCAGGTCTCGGACCTTCGTGCGCGCCTCCTCCAGATGCGCACGGAAGCGTTCGGGCTCCCAAATCTGGAACTTGTGACCGAGTCCGACGAACGTCACCGTATCGCCAATCCCGGCATGCACTTTTACCGTATCCGTCAGGATGACACGCCCTTCCGGATCGACCTTCAGAATCTCGCTTGTCCCGAACAACGCCGTCGACAGCTGATCCCGCTCGTCCGAATAAGGCGACAGCGTCGACAAAAACGCATCGATCTCGTTCAGAAGCACATTGCCGCCTGCGTCCAAGGCCGGCGCGTCGAGCGCCGGATGTACGTAGAGCCCCTCGAATCCATCCTTGGCCAAGACGGCCCGGAAGGATGCGGGGATCGACACACGACCCTTCGAATCCAACTTGTTCGTAAAATTGGACACGAAGCGGTTCATTGGCCGCAGCTCTCGCGCTCCCGATTGTCAGCCCCCCGGCGGATCTTGAGGATCCGCCACCCGCAGCCGGTGATAACGCTACGTTCCGAAACAGCACGTCAGCAATTCTTGAGTGCTTGACGCCCCCTTCGGAAGACACCGTCGACGGGATGAATTGGGATAACATGGGATAATATGGGCGTCAACGGAACGGGGATGGAGTGCACGCCTCGTGGCATGTGTTCCCCATGAGACGCATTTACGGTTAATGAATCGTAAGCGGGGCAACGGTTTGCCCCGCTTTCTTGCAATTTCTAACCTGTGGAAAGATGGCGTCAGCCGGCCTGTAAGCCGGGTTCTGTAGGGCCCAAAGTCTAAGAAAACCTTGAACGCGGCGACCATTCCTCTGGGACGATCATTGCTGACCGCCTCTAGCAACCAACCCGGACGACGGGCCTGGAAACGGGCCTGGCGCGAACGCCTGTCGTCCCTATTCGGTTTTGCTCCTGGTGGGGTTTACCATGCCGTCCGCATTGCTGCGTCCGCGGTGCGCTCTTACCGCACCCTTTCACCCTGACCCTGGAGGTCCGAAGACCTTTGCAGGGCGGTCTGCTTTCTGTGGCACTTTCCCTAGGGTTTCCCCCGCCGGACGTTATCCGGCACCTTGCTTCCATGGAGCCCGGACTTTCCTCTCCGAGACGAGCTCGAAGCGGCCGCCCGGCCGACTGACGGTGGGGATGTGGTGCCAAATGCCCCTCGCCGTCAAGGGCGCTGGCGCATCCGCACGATGCGCCAGAGACAGGGGTGAGCATGGGATGGAGCCCGAAACCGGGATCCGCTTTTGGGTCCGATGCTCTAATCGGCTGCGGCCGTTATCACCTTCACCTTGGCGCAATAGGCGCGGGAGGCGCTCGTCATGGTCTGCGTCCGGTGACCGAACTGATAGCGCAGGATCGTGCCGCAGGTGTCGCCGCCGGCGAGCTTGTAGGCTTTCGCGAGATATTTCAGGCCGTAGCGCAGGTTCGTCTCCGCATCGAGCAGGCCCGCCGCCGGGCCCGCATAACCCAGCGACTGGGCCGTGCGCACATTGATCTGGGTGAGACCCATATGCGTGCCGTTGCGCGCCCCGGGATTGTAGCGGCTTTCGAGCCTGACGACGGCATCCGCCAACTCGTAGGGCAGCCCGTTCTCCGAGGCATAGCGGACGATCAACACCTTGAGCGCACCGGCCCGCATGGCATCGGACGGACGGAGCTTTGCCCTGGCATCGATCGACGGCAGCGAGGCGGTCTCGTTCGCATCGTCCTCAGCTGCCTGGGCTGCGCCCGCCTCATGAGCTTTGCCGGTTGCGGCGGCCGTCCGCCTCGCCTTCCTGGCCTCCGCCCCCTTCGCTGCCTTCGCCGCCGGCTTGATCTCAGGCTCGGGGGCCTCTTCTTCAGCCGGAGAAGCAGCCTCGGCTGCCGCAGCGTTCAAGAATTCTTGGGCCTGATCCGGCGAGACGACGCCGTTAGCATCTCCACCCTCGGCCCGGACCTGCGAAGCAAAAACAAGTATTTCAACGCCAATGATCGCAACGGCCAAGGTTCTGAGGAGATGTTGCCAAGTCAAATCGAAACTCCAGCCTGCGATTATCGAAAGGGCCGGCTGGGTGGAGTCGAAATGAGGCAAAGATGTGGCACCTCTCGTCGGAATTCCATTCAGAATGTGTTCAAGCTTGACTGTGCTATCCTTACGTTTCTAGGCTTTATGGCAATGATTCTAGCCTCTTGAGGGGATTGAAAAAAATTTGCCGGCCCGCCCGCTGGGAGGAACTCTTTCTCCGCCCAGGAGTTGGCGACAGCGTAAGGTCAAGCTAAACAGGACCGGGCAGCCCCGCCCGATCATCAACAGGGAAGCCTCCATGAAGAAGATCATGACAGCCATTGCCGCCGGTGCTCTCACCCTCTCGATGGCAGCCTGCAACACCCCCGGTGAGCGCGCAGTCGGCGGCGCCGCGATCGGCGGCATTGCCGGTGCGGCAATCGGCGGCGCAGCGACCGGAACCGCAGGCGGCGCCCTTGCTGGCGCAGCCATTGGCGGCGCGGGCGGCGCCATCGTCGGCGCTTCGACGGCCCCGCGCGGCCCAGCCTGCCCCTACGGCACTTATCAGGACGTCTACGGCAACGTTTACTGCCGCTGATCCGCGCTACGCGTGAATTTAAGGGGCCGAGACATTCTCGGCCCCTTTCCTTTTGCCCGCACTTGAGCGTACGACTACTCTCAAGATGATTCAGTCGATCTGGGGTAAGTTGGGCGGTGCCGGCATCGGGCTGGCGCTCGGAGGGCCGATTGGCGCGCTCCTCGGCGGAGTTGCCGGCCACGTTCTCATTGACCGCGAGGGCTCCCTGTTCGGGAAGCCGCCGCGCGACATTCTCTTCACCATGGGCCTCGTGGCGCTGGCCGCCAAGATGGCGAAGGCCGACGGCGTCGTCGTCGACGTAGAGATCCGGGCCTTCGAGCAGATCGTCGACGTGCCCGAGAGTGAGCACGACCGGGTGGACCGCCTGTTCAGGCTCGCCATGCAGACCTCCGACGGCTTCGAGTCTTACGCCCGCCAGATCGGCGACGCGTTCAAGGACGAGCCCGCACTGCTCGAAGACGTGCTCGACGGCCTGTTCCACATCGCCAAGGCGGACGAGGCCGTCCACGAGGCCGAATATGCCTATCTCAAGGATGTGGCCGCGATCTTCGCCTTCTCGGACACGGATTTCGAGCGCATCGCCGCCCGCCACGTGCAGCGCAAGGACGATCCCTATCTGATCCTCAAGGCGGACCGGAGCATGAGCGACGACGAGCTGAAGCGGCACTACCGCCGGCTCGTCGCCGAGAACCACCCGGACCGGGAGATCGCCCGCGGCCTGCCGCCGGAAGCCGTGAAGATCGCAACCGAACGCGTAGCCGCCATCAACGCCGCCTGGGAACGCATCGCCGCCGAGCGGAGCATCAGGTGACGGCATGAGTGCGCTGACCCCGGAAAGCCCGATCGCCGCGAAGGTGTTTCCGTCGCCCAATCACGGGGAGCGCAAGGACGGCCGGCGTCCCACCATGCTCGTCCTGCATTACACGGGCATGCCGGACGAAGGCGAGGCCTTGCAATGGCTGTGCAACCCGGTCTCGCAGGTCTCGGCTCATTACTTCGTCTTCGGCGACGGGCGCGTGCTCCAGATGGTGCCGGAGGCGCGCCGCGCCTGGCATGCAGGCCGGTCCTCCTGGGACGGGGAGACCGACATCGACTCCTGCTCCATCGGGATCGAGATCGCCAATCCCGGCCATCCGGGCGGCCTGCCGCCCTTTCCCGATGCGCAGATCGAGAGCGTCGCAGCGCTTGTCAAGGACATCGTCACCCGCTGGCACATCCCGGCAACGCGGGTGCTCGGCCATTCCGATGTCGCTCCCGGCAGGAAGGTCGATCCGGGCGAGCTCTTTCCCTGGCAGCGTCTGCACGAGGCAGGTGTGGGCCATTGGGTCGCCCCGCCGCAACGAGCGACGGGCGCTTCTTCTCCCGCGGCGACCAGGGCATGCCGATCGAGGCGCTTCAGGCGATGCTGGTCATGTACGGCTACGGCCTGAAGATCAACGGCGTCTTCGACGAGGACACGGAAAAGGTCGTCGCGGCCTTCCAGCGCCATTTCCGGCCCGAGCGCGTCGACGGCGTTGCGGATGCCTCGACCATCACGACCCTGCGCAACCTGATCGCCACCCGGCCGGTGGCCGGCGCATGACAAAGAGTTAACTCGCAACAGTATAGGAAATCGGCCACAATCCCCCCTCATGACATTCCTGGTCTTGCAGAGGGTTCTTCGTTGCGGCGCGCTTGGTTGTGGTTGATCGGCCTTGTCCTCGTGGCCGGAGGCGCAGGGGTCTTGCTGTGGACGCCGACGGGCGGCAACGCGTCCGATCAGGCCTACCGCCTCGCAGCGGTGGATCGCGGCCCGATCACGGCCAGCGTCCGGGCCACGGGAACGCTCAACCCCGTCACCACGGTGCTCGTCGGCTCGCAGCTTTCCGGCCAGGTGGTCGAGATCCTCGCCGACTACAATACGCCGGTGAAAGAGGGCCAGGTGGTGGCACGGCTTTACGCGGAGCAGATCAAGTCGCGCCGGGATGCGGCTCTTGCCGATCTCGCCCAGGCGAAGGCGGACCTCGATACCAAGCGCGCGCAGATCGACAAGGCGCGCTCGTCGCTCCAGCGCGGCGGGGCGCAGGCAACCGATCTTCAGGCGCAGCGCGACCGCAGCCAGGCGCAGCTGGTCGACGCGCAGCGCAACCTGGAACGCCAGACCGAACTGAATACCCGTGCGGTCGGAACGCAGACGGCGCTTGAGCAGGCCGGCACGCAGGTCGATATCCAGAAAGCGAACCTCGCCTCGGCCAATGCACAGATCGCGTCGAACAAGGCCGAGACCGAAGGCCTCAAGGCGGACCTCGCCCTCGCCGAGGCCGGCGTCAAATCGGCCGAGGCGATCATCCTGCAGCGCCAGGCAAAGCTCAGGGACATCGAGATCGATCTCGCCCGCACCGACATCAAATCTCCCGTCGAAGGCGTCGTGGTGAAGCGCGACATCGAGCTCGGCCAGACCGTTGCCGCCTCGCTCTCCGCACCGACCCTCTTCACCATCGCGCAGGACCTGCGTGAGATCGACATCTACGCCAATATCGACGAGGCCGATGTGGGGCACCTGAAGGAGGGCCAGAAGGTCGGCTTCACGGTGAATGCCTATCCGAACCGCAGCTTCGAGGGCAGCGTGCGCATGGTGCGCCTGTCCGCGCAGACGGTGCAGAACGTGGTGACCTACACCGCCGTGATCGGCGTGAGAAACCTGGATCAGGCGCTCCTCCCCGGCATGACAGCGAACCTTCAGATCGTCACCGACGAGCGCGAGGACGTGCTGCGCATCCCCAACGCGGCGCTTCGCTTCCGACCTGCCGTCGCCATGGCGTCGAGCGAGACGCAGAGCGAAGCTTCGCCCAGGCGGCGCCCGCGCAGCCAGGATGCGCAGGCCGGCCGGAACGAGGGCACGAGCGGACGCATCTACCGGGTCGGGCCGGACGGCAATCCGCAGGCCGTGCCTGTGCGGCTCGGCGTGACGGACGGCACCTACACGGAAATCCTCCGCGGCGATGTGCAGGAAGGCGCGGCCATCATCGTCGGCGCTCCGCGCGCCGATGGCGGCGAGGATGCGGGCACTGCCTCCGGCACGCGCCGCCCGCGCCCGCCGCGGATGTTCTGAGGATCGTGCCGTGGCGCTCATCGAAACGCGCGATCTGAAACGGGTCTACGATCTCGATGCCGGCCGCGTCGTCGCGCTCGACGGTGTCTCGCTCGATATCGAGCAGGGCGATTTCGTCGCCGTGATGGGTCCGTCGGGCTCCGGCAAGTCGACCTTCATGAATCTTGTCGGCTGTCTCGACCGTCCCTCCGGCGGGCAGTATCGCCTTGCGGGCACCGAGGTCGAGAGCCTCGATGCGGACGGCCTGGCGCACTTACGCAACCGCGAGATCGGCTTCGTCTTCCAGCAGTTCAACCTGCTGCCCCGCATCGATGCGCTGGGCAATGTGGAACTGCCGATGATCTATGCAGGCTGCGACCGCAAGACCCGCCGCGAGCGCGCCCTGCAGGCGCTTGGACGGGTCGGCCTCGCCGATCGGGCGCATCACCGGCCCATGCAATTGTCCGGCGGACAGCAGCAGCGCGTCGCCATCGCGCGGGCGCTCGTGAACAGCCCGAGCTTGCTGCTCGCCGACGAGCCGACCGGCGCTCTCGACAGCCGCACGGCGAAGGAGATCCTGGCCCTCTTCCAGGAGCTCAATCGCGAAGGCGCCACCATCGTGCTCGTGACGCACGATGCCGATGTGGGGCGCTACGCACGCCGCCTCGTCCGCTTCCGCGACGGCCGCGTGATCGAGGATCACCGCCAGACTCCTATCGATGCGCGAGATCTTGCGACGGAGGCCGCCGAATGAGGCTGATCGAGGCGATCCGCTCTGCGCTCTCCGCCATCATGGCCAATGCCCTGCGCAGCCTGCTCACCATGCTCGGCATCGTGATCGGCGTCGCCGCCGTCATCGCCATGGTGGCCATCGGCTCGGGCGCGCGCAATCTCGTCGATCGGCAGATCCGCTCGCTTGGCGCAAACCTCGCCATCGTGACTCCCGGCAACGTGACGCAGGGCGGCGCGCGGCTCGGTGCAGGCGCAGCATCCTCCCTCACGGACGAGGACGCGCATGCCATCCGGCGCGAGATCGACGGTGTGGTCGCGGCGGCTCCCTTCGTCCAGGGCGGCACGCAGGTGGTGGCCGGCGGCAGCAACTGGGCGACGCGCATCTACGGCATCGATCTCGACTGGTTTTCCGCCCGCGAATGGGATGTCGCCACCGGCCGCACCTTCGACCCGGAAGAGGTGCGCCGCGGCGACATCGTCATCCTTCTCGGCCAGACGGTCGCGCGGAATCTCTTCGGCGCGGACGATCCCGTCGGCCAGAATGTGCGCGTGCGCAACGTGCCCTTCCGCGTCATCGGCGTGATGGCGCCGAAAGGGCAATCGGCCTTCGGGCAGGACCAGGACGATGTGATCTTCGTGCCGCTCGATGCGGGGCGCCGCCGCGTGATCGGCCGCAACTACGCCAAGGACGGCTCCGTCGGCTCGATCTTCGTGAAATTCGCCAATGAGAGCGACATCGAGCCCGGCATCGAGAGCATGACGGAGCTGCTGCGCCAGCGCCACCGCGTCATCGGCGATCAGGAAGACGATTTCTCGATCCGCAACCTGACCGAGATCGCGAACACGGCGTCCGCTTCCGCCAACACCCTGTCCATGCTGCTCGCGGCCGTGGCCGCGGTCTCGCTGCTGGTCGGCGGCATCGGCATCATGAACATCATGCTGGTCTCGGTCACCGAGCGCACGCGCGAGATCGGCCTGCGGCTTGCCGTCGGCGCGCGCCCGCGCGACATCCGCAGCCAGTTCCTCATCGAGGCGACGACACTCTCCACCCTCGGCGGTGCGCTCGGGATCGGCCTCGGCATGGGCGCCGCCTATCTCGTGGCGCAGCTCGCCGGCTGGCCCTCTCTCGTCTCGACGAACGCTATCCTCATGGCAGTGGGTTTCTCAGCGCTGGTCGGCATCTTCTTCGGCTTCTATCCCGCGCAGCGCGCGGCGAAGCTCGACCCCATCGAGGCGTTGAGAAGGGAATAGCGGACGTCATCCCGGACGGAGCGCAGCGAAGATCCGGGATCGCGTGACGAGTAGTGCGCCGTCATCCCGGGGCGCCGGAGGCGAACCCGGGATCCATAACCACAACGTTGATCGAGCAAGGCGCTGTCAGCGGGTATGGATTCCCGCCTGCGCGGGAATGACAGTGTTGAGGTTCAGGCACTTTGTCCTGCATCCGATCCCGGATCGGCTTCGCCGTCCGGGATGACACCCACGATGCAGCCCTACTCCGCCGCCATCACCCGATAGCTTGCCGGATCGTAGTTGAGGATGGGGCCGAGCCAGCGCTCGACCTCCGCCACGCTCATGTCCTTGCGCGCGGCGTAATCCTCCACCTGATCGCGCTCGACCTTGGCGACGCCGAAGTAATAGGCGTCCGGATGCGAGAGATAGAGCCCCGACACGGACGAGCCAGGCCACATGGCGTAGGACTCGGTGAGCGTCACGCCGATGCGGCGCTCGGCCTCCAGCAGGCTGAACAGCGTCGCCTTCTCCGTATGATCGGGCTGCGCGGGATAGCCGGGCGCCGGGCGGATGCCCTGGTAGTCCTCGCCGATCAGCCCCTCGTTGCTGAGGTTCTCGCCTGCGGCATAGCCCCAGAACTCCTTGCGCACGCGCTCGTGCATGCGCTCGGCGAAAGCCTCCGCCAGACGGTCCGCCAGCGCCTTGACCATGATCGAGCGGTAATCGTCGTTGGCGCGCTCGAACCTCTCCGCGATCCGCACCTCTTCGATGCCCGACGTCACCACGAAGGCGCCGATCCAATCGGGCTTTCCGCTCTCGACCGGAGCGACGAAATCGGACAGGCAGACATTGGGCTTGCCGTCGCGCTTCGAGAGCTGCTGACGCAGGCCGTGGAAGGCGGCAAGCCGCTCGTTACGGCTCTCGCCCGTAAAGAGGTGGATGTCGTCGCCGACCGTGTTTGCGGGCCAGAAGCCGATCACCGCTTTCGGGTTGAACCAGCGCTCGTCGACTAGCTGCTTGAGCATGGCCTGCGCGTCGTCCCAGAGCTGGCGCGCGGCCTCGCCCTGCTTCTCGTCCTCGAGGATCGCGGGGAACCGGCCTTTAAGCTCCCAGGTCTGGAAGAACGGCGTCCAGTCGATATAGGGCACGAGCTCGCCCACATCGTAGCTGCGGAACACGCGTGCGCCGGTGAAGGTCGGCTTCGGCGGCTGATAGGACGACCAGTCGATGGTGAGCTTGTTGGCGCGCGCCTTCTCGAGGGAAAAGCGCTGCTTGTCGGCCTCCCAACGCGCATGGGCATCGGCCACCTTCCGGTATTCGGCCCGGAGCGTCTCGACGTAATTGCCCTTCATCTCCGGCGAGAGCAGCGAGGACACGACGCCGACGGCGCGGCTCGCATCGGTGACATAGACTGCCTGGCCCTTGTGGTAGTTCGGATGAATCTTCACGGCCGTGTGCACACGGCTCGTGGTGGCGCCGCCGATGAGAAGCGGAATGTCGAAGCCCTCGCGCTCCATCTCACTCGCCACGTTCACCATCTCGTCGAGCGAGGGTGTGATGAGGCCGGAAAGCCCGATCACGTCGACCTTCTCCCTGCGTGCGGTCTCCAGGATCTTCTGGGCCGACACCATGACGCCGAGATCGAGCACCTCGTAATTGTTGCAGGCGAGCACGACGCCGACGATGTTCTTGCCGATATCGTGCACGTCGCCCTTCACGGTCGCCATCAGGACCTTGCCGGCGGCCGAGCGCTCGGTGATGCCGGAAGCTTCCTTCTCGGCTTCCATGAACGGCATCAGGTAGGCCACGGCTTGCTTCATCACGCGGGCGGATTTCACCACCTGCGGCAAAAACATCTTTCCCGCGCCGAAGAGATCGCCGACCACGTTCATGCCGGCCATCAGCGGGCCTTCGATCACATGCAGCGGACGCTCGACCGATTGGCGCGCCTCTTCCGTATCCTGCTCGATGAACTCGGTGATGCCGTTGACGAGGGCATGCTCGATCCGCTTTCCGACCGGCCAGGACCGCCATTCGAGATCGGCAGCCTTCACGGCTCCCGTGCCGTCGCCCTTGAAGCGGGGTGCCGCCTCCAGCAGGCGCTCGGTCGCGTCGGAGCGGCGGTTGAGCACCACGTCCTCGCACAGCTCGCGCAGCTCCGGATCGATCTCGTCATAGACCGCGAGCTGGCCGGCATTCACGATGCCCATGTCCATGCCGAGCTTGATGGCGTGGAAGAGGAACACCGAGTGCATGGCCTCGCGCACGGGCTCATTGCCGCGGAACGAGAACGACAGGTTCGACACGCCGCCCGAGATATGGGCATGCGGCAGCGTCTCGCGGATGATGCGCGCCGCCTCGAGGAAGGCGACGCCGTATCCGTTGTGCTCCTCGATGCCGGTGGCGACCGCGAACACGTTCGGATCGAAGATGATGTCTTCGGGCGGAAAGCCGATCTGCTCGGTGAGAATCTTGTAGGCGCGGGAGCAGATGTCGACCTTGCGCTCCAGGCTATCGGCCTGGCCCTGCTCGTCGAAGGCCATGACGACCACGGCGGCGCCGTAGGAGCGGCAGATCTTCGCATGCGCGATGAACGATTCCTCGCCCTCCTTCCTGGAGATCGAGTTCACGATGGCTTTGCCCTGGATGCACTTGAGGCCGGCCTCGATCACGTGGAACTTGGACGAATCCACCATCACAGGCACGCGGGCGATATCGGGCTCGGCGGCGACGAGGTTGAGGAACTCCACCATGGCCTTCTCGGAATCGAGCAGGCCCTCGTCCATGTTGATGTCGATGATCTGCGCACCGTTCGCCACCTGATCGCGCGCCACGTCGAGAGCAGCGGCGTAATCGTTGTTGGTGATGAGCTTGCGGAACTTGGCGGACCCCGTGACGTTCGTGCGCTCGCCCACATTCACGAAGGGAATGTCGGAGGTGAGAATGAAGGGCTCGAGACCCGACAGGCGCATGAGCGGCGCAATCTTCGGCACCGAACGCGGAGCCTTTCCGGCCACCGCTTCCGCGATGGCGCGGATATGTTCCGGCGTGGTGCCGCAGCAGCCGCCGACCACGTTCACGAAGCCGGCATCGGCGAACTCAGCCAGCATCGACGCCGTCGCCTCGGGGCGCTCGTCGTACATGCCGAATTCGTTGGGCAGGCCCGCATTCGGATAGGCGCAGACGAGGGTATCGGCAACCTTGCCGATCTCCTGGATATGCGCGCGCATCTCACGCGCACCGAGCGCGCAGTTGAGGCCGATGGAGAACGGATCCGCATGGCGCATCGAATGCCAGAAGGCGGTCGGCGTCTGGCCGGACAGGGTACGGCCGGAGAGATCCGTGATCGTGCCCGAGATCATGATCGGCAGCGTCACGCCCTTCTCGGCGAACACCTGATGCGTCGCGACGATGGCCGCCTTGGCATTGAGCGTATCGAAGATCGTCTCGATGAGGATGATCTCGGACCCGCCGTCGATCAGCCCCCTCACCTGCTCGGCGTAAGCGTCGCGCACCTGGTCGAAGCTCACGGCGCGGTAGCCGGGATTGTTCACGTCCGGCGAGATCGACAGCGTGCGGTTTGTCGGGCCGACGGCGCCGGCCACGAAGCGGCGGCGGCCGTCTTCCTTCTCGGCGAGGAGCGCCGCCTCGCGAGCAAGACGCGATCCCTCGAAGTTCAAGTCGTAGACGATCTCCTCCATGCCGTAATCGGCCTGGGCGATGGAGGTGCCGGAGAAGGTGTTGGTCTCGACGATGTCGGCGCCTGCGCGGAAGTAGTCGAGGTGCACTTTGCGCACCGCGTCCGGCTGGGTGAGGATGAGCAGGTCGTTGTTGCCTTTGACGTCCTGCTTCCAGTCCTTGAAGCGTGCCCCGCGAAAATCCTCTTCCGAGAAGCGCGAGCGCTGCAGCTCGGTACCCATGGCACCGTCGAGCACGAGAATCCGCTTGGAGGCGGCTTCGCGGAGCGCCTTGATCACGTCAGCGCCATTGGCGGGGCGAGGAGTATGAGCAGTCATTCGATCTGTTCTCTTTTCATCGCGGTCAGGTTGCCTCGACCGCCGATGCACTTTTGAAACAAACACAAGAATGCCCGGCTCGAAAACCGGACATCGGAACATTCACGCGGCGGCTTTCACGCTCTGATCGCGCAAGCCGAGAAGATGGCAGATGGCATAGACCAGATCAGCGCGGTTCATCGTGTAGAAGTGAAACTCGTTCACGCCGCGGTCGACGAGATCGATCACCTGCTCGGCGGCGACGGCGGCGGCCACGAGCTTGCGGGTCTCGACGTCGTTCTCCAAGCCCTCGAAGCGCGCAGCCAGCCAGTCGGGCCCGCTCGCGCCTGTCTTCGACGCGAAATTCGCCGTCTGCTTGAAATTCTGAACGGGAACGATGCCGGGCACGACGGGGATGTCGATACCGCGTGCGCGGACGCGGTCGAGATAGCGGAAGTAGTGGTCGTTGTCGAAGAAGAACTGCGTGATGGCGCGGTCCGCGCCGCAATCGACCTTGGCCTGCAGCACGTCGATATCGGCCTCGAGCGATGCGGCCTCCGGGTGCTTCTCCGGATAGGCGGAGACGGAAACCTCGAAATCGCCGATGGCCTTGATGCCGGCCACAAGATCGCAGGTCTGCCGGTATCCGCCCGGATGCGGCTCATAAGCCGTGCCGATGCCGCCTGCCGGGTCGCCGCGCAATGCCACGATATGGCGCACGCCCGCGTCCCAATAGGAGCGCACGACGTCGCCCACCTCCTCGTTGGTCGCGGCAACGCAGGTGAGATGCGCCGCCGGCTTCAGCTGCGTTTCCTGAACGAGGCGCGAGACCGTCGCGTGGGTGCGCTCGCGGGTGGAGCCGCCGGCGCCGTAGGTCACGGAGACGAATTGCGGGTTGAGCGGGGCGAGACGTTGGATCGACGCCCAGAGCGTCGTTTCCATCTCCGGCGTCTTCGGCGGGAAGAACTCGAAGGAGACCTTGATCGGACAGGAGACCTGACGGCTTGGGCGAAGGGTGAGCGGTGACATCAGGCGACCTCTCTGTCGGGTTCGTTCATGGGCCAATCCGTCACCACACGGCGATCCTGGCCAAGCCAAAGGGATACGGTCAGTTGCTCGTCGCCCTTCCGGGGCGGAGCGATCTCGCGGTTGAGGGTGCAGTCGAGTCCCGCCTCGTCGAGCCACCCTGCGACCTGGGTGGGCGCGAAGCCGAGGCGGCGATGGGCCTGGGCCTCGCGCAGGAACTCGAGGTTATGCGGCGCGAAATCGACCACGAGAATGCGTCCGCCCGGTGCCACGAGGCGCGCGGCTTCGCGGATCGCGCGGGCCGGATCGTCCAGGTAGTGCAGCACCTGGTGGATGACGACGAGGTCGAAAGTGTTGCGCGGGAACGGCGGCGCATAGATGTCGCCCTGCCGCAATTCGATGCCCCTCAGGCCGGCCTTTTCGAGATTGGCACGTGCCACCGAGAGCATGGCATGACTGGCATCGAGTCCCACTGTGCGACTGGCACGCGGTGCCAGCAATTGCAGCATGCGCCCGGTGCCGGTGCCGAGATCGACGAGATCGCGGATCCGCGCCGGTCCCAGGGCATCGATCACGGCAGCCTCGACCACCGCCTCGGGGGCATGCAGGGAGCGGATGCGGTCCCATTCGGGGGCAAGGCGCGAGAAGAAGGCTTGCGCGGTCTGCGAGCGCTGGGCGCGCACGGCTTCGAGCCGGGTCCGGTCCTCCAGCAGCTGCGGATCGGAGCGGTCGAGGCTCTCGAGGGTCGGGCGGATGATGCGCAAGGCCACGCCCCGGTCGGTGAGCCGGAAGAAGGCCCAGGCCCCTTCCCGGTGGCGCTCCACGAGGCCGGCTTCGACCAGGAGCTTCAAATGGCGGGAGATGCGCGGCTGGGACTGCCCCAGGATGTCCGTGAGGTCGGAGACGGAGAGCTCACCCTCGGTCAGCAGGGCGAGGATCCGCAGGCGCGTCTCCTCGGCGGCTGCCCGCAGGACATCCAAGGTCAGATCCAGCGATGGAGACGGGGTGTCAGGCACGGCCAAATCTCGCTCTTACATATAAAGATATATTTATATGTATTTTGGAAAAGGAGCAAGCGGAGCCTTACGCTTTATCCCGGCGAACCTTGGCGCGGCCCGCGGCGATCACCAGCACGAAAACGGCGGCGGCGACGAACCATGCAGAAAGCGCGATGGGCTCGCGGTTGAGAACCGAGGCGATCAGCAGGGTGACGAAGGTCTGCAGGAGTTGAACCTGGCTGACATGGGCGATGCCGCCGATGGCGAGCCCCGCATTCCAGGCGAAGAAGCCGAGATACTGGCTCATGAGAGTGACATAGGCAAAACCGATCCAGCTCCAGGCGGGAATCCGCGTCGGATCCTCGGGCATGCTCCAAAGCGCGACCGGAACCGTCACCGGCAGGGCGACGACCAGCACCCAGGAGATCACCTCCCAGCCGGCGAGGCCGCTGCGGACGAGCTTGCCCGAAACCACATAACCCAGAGCCGATGCCAGGGCGGCCGCGAGAAGGAAGATGTCGCCCTGCCCAAGCGATCCGCCGCCTTCATGCAGGGTGAAGCCGATCACGAGCCCGGCACCGGCAAGGGCCGCCAGCCAGAAGGCGGGGCTCGGGCGCTCGCCCGCGATCAGGGTGCTGATGGCGGAGGTGGCGAGCGGCAGGATCCCGAGCACCACGCCGCCATGAGAGGCCGGAACGCTCTGCATGGCGAGCGCCGTGAAACCCGGAAAGCCCCCGACCAGACATGAAGCGGCGAGCGCCATGGCTCCCGCCTGCCGCAACGACGGCCAGGGTTTGCGCAGGATGAGCAGCGTTGCCAGCGCCAGAAGCCCCGCAAGCGCCGCCCGACCTGCCGTCACGAAGAGCGGGCTCAGATGCTCGACCGCGATATGGGTGAAGGGCAGCGTACCGGCGAAAATGCACACGCCGACGAAGCCCAGCAACAGACCCAGGTTCTCGCGCGCCATGGAGGAGCAGCTTACCGGAACGGCGGTTCGTCGAAGCTGCGCAGCTTGCGCGAATGCAGGGAGGAGCGCTGTCCTTTCAGGATATCGAGCGCCGCGAGGCCGATCATCAGGTGTTCGCTCACCGCCCGCTCATAGAAGGCATTGGCCGCGCCCGGCAGCTTGATCTCCCCGTGCAGCGGCTTGTCCGATACGCAGAGCAAGGTGCCGTAGGGCACGCGCAGACGATAGCCCTGGGCCGCGATGGTGCCGCTTTCCATATCGACCGCGATGGCGCGGGACAGGTTGATCTGGCGCCGCTCCTGGCTCCAGCGCAGCTCCCAGTTCCGGTCGTCGTAGGTCACGACTGTGCCGGTGCGCAGGCGCCGCTTCAGTTCTTCACCGCGTTCGCCCGTGACTTGGACCGCCGCGTCCTGCAGGGCGACCTGGATTTCGGCCAAGGCCGGGATCGGGATTTCCGGCGGCACAGCGCTGTCGAGAATATGGTCGCGCCGGAGATAGCCGTGGGCGAGCACATAATCGCCGATGGATTGGGATTGGCGCAGGCCCCCGCAATGCCCGACCATGAGCCAGCAATGGGGTCGCAGCACCGCCAGATGGTCGGTGATGTTCTTCGCATTCGACGGGCCGACGCCGATATTGACGAGCGTTACACCATGCCCGTCCTTGCGCATCAGGTGATAGGCCGGCATCTGGAACCGGTGCCAGGGCGAAGAGCCGATCAGATCTTCGACGACGGCCTCGTCCAGGCCGCGCTCGATGGTGATCCCGCCGGGCAGGACGAGCCTCGTGTAAGGCCCTTCCTCGTTCGCCAGCTCCTTCACCGCCCAGCGGATGAACTGATCCACATAGCGGTGGTAGTTGGTGAGCAGGATCCAGGGCTGGGCGCAGCGCCAGTCGCTGCCGGTATAATGCACGAGGCGGCGCAGGGAATAATCGACCCGCGCCGCGTCGAAGAGCGCCAGGGGCCGCGCCTCGTTCTCTTGGAACACCCAGGTACCGTCGGCGATCTCGTCGCCGACCTTGGCGAGAAGCGGCGTCGGGAAATGCTGGGCGAGTTCCGATGCGGAATGGGCGCCCCGGCCGAGCTCGTCGCCCCGTTCGAACACGTAAGGATACGGGATCTCCTGATCGCTGACGCCGACCGCCATGGTCGCCCCGTAATCGCGCACCAGGTGATTCAACTGCTCGAGCAGATAGGTTCGGTAGAAGGCCGGCTGGGTGATGGTCGTCGCATAGGTCCCTGGCCCCTGGAACTTGGCGTAGGCCCGCTGCTTCACCGGCGGGAGGGAGGTCGAGCGATAATCGAGACGCAATTCAGGATAGCGGAAGCGGGATCGTTCGAGGGGCGTAGGAGCGGTGCCGGTGGCGAAGAAATGCTCGAGCGCCTGGCGCTGCGCCTCGATGGCGCTGTTATGGAGCGCGATAAGCCGCTCGACGGCTTCCTCGGGTGTGGCGACGGATTGGAAGGTGGAGATCTGATCGGCTGGCACGTGGACTCTCTTCTTTTGTCTCGTGCCTCAAGGGTCATACACTGTTTCGACGAAGAACCCAACCGGGTTGAACGAATTCAGTTATTGAGAGCAAGGCAAGAAAAAAGGCGGAAGGTGCCGGCACCGTTTCCGCCTTTCCTGTGATGGTAAGATCAGAGCGATCTGACGGCTTAACGCGAAAACTTCTTGTACTTGATCCGGTGCGGGATCGTGGAATCCGTGCCGAGGCGGCGCTTCTTGTCCTCCTCGTAATCGGCGAAGTTGCCCTCGAACCATTCCACGTGGCTGTCGCCCTCGAAGGCGAGGATGTGCGTGGCGATGCGGTCGAGGAACCAGCGATCGTGCGAGATGATCACGGCGCAGCCGGCATAATCCTCCAGCGCTTCTTCGAGTGCGCGAAGCGTATCCACGTCGAGGTCGTTGGTCGGCTCGTCGAGGAGCAGGACGTTGGAGCCCGACTTCAGGATCTTGGCGAGGTGAACGCGGTTGCGCTCGCCGCCGGAGAGCACGCCGACCTTCTTCTGCTGGTCGGAGCCCTTGAAGTTGAAGGCGCCGCAATAGGCGCGGGCATTGATCTCACGCTTGCCGAGATAGAGCACCTCGTTGCCTCCCGAGATCTCCTCGTAGAGGGTCTTGTTGGCATCGAGCGAGTCGCGGCTCTGGTCGACATAGCCGAGCTTCACCGTGTCGCCGATCTGGATCGAACCTTCGTCGGGCTGTTCCTGGCCGGTGATCATGCGGAAGAGCGTGGTCTTGCCGGCGCCGTTCGGGCCGATGATGCCGACGATGCCGCCCGGTGGAAGCTTGAAGGACAGGCCGTCGATCAGAAGCTTGTCGCCGAAGGCCTTCTTGAGATCGTCGAACTCGATGACGTTGTTGCCCAGGCGCTCGGCGATGGGAATGACGATCTGGGCCGTCGTCGGACCTTTCTCGTTGGCCTTGGCCACAAGGTCCTCGTAGCGCTGGATACGGGCCTTCGACTTGGCCTGGCGGGCCTTGGGCGAAGCCGACACCCACTCGCGCTCGCGCTCGATGGTGCGCTTGTGCGCCTCGTCCTCGCGGCCCTCCTGCTCCATGCGCTTCTGCTTCTGCTCGAGCCAGGACGAGTAATTGCCCTCGTAGGGAATGCCGCGGCCGCGGTCGAGCTCGAGAATCCAGCCCGTCACGTTGTCGAGGAAGTAGCGGTCGTGGGTGACGATCAGGATCGCGCCCGGATAATTGCGCAGGTGGCCTTCGAGCCAGGCGGTCGTCTCGGCGTCGAGATGGTTGGTCGGCTCGTCGAGGAGCAGAAGCTCGGGCTGCTCCAGGAGCAGCTTGCACAGGGCGACGCGGCGGCGCTCGCCGCCCGAGAGCTTGTCCACGGACCAGTCGTCCGGCGGGCAGCGCAGGGCATCCATGGCCTGATCGACCTGGGAATCGAGATCCCACAGGCCCTTGGCCTCGATCTCGTCCTGGAGCCGGGTCATCTCGTCGGCCGTCTCTTCGGAATAGTTCATGGCGAGGTCGTTGTAGCGGTCGAGGATCGCCTTCTTGGCGGCCACGCCCTCCATGACGTTCTCGCGGACGTTCTTCGACGGGTCGAGCTGTGGCTCCTGCGGCAGGTAGCCGACCCGCGCCCCCTCGGCGACCCAACCCTCGCCGTTCCAGTCCGTATCGGTGCCGGCCATGATGCGCAGAAGCGTCGACTTGCCGGAGCCGTTGACGCCGAGCACGCCGATCTTGGCATCCGGATAGAAGGACAGGTGAATATTATCCAGGACCTTCTTGCCGCCCGAATAGGTCTTGGTGAGGCCACGCATGTGGTAGATGAACTGACGGGACACGGGAAAAGCCCTGTTTGATCGATGTGAATGGAGTTGGCCGTCAGTTAGCAGGGGCGGCCTGCCGGGGCAAGGCGGGGATGCTGCAACGCCCTTCGCCGTCATCCCGGACGGCAAAGCCGATCCGGGATCGCTCGCAGGACGAGGCGCCATTCTCGTCGTGCAATCCCGGGTTCCGCTACGCGGCCCCGGGATGACCTAGACTGCATCAAAGCCCGAACGGATAGGTCTCCGGCATGCCCTTGCCATGGGCGTGGGTCAATGGCTTCACCGCCCTTGTCTCGTCGAACCAGACGAAGGCATCGAACTGCTCGGCCAGGATGGCTTCGAAATAATGGCTGTAGAGCTCCGTCTCCGGCCGGTAGATCACGCCGATGGCGCGCTCCAGGCGGGGCCGCGAGAGAACGTCCGTCAGCTCGGCCTGGCCGTTTTCGCGCCAATCGGTCAGGAAGCAGCCGAGGCCCGCATCCCGAAAAATCCGCTCATGACTGTCGGGCCGGGCGGGTCGCACATCCTTGACTCGCATCGGCTCGTCCCAATCGTCGGCGGCCGCCACCGTGCCGCGATCCGTTCCGAATCCTATGAGAACCGCCTCGCTGCGATAGGACTTGCGGCAGAGCTCGCCGATATTGAACTCGCCCTGCCAGCCCATCGCGGTCGCAGCGGCGTTGCCGATATGCGAGTTGTGCGCCCAGACGACGGCCTTGGCGTTGTCGCGCCGAGCCAAAAGGCTCTGCAGCGTCACGAACATGTGCCGGTCGCGGAGGTTCCAGGACTCCGTCGCGCCCTCGTACATGATCCGGTAATAATGCTCGGCCGCATGAACGATCTTGGCATTCTGAACCGCATCGAAGAATTCCTCGCCGCCATCGGCTTGAAGATAGTCCATGCGTTTGTCGAGGAGGGTCTGGAGCTGGTGCAGCAAGGCCTCGTCGCAGGGCTTTTTCTGCCCGGTGAGAACCGCGCGCCCGTAGCGCGCCGGATCGGACTGCCAGGGCGTGAGGCAGCCATAGCGCCCCCTCGCCTCCTTCGCAGCCTCGGGATCGACCTTGGCGAGATAATCGAGCACGGAACGGATCGACGCGTTCAAGCTGTAGACATCGAGACCGCGGAACTCGGCGCGCTCGTCCTCGGCGATGTCGCGGTTATGCTCGCGCATCCAGTTGACGAAGTCCGCCACCTCCTCATTGCGCCACATCCAGGTCGGAAAGCGCTCGAAGGCCACGTCGTCGCCTTCCGGCACGGGGCGATGGCGCACGTAAGCGTCGATGCGCGCCGCATCGGGCCAGTCGGCCTCGACCGCGACGATGGTGAAACCGTGCTGCGCGATCAGGCGTCTCGTGATGGCGGCGCGGGCGCGGTAGAATTCCGAGGTGCCATGGGTCGCTTCGCCCAAGAGCACCACCTTGGCATCGGCGAAGCGATCGAACATCGCGCCGAACGCTTCATCCTCGCCGATCGGCGGCAAAGGCTCTCCGTGCTCGCGCACGAGATCGACAGCCTCGCGGATCGAGGCCTCGTTCTCGTTCTGCCTCCATGACAGCCGGGCCATGAATCATCTCCCGAAATCCGGGCGAACGCCCATCGTTGCGCGAAAAACGACAGGGTAACGGCGTTGTTCCCGCCTGAATCCATGGCCGCGAAAGCGCAACGGCCGAGGACATGCCCCGGCCGTCATGTCGTTTCCAAACTGGAACTGCTTACCAATAGAAGTAGAAGTGCTCGGCTTTGAGATCCGCCAGCCGGACATTGACCAGCGTCAGCTGGTCATCGCCGCCAAGATACTCGCCCTTGCCGAGCTTTATGACGACGTTGTTCAGCACCTGCTTCATATGCGGCTTGAGCGTCTCGAAATCGAGAATGCCGGAATGATTGATGTTGTGGCGGATCAGCAGCATCTCGTTCTGCTTCGGCTGGAAGTCGTAGACGATATCCTGGCCCGTGTCGGAGTTGAACACGTACCGGTCTTCGCCCAGGCCGCCCCAGAGCTTGTCGTTACCGGCGCCGGGGTCGAGCACGTCGTAGTCGGCGCCGCCCCAAAGCTGGTCCGCACCGAACCAGCCGATCAACACGTCCTTGCCGTCGCCGCCATAGAGCTTGTCGTCGCCGTTCTCGCCCTCGAGCGTGTCGTTGTCGGCACCGCCCTGGATGATGTCGTTGCCCTCGCCTCCGACGATCTGGTCGTCGCCGGCTTCGCCGTAGAGCTTGTCGTCGCCGTCGCCGCCGTCGAGGAGGTCGTAGCCGTTGTCCCCGTGTAGAGTGTCGACGCCGTCATCCCCATAAAGCATGTCGTCGCCCTCTTCGCCTCTCACCTGGTCGTTTCCGGCGCCGCCGTAGAGGATGTCGAGGCCGTCGCCGCCGTAGAGCCGGTCGGTGCCGTCGCCGCCTTCCGCATAATCGTCGCCGGCATTGCCGTAGAGCGCGTCATTGCCGATGCCGCCATAGACCGTGTCGTCGCCCTCGCCGCCCCGCAGCGTGTCGTTGCCGCCCAGGCCATCGATCCGGTCGTCGCCCTTGTTGGCATCGATCAGATCGGACTTCGTCAAGCCGCCGGTGATCTCGTCGTTGCCGGTCGTCGGCTTCGTCGAGGCGCCGGATTGCCCAGCGCCGTTGAACGAGATCCAAGTCGCTTCCAGCGTTGCGGTGGTCATGATCGTCAGGCTGTTGCCACCGCCGAAGGCGATGACATAGCCGCCGGCGATCTGGCTGATCTGAAGATCGGCGAAGCGCGTGACGCCGACGTTGTTCAGGACGACCCGATCGCCCTGAATCGGGTCGAACCCGAAGATGGTGTCCGCTCCCTCTCCGCCGGCATAGATATAGATATCCGCGCCGCCATTGCCCTGCAGCGTATCATTGCCGGCGCCCCCCGAGAGGGTGTCGTTGTTGAAGCCGCCCCGGAGGGCATCGCTGCCGGCCGTGCCCGCAAGAAGCTGGCCTTTCACCGCTACGGGATTCTTGAAATACTGCTCGACGATAGCATCGGCCAGCTTGCCATGTGTGTAGTAGCCGTCGTCCGGGCTCGGATCGGACACCATTTGCCCGGCATCATAATTCCAGAGCCAGTAGCCGCCGACCCAGCCTTCGTCGAGGCGGTCGGTGATGATCTTATAGAAGGCCTTGAACATGTTGGCCTGCTCGACCACGTCGACGCGGCCGCTGCGCCAGGTCCAGGGATCGTAGTTGCTGCCGTCGAGGCTGCGGAAACCGGTCTCCGTGAAGATCAGCTTCTTGCCGTGCTCCTGCGCCACGCGGCGCAGGGCATCGATGGCGGAGATGTTCTCGCCGAAAGCCTGCTCGATGGGATCGCGCACATGAAAGAACGGCGAGGGCTTGGTCCAGCCGTCGATCAGCTGCTGCAGGGTGGGATTGGGATTGTCGGTGAACGAGATATACGGATTGGCGCCTATGTAATCGAGCTTGTCCCAGAAGCTCACATGGAGCGCCTCGGTCCAGGTCGCCGCATAAGTCAGCTGACCGCTATAGACCTCGCGCACCGCCTCGATGATGTCGACCCAATACTCGCGATATTGCGGCCCGGTCATGCTCTCGCATTCGTTGCCGATGGCGAACGCCGTGACGCCGTTCTTCTGCGCGAGCTTGGCGTAATGCACCACTGCTTCCTTATAGGAAGCAAACCAGGAGTCGGCCCATTGCTTGGCCTGAGCCGGAGTCGAGCCCGCAGGCGGGCCGATCAGGGCGTTCCAGTCACCGTTCTGCACGTTGACGTGCAGCTTGAAGATCACCTCGAGCCCGCGAGCCTGTGCGTATTTGAGCGCCTCCTCGATCGACCCGTCGCTTTCGGTGCGGGGAGCGCCGTCGGTGTTATGCCCACCGGGATCGCCGTTGTCGCGATAAACCCGCGTCGCGTTCAGGCTGTCCATATAGACGGTCGGCACGATGACGAGCTGCGAGGCGCCATCGCCCTGGATCAGGTCGATATTCGTCTTGGTCCACGGCATCCGGAAGTTGCCGTCCCACCAGGAGGGAAGGCTTTCGGCCTGGAAATCGAATAATTTAGGCATGAGAACGCCCCTGCGATGATGGCCTTTCGACGCCTAGGCATCATTGAATGACTCTATCGATATAACGTTCTTGAACGCATCCGCAAGGGTGAAAGGAGGGATAGAGGTTAAGGATTCCTTGCGTTTCAGCAGTCCGACGGCCTTCCGATCCACCCTGGAAAGCCGGCTTGATCGCGGGCGGGACGGCTTCACGCTAACCCGACGTCATCTCTTCCCGGTACGCGCTATGCCACCTGCGCCATGATCGATGCAAAGGCCTCCTCGGCGGCGATGACGGTCGCCATCTGGACGGTATGGGCGAAGCGGTAGGCGTCGCCGTAGATCGTCTCGTCCGGGAATTCCGTGATCAGCGTGAGCGGCGTCGGATGGCGCTCGTCTGGCGTCAGCAGGCAGGGAACGTCGTTGATGATCTCATAGGGCGTGCCGCCGGAATGGATCGAGCAGATCTCGATCTGGCGGCGATTGAACTCCGCGAGGCCCGGCACGGCCGAGAGGCCTTTCGTCACGGCTTCGATCAGGGTCCGCGCCGTCTCGGCCCAGGAGGGATGATGGCGGATGATGAGAAAGAAGCCCTTCGGGATCGTCCAGAGCTCGAAGCCGCGCGGCAGGTAGCCCGTGAAAGGCCGCGTCCATTCATGCGCCGGATAGCCGTGCAGGTTGAGATGCAGCTGCGCGCCCGACCTCGCCAGAGCCTGGTTGCGCGCACCGATCTCATAGAGAGGTTCGTTGCGGCCGTATTCCAGATCGCTGCCGAGGGAGGTGTAGCGCGCGGCATGATGCATATGACGCGGATTGCCCTCGCAGAGCCGCCCGTGCAGGGCATAGCCGTCCGGGTTCTCGACGGGAATATAGGCGATGTTGGCCTCCGGATTGGCCAGCAGCCGGCGCACGGCTCGCAAGGTGCCGAGGGGAGCCGAGGTCTCGTTGGCATGCTGGCCGCCGGTGACGAGAACCGCTGGGCGCGATCCCGGCCGGTAGATGCCGCGCACGGGGCGTCCTTCGCGGGAGATGCCCTCGAAGGTTTCGCCGGGAAGAGCGGCGAGCTCGCGCTGGATCTGCGCAAGACCGGGCGCGGCATCGGCCGTCTCGATGTCCTGTTCCGGCCGTAGCGGATCCGTCGGCACGCCGAACGGGCGCAGGGCCACGCGCACATGCGCATCGCCCTCGCCGACGCGGATATCGGGCACGATCTGGCCCGGCTGCACGCTGCGATCTTCGGGCGGACGGCCGGACCGGCGCTTGAAGAATTCGAGCAGCGAGAAATAGAAATCCTCGTGCAGCGCCTCGCGCGTGCTCATGACCTCGTCGCCGTAATCGAGCGCGCGCTCGATCCCGGGGATCGTCACGTCGATGGTGAGCGTTTCCGCATAGGGTTCGCTCTCGGGCCAGCCATGCGCGGCGACCGCATTCATGACCTCGTGAAAGACCTGCTCGTTCTCCGTCTCGAGCGGCCCGTCGAGATCGGAGCCGACATCGGTGCGGCCCGTCACCTTTAGCCATCCGGTCGGCGTGAGATCGACCTGATCGAGATGGTTGGTGCGCAGACGGTTCGGCGCGAAGACCTCGTGCTCCGCCACCCGGCCATTGCCGTATTCGAGCGTGACGCGATAAGTCATGTCCGCCGCGCCAGGCTCGAAATGCATCTCGACGCCGTCGAGCAGCGCGGCAAGCGGATAGGTCTCCGAGAGGAAGCGCAGGCGATCGGCCTCTTCATGCACCGGGTAGCGCACGCTCACGCGCGCCAGCCCGACGGTATCGAACTCTTCCAGAAACGCATGAACGAGCGGCTTGTAGGCGCTGCGAAGCCGCGCATGGATGCCTGACGCGGCGAAGACCTGCTCGGCTCTGCGACGCGCAGTCTCGTCTTCGAACAGCCAGGCCTCAAGCGTGATGCCGCGATGGTCGCCGCCCGCCCAGTCGCGCACGAGGGTGTCGAGAGTGCGCGGGATGCGCGCGTCGAGCAAGATCGTCATCGTGAAGTCTGTCCTGTCGGATCGAGAAGGTCGCGCAGCCAGTCGCCGAGAAGGTTCAGGCCGAGCACGGTGAACATGATCGCAAGCCCCGGGAAAACGCTGACCCACCACGCAGTCTGGAGATAGGTGCGCCCGTCGGCGAGCATGCCGCCCCAGCTCGGGATGAGCGGATCGACGCCGAGCCCGAGGAAGGTGAGGCTGCTTTCGAGAAGGATGTTGTTGGCCACCTGCAGCGTCATCAGGATGACGATGGGACCGAGAACGTTGGGCAGGATATGGGTGAAGATGATGCGCCCGTTGCCGACGCCGATGGCGCGGGCGGACAGAATGAATTCCCGGTCGCGCAGGGACAGCACGGAGCCGCGTACGAGGCGTGCGTATTGCACCCATTGCGCGACGATCATGAAGAAGATCACCTTGTCGATGCCGGTGCCGAGAATGGCGAGGAACATGATGGCGACGAGGATGAAGGGAAGCGCGAGCTGGATGTCGGCAAAGCGCATCAGCAGGATTTCGGCGATGCCGCGGTAATAGCCGGCGATCAGCCCAACGAGCGTTCCGACAGTCACCGCTCCCAGCACCGAGAAAATACCGACAGTGAGCGAAATCTTGCCGCCGACAATCACCCGCGCCAGCACGTCGCGGCCGAGCGGATCCGTGCCGAGGGGATGGGCGAGATCCTGGAATGGTGGCGTGAGGCGGGCCATGAGGTCCATGCTCTCGCCGCCATCGGGAAAGAGGAAGCCGGAGAAAAGCACGGCCAATCCCATGCCGCCGGTGAGCAGAACACCGAGGACAAGCTCGAGGGACCTGAAGTGCCGGCGCGCCGACGCGAGAGCCTGAGCGGCAGCCATGGGCTCACTCCGTCCGGATGCGCGGGTCGATCAGCCCATAGGCGATATCGACCAGGAGGTTGATGAGAACGATGAAAAGCGCCAGCACCGTGATCGTGCCCTGGAGCACCGGATAATCGCGGTTCGAGATGGCGTCGAAGGCGAGCGTGCCCATGCCGGGCCAGTTGAACACCCGCTCGATGATGACGATGCCGCCGATCAGGCCGCCGAACTGCAGGCCGATATAGGTGACGAGCGGAATCGCCGAGTTGCGCAGGGCATGTTTATAGAGCACGACGCGGTCGCGCAGGCCCTTCGAGCGCGCGACCATGATGTATTGCTGCGAGAGCGTCTCCAGCATGGAGGTGCGCACGAGGCGCACATTCGTGGCGGTGAGGATGATCGCCATGGTGAGCGCCGGCATGACGAAGCTCTCGGGCCCCTCCATGCCGCTCGGCGGCAGCACGCCGAGCACGATGGAGAACAAGAGCACCATCATGATGGCGAGCCAGAAATTCGGGAAGGACAGGCCGACGAGTGACAGGATGCGGATCGCCTGATCCGGCCAGCGGCCGCGGTTAACGGCTGCGTAAATGCCGAGAGGAACGGAGAGGATGATCGATGTGATGAGCGAAGCGAAGGCTAGCAGCAGCGTTGCCGGCAGCGCGTTGGCGATGAGCAGGGAGACAGGGGTCCCGCCCATGAAGCTCTTGCCGAAATCGCCGGTGACGATACCTTTGAGAAAACTCAGATACTGAACGTAGAAGGGCCTTTCGAGACCGAGCGACTGCCGGATGTTCTGCAGGTCCTGCTCGGTGACGCTCCCGGCACCGCCCACCAGCATCACGGCGGGATCGCCGGACAGCCTGATCGCAAAGGCCACGATCAGGGTCACGGCAAGGATCACGAAAACGGCCTGCAGCAATCTCTTGAGAATAAATCCCGCCACGGGGGTTCCTTCTTGCTCTTGGAAAAGGCGCCACTGGCGTGGCGCCTTCTCGATTGCGGATGTAATTGGGGTTATTCAACCGTCACATCGTTGAAGCGGAAACGCCGGTCCGCCGGCGGCACGAAGTTCTTCAGCCGCTTGCTGACGCCCAAAACGGTATTCTCGTTATAGAGCGGGATCTCGAGCGCCTGATCCGCCACATAGCGCGCGACTTCCTGAAGAACCTTCTCGCGTTCCTTCACGTCATAGATCGTGCGCTGCTTCTCGAGCAGGGCGTTGAGCTTGGGGTCGTTGTCATACGGGTTCCACTTCTCGCCCGAATGGTACATCAGGTAGGCCGTGTTGTCGTAGTCGAAGGTCCATCCACCCCAGGAATTATGCCAGGCCTCGCCGGTCTTGCCGTTCGGGATGATGTCGTTGAGGAGAACCGGAGGCTCGTGCGGCTGAATCGACGGCTTGAGGCCGAGTGCCTGGAAATAGCCGGCCGCGGCCTGCGCCACCTCACGGAAGGTCGCATCGTTGCCGCGGAAATCGATGCGGACCGGAGCGCCGGCCGGAATCTTCGCCTCTTGAAGCATCTGCTTCGCCTTGGCGAGGTCGAAAGGCAGCGGCTTCAGGTTCTTATCGTAGCCGAAGGACAGGTCGGACTGGAAGCTCGCAATCGGCTTGCCGTGGCCGAGCAGCACCGCCTTGATGATTGCGTCACGGTCGACGCCCATGATGAGCGCCTTGCGGACATTCACATCCTTGGTGATGCCTTCCTTGGTGTTGAGGCGCAGCGCAACGACAGTCGGGCCGGTGATGCTGACGAGAGTGAGGTTCGGGCTCTTCTCGACGGTCGGCGCAAGGCCGAAGGGGATGAGGGTCGCGATATCGATGCGGCCCGCCTGGAGCTCGGCCACCTGGGTGTTGGCCTCAGGAATGAAGCGGGTCACGACCTTGTCGACCTTCGGCGCGCCGGCCCAGTGATCAGCATATGCTTCAAGCACGAGGTTCACCTTCGGCGTGTACTCGACGAACTTGAACGGCCCGGTGCCGACCGGATTCATGTTGAAGTGGGCGTCGCCCTTCTCCTGGATGTATTTTGGCGGCACGATCATGCCGCCATAGCCGGCAAGCTTCGTCAGCAGCACGGGATCCGCCTGCTTCATGACGAAGTCGACCGTGTAATCGTCAACGATCTCCACCTTGGAGATCGAGGTGTAGTTCGATTGCTGCGGCCCCTTCTTGCCTTCGTCGCCGAGCAGGCGGTCGAATGTGAACTTCACGGCTGCCGCGTTGAAGGGTTCGCCGTTATGGAACTTCACGTTCTGGCGCAGCTTGAAGCGGATGCGGCTGTTGTCGTCGAGGAAATCCCAGGAGGTGGCCAAAGCCGGCTGGAGCTTCATGTCCGGACCGCGCGAGATCAGGCCGTCGTAGATGTTGTTGGCGGCAGATGCCCACGGCACCAGGAAGCTATCGATGGGGTCCCAGCTTCCGGGATCGATGGTCGTTGCGACCGTGATCGTCCCGGCCGCTTGAGCCCCGGACGCCATCAATGGTGTCAATGCGACAGCGGCCGTAAGGCCGAGCGCTTTGATGGTGGTAGAGAACTTCATCTTATCGTCTCCCTCTGGAAAAGTCGTTTCTTATGCCGCTCCGCGGATCTGATCCGCTTCGATCGCCACCCAATGTCCGGGCTCGACCTCGCGCATGCGGTGGATGGCGGGCTCCTGGCCGACCGGGCGCACCGGACTCGGGATCTCGCCTTCGATCCGCATCTTCGCCCGCTCGCGCTGCGGGTCGGCGATGGGCACCGCCGCGAGCAGCTTGCGGGTGTAGGAATGCTGCGGGTTCTCGAAGATCGCCTGACGGGACCCGAGCTCGACGATCTGGCCGAGATACATCACGGCGACCCGGTGGCTGATCTTCTCCACCACCGCCATGTCATGGGTGATGAAGAGATAGGACAGGCGCCGCTTTTCCTGCAGCTCCATGAGCAGGTTGACGATCTGCGCCTGGATCGACACGTCGAGCGCCGACACGGATTCATCCGCGATCACGAGCTTCGGGTTGCTTGCGAGCGCCCGCGCGATGCAGATGCGCTGGCGCTGGCCGCCGGAGAATTCGTGCGGGTAGCGCTTGGCATGCTGCGGCAGCAGGCCGACCTGCTCCAGCAATTCTTGCACGCGCCGTTCGCGCGCCTTTGCATCCTTGATCAGGCCGTGGACGACGATCGGCTCGGCGATGCTGTAGCCCACCGTATGGCGCGGATCGAGCGAGGCGAAGGGATCCTGGAAGATGTACTGGATTTCTTGGCGCAGGCGCCGCCGGTCGCCGTGGCTCATGGCGCCCATGTCGCGCCCGTCGAAGCGCACCGTGCCGCCGGTCGGCTCGACGAGCTGCTGCAGCGTGCGCCCGATGGTGGACTTACCGCTGCCGGATTCGCCCACCAGCGCCAGCGTCTCGCCGGGATAGATGTCGAAGCTGACCTCCTCCACCGCGTGGACGCGGTGCGTCACCCGGCCGAAGAAGGTCTTGCCCACGTCGAAGCGGGTGGTGAGCTTGTCCACCTGGAGGATGGGCTTGGTGTAATCGGCGGTGTTCTGCTCGTGCGTGCCGCCGACGGGCTTTGCCACGCCGCCGTCCATGACCATCACGGGCGTGCGCTTCGGCAGCGGCTGGCCCGTGAGGCTGCCCAGGCGCGGCACGGCGGAGAGCAGCGCGCGGGTGTAAGGATGCTGCGGCGCTGCGAAGATGTCCCGCACCGGCGCCTGCTCCACCTTCTCGCCCTTCCACATCACCACCACGTCGTCGGCCATCTCGGCCACCACGCCCATGTCATGCGTGATGAAGATGACGGCGGTGCCCATCTCGGCTTGCAGGTCGCGGATGATGTTGAGGATCTGCGCCTGGATCGTCACGTCGAGGGCCGTGGTCGGCTCGTCGGCGATCAGGAGCTTGGGATTGCAGGCGAGCGCCATGGCGATCATCACGCGCTGACGCATGCCGCCGGAGAGCTGGTGCGGATAGCGGTCGAGGAGCTTGTCCGCATCCGGCAAACGCACCTTCTGCAGCAGCTCCTTCGCCCTTAGGCGTGCCTCGCGGCCGTTGAGGCCCTGGTGCAGGATCAGCGTTTCCGCAATCTGGTTGCCGATGGTGAAGACCGGGTTGAGCGAGGTCATCGGCTCCTGGAAGATCATCGCGATGTCGTTACCGCGGATCTCCCTGAGCCTGTTGTCGGAAGCCTTGACGAGGTCGATGGCCTCGCCGCCGTCCGGGCGAAACAGCACCTGCCCGTTGGTGATGCGTCCGCCCGTGTAATCGGTCAGGCGCATGATCGCGAGGGAGGTGACGGATTTGCCGGATCCGGATTCTCCGACGACTGCCAGGGTCTTGCCCGGCTGCACATCGAAGCTGACCTCCTTGACGGCTTTGAAGGCTCCATTCCCCGTGCCGAACTCCACCGAAAGGGAGCGGACCGACAGGAGGGCTTGAGATTGACGATTGGCTGTGTCCGACATCCATTCACGCTCTTGAGGATGTACCGGTCCGACGAAATCTCGGATCGGTACCTCTTTGATACCTGTTATCCATCACAGCCACGATGCCGCTACGTCAAGCACCGATTGCATAAGATCAGGCAGTCGCGGGGATCATAGATCCGGCGCGACGAAAAGTGCGAGTCTTTTTGTTACCCAGTTACCCATTCGCCGCCGCGCATGAGCGGCTCGCACCTGCCGTCCTGTGTGATACCATCCACATCCACCCGGTCGGAGCCGATCATCCAGTCGATATGGATCAGGCTCTTGTTCGATCCGCGGGAGGCAAGCTCGTCCTCGCTCATGGAGCCGCCTCCGTGGATGCACTTGCTGTAGGCCTGGCCGAGCGCGATGTGGCTGGAGGCGTTCTCGTCGAACAGGGTGTTGAAGAAGAGAAGGCCGCTCTGCGAAATGGGCGAGGAATACGGCACCAGGGCTACCTCGCCGAGGCGGCGCGCGCCCTCGTCGGTATCGAGCACCTTGTTGAGCACGGCCTCGCCGGTGCGCGCCTTGCTCTCGACGATGCGCCCGCCTTCGAACCTGACCTGGATGTCCTGGATCAGCGTGCCGTTATAGGAGAGCGGCTTGGTGCTGGTGACGGTGCCGTCGACCCGGTCCTTGTGCGGCGTGGTGAAGACTTCCTCGGTCGGAATGTTGGCGTTGCAGACGATGCCGTTCTTCGCCGCGGTCGAGCCGCCGTTCCATTCGTGATCATCCGCGAGGCCGACGCGCAGATCCGTGCCGGGACCGCGGAAGTGGAGCGCCGCATAGTTCTTGCCGTTCAGCAGGCGCGTGCGCGCCTGGAGCGCCGCATTGTGCGTCTCCCAGGCGGCGATCGGGTCAGGCGTATCGACGCGCGAGGCCGAGAAGATCGCCTGCCACAGCTTGGCGACGGCCACTGCCTCCGGATCGTCAGGAAACACGGTCTTGGCCCAGGATGGCGTGGCGGCGGAGACGATGGTCCAGTTGATGTCGAAGCCCGCGATCATGTTGAGAGCCGGCATATAGGCCTTGGAGCGCGCCCGGTTGGCGCGGGAGACCTTGTCCGGATCCTCCTTGGCGAGGAGCGAGGGATCCTCGCCGACGATGGCGAGCCGGGCGGCGCCCTTCTTGTAGGCCTCCGCCATGCCCTCGTAGAGCCAGGCCGGCGCCGTATCGAAGCCCTCGTCGCGCCCATGGCGGTAGCGCATGAGCGTGCTTTCCTCATCCGAGAAGATTGTGGTCACGAGGGAAGCGCCGGCTGTGTAGGCATGCTCCGTGATGCGCCGGACCAGGGCGACGGCGTCGAGCGGCGCGGTCACGACCAGTTCCTGGCCGGGCTTCAGCCCAAGCCCGACGCGAACGGCGACTTCCGCCAGGCGGTCGAGAAGCTGGGCATGGGATGCGGCATCCGCCAGGTTCCGGACTTGTTCGTTCATGATCCTCGTCTCTCGCAGGTCGAATAATGGCGGGAGAGGCTACACGGCTCTGCCGTCGGTGCAACCTCGAAGGCTGAAATGTCACATATTCTCAGGCTTTGCGCCGCCGAGGACGTCCGGATCGAAGGCGATGCTCTTGATGATGGCGTGGACCTGAAGGCCCGGCCTCAGGCCGAGCTCCGCCACCGACTTCCGGGTCACGCGGGCAACGAGAGCGTCGCCGCCGCAATCGAGCTCGACATCCACGCTCGCCCCCTCGGATTCCTCGATCGAGGAAATAATTCCCGACAGCACATTGAGCGCGCTCATGCCCTTGGGCTCGTGCAGGGACAGGATGATGTCACGGGCGCGTAGGCGCACGCGCATCCTCGTGCCGACGGCATGATCGAGAAGCGGGACGGTCAGGGTGCCTGCCCTGGCCTGAAGCACGGTAAGGCCGAAGCCGTTCTCATGCCGCAGGACCTGCGCCTCGATCAGCGCTCCGGCCTCGGTGAGACCGGTCTGCCTGAACAGGTTCGTATGCCGCAGAATCTCCGAGGCCGAACCGGATGCCGCCACCCTCCCCTCGGACAGAACGACGACCGATGTCGCAAGACGCGCAATCTCGGGCACGGAGTGGCTGACGAAAACGATCGGCACGCCGCCCTCGTCGCGCAGCCGCTCGATATAGGGAAAGATCTCGGCTTTGCGCGCATCGTCGAGCGATGCCAGCGGCTCGTCCATCAGCAGGAGCTGCGGATCGGCGAGAAGCGCGCGCCCGATGGCGACGCGCTGCTTTTCGCCGCCCGACAACGTCGCCGGTCGCCGTTCGAGAAGGTGTCCGATGCCGAGAAGCTCCACGACATTCTCGAAACCCGTCTTCCGCTCCCCCCTCGGGGTGAACCAGCGGCCGAAGAGCAGGTTCTGGCGCACGTCGAGATGCGGGAAGAGGCGTCCTTCCTGGAACACGTAGCCGATGCGCCGCCGGTGCTTGGGAACGAAGACGCCTTTCTTCGTGTCGACGAGCACCCGCCCCTGCACGACGATGCGGCCGTGATCCGGCCGCACGAGACCGCCTATGGCGTTCACGATCGTCGTCTTGCCGGATCCCGACGGACCGAAAAGTGCTGTGAGCTTTCCGTCCGACCGGAAGCGCGCTTGGAGGTCGAAGGCTCCCTGCGTATGCCGGATGTCGACGTCGAGAACCATTACGCGCGAACCCGGCGGCGCATCCGGCGCGCCAGCCATTCGGACAGCCAGAGCGCAACGACGGAGATGACGATGGACACGAGCGTCAGACGCATGGCGCCGCTCTCGCCGCCCGGCACCTGCGTATAGGTATAAATGGCGGAGGGAATGGTCTGTGTCTCGCCGGGAATGTTGGAAACGAAGGTGATCGTCGCACCGAACTCGCCCATCGCCTTGGCGAAGGACAGCACCATGCCGGCGATGATGCCCGGTACGATGAGAGGCAGAGTTACCACGGCGAACACCCAAACCGGATGAGCGCCGAGCGTTCCCGCCGCATCCTCCAGCTTGCGGTCGACGGCTGCGATGGACAGGCGGATCGCGCGCACCAGGAGCGGGAAGCCCATGATGGCGCAGGCGAGCGCCGCGCCCGTCCAGCGGAAGGAGAACACGATGCCGAACTGCTCTGACAGGAAGGCGCCGATGGGGCCGCGCCGCCCGAAACCGATCAGCAGGAACCAGCCGACGACGACCGGCGGCAGGACCAAGGGGAGATGGACGAGAACGTCAAGGAACTGCCGCCCCCAGAAGCGCCCTCGCTCCAGCAGCAGCGCAATGGCGATGCCGGGAATGAGGCTCGCCGTCATCGCGACGAAGGCGACTTTCAGGCTGAGGCGAACGGCCGTCCACTCTTCCGGAGAAAGCCAATCGATCACGAGCCGGAGGTCGCCTTGCCGACGAACGTGAAGCCCTGCTTCTCGAAGAAAGGCTTCGTCTTGTCCGAGCGCAGGAAGGCCAGGAACGCCGCCGCGTCAGGATTGCTCGAATCCTTGGTGAGCGCGACCGGATAGACGATCGGCGGATGGCTCTCTTCCGGGAAGGTCGCGACGATGCTCACATTCGGATCGGATACGGCATCGGTCTTGTAGACGATCCCAAGCGGCGCCTCGCCACGGGAGACGAGGAGGAGCGCCGCGCGCACGTTATCCGCCTGCGCGATCTTATCCTTGACCCCGGCCCAGGCGCCGAGATGCTCGAGCGCCGCCTTGCCGTATTTTCCGGCCGGCACCGCATCCACATGGCCCATCGCCAGGCGGTTGCCGCCAAGGATCGCGGCGAGATCGATTCCGGGCTGGAGTGTCACCTGCTGGGTGGAGCCTTTCGGCGCGACGAGGACGAGGGAATTGCCGAGCAGGCTGATGCGGCTCTCGGGCTTGATCAGCCCCTTCGAGGCCAGGTAATCCATCCAGTCGAGATCGGCGGAGACAAAGAGATCCGCCGGGGCACCAGCCTCGATCTGCTTGGCGAGCGCATTGCTGGCGGCATAGGAGACCGTGACCCTCTTGCCGGTCTCGCGCATCCAGGCCGCGCCGGCATCGTCGAGCGCATTCTTCAGGCTGGCGGCTGCGAAAACCAGCACATCCCTGGACTGGGCCGAAGCTCCGCCGACCAGCGCGAACCCCGAGAGCAGCAGGCCGAGAAGAGCCATCTTCGCAAACCGGCCGCCTGAGGATCGAGTCGAACGCATATCCTGTCTCCCGAAGAGGTGAACCTGCCTCGCGCAGGCATCCTAACGAAGCTGTTGGGCTCTTCAAGCGGGGCGCTGTCTCGGCGACGCCCGTTTCGTCGTCCTGCGGACCAGCCTGTAGCCGAGCAGCACCGCGACGATGGCCGCATAGACCAGGGGCTCGGGCGGCCAGGATTTCACGACGAGGATGAAATGCAGCACCGCGCCGATGGCGGCCACATAGACGAGACGATGCAGCTTCGCCCAGGCCTGCCCACCCATGCGCCGGATCGCGGCGTTGTTGGAGGTCACGGCCAGGGGCACGAGGATGACGAAGGTCGCCATTCCGATGGTGATGTAGGGCCGCTTGACGATGTCGGCGACGATGGCCGCGATGTCGAGGCCCTGGTCGAGAACGAGATAGGTGGTGAGATGCAGGGCCGCGTAGTAGAAGGCGAGCAGGCCGAGCGCCCGGCGATAGCGCAGCAGATTGATGTTTAAGAGCTGCCGCAGCGGCGTGACCGTCAGCGTCGCGATGAGGAAGCGCAGGGCCCAGAGCCCGAGGGCCTGTTCCAGATAGCGCATGGGATCGGCGCCGAGCCGGTCGGCGATGCCGGCATAGAACAGCAGGACAGCCGGGATGAAGCCGACGATATAGACGGCGATCTTCGGCACCTGAGGCAGCACAAAGCCTTTCTTGGCTTCTTGAACGGAGGCTCGTCCCGCCATCAGTAGAGCTTCCGCAGGTCCATGCCCGTATAGAGGCTCGCCACCTGTTCGGCATAGCCGTTGAACATCAGGGTCGGGCGCCGCTTCACGAACAATCCGCCCTCTCCGATGCGCCGCTCCGTCGCCTGGCTCCAGCGCGGATGGTCGACGCTCGGGTTCACGTTGGCATAGAAGCCGTATTCGTTCGACGCCTGCTTGTTCCAGGAGGTTTCCGGCTGCTTGTCGACGAAGCTGATGCGGGTGATCGACTTGATGCCCTTGAAGCCGTATTTCCACGGCACCACCAGCCGGATCGGCGCGCCGTTCTGGTTCGGCAGGGTCTCGCCATAGAGACCGACCGCCAGGATGGTCAGCGGGTTCATGGCCTCATCCAAGCGCAAGCCCTCCACATAGGGCCATTCGAGCACCGGGAAGAAGGAATCCACGCCCGGCATTTCATCGGGACGATAGGCCGTCTCGAAAGCGACATACTTCGCGCTGCCCAGGGGCTCGACGCGCTTGACGAGATCCGCCAGGGGGAACCCGACCCAGGGGATGACCATCGACCAGCCCTCGACGCAGCGCATGCGATAGACGCGCTCTTCGAGAGCCGAGGATTTGATGAGATCCTCGACCGCGAACTCGCCCGGCTTCCCGACCATCCCGTCGACCTTCACCGTCCACGGGGAGGTCTTGAGGGACTTGGCCTTTGCGGCCGGATCGTCCTTGCCGGTGCCGAATTCGTAGTAATTGTTGTAGCTGGTGACGTCTTCCCGGCTCGTCTTCTTCTCGTCCGTGGAGAACGGGCTCTTGGCCGCATTCAGGGTCGCGGCGCCCACGCCCTCCGGCAGCGCAGCCGCTGCCAGCGCCAAGCCGGCGGCGCCCGCCATCCATTGGCGGCGGTTGAGATACACCTCCCGGGGCGTAATCTCCGAAGGCAGAATATCGGCAGGGCGGCGGATCAGCACGGCATCACCTCGTTTGGAACCCATTGTGAATGGGTACACCTGAGAACGCCAGAGGTGCTCTCACGTTTCCGTTACAAGCTTACCTAGGCGGCGGCTCAGGATATGGCCTGAACAAACTTCTTCGTGATCTCACGTGGATTCGTTACTGCGGTACCCACGACAACCGCATGGGCACCGCGGCGGAAAGCCTCCGCCACCCGTTCCGGTGTGTCGAAGCGACCTTCCGCAACGATGGGCACCGGAACCTCGGCCACAAGCGCTGAGAGGAGTTCCAAATCGGGACCGCCCGTCTTGTGGGACGCCGTCTCCTCCGTGTAGCCGGCAAGCGTCGTCGCGACATAGGTCGCACCGGCGGCCTGGGCCGCCCGCCCCTCCTCCAACGTGGCGATGTCGGCAAAGACTTCCCGGCCGAGCTCGGCCTTGATGCGGCCGATCAGGCGATCCACCGGCTCGCCGTTGCGTGGACGCGGCGTGGCATCGATGCCGACGATGTCGGCGCCCGCCCTGGCGACCTGCGCGGCCTGCTCGAAGCCGGGCGTGATGTAGACCGGGAAGCGATCGTCCCACACCTTCGCGATCCCGATGATCGGGAGCTTTGTCACCGCCCGGATCGCCGCCACATCGGCCTCGCCGTTGGCGCGGATGCCCCTGGCGCCACCGGCCTCAGCGGCCTGCGCCATGGCGGACATGTAGACCGGGCCGTGCAGCGGATTGTCCGCCCGAGCCTGGCAGGAGATGACGAGGGCGCCCTTAGGGATCAGCATCCGACGATCCTCATTTCACAGCGCCGGCGGTCATGCCCTGGATGAACTGGCGCGACAGGGCAATGTAGAGCAGCGTGATGGGAGCTGCCGCGATGGTGAGGCCGGCGAACAGCATGCCCCAATCGGTGGTGTATTCGCCCATGAAGGTGGTCAGGCCCTGTGGCAGGGTCTTTCGCGCATCGGTCTGGATGAAGACGAGCGGGAAGAAGAAGTCGTTCCAGATCGGCACCGCGTTCTGGATCGCGGCGATCGCCATCGGCGGGCGCGCCAGCGGCAGCATGACCGACCACATGATCCGCGGCTCAGAGGCCCCGTCGATGCGCGCCGCATCCTCGAGCTCCGCCGGCAGCGTGCGCAGGAAGCCCGCCATGATGAAAACGGCCGACGGCAGGCCGATCGCCGTATAGGTGACGATGAGGCTCCAGCGGCTGTCGAGAAGGCCGAGATCGCGCAGCAGGATGAAGAGCGGGATGACCGCGAGCTTCAGGGGCAGCATCAGTCCGGCGAGGAAGAACAGCAGAATGAAGGTGTTGGTGCGCGACTCGTAGCGCGCCACCGCGTAGCCCGCCATGGTGCCGAGCACGAGGATCAGCACGACCGAGGTGCCCGTCACCAGGATCGAGTTCATGAAATAGGTCGGCATCGCGGTTTCGCCGAGCACCTTGGCGAAGTTCCCGACCTGCGTGAAATCGGGCAGCGCGAAGGGATGCTCGAAGATCTCGCCCGTGGTCTTGAAGGCGGAGAGCACCATCACCAAGACCGGATAGAGCATGATGAAGGAATTCGCGATCAGGATGACCTGGGCGAGGAGCGCGAAGGATATCGGCTGGCGCGTGGCAGGCGTATCGGAGGCGATGGCGGTCAAAACTGGATCTCCCGACGGCGCAGCCACAGGGTCAGCATGGACGCGAAGACGACGATGAAGAGGAAGAGCAGCGTGGCCAGCGCCGAGCCCATGCCGAAGTTCTGGATGCTGGCGCTCTGGTTGCCGAAGGCGGTGCGGTAGAAGACGAGGCCGAGCACGTCGGTAGTACCGAAGGGCGAGCCGTCGAGGCCGACCATCACGTAAGGAATCTCGAACCAGTTGAACGCACCGATGAAAAGCAGCGTGAAGAGGATGGTGGTGCTCGGCGCCACCAGCGGCCAGACCACGTTCTTCAGGAGTTGCCATTCGTTGGTGCCGTCGAGCCGCGCCGCCTCGATGATCTCAGGCGGAATGCGCTGCATGCCGGCGAGATAGACGAGGGTCGGAAAGCCGACGAAGTGCCAGGCATTGGCAAGGATGAGCGCGCCGAGCGCGGTCGAGGAATCGCCGAGCCAGGGCTTGGCCAGGGAATCGAGGCCGAGCGAATAGAGCGCCTGATTGACGATGCCGAAATTCGGATTGAGGAAGAGCTTCCAGAGGAAGCCCACGATGATCGTCGACAGCACGACGGGCACGAACACCGCCACCCGATGGAAGCGGAAGCCGAAGGGCTCCTTGTAGAGCAGCCAAGCGAAAAGAAACCCGCCGCCGTTCTGGATGATCATCAGCGCCACGAGGGCATAGACGTTGTGCAGGAAGGCGTTCCAGACCACTGGCGCCATGGTGACGCCGAACAGCACTTCCTTGAAATTCTTCAGGCCGACGAACTCGCCGCGCGCCAGGCCCTGCCAATCGTAGAAGGCATAGGCGAAGGCCGAGAGGATCGGATAGACCACGAACAGCGACATGAAGGCGATGGGCGGGACGACGAGAAACGCCACCCATAATTGATGCTTCAGCGTGCGGGGCTGTTGGCGCGAGGCTTGCATGGATTCAGCAGCTTTCGGAAAAGGCGGCGGACGCGAGAATCCGCCGCCTCCTTGTCAAAGTCTTACTTCTGGAACGGCTTGTAGTAGGTCGCGATGCCCTTGTTGATCTCGGCTGCGGCCTGCTCGGGGGTCTGCTGGCCGGCGAGCATCTTCTGCACGTTCGACTGCAGCAGCACAGAACCGCTCGGCTCCTGGTAGCGGAAGCGCACGAGCATCAGGTAGGACATGGAGTTCTCGGCGAGCTTCGCCACGTCCTGCGTGATCGCGTCCTCGATCTTGATGTCCTTGATCGGCGACAGGTTCTTGAGCGTGTTGGTGAAGGAGGTGCCGTATTCGGGCGTCGCCAGGAAGCGCACGAACTTGAGCGCCGCATCCTTCTTCTCCGTCTTCGCGTTCACCGCATAGCCGCCGTCGTAATAGGTGGCGATCAGCGCCTGGTCGCCGGCCTTCAGGACGGGAGCCGGGAACACGCCGAGGTCGAGGGTCGGGTTCTGGTTCTTGAAGTTCGCCACCTCATAGGAACCGCCCGCGAACATCGCCGCGCGGCCGGCTACGAAGAGCTGCTGCGAGGACGGATAATCCACGCCGGTGAAGTTCGGCGAGAAATACTGGCCGATGTCCTTCAGCTTGGCGAGAGCGCCGACGAAGCGCGGATCGGTGAAGTTCGCCTTGCCGGAGACGATGTCCGTCTCGAATTCCTTGCCGAGCATGGACGAGAGCAGGCCGCCGACGATGGTCTCGTTCTGCCACGCGGTCGCCGTGCCGTTGGCGAAGGGCGTGATGTTCTTGGCCTTCAGCGCCTGGGTCAGCGCCATCATCTCGTCCCAGGTCTTCGGCGGGTTGACGCCGTTATCCTTGAAGATCTTCTTGTTGTAGACGACGAGCTGCGCCTGCATGGCGAAGGGAACGGCATAGACCTTGCTGTCCGAGCGCAGGGTCTCGGCCGCAAGCGCTGCTTCCGGGAAGTTCGCCAGCTCCGGCACGTTCTGCTTGTCGAGGGCGAGCAGGTAGCCCGGGGTCGCGATGGTCTCCAGGTTGCCGTAGGCGCGGACCTGGATCACGTCCGGGCCGCGGCCGGCGGCGAGCGCCGTGGAGAGGATCGTCTGGTAGTTCTCGGGCGCATAGGTCTCGAACTTCACCGTGATGCCCGGCTCCTTGGCCTGGAACTTCTTGATGACGTCCTGGTAGAAGGCCTTGTCCTCCTGGCGCCAGCTCCAGAAGGTCAGCTCGGTCTGCGCCATGGCGGCAGTGCCGGAGAGCAGGAAGCTGCCGGCGGCAGCGCCCATTAGAATGCGTCGGGTCAGTTTCATTGTCAGTTCCCTCATTGTTGAAATCCTTGTCCTCCCACCGCCAAGTCCCGCCTTTCGTGCGGGGCTTGGCGGAATCTCTTCAGGCCTGTGGCCCGGCTGCGATCACGAGAAACGTCGCGTCGTCGTGGGTTTTAACACGAGGATAAGCGCCTGCCATAAGATCGCTTCGCTCCCTTTCCCGCAATTCCTGCATGAGTTCCGCTCCCCTGCCCGCAGCGAGCGCAGCATGGAGCGCGACGTCCGAATAGGCGCCGAACACGTCGACGAGCCGCATGAAGCCGTCCGTCGCAAGCACGATGGCGGCCCCCGGATCCACGCTCGCCTCGAACGTCAGCTCATGGCCGGCCCAAGGCCGGCGCGGGTTCACCACCCAATAGCCGTCCGGCCGGTTGAGCCTGGTGCGGTTCTCGCGGATCTGGCGCCGCACGGCCTCGGGCATGGTGCCCGGCTCGTGCTCCCGGGCGCCAAGGGCTGCCAGGGTCCTTTTCTCGAAGGGCTTCGCCCGCTCGTCGCTCCACCGGACGACCCCGCTCTCCGACGGCACGAGGGCGACCACGTCGCCGAGGAAGCGGCCCCGAACGCCTATTCCCCCGTTTTCGCCGGGTCCGGCCTCGATCAGGCCGAGGCAGGCGGATGGGGCATGGTGATCGACGATCTCGGTCACATGGGCGGTCGCCGCCTCGAAAGCTGTCCTCAGTTCTTCCTCGAGGCGGTTCAGGAGCGCGCCTGCGCCTGTCCCGCCGGACAGCTCGGCCAGCCTTTCGCCGATCGCGTGCGCCAGCCACGAGGCGTCGCTACCCGCCGGGGTGAGCGGCTCATCCGAGAGGCCTGTGGCTCCGTCGACGATCCAGGCAAAACGGCCGCGCAGGCCGGTCCCGTCCTCGTTGACACGGGAACCTGCCAGGGAGAGCCGGTCGAGGGACCGGAGGAGAGGAATGGGACCAGTCTCGTTCACAGGCTAACTGGTCTCATATTGGTCGCCTCATGTCCATACTGGTCTTAACGGCTTTTCACACCCTTGGAGAGCCTGAAGGGCTTGCTCCGGCTCGATTTGATCCAATTTCAGACCTGAGCGTTAGTGCTCTGACGAACTTGTAGTGGTGAAGGGAAGGCCATGGTCACCCTAGAAATAGACGGCAAGGCCGTTGCCGTGACGAATGCAGATGAAGAACAGGCCCGCGAACTCTTTCTCAGCGAGAGCTTTAAAGATGACCTGAAGTCGTTTAAGAGCGAGAGCCGCTCCCTTTGGGACGGTTCAGCTACCTTGGCGACACGGCCCGCATCGGAAGACGAGATCGATGCCTTCTATGAAGCCCTGGACGAAGAGGACGAGGTCGACGAAGACGATGACGACGACCTCGACATCGATGTCGTGTTCCTGGTGTCCATCGACGAGATAGACGACGCCGCTGCCTCAGGCTGATGATCATTCCCGGAGCCCATGGGGGCTCCCCAGATACGGTTCAGCCATACTCTCATGCCATTTCCGAAGTCCAATCCCAGCCTCGAACGTGCCCTCGCCGATCGCGGCTACAACGACCCGACCCCCGTCCAGGCGGCGGTTCTCCAGCCGGAGGCGCTTGACCACGATCTCCTCGTCTCCGCACAGACCGGCTCAGGCAAGACGGTGGCCTACGGCCTCGCCATGGCCTCCACCCTGCTCGGCGACGCCGAACGCTTCGATGCCCCCCGCGAGCCCCTGGCGCTCATCATCGCCCCGACCCGCGAACTTGCCCTCCAGGTCAACCGGGAGCTGATCTGGCTCTATGGCCCGGCGGGTGCCCGGGTCGTCTCCTGCGTCGGCGGCATGGATGTGCGCCGGGAGCAGCGGGCGCTGGCCGATGGCTGCCACATCGTGGTCGGGACGCCGGGCCGCCTGCGCGACCATCTGGAGCGCGGGCGCCTCGACACCTCGAAGATGCGCGTCGTCGTGCTCGACGAGGCCGACGAGATGCTCGATCTCGGTTTCCGCGAGGACCTGGAATTCATTCTCGACGCCACGCCGGAGGATCGCCGCACCCTCCTGTTCTCCGCGACCCTGCCGAAGAACATCGTCGCCCTGGCGCGGCGCTATCAGCGCGACGCACACCGCATCGACACGCTGGTCGAGAACGAGCCGCATGGCGACATCGAGTACCGTGCGCTCAGGATCGCCCCCCACGAAGTCGAGCATGGGGTCGTTAACGTGCTGCGCTTCTACGAGAGCCGCGGCGCCATGGTGTTCTGCCACACCCGTGAGGCGGTACGGCACCTGCATGCCAGCCTGATGGAGCGCGGCTTCTCGGTGGTGGCGCTCTCGGGCGAGCTGACCCAGAACGAGCGCAGCAATGCCCTACAATCGCTGCGCGACGGCCGCGCCCGGGTCTGCGTGGCCACCGATGTCGCCGCCCGCGGCATCGACCTGCCCGATCTCGGCCTCGTCATCCATTTCGACCTGCCGAACGATCACGAGACGCTCCTGCACCGCAGCGGCCGCACGGGCCGCGCCGGGCGAAAAGGCGTCTGCGTGATGCTCGTGCCCTATACCCGCCGCCGCAAGGCCGAGAGGCTCGTGGACATGGCCGGCGTCGACGTGACCTGGGCAGGCCCTCCCTCCGCCGACGAAATCCGTCTGCGCGATCGCGATCGCCTGATGCAGGACCCGATCTTCACCGAGGAGACGACGGAGGAGGATCTCGCCATGGCACGGGCGCTTCTGGCCGAACGCTCTGCGGAGGAGATCGCCAATGCCCTCGTGCGCTTCAACCGGTCGCGGCTGCCCGCTCCCGAGGAGATCATGGACACCGGCTTGGACCGCGAGCCGCGTCAGCGCAAGGACAAGCGCGAGCGGCAGGACGATCGCACCCGAGGCTTCAAGGACAGGGGCCGGGATTCATCCGAGGGCGGGTTCGAGCGTTCCTCGGAAGACATGGTGTGGTTCCGCATGAGCGTCGGCCGGCGCAACAATGCCGATCCCCGCTGGCTCCTGCCGATCATCTGCCGCCTCGGCCACGTGACGAAGAAGGAGATCGGATCGATCAAGATCTTCGACCGCGAGACGAAGTTCGAGATCGTCAAATCCCACGCTTCGAAATTCGCCTCCGCCGCGCGCAAGACCAACGACGAGGACATCCGCATCGAGCCGGCGGAAGCCGGCCCTGGCAAACCGCGCGATGCCAAGCCGTGGAGCGGGCCGAAGGGCAAAGGCGGCCCCAAGCGCGATGCTCATCCCCCGGCACAGAAGGGCGAGAGGGACGGCAAGCCGTTCAAGGACCGCAAGGGGCCGAAGGACAAGAAGCGAGCTCCGAACAAACATCCGTGATGCGAGCGAAAGGCCGGGACATCTCCCGGCCTTTTTTACGTCATGAACTGACAGGGCCGGTTCCGCATTTACCAACTCTTGAAGACAGCTCTTACCGCGTCGACCCGATTGGGAACGGCCAAGCTCCCGCAAGGACCGGAGAGCGGAGGCGATCTTTGCATCATTGCGCCGCAACAAAAATATTGTGCATTGCAACATAGACCCCATGTAAGACGTTCTTCGAAAGAACCCTTACCCGAGAGGACCAGTCGACCATGCAGCGCTTAGGCAAAATGATTCAGCAAATGGGACGTTACCGGCGCCAGTGGGAAACCGTGATGGAAGCGTCCGGTGCCGCCACATCCCCATTGCTCATGCCGGACGTTCCAAGCCGACTCACGGAGACCGCCGGCTTCGGCTCCAATCCGGGCAATCTGCGCATGCTGACCTATGTGCCGGACAGCGTCTCCTCCTCCCCGGCCCTCGTGGTGGTTCTCCATGGCTGCACGCAGACGGCCGCCGGCTACGATCACGGCTCGGGCTGGTCCGCGCTGGCCGATCGCTACGGTTTCGTCCTGCTCTATGCCGAGCAGCAGGAGGCCAACAATCCCAAGCGCTGCTTCAATTGGTTTCAGCCCGGCGACATCGAACGCGACCACGGCGAGACGCATTCGATCCGTCAGATGGTCGAGCATGCCGTTCGACGGCATGGCGTCGACAGCAGCCGCATCTTCGTCACCGGCCTTTCCGCCGGCGGAGCGATGACATCGACCATGCTGGCGACCTATCCGGAGGTGTTCGCCGGCGGTGCCATCGTCGCAGGCCTGCCCTATCACTGCGCCACCAGCGTTCCGGAAGCCTTCGAATGCATGTTCCAGGGACAAACGCGGTCGGCTCGCGAATGGGGCGATCTGGTGCGCAATGCGTCGCCGCATCGCGGCCCGTGGCCGAAAGTGTCCGTGTGGCACGGCAGCGCCGATGCCACGGTCAAGCCCATGAATGCGGGCGAGATCATCAAGCAATGGACGAATGTTCATGCGGTCTCGTCCGATCCGACCTCCAGCGACACGGTCGACGGATATCCGCACCGTGCATGGACGGATGCATCGGGCGAAACCGTCGTCGAGGAATATGTGATCACCGGCATGGCGCACGGCACGCCGCTGGCTGTCGGCAACGACGAGAACAGCTATGGCGCGGCAGGACCGTTTCTGCTCGACGTCGGGATCTCGTCGAGCTATCGCATCGCGCAGTTCTGGGGTCTGACGGAATTCTCCGTCGACGACGCGCAAAAGCCAGCCGACGAAAAGCCCGTTTCAAGGAAGGCGTATGAAGGCTATCCGATCGTCGTCTCCGCACCCGAGGCGCAGAAGCCTGAGGTGCAGGAACCCAAGGTGCAAGAACCTGAGGTGCTGGAACCCGAGATACTGGAGCCTGAGTGGCAGGAGCTGGCGGCGTCGTCCACGCAGAACGCCAAAGACGGCCGCAGCAAATCCGCGTCATCGCATCTCGACATCGGCGCGGTCATCACCAAGGCACTCAGAGCCGCAGGATTGATGAAGTGAGCGTCTCGGTGCAAGGCGTCATTTCCTTTCCTGGCTGAGCAGATCCTCCTGCCTGCGCCGTTCGCCCGTCACGCAGTTCATCCTGGGCATCGTCGTCTGGGCCGGAGCGATCAAAGGACGTGCACCGCCGATGCTTGCGATCTCGCGCATGATCTTCGTGCGGATGACCATGGCGAATTGCTCGGGGTCGTGCAGCGGCAGGACGAAGGCTCCGACGCCGCCGATGACGCATTCCCGGTAATAGAGGTCGAGATCTTCCAGCTCGATGCTGCCGGATGTGCGCCTGAACATGATCGGAAGGCCGTTGACGATGACACCATCGTCAACGGCCTCATCCCGCGCATAGGTCACGTGACGGCCATCGTTGTTGGGGCCGTCGCCGGAAATGTCGATCACGCGGCGGGCCGGAGCGCCGTCCAACTGCTCGAACAGCTTCCTGCCCTGATCGATCGCGCCCGAGATCGACGTCATTCCGGCTTGCCGGATCGGCTGATAGGCGAGCCGATTGGCAAAGGAAATCGCGCCTTCCGCGCTGTCGATGATCGTCCACGGCACGAGGACCCGCTGATCCTTCACACCGGACCATTCCATATAGGTAACCGCGATCCGGCCATAGGCGCCGTTCTCGATGGCATCGTGGACGAGGGCCGACCGGAAGGCTTCGATGAAGCCTTCGCGCTGCAGGCCCTGCTCCTCACCCTCCATGGAAGACGATACGTCGACGGCAATGACAAGAGCGACATCGAGCTGCGTTTCGGCGCCTGTGGGGCCACCTGCCAGGGCGTCGCCGGCGAGAAGAAGGAACGCGAGAGCACTCAGGAGCCTGTTCGCCATGACCACCTCCGCCCCCGGCCCGTGATCCTGCGATCCGCTGCCAAGATCGCTTTTGTCAACGCTCCAATCCGGGTTTCGATGCGCCGTTCCTGCCGATAAAAGCGGCGGCTCCTGCCTTCGAAATGAAGGATTCGACAGGCATTCAGGCACATTCCGGGCTCTCTGCCCCGGACGGGAGGGAGTGGCCGTCGGAGGCAAAAAAAGACGTAACAAAATCCACTCTCTATACGCAGAGCAGACAGGGGAAGGCCATTCGGGTACAGATTTCTTACGCTACGCAAGGGGCACAACATGAAACCGGATATGGACCTGATCGGCGCTCTCACCAGCTTCTCCGTCGGCACGCTCGACGGCCATGACGCGATGATGGTGATCGAAATCGCAACGACGCCTGAGGAATACGAGCAGGGGATCCGCCACCAGATGCCCGTCGCGATGACGCCCGAGCATGCGCTCGAGCTTGGAGAGGCGCTCATCCTGGCGGCACGGGCTGCGCAGATGGGCGATGCACCGAGCTACGCATTCAACTGATCGCTGCGTCCGGTCCCGCGTCGGGACCGGCCCCTGGCTTCTACCGGCACGTCCGGTAGGATCCCATGTCGAAATGAAAATGATCGCGGTGAGCCTCGTTGTAATCGGGGCTGAGCACCACATCGAAGAAATCGCAGGCGCCATCTCTCAAGGCGCGTAGAAATTCGGAACGGCGCGCGTTGCTGCCGGACCAATCGTCTTTCAACGTGATTTGCTGCCCGTCGGCAAGAACGAAGCCCGCAAGGTCGATGGCATTGGCCGTCGCGTGCTCGCTGCGCCGGCCTTCTGTACTGTGATTGATGTTGCGGCACGCATACGTGCCGAGATGCGTGACCCGCACCACGTCCTGACCGAAATGCTGCCGGGCCGCCGGTCGCAAGACATTCGTTTCGAACAGGGCCAAGGCCACCGTGAGCGGGCACGTCGCCGTAAATCGTCCGCTGAGAACGACGGATGTCCTCGAAACCTCGACCGCATTGGATAAGCCGCAGCCCTGCTCCGCAGGCCGATCCGGCACCGACCTGTGCGCGATGGGCGAATCCGCCAGCACGGCAAGGCACTGCGGATCGTCCCGCTCGAGGCGGGCGAGCTTGAGGCGCGTCAGCCAATTGGCACAGTCGGCGACGCGCAGCGGCGTGAAAGGATTGAGGCGGTTCGGGACTGCGACGACCTCACCCCAGATCAGGCCGGCAACGATCGCAAATCCCAGCAGCACAGCAAGAGCGAGCCGCCCCAGAATAACCGGGACGATTCTGGAACGGCGCGGTGGCTGGGGACGATCGGCGTGCACGATACCGTTCTAGAGCACCATGCGGAAAAGTGGACTCGGTTTTTCGCTGACGCGGCCCTGCAGGTCGCCCCGAATACTGCACCGGCATAAACGACGAAGCATTGGACGCATCCCGACAGTGGATTCCACTTCGGACCCGATGCTCCGGGCTCTCCAGATCCGGAACCGGATAAACGCTCCGCCATGGCTTGAAAAGAAAATGAGCAAGACGGGCAGACCCGTCTTGCTCACGAAAAGGCAAAGGCTATGCGCGAGGACGCAACGCCGTCTTCAGCCGCAGGCGCTTAGATCGATTCCTTGAGATCCTTGGCCGCGCGGAAGGCGATCTTCTTCGAAGCCTTGATCTTCACCGGCTCGCCGGTCTGCGGGTTGCGGCCCATGCGTGCAGCGCGCTTGCGCACCTGCAGGATGCCGAGGCCGGACAGGCGAATCTTGTCGCCCTTCTTCAGGCTCTTGGCGATCATCTCGATCACCTGGCCCATTATCTCATTGGCCTGGCGCTTGGGAACCTCGTGCAGCTCCGAGAGGCGTTCCGCGATATGGCGCAGGGTCAGAATCGGAGAAGCCGTTGCGGCAGAAGCCTTTGCAGTCTTCTTCACTGCCGTTTTCGCCGAAGCCTTCTTTGCAGCCTTGGCAGGCGCCTTCGCGGTCTTTGCCTTTGCTGCAGCCTTCGGCGCCGCAGCCTTCTTGGCCGGAGCCTTCTTGGCCGGAGCCTTCTTGGAAACCTTGGTTGCAGTCTTGGCCATCAGGAACTCCTTCTCGTATACGGTGGATGCGTAAGACAGCAAATCCTCATTAGCGCTTTCATCCGAGATTTAAAGTGGCAATGTCGGTTTTACGCACAATAGTCGAGGGATACTTGTCGATTTCTCGTCAATTCAGGCTTGAATGCTGGCCGGGAAGCCATTCGGCCCCGTCCCGGATGACGGACAAGGCTTGGATGCGAGACAGAATCATCTGCCGAATGCACGGAGGCCGAATATTTCGGGAATGCTTGATTCTTGGCGACCATCGGGGCTGGACATCCCTGTGCAACCGGATGTCACTTTAACGGTCGCAAAACCGCATGGTTGCGGTTATGGGATCGAGAAGAACATGTCACAAGTCTTTCCCTCTAGGGATCGGAAACACGCCACGGTGAAAGCATGACAAAGGTCGCCTGCATCGGAGAATGCATGATCGAGCTGCGGGAGGAGGCCGACGGCAGGCTGTCCCGAGGCTATGGCGGCGATACGCTCAATACGGCCATCTACCTCTCCCGTCTCGGCATGCCGGTCGACTACGTGACCGCGCTCGGCGACGACAGCTGGAGCGACGAGCTGATCGCAGCCTGGGATGCGGAGGGAGTCGGCACGGGCCGGGTTCTGCGCCTGCAGGGGCGCCTGCCGGGTCTCTACATCATTCAGACGGATGCGAAAGGCGAGCGCCGGTTTTCCTATTGGCGCGACACGGCAGCCGCGCGCCTTCTGTTCCAGGCGCCGGAAGGAGAGAACACCGTCGCGGCGCTCCCGGCCTATGATATGATCTACCTCTCGGGCATCTCCCTTTCGCTCTACGGAGACAACGGGCGAGAGCGCCTGTTCGCGGTTCTTGGCGAAGCGCGCGCCAACGGCAGGCGCGTGGCCTTCGACACCAATTTCCGCCCGCGCGGATGGCCCGACCGGGACATCGCGCGTGCAGCCTTCCGCCAGGCCTTCGCTTGCGCCGACATCGTTCTCGCCTCGACCGAGGACCTCGACCTGCTGTTCGGCGACGATGGTGTGAACGAGGTCCTGGCCTTCTCGGACCGGGCCGAAATCGTCCTGAAGCATCCGGACCTGACCTGCCGCGTCCTGACGAAGGGCGAGGACGTTCTCGTGCCGGGCAAGCCAGCCAAGGACGTTGTCGACACGACCGCGGCGGGCGACAGTTTCGCGGCGGCTTATCTCGATGCACGCCTGTCGGGCCAAGATCCCCGATCGGCGGCGCAGGCCGGCCATCGCCTCGCCGGTCAGGTCGTGCGCCATCGCGGCGCGATCATTCCGCGCGAGGCTATGCCATAATGCGCTTGCCAGCACGCCCATGAAGGAGCTCCTCACATGACCCAGAACCCGACGGATCTCTCCGGCTCCCGCAACAAGAAGCTGGCCGACCTGCTGCGCCACGGTCCCATCGTTCCGGTTATCACCCTGGAGCGCGTCGAGGATGCGGTTCCGCTTGCACGTGCCCTCGTGGCCGGCGGCCTGCGTCTTCTGGAGATCACCCTGCGCACCCCGGCAGCCGCGGATTCCGCAGCCGCCATCATCCAGGACGTGCCGGAGGCTGTCGTCGGCATCGGCACCGTTCTCACGCCCAACGACCTGGAGCGCGCCCGGAAGCTCGGTGCGCGTTATGCCCTGAGCCCCGGTGCCACGCCGGATCTCCTCGAAGCGGCGTCCGAAAGCGAGATGCCTTTCATCCCGGGCATCGCCACTGCATCCGAGCTCATGGCGGCCCTCGCTCACGGCTTCCAGACGGTCAAGTTCTTCCCGGCCGTCGCAGCCGGCGGCATTCCGGCCCTGAAGGCTCTTGCCGGTCCCTTCCCGCAGGCGCGCTTCTGCCCGACGGGCGGGATCGACGAGAAGAACGCGCGCGATTGGCTCGCCTTGTCGAATGTGGTCGCCGTCGGCGGATCCTGGGTCTGCCCGACCTCCGACATTCGCGCCCAGGCCTGGGACGAAATCACGTCGAAAGCCCAGCGCGCGGTGGTATCCGTCAAGGATTGACAGGCAGCTCGCCCGATGGTGACGGGACGCTGACATTTCGCAGGATTGTCAGCCTCCTCTCCTGTAGCAATACTCGCTCGCTCAAGGAGGAACGACGGTGGCCTCTACGATCTACGACACCAACCTCGACAAGAACCCGGCGAACTACCAGCCGCTGACGCCGCTGGCGTTCCTGGAGCGCGCCGCCGCCGTCCACCCTGAACGCATCGCCGTCGTTCACGGCGCGCTGCAACGGAACTACCGCGATTTCTACGCCCGCAGCCGGCGCCTTGCATCGGCCCTGGCCCGACGCGGTATCGGCCGCGGCGATACGGTGTCGGTCATGCTGCCCAATACTCCCGCCATGCTCGAATGCCATTACGGTGTCCCGATGACGGGTGCCGTGCTCAACACGCTCAACACTCGCCTCGATGCCAAGATCATCGCCTTCTCGCTCGCGCACGGCGAGGCCAAAGTGCTGATCACGGACCGGGAATTCTCGGCCACCGTCAAGGCGGCCCTTGCATCGAGCGCGAGCAAGCCGCTCGTGATCGATTACGACGATCCTGAATTCACGGGCGCCGGTGAGCGCCTGAGCTCCATGGAATACGAGGAGTTCCTTGCCGAAGGAGACCCGGACTTCGCATGGAGCCCGCCGCGGGACGAATGGGATGCGATCACCCTGAACTATACCTCCGGCACCACCGGCGATCCGAAGGGTGTCGTCTATCATCATCGCGGCGCTTATCTTCTTTCCCTCGGCAACATCCTCACCGCCGGAATGGGGCAGCACCCTGTGTACCTGTGGACGCTGCCCATGTTCCACTGCAACGGCTGGTGCTTCCCCTGGTCGCTCTCCATCGTTGCCGGCACCCATGTCTGCCTGCGCGCCGTGCGGGCCAAGCCCATGTACGACGCCTTCGCCGACAACGGCGTCACGCATCTGTGCGGCGCGCCGATCGTCATGTCGACGCTGCTCAATGCGCCCGCCGGGGAGAAGCGGCCCCTGCCGCATATGGTCAAATTCATGACGGCCGCCGCGCCGCCGCCGGAGGCGGTGCTGGCGGCGATGAAAGCCGCAGGTTTCGACGTGACGCATCTCTACGGGTTGACGGAGGTCTACGGCCCTGCAGTTGTCAACGAATGGCATGAGGAATGGGAAGCGCTCGATCCATCCGACTATGCGGCGAAGAAGGCCCGGCAGGGCGTGCGCTATCCGGTTCTGGAAGAGCTCGACGTCCTCGACCCCCTAACCCTGCAGCCGGTGCCCTCCGATGGGAAGACCCTCGGCGAGGTCATGTTCCGCGGCAATGTGGTGATGAAGGGCTATCTCAAGAACCCGGCCGGAACCGCCAAGGCCTTCGAGGGGGGCTGGTTCCATTCCGGCGATCTCGGCGTGAAATATCCCGACGGCTACGTGCAGCTAAAGGACCGCTCGAAGGACATCATCATCTCAGGCGGCGAGAACATCTCCTCCATCGAGGTGGAGGATGCGCTCTACAAGCACCCGGCCATTCAGGCTGCGGCCGTGGTGGCGGTTCCGGACGAGAAATGGGGCGAGACCCCCTGCGCATTCGTGGAGCTGAAGCCCGATCAATCCGTGTCGCCGGAGGATATCGTCGCCTGGTGCCGAGAGCACCTCGCTTCCTATAAATGCCCGCGCACGGTGATCTTCACGGAGCTGCCGAAGACCTCCACCGGCAAGATCCAGAAGTTCCAGCTGCGCGAGATGGCGCGGGCTCACAAGGCCGAAGGGACATAGGAACGCCTCAGCGCCCCTTCCACACGGGCTTGCGCTTCTCGATGAAGGCGTCGATGCCCTCGGCTGCATCCTCGGCCATCATGTTGCAGGCCATGACGTTGCCTGCGTAAGTATAGGCCTCCTCGAGACTCATGGAACGCTGACGCGCGAACATCGCCTTGCCCGTGCGGATCGCCACAGGGCTTTTGGCGCAGATATCGGCCGTCAGGGCGGCCACGGCCTTGTCCAGCTCCGCATCCGGCGCGACGCGATTGACGAGGCCGAAGGACAAAGCCTCGGCCGATGAGATGAAGCGTCCCGTCACCAGCATGTCGAAGGCATGCTTGGGCGCCACATTGCGCGAAAGCGCGACCGCCGGCGTCGAGCAGAACAGCCCCACATCGATGCCGGAAACAGCGAAGGTGGCGCTCTCGGAGGCCACGGCGAGATCGCACGTCGCGACGAGCTGGCAGCCTGCCGCCGTCGCCATGCCGTGAACCCGGGCGATGACGGGGACCGGGAGATCGACGATGGACTGCATGACGCGGCTGCATTGGGCGAACAGAGTTTCGTAGTAATCCTGGCGCGGATTGGCGCGCATCTGCTTGAGGTCGTGCCCGGCGCAGAAGGCCTTGCCGGACGCCGCGAGAACGACGCAGCGCACGGTGTCGTCATCCTTGATATCATCCAGAGCCGCCTGCAGCGCCGACAGCATCTCCTCGGACAGGGCGTTGAACCTGGCGGGCCGGTTGAGAACCAGCGTCACGACTCCATCCCGATCCTCGCGCAGGAGAATGGCCTCGCCGGCAACGGACAGCTGGGCACTCATGATGGTTTTCTCCTGATCCGGGCACGTTGTTTGCCAGATCCAACCCGAATAAGCTCGATCTGGCAATAAGACCCGCGAGGACAGCCGCCTCGCACCGGGTTTCGACAAGAAGAGGTTCACCTGTGAGCAAGCCGCCGATCAGCCGCTTTCCCGTTCCGGAGATCCCGGATCTGCCGGAGGACATCCGTACGCGAATCTTGGCGGTTCAGGAGAAATCCGGCTTCGTGCCGAACGTCTTTCTGGTGCTGGCTCACCGGCCCGACGAGTTTCGCGCCTTCTTCGCCTATCACGACGCGCTGATGGACAAGCCCGGCAATCTCACCAAGGCCGAGCGCGAGATGATCGTGGTGGCGACCAGCAATGCCAATCAGTGCCAGTACTGCGTCATCGCCCATGGCGCGATCCTGCGCATCCGCGCCAAGAACCCGCTGATCGCCGATCAGGTCGCCGTCAATTACCGCAAGGCCGACATCACGCCCCGGCAGAAGGCCATGCTCGACTTCGCCATGAAGGTGGCCCTCGAGGCTCATTCCGTCGGCGATGCCGATATCGCCTCCCTCGGCGCCCACGGCTTTAAGGACGAGGACGTGTGGGACATCGCGGCGATTGCCGCCTTCTTCGCCATGTCGAACCGGCTCGCCAACGTCACCAACATGCGGCCGAACGACGAGTTCTATTCGCTCGGCCGTGGCTGAGCGGGATCTCAGGGCAGGATCACCTTGCCCGGATTGAGTCTGTTGTCGGGATCGAGCGCCCACTTGATCGTGCGGGCGAGCTCCATCTCGGCCGGGGCGCGATAGCGGGCGAGTTCGCCGACGCGATATTGCCCGATGCCGTGCTCCGCCGAGATGCTGCCGCCGAGGGCTGCGACGACGTCGTGCACGATGCGGTTCACGAGGCCCGCATCGTGACCGGCATCGACGAGAATGTTGTAGTGGATGTTGCCGTCGCCGAGATGGCCGAAGGCGTTCACGCGCGTACCCGGAGCGCCGGCAGCGAGCGCCTCCCCGGCCTCGACGAGGAAGCGTGGAACCTCCGTCAGCGGCACGGAGACGTCGTGCTTGACGCTCTTGCCCTCCCGCGCCTCGGATTCCGTCACATGCTCGCGCAGGGCCCAGAGCTGCGCCGCCTGGGCGCCCGACTCGGCGATGACGCCGTCGAGGGCGATCTCCTGCTCGAAGGCCGAGCCCAGCATCGCCTCCGCCGCTTCGCGCAGGCCCGCCAGGCCGGACGCCGCCTCGATCAGCACGAACCATTCGCCCTCAGTGATGGGAGGCTTCAGGCCCGCATGCTTGGCGACGAGCTGCATGGAGGTGGCCGAGATCAGCTCGAAGGCCGAGATCTGGTCGCCGAGCTCGTCCTGGGCGAGTTCCAGAAGCCGCAGGGCGGCGGCCGGATCGGCGATGGAGAGCAGCGCGGTTACAGAATGCTTCGGCCGCGGCAACAGCCGCAGGATCGCCGCCGTGACGATGCCGAGCGTGCCCTCGCTGCCGATGAAGAGCTGCTTCCAATCGTAGCCCGCATTGTCCTTGCGCAGCCGGCGCAGGCCATTGACGATGGTGCCGTCGGGCAGGACCACCTCGAGCCCGAGCACGAGGCTGCGGGTCATGCCGTAACGCAGCACGTTCACGCCGCCCGCATTGGCCGACACAACCCCGCCGATGGTGGCCGAGCCTTCGGCCGCCAGGCTGATCGGCAGGAGGCGGCCTGCCGAGGCCGCAGCGTCCTGCGCCACTTTCAGGATGCAGCCGGCCTCGGCCTCGATGGTCAGGCCGACGGGATCGACATGGCGGATCGCCGCCATGCGATTGAGGGAGAGGACGACCTGCCTGCCCGAGGCGTCCGGAACCGCGCCGCCGGCGAGCCCCGTATTGCCGCCCTGGGGCACGATGACGGCGCCGGCCTCGCGGCAGATCTGCACGACCTGGGCCACCTGCTCGGTCGAGGACGGGCGCACGACGCAGGCCGGCTTTCCCGGAAAGAGCTTGCGCCAGTCGACCGCATAAGGCTGGAGATCGGGTCCTTCGGCAATGACGGCCGCCGGGCCCAGAAGCCCTGTCAGGCGCTGCAGCAGGTCCTTCGGCTCGGTCATCTGAGATCCCTCGCGGTCGCCGTGTCTTTCCGATTGCGGCTATCGCTCCTGAAGGATCGGGCCGCAATCGTCAACTCGGCATCAGCGAGGATGCACCCGCCGGCAGGCTCGGCGAATCAAAGTTTCGCTTAGCGCTTTCCGGATCCCGGCTCCGCCATCTTGCGGTGCTGCTCGGCCAGCATGCCGGCCGGCGTCACGTTGGCGAGGATGGTCGTAAACTTGTTCTTCCAGCCGCTCACCACGTCGCCTTCGCCATTCATCATGGCATCGAACCCGACCTTCGCCACATAGGCGGGGTCATCCTTCTTGGCCTGGCCGACCTGCGTATCCTCCATGCCGGCGCGCTCGAAGAACTCCGTCTCCGTGGCGCCGGGCATCAGACAGGTGACGGTCACGCCACTGTCCTTCAACTCCGCCCGCAGGGCGAACGAGAAGGAATCGATGAAAGCCTTGGTGCCGTTGTAGACCGCCTGGAACGTGCCCGGCATGAAGCCGGCGATCGACCCGGTGATCAGGATCTTTCCCTCGCCTTTCGTGCGCATGTCGCGCCCGACCTTCTGGAGAAGGTAGATCGTACCGGTGATGTTGGTGTCGATCACATGGCGGGCCTCGGCGAAATCCTGGTCGAGGAAGGCGTGCCCGAGCCCGTGCCCGGCATTGGCCAGAAGTGCATCGACCGGCCTGCCCTTGGCAGCCGCATAAAGCTTGTCGACTCCCTCCGGATTGGAAAGGTCGACCTCGACGGCCTCGACCTTGGCGCCGAGCGTCCGGAATTCCTTGGCTGCGTCGTGGATGGCGGCACGATCGGCCGCAACCAGCAGATCGTAGCCCTTCTGGGCACAGAGCTTCGCGAGTTCATATCCGATGCCGGAAGAGGCACCGGTGACGATGGCAAACGGCTTTGCAGTTTCTGGCATGATTGTCTCCCAGCCGGTTCGAAGGAATGCTCCGGCCACGGGTGGAGAAGAGCGCAACCGGCACGTGGTGCTTGAACTCCCGGAGCGTCGCTTCAGTTCAAAAATACCGAACGACGGCAGGATCTCGCCGTTTGAAGGGGCTCGTGAATTCAGTCCAGTCAAAGACCAGTTTTGCCTTAAGCCCAGCCTGTTGCTTTCGCTTTGGGGGCAAGATACCTTCACTATAATAATAAAAGTAAGCTCAGGCCTCGAAGGCCTGCAGCCGGGAGAAGCGCTCTTGGGTCCGCAAGAATCGGTGACGTTCGACGTCGCGGTGAGTGGTAGCGCATGCGGGCATGACATGGCCCGAAACGCGGCGGAACATGACGCCGCGATCATCTCCGCCTATGCTTTCCCTCCTCTTTCGGATCCTGCCAGAATCCCGGGAACGTGCCGATGAGTCTCGTTCTCGAAGGCGTCTCGAAGAAGGTCGGGGCAACGGTTCATATCGACGACGTCAACCTGACCCTTCAACGGGGCTCCCTCAACGTGCTGCTCGGCGCAACGCTCGCCGGCAAGACCTCGCTCATGCGCCTCATGGCCGGGCTCGATGCGCCGACGAGCGGCCGCGTACTCGTCGAAGGCCAGGACGTGACGGGCTGGCCGGTGCAGCGCCGCAGCGTTGCCATGGTCTACCAGCAATTCATCAATTACCCCTCGCTCGATGTCTACGAGAACATCGCCTCGCCGCTGCGCGTTTCGCGGGTTCCGGCGCAGGAGATCGAGACGCGGGTGCGCGAAGCCGCCAAGCTTCTGAAGCTCGAACCCTATCTCGACCGCAAGCCGCTGAACCTTTCCGGCGGCCAGCAGCAGCGCACCGCCATCGCGCGCGCCCTGGTGAAGCGCGCCGATCTCGTGCTGCTCGACGAGCCTCTCGCCAATCTGGACTACAAGCTGCGCGAGGAACTACGCGAGGAACTGCCGCGCGTTTTCGCGGCGTCGGGTGCGATCTTCGTCTATGCCACGACGGAACCGACCGAAGCGCTCCTGCTCGGCGGCAACACGGCCACCCTGTTTCAAGGACGCGTGACGCAGTTCGGGCCGACGCCGCAGGTCTATCGCCACCCTACCGATCTCACCACGGCGCGGGTTTTCTCGGATCCGCCGCTCAATACTTTGCAGGTTCACATCAAAGGCGGCAGCGCGACCTTGAGCACCGGCGGGCAGATCCGGGCTGTCGGCCCCCTCGCCGCGGTCCCCGACGGGGACTACACCGTCGGCTTCCGCGCCCATCACCTCATGCTGGAACCGGGCGCCTCCGACGAGATCGCCATCCCGGCCATCGTCTCCGTCGCCGAGATCACTGGGTCGGAGAGCTATGTCCACCTCGATGCCAGCGACCACCGCCTCGTGGCGCTCGTCCCGGGCGTGAGACGGCTGGAGCCGAAATCCGCAGTGACCGCCTCTATCGACCCGCGGCACCTGTTCCTCTTCGATTCGGCAGGCCGCCTCGCGGCTGCGGATCCCGCCCAGAAGGCGGCTTGAGGAGAGATAGATGGCCCGCATCACGCTCGATCATCTCGCTCACGCCTACAGACCCGATCCGCGCAAAGCGGACGATTACGCGCTCAAGGAAATCAACCATGTGTGGAGCCAGGGCGGCGCCTACGCCCTGCTCGGCCCCTCGGGCTGCGGCAAGACCACGCTACTCAACATCATCTCGGGACTGGTCCGCCCGACGCGCGGGCGCGTGCTCTTCAACGATCTCGACGTGACGGACCTTCCGACAGAAGCGCGCAACATCGCCCAGGTGTTCCAGTTTCCGGTCGTCTACGACACCATGACGGTGCGCGAAAATCTGGCTTTCCCGCTCAAGAACCGACATGTGCCGCGCGACAGGACGGCCCAGCGGGTGGAGGAGATCGCCCGCCTTCTCGATCTCACCCGCGTGCTCGACCGCAAGGCGAGCAACCTTACCGCCGACATGAAGCAGAAGATCTCGCTCGGACGCGGCCTCGTTCGTCACGACGTGGCGGCGATCCTATTCGACGAGCCGCTCACCGTGATCGATCCGCATCTGAAATGGCAGCTCCGCTCGACCTTGAAGGAAATCCACCGCGCGCTCGACATCACCATGATCTATGTCACGCATGATCAGACCGAGGCGCTCACCTTCGCCGACAAGGTGGTGGTCATGCATGACGGCGCCGTGGTCCAGACCGGCACGCCGGACGAGCTGTTCGAGCGCCCGGCCCATACCTTCGTGGGCCACTTCATCGGCTCGCCGGGCATGAACATCCTCCCCTGTCGCGTCGAGGGCGCCACCGCCTTCATCGGCAACGAAGCGATCCCCTTGCAGCGGGTCTACCGCACGCTCTCCGCCGGGGAGAAGGTGGAGCTCGGCATCCGGCCCGAATTCGTGCGGCTCCAGCCGAAGGGATCGGGACTGCCGGTCCAGGTGCGGCGCATCGACGATATCGGGCGTGCGCGGATCGCCCGGGTGGAGATGGGCGGACGGCCCCTTGCCGCCAGCGTTCCGGACGGCATTTCCATCGAGGGGAGCGAGGCTGCGCTCGCACTCGATCCCGGCCATGTCCACATCTATGCCAATGGGCATCTGGTGGCCGGCGAGGCTCTCGGAGGGCACAGGGCATGACGAAGACCGTCTACAACAGGGCTTGGTTCTTCGTCCTGCCGGTCTTCGCCATCGTGGCGTTTTCCGCAATCCTGCCGCTGATGACCGTGGTCAACTATTCGGTTCAGGACACCTTCGGCAACAATCAGTTCTTCTGGAACGGCATCGGCTGGTTCCAGGAACTGCTCGATCCCTCGACCGAGCTTGGCGGCCGCTTCTTCGGCGCGCTCTGGCGCACCCTGCTCTTCTCGGCGATCATCCTCGCGATCGAGGTGCCGCTCGGCATCGCCGTGGCGCTCGCCATGCCACGCGAAGGCTGGACGGTCGCGCTCTGCCTCGTGCTCATGGCGCTGCCGCTGCTGATTCCGTGGAACGTGGTCGGCACGATCTGGCAGGTCTTCGCCCGCAGCGACATCGGCCTTCTCGGCTGGACCGTCAATCGTCTCGGCATCGACTACAATTACACGAACGATCCCATCGACGCGTGGGTCACGCTCATCGTCATGGATGTGTGGCATTGGACGAGCCTCGTCGCCCTGCTCTGCTATGCCGGCCTGAAATCCATTCCCGACGCCTATTACCAGGCCGCCCGCATCGATGGCGCTTCCCGCTGGGCGGTCTTCCGTACGATCCAGCTGCCGAAGATGCGGCGCGTGCTGCTGATCGCGGTGCTGCTGCGCTTCATGGATTCGTTCATGATCTACACCGAGCCCTTCGTGATCACCGGCGGCGGCCCCGGCAACGCCACCACCTTCCTGTCGATCGATCTGGTGAAGCTGGCGCTGGGCCAGTTCGACCTCGGCAAGGCGGCCGCCATGTCGCTGGTCTACAACCTGATCATTCTCGCCATCTGCTGGGTCTTCTACACCGTCATGACCAATGTGGATGCCGAACGCGAGAGGGTCGAAGCATGACAGGCACCATCGCCGTCGGCACCTCCGATGTGAAGCCAACCGCGGCGCCTCTCGCCGCCAACCGCGCCCTGTCCGGTCCGCGGGTCAGCGGGCGCACGGTCGTCATGACCCTCTATCTCCTGTTCCTGATGCTGCCGATCTACTGGCTCGTGAACATGAGCCTGAAGACGAACACGGAGATCACCTCCGGCCTCACGCTCTGGCCGCGGGAGATCACCTTCGACAATTACATCAAGATCTTCACCGATGCGAGCTGGTACTCGGGCTACATCAACTCGCTCACCTATGTGATCATCAACACGGTGCTGTCGATCTCCTTTGCTTTGCCTGCGGCCTATGCCTTCTCCCGCTATAAATTCCTGGGCGACAAGCATCTGTTCTTCTGGCTGCTCACCAACCGCATGGCGCCGGCGGCGGTGTTCGCCCTGCCCTTCTTCAATCTCTATTCCGCCATCGGGCTCTTCGACACGCCCTGGGCCGTCGCTTTGGCGCATTGCCTCTTCAACGTGCCGCTGGCCGTGTGGATTCTCGAAGGCTTCATGTCGGGCGTGCCGCGGGAGATCGACGAGACCGCCGCCATCGACGGCTATTCGTTTCGTCGGTTCTTCATAAAGATCTTCATGCCGCTGATCGCCTCCGGCATCGGGGTCGCCGCCTTCTTCTGCTTCATGTTCTCCTGGGTCGAGCTGCTGCTGGCGCGCACGCTGACCTCGGTCAATGCCAAGCCCATCGCGGCCACCATGACGCGCACGATCTCGGCTTCCGGCATGGATTGGGGTCTGCTCGCCGCCGCCGGCGTGCTCACCATCGTGCCCGGCGCGCTCGTGATCTGGTTCGTCCGCAACTACATCGCCAAGGGCTTCGCCCTGGGCCGAGTCTGAGGAGGTTCGCATGCCCGATCTCGCCTGGATGGCCTGGACCTGGCAGACCGGTCTCTTCTTCGTCGGGATCGCGAGCCTGCTGCTGATCATGACCCTGCTCGCGGTCTATCGTCCGGAAACGGAGCGCGTCGGCGTGCTGCGCATCCCGACGACGCGCGGCGACCGTCTCTTCATCTCGCTTCTCGGTGCGGCCTTCATCCACCTCGCCTGGCTGGGCCTCATCGGCCCAGGCCTGTGGTGGGCTTCCGGCCTTTCGCTTCTCTACGCGGCCTTCGTGTTCCGCTACGTCTAGGAGGGATCGGCTCAAGAACGCCCTCCGGTTTGCCCGGACCGGAGGGAACAAGACCAGCGCGCAAGCCGGCCAGGGCATTACTTGGGAGGAACGAATGAAACTCACCCAATCTCACCGGCGCCTGAAACACTTCGTCACGACAAGCGCCCTCGCCATGGCGCTCGGCAGCACCGCTGCCCTTGCCGGCATGGAGGAAGCCCGACGCTGGATCGACAGCGAATTCCAGCCCTCGACGCTCTCCAAGGACGAGCAGCTGAAGGAGATGGAATGGTTCGTGAATGCGGCCAAGCCTTTCGCGGGCCAGGAGATCAATGTGGTCTCCGAAACCATCACGACCCATGAATACGAGGCGCGGACGCTGGCCAAGGCGTTCTCCGAGATCACCGGCATCAAGCTCACCCACGACCTGATCCAGGAAGGCGACGTGGTGGAGAAGATCCAGACGCAGATGCAGTCGGGACGCAACATCTACGATGCCTGGGTCAACGATTCCGATCTCATCGGCACCCACTTCCGCTATAAGCAGGCTATCGCCCTCGACGACTGGATGGCGGGCGAAGGCAAGGACGTCACCTCGCCGACCCTCGACATCGCCGACTTCATCGGCAAGTCCTTCACGACCGCGCCCGACGGCAAGATGTACCAGCTGCCGGACCAGCAATTCGCCAACGTGTACTGGTTCCGCTACGACTGGTTCCAGCGCCCGGAATTCAAGGAGAAGTTCAAGGCCAAGTACGGCTACGATCTCGGCGTTCCGGTGAACTGGTCGGCCTATGAGGACATCGCCGAATTCTTCACCAACGACGTGAAGGATGTCGACGGCGTCAAGGTCTACGGCCACATGGATTACGGCCGCAAGGACCCGTCGCTCGGATGGCGCTTCACCGATGCCTGGCTCTCCATGGCGGGCAACGGCGACAAGGGCATTCCGAACGGCCTGCCCGTCGATGAATGGGGCATCCGCATGGAAGGCTGCCGTCCGGTCGGCTCCTCCGTCGACCGCGGCGGGGATACCAACGGCGCAGCTGCCGTCTACTCGATCACCAAGTATCTCGACTGGATGAAGAAATATGCCCCGCCTCAAGCGCAGGGCATGAACTTCTCCGAATCGGGGCCGGTGCCGGCGCAGGGCAACATCGCCCAGCAGATCTTCTGGTACACGGCCTTCACCGCCGACATGGTGAAGCCGGGTCTTCCCGTGGTGAACGCGGACGGCACGCCGAAATGGCGCATGGCCCCCTCGCCTCACGGCTCGTACTGGAAGGACGGGATGAAGCTCGGCTACCAGGACGCGGGATCGTGGACGCTGCTGAAGTCGACTCCCGTCGACCGCCGCAAGGCGGCCTGGCTCTATGCCCAGTTCGTCACCTCCAAGACGGTCTCGCTGAAGAAGAGCCATGTGGGCCTCACTTTCATCCGCGAAAGCGACATCTGGCATCCGTCGATGACGGAACGTGCGCCGAAGCTCGGCGGCCTCGTCGAGTTCTACCGCTCGCCCGCCCGCGTGCAATGGACGCCGACCGGCAACAACGTGCCCGACTATCCGAAGCTCGCGCAGCTCTGGTGGCAGAACATCGGCGACGCGGCCTCGGGCGCGAAGACCCCGCAGCAAGCGATGGACGCTCTGGCGGCAGCACAAGACGACGTGCTCACCCGTCTCGAGCGCGCCAATGTGCAGGGCGAATGCGGACCGAAGATGAACCCAAAGACCTCGGCCGAGGATTGGATCAAGAAAGCTGCGGCTGCCGGCACGATCGCGCCGCAGCCCAAGCTCGCCAACGAGAAGCCGAAGGGGGAAACGGTGGATTACGACACGCTCATCAAGAGCTGGCCCGCCTCGCCGCCGAAGCGCAGCTGACGAAGCCAGGCCCCGCCCCCAAAGGGCGGGGCCTTTTTCATGAACGACCGCTTGGATCAACTCCTGCCATGATGCGGGAGCAATTCAGGTTGTTGGTTTGGACTCTTGGCTCATGGGGACCGCATCACCACATGATGTGAAATAGCGTTATCATTCGGAGAGCCCCATGCTCGAACGCACTCCAACCTTTCTTCTCGATGCGGGCGGCGCATCGTCGACCCCGCAATCGCCAACTCCCGAGCAGCAGACAGACGATGCGCGCCTCGACGCCTATTCGCGGGCCGTGACGGCAGTCGTCGACCGCATCGGCCCGGCCGTCGTCCGGGTCGAGCCGCAAGTATCCGGCCGCGGCGCCGGAATGGGATCCGGCGTCATCATCTCGCCCGACGGGTTGCTGCTCACCAACAGCCATGTGATGCAGGGTGCACGCGAGGCGAGGCTGACCGGATCCGACGGACGGCCCATCGAGGCGCGCGTGATCGGGGACGATCCTGATACCGACCTTGCTTTGCTGCGCGCCAACGGCGACTGGCTTCCCTTCGCCGCCCTTGGCGATTCCAAGCTGCTGAAGCGCGGCCAGATCGCCATCGCCATCGGCAACCCGCTCGGCTTCGAATCGACGGTGACCGCCGGCGTGGTCTCGGCGCTTGGGCGCAGCCTGCGGGCGAAGTCGGGGCGGCTGATCGACGACGTGATCCAGACCGATGCCGCCCTCAACCCGGGCAATTCCGGCGGCCCGCTGGTTGCGACCTCCGGCCAGGTGATCGGCATCAACACCGCCGTCATCATGGGCGCGCAGGGCATCTGCTTTGCGGTCGCGAGCAACACCGCGAGCTTCGTCGTGTCCGAGCTCATCCGCCACGGACGCGTCCGCAGGGCCTCGATCGGCGTCGCGGGCCAGACCGTTCCCCTGCCCCGGCGCGTCACCTACGCGGCGGGCCTGGTGGACAATTTCGGCGTGGCGGTCGCGGCCGTGGAGCCGGGAAGCCCGGCGGAGCAGGCCCGGCTCGAGCAGGGCGATGTCATCCTCTCGCTCGACGGCGAGCCGGTCGGCGGCGTCGACGATCTCGTGCGTCTCCTGAACGGCGAGCGGATCGGGCGGTTCGTCGAACTCGTGCTTCTCAGAAAAGGCGAGATGCGCAATGTGACCATTACGCCGGTCGAGCGCAGAACGAAGGCTGCGTGAACGCGACGGGTGCACGGAAGACGGCGGGCGGAATCGGACAAGGTCTCAGCAATGAGATTTGGTGTCGCTCGCAGAAGCCGACGCATCGGCTTCCTCTTCGAGGGTTGACGGATCGAGTGTGAACAACTCCTGCGGCCGGGCGACGCCTCGCAGCGCGTAACGACCGACGGAGACCAGGCACTCCCGGTCGCCGGGCGAGGCTGTCGCATGGAAGGCCGACGACACCAGGACGTCCCGCTCGACGGAGCGGCACAAAGCGCCGATCCGGCTGACCTCGTTCACCGCAGGACCCACGACCGTGAAATCGAGGCGGTCCTGGCTTCCGATATTGCCGTAGAAGACCTCGCCGATGTGCAGGCCGAGATAGGCGGAGGTCACCGGCTGGTTGCACGACAGGCGCTGTTCGTTCAGTGCGCGGACCCGCGAGCGCATCAGCTGCTCGGCCTTGAGCGCGGCCCGGCAGGATTCGGCTGCATCCTCACACCGGAAGATCGCGAGCGTTCCGTCGCCGATCAGCTTCAGCACATCGCCGCCTGCCTCGTAGATCGACGAGATGATCGCCTCGGCATAATCGTTCAGGAACGGGATGATCTGCTCCGGATCCGCGGTCTCCGTGATGTGAGTGAAGCCATGCAGGTCGCTGAACCACAGGACCGCCTGGATCCGGTCGGTGACGCCGCGGGCAATCTGCCCGTTCAGCACAAGACGGCCGGCATCGCGGCCGAGATAGGTCTCGACGAGGGTCTTGGCGATGCGCGCGAGCGAGGCGCATTTCATGGCGAGCATGAGCGGCGATGCCAGTTCGCGCAGAAGGGCCATGTCTTCGTCGGAGAAGCCTCCCGCCGCATCCGTGATCCAGGACGAATAGAAGCAATCCATCTCGCCGATGGCACCTTCCGCCGCGAAGCGATGAATCAGGGCGAGATAGTCGGTCTGGCCTTCCGCGCGCAGGTCCGTGAGGATGGAGAAATCCTCGACCTCGCCGTTGCCGATCCGTCTGCGCAGGAAATCGTCGCCACAGCGCAGCAGGTGATAATAGGTGCTCCGGCGCCAATTATCGGCCGCCTCCCCTTCCACATTGGTGCGGCCATATTCGATAACGGGAGCGAGATCGCCCTGGTCGTCGCGGCGCCAGCGGAAGACACGTCCCTCGTGGATCGGGTGAAGGGTGTCGATGAGAATGTTCACCCGCCCGACGGGCAGGCCTGCGGCGACGAGGCGGTCGCAGAAGCCACGAAGGAGCTCGGGCTCCGTCGTGCCGGTCAGACCCGTCTCCGTCACCCATCGCGCGATGCTCGATGCCTGGGCAGTGTCCATGGAAACTCCTCACACCCGTTTCCGCCGGCGATCTATGGCAGCCGGTCGAGCGGTCAAGCGACCTGCCTATTCGGCCGGCGTCGGCCTGGCACCGGAGGCGTCCGGCCGCTTCGGGACCCTCCGCCTGAACATCCACAACACCAGGAGGCGCACGGCCACGTAGAAGACCGGCGTCAGGAACAGCCCGAACACGGTGACGCCGAGCATGCCGGCGAAGACCGCCGTGCCGAGCGCCTGCCGCATCTCCGCGCCCGGCCCGGTCGCGATCACCAGCGGCAGCACGCCGAGGATGAAGGCGAAGGCCGTCATCAGGATGGGACGCAGCCGCAGCCGGCAGGCCTCGACTACAGCCTCCACCGGCGTCTTGCCCTCGATTTCCGCCTGCTTGGCGAACTCGACGATGAGGATAGCGTTCTTCGCGGCGAGACCGACCAGGACCACGAGGCCGATCTGGGTCAGGATGTTGTTGTCCTGCCTGCGGATCATCACGCCGATCAGCGCGGAGAGCACGCTCATCGGCACGATCAGGATGATGGCGATCGGCAGCGACCAGCTTTCGTACTGCGCCGCGAGCACGAGGAAGACGAACAGCACCGAGAGCCCGAAGATGTACACCGCCGTGTTGCCGGTCTGCCGCTCCTGGAACGCCAGTTCCGTCCATTCGAAGCCCATGCTGGGTGAAAGACTTTGCCGGATCAGGGTCTCCATGGCGTCGAGCGCGTCGCCCGAGGACACGCCCGGAGCCGCATCGCCCTGCAGCGCCACCGACGTGAACATGTTGTAGCGCTGAACGAGAGCAGGGCCCGACACCTCCCGCATCTCGACGAGCGTCCCCAGCGGGATGAGCGCGCCGGTCGAGGAGCGGACACGCAGCCGGTTGATGTCCTCCTGATCGATGCGGAAGCGCTGGTCGGCCTGGGCGCGCACCTGATAGACGCGGCCGAAGGCGTTGAAGTCGTTCACATAGGCAGTGCCGAGATTGATCCGGAGGGTCTCGAAGATGTTCGGGATCGGCACGTTGAGGATGCTCGCCTTCTGCCGGTCGATCTCCAGATAGACCTGGGGCGAATTGGCCGAGAATGTGGTGAAGACGCCGGCGAGATTCGGGTTCTGCCGCGACTGACCCATCAGCTGATACGCGACTGCGAGAATTCCACGCACGTCGTCCCCGGTGCGGTTCTGAAGCTGCACCTTGAAGCCGCCGGAATTGCCGAGGCCGCGCACCGGCGGCGGCGGGATGGCGATGATGAACGCCTCCTCGATCTGCTGCATGCGGGCGAAGAGGTCGCCGATGATCTTCATTCCCGAGTTGCCGTCCCTGACCCGCTCGTCGAACGGCTTGAATCCGGCGAAGATCGCAGCTGCATTGGTGGCATTGGTGAAGGTGGCGCCGGAGAAGCCTGCGAAGGCCACTGCGTTCTGAACGCCCGGCGTTTCCTGCATGATCTTGGAGGCTCGCTGCACCACCGCGTCGGTGCGCGACAGGGAGGAGCCGTCGGGCAGCTGGATCACGACGATGGCATAGCCCTGATCCAGGGTCGGAATGAATCCGCGCGGCACGTGGTTGGAGATCCAGACGGTCCCGGCGAGAAGCCCGACATAGACCGGCAGAACGATGAACTTGTGCCGCACCAATGTTCCCACCGCTCTGGCATAGCCGTTCGACGTCACGTCGAATCCGCGGTTGAAGCCGTTCGCCAATCTGTTGCCCAAGCGCACGAGCGGGTTGCGGGACGGCTCATGGTTGTGTGGTTTGAGCAGGAATGCGGCCAGCGCCGGCGAGAGCGTCAGGGAATTGAAGGCCGAAATGACCGTCGACACGGCGATGGTCAGGGCGAACTGACGGTAGAATTGCCCCGAGATGCCGGGAATGAAGGCTGTCGGCACAAAGACCGCCACGAGAACGAGCGCGATGGCCACGAGCGCGGTGCCGACTTCGTCCATGGTGGCATGGGCCGCGTCCCGCGGCGACATGCCGAGGGCGATGTTGCGCTCGACGTTCTCCACCACCACGATGGCATCGTCGACCACGATGCCAATGGCGAGCACCATGCCGAACAGGGTCAGTGTGTTGATCGAGAAGCCGAGGGCCGCCATGAACGCGAAGGTGCCGATCAGGGAGACGGGGATCGCGACGATGGGGATGATCGCCGTGCGCCAGCTCTGCAGGAACACGAACACCACGATCACGACAAGGGCCGTCGCCTCGAACAGCGTCTTGTAGACCTCGTTCACGCTGTCGGCGATGAATTCCGTCGGGTTGTAAACGATCTGGTAGGCGATCCCGGGCGGGAACCCCTCCTTGAGCTGTTCCATGGTCTTGATGATCTGATCCGATGCGGCGAGCGCATTGGTGGCCGGCCGCTGGAAGATCGCAAGCGCAACGGCCGGCTTGCCGTTCAGATAGGAATTCGTCACGTAATCCTGGGCGCCGAGCTCGATGCGCGCGACGTCCTGCAGCCTGACGAGGCGACCCTCGGGCGTAGCCTGAACGATGATCTGCCGGAACTGGCGCGGATCCTCGAAGCGGCCTTGAGTCGTGACCGTGAGCTGGAACGCGGAATCCGACGGTGTCGGCTCCTGCCCCAGGGCGCCGCCGGAAACTTGGACGTTCTGCTCCTGGATCGCCTTGACCACTTCGCTCGACGACATGCCGAAGGATGCGAGCTTCTCGGGATCGAGCCAGATGCGCAGCGAATATTGCCGCTCGCCGAAGATGATGAGATCGCCCACGCCGTCGAGGCGCAGGAGGATGTCGCGCACGTAGTTACGGGCATAGTTCGAGACGTAGAGCTGATCGTAGGACCCGTCCGGCGAGAGCATGTGCACGACCATCATCAGGTCGGGCGAGCTCTTGAGCGTCGTCACCCCGAGGCGTCGCACCTCTTCCGGCAGGCGCGGCGTGGCGATCGCGACCCGGTTCTGAACCAGCACCTGAGCATTGTCGAGATCGGTGCCGAGCTTGAACGAGATCGTCAGCGCCATGGCGCCGTCGCCCGTGGAATAGGACGACATGTAGAGCATGTTCTCGACGCCGTTGATCTGCTGCTCCAGCGGCGTCGCGACGGTGGCGGCGACCGTCTGCGCATCCGCTCCAGGGTAGCTCGCCCGAACCACGACGGTGGGCGGTGCGATGTCGGGATACTGCGCGACCGGCAGAGTGGTGTAGGCGATGCCGCCGATGATCAGGAAGAGCGCCGACAGGACCGTTGCGAAGATCGGCCGATCGACAAAGAAGTGGGCGAAGCGCATGGCGATCTCCTCGCGTGGGATCAGCTGCCGCTGCGCTCGCGCGTCGGTGGAAGGGTCGTCATCTGCGGCGTGATCGGCATTCCGGGCCGGACGCGGACGAGCCCGTTCACGACCACCGTCTCGTTGCCGGTCAGCCCGTCGCGGATGACGCGATAGCCGTCGATCCGCGGTCCGATGCGCACAGGCTTGAGATGGACGACGTTCTTCTCGTCGACCATGTAGACCACACGCCGGTCCTGATCGCTGCTGATCGCCTCGTCCGGCAGGAGGATGCCCTTGTAGGGATCGGAGGCTCCCACCGTGACGCGGCCGAACAATCCGGGCGTGAGGAAGAGATCCTTGTTCGCGAAGATCGCGCGAAGGCGGATTGTGCCGCTCGCGGCATCGAGGCGGTTGTCGACGAAGTCGACCTCGCCTTTGAGCTCTCCCAGACGCTCATCCGTCAGAGTCAATGTAACTTCATTCTTCTCGCCGTTGGTCGAGGTCCTGGTTCCGCCCTGGGTCTGACGGGAGAATGCGAGAAAGGATCGCTCGTCGACATCGAAATAGAACTGGATCGGATCAAGCGAGAGGACGTTCGTCAGGATCGTCTGGTTCGCGATGACAAGATTGCCCTCGGACACGAGCTTGCGCGAGATTCGTCCCGACAATGGCGATTTCACCTCCGTGAACTCGACGTCGAGCTGCGCCTGCCTCAGCGCCGCCTGCGCACGATCCATTTCGGCCTTGCCTGTCAGGAAGGCCTGACGGCGCTGGTCGAAGAGCTGGTCGGCGATGTTGCCCGTGCGGCGCAGCTGCTCGGCGCGGTCGAGATCGCTCTGCGCGAATTCCAGCCGAACCTGCGCGGAGGTGACGGCCGATTGCGCCTGTTCGAGAATGTTACGGTAGGGTCGCGGATCGATGGTGAAGAGGAGATCACCCGCCTTGACGAAGGTCCCGTCCTGGAAATGAACCTTGTCGAGATAGCCCGTGACCCGGGCGCGGATATCGACCTGATCGATGGCCTCGAAGCGCCCGATGAAATCGGTCCGCTCGATGATGTCCTTCACCACGGGCTTCGCGACGGTGACGGGCGGCGGCGCCTGGCCGGGGCCTCCTTGAGCCTGGGCGCCTTCGCCCAGCACGAACCACGACAACAGAACGCTGAGAGCGAACACGGACCGGGGAGAGCGCATGCGTAACCTCCAGACGGCATCATCGACGCAGCACTAAACTTTAGATCTTTGGTGTGCGGGCCCAGACGCAAGAGGTCCGTGGCGAAGCTTTTGCCCACTTTGTGCTGAAATACTACGCAGCGTGGACCGTCTGGCAAGGCATGAAACACTGCTACATGCCGAACTTGGCCGGACGCGGCATCAGGAATAGGCCTCGGGCAGGTCGAGCGTGCTCTTCTGCCCGATGAACTGATAATTCTCCGCAAGCCATCGTTTCGCGCATGCCCTGCCGAGATCCTTCAACTCCTTGAAGAAGCCCCATTGCGCACTGAGCCGGGAGGCCGCCGTGAATTCGTCGAGCTTCCGCCCGCCATGGATGCGGTGCATGAGCACGCGCTTGTATTCCTTGGTCGAGAGCTTGCCGTCGTCGATCAGCCGGGTCACGAACTCGATCGATCTCAGCTGCTGCAGGAGATTGGCGTTGAAGGTGATCTCGGTCAGCCGGTTCTGGATCTCCTGCGGCGTCCGCGGCGTCGTCCGGCGTTCGATCGGGTTGATCTGCACGAGCAGGATGTCGTCGGACTTCGCCTCGTAGTACAGCGGGAACAGGGCCGGATTGCCCGAATAGCCGCCGTCCCAATAGGGTTCTCCGTCGATCTCGACCGACCTGAAGATCATCGGCAGGCAGGCCGAGGCGAGCACATGGTCGACCGTCATCTCGGAGCCCTTGAAGATCCTGATCTTGCCCGACCAGACATTGGTCGCGGTGATGAACAGCTTCACATCCGTGCAGGCGCGCACCTTGTCGAAATCGATGAGGTCGTTGAGGGCATCGCGCAGAGGATTGATGTCGAGGGGATTCAGATCGTACGGGCTCGCCACCCGCGACCAGGCATCGAACCAGAGCCGGGTCGGCACCTCGTTGACGCTCCAATAGCTCAGCATGCGATCGAACAGCGAGCGCTGGAGCGGCGTGAGCACGCCGTCGAGGCTCACCCGCTTCCAGAACGTGCGCAGCTGCTCGCGCGCGCCTTCCCGCCCGCCTTCGATCCAGCCTTCGATCAGCACCACCGCGTTCATGGACCCGGCGCTCGCCCCGGTGATCGCCTCGACGGCGAGCCGGCCGTCCTCGAGGAGATAGTCGAGAACGCCCCAGGTGAAGGCTCCATGCGCCCCGCCGCCCTGCAGCCCCAGCGACACGGTCTTCTCCGCATGGGGACCCGTGAGGCCGCGCACGGTCTTCTGATGGCGTTCCGCTCGACCGGTCATCCGGGCTCCCCTCGTCGACGGGCTTCCGGTTGCCCGGCCCTGTCCAGATTAGGACAGCCTCGCCGTTCGTCCAGGCTCAAACCCGATCACAACCCGCTTGACGGCCTCGGAGATGTATTACAGGAACAGGGAGGTCGCCGGGCACTTCGGCGACCGCCTCTCCGGACAAGGGGGACGGTCTCGCTTCGGCCAGACAATCCCCTGCTCTCCCTGGAAGGGCCTGTAGCTCAATGGTTAGAGCCGGCCGCTCATAACGGTCTGGTTGCAGGTTCGAGTCCTGCCGGGCCCACCACCTTCACCGCAACACCGCCCCAACCAGCCGGAGACGGCGGCTTCGACGCGGAGCATCTACGGCTTGTAGACTTCGATCGCCTCTGCGAAACCTTGGACTGCGTGCGCGCCGAGCGGCAGGGGATTGCCCCATAGGTGCTCCACGAACGGCTTCGACATCAGCAGCGGCTCGCCGAGGCTCTTGTTCAGATCGGCGATGCGGCTCGCCAGATTCACGTCGCGCCCGATCACCGTGAAATCCAGGCGCTGGCCGGAGCCGACATTACCGTAGGCGGCATCGCCGTGATGCAGCGCAAAGCCGACATTGATCGGCACGGGAAAGCGGCCCTCGTTGTTGGCGGTCTCGATGCGCCGCAAGGCCTTGGTGGCTGCGGTGAGCGCCGATTGCGCAGCGCCGCCCGTGTCGTCACCCTTGTCGCGCACGATGGCGAGCAGCCCGTCGCCGAGATATTTCAGCACCTCCCCGCCCTCGTCCTCGATGGGCGGCACGAGACAATCGAAATAGTTATTCAGCAGTTCGACCGCGCTTTCCGGGCTCAGGGTCGAGGAAATGTGCGTGTAGTCGCGCATGTCGGCGAACAGGATGGCCGAGCGGATGCGCGTCACCTGTCCGCGCTGGATCGCGCCCGAGAGAATGGCCTTGTGCGGATCGTCGCCCACATAGATGCGCAGCACCTCGTCGAGCCGGTTGCTCGTGGCGCGCAGCTCGGTCACGAGGGCGAAGGACGGGATGACCATGCGCAGGATCGTCAACTCGCGCGTGCCGAACCCTTCCGGCGATCGGGTCGCGAAAGAGATCGCGTTCTCGGCCCCGTTCGTGAAGCGGATCGGAATCGTGACGTAGTAGCGGTATCCTGCTTCCTTCAGCTCCGGAATGATCGGGAAGAGATCGTCGGAGGTCTCGGCGAGATCGAGAATCAGCCACTCACCGGTGCGGTTGACATAAGCGAAGGGGCTCGTCTGGTAGATGGCCTCGCGGCGGTCGCCGTGGGGCAGGTAGCGCACGACGGTGCCCTCCTCCCGGGTCCAGAACCGGCCGATCCCGGCATATTCCGAATGCAGCGCCTCGATGGCGGACACGGCGCGGTCGACGGGAAGGCCAAGCTCGATCAGCCGTTCGAGGAAACCGGAGAGAACCTCGTTCGAATCCTCCATCTGGCCCGCGGCCGTGATCAGCCAGTCCCGCAGGCCAATGACGCGCGCGAGGCTTTCGGCATCGAGGCTTCGAGCCATGGTCAAGAGATCGTCCGACGCGAGAGGCGAGAGGGAGGAGGACATCATAAGGCCAAGGTGTGTTGCCCCCGCGGATCCTGCAAGCCGCGAGGTGTCGTTCCCCAGGAAAGCTGGGATGCCCAGACTGAAAGGGCAATGGCTTTGACAGAAGCCGGCGGCCGGAATAGAGCCAAGCCATGGCCAGCATCGATACGCTTTTCGTCACCAAAGTCTACCGCGCCGAGATGACGGGCGCCAAGGCCGAGAGCCGCAATGCGGAGCTCGAAGCCGCCTGCCTGTCCATCGCCGAGGACGACGAGGCGGGCCAGCGCTGGTGCGCCAAGCATGGCTATCCGGGCTACACCTCCTACGCCTCCCTCAACGACCTGCCCTGGCGGGTGCCGGTGTTCGGCGACCTCCTGAAGGAGCTCGACAAGCATGTGACGGCCTTCGCCAAGGAGCTGGAATTCGACCTCCAGGGCCGCAAGCTCGTTCTCGACAGCCTGTGGATCAATATCCTTCCCCCCGGCGGCATCCACACCTCGCATATCCATCCGCATTCGGTGGTGAGCGGCACCTATTACGTAACGATCCCGGAAGGCGCGAGCGCGCTCAAGCTCGAGGACCCGCGCCTCGGCTTCATGATGGCGGCGCCGCCGCGCAAGGCCAAGGCCAAGCAGGAAAACCGGCAGTTCGCCTATATGAAGCCAGCCCCCGGCACCGTGCTTTTGTGGGAAAGCTGGCTGCGCCACGAGGTACCCCTCAACGAGGCCGAGAGCGAGCGCATCAGCGTGAGCTTCAACTATTCCTGGCAGTAGGACCCAGTGGGTCCAGGCAGACCAGACTTCATTCTAACCTCGACCTCATCCTGAGGAGCAGCCGTGAGGCTGCGTCTCGAAGGAGGATTCAGTGCGCGCTGGAATCTCCCTCGAGACGGTCGCTGCGCGACCTCCTCAGGATGAGGGCAGAGTGTTGGCAACATTGCAAAAAATCGAACGCCTACACCTCTGCCCACATCCTGAAGAGATTGGCGCTGGTCTTCGCCAGCAGGTCGAATTCCGGCGTCTTGCCGGATTGGGCGAACAGGCTGCGCTTGGCCGTTTCCAGATCGAAGAGAAGCTCGCGCTTGGCGCTGTCGCGCACATGGCTCTGCGCCCAGCCCACCGCCACCATGCGCTCTCCGCGCGTGACCGGCGCGACTCGGTGCAGGCTCGTCGAATCGTAGGCGACGAGATGGCCCGCAGGCAGCTTGATCTCATCTTCTCCGGACACCGATTCGATCACGAGTTCGCCGCCGTCATAGGTCTCCGGATCGGCCAGGAACAGCGTGAAGGAGACGTCCGTCCGCAGCCCGTGCATCAGCGGGTTGTCCACGTGGGAGCCGTAGGCCTTGCCGGCACCGTAGCGGGCGAAGGTCAGGGGTGTGAGCGCCTTCGGGCGAGCGGCGAGGCCGAAGACCTCGTTGCCGAGGATGGCGCCCGACACCTTATCCCGCAACAGGGTCAGCGCCGCGCCCTCGCGCGCCTGCTCGTTGTCCTTGACGAGCCTGGCGCTCCATCCTGCCGTTGCGCGACCATCCTCGAATCGCATGGAGCCCAGCATGGCGCGGACCTCCTCGAGGTCGGCTTGCGACAGGACATCGGCAATCGTGATCAGCATCGAAAGACACCCTCAGGCTTGTCAGGAGATCCCATAGGATGTAGCTAAATCATTGTAAAGAAAGGCAGTTTTTAGCCATTCTAAACTGCCTGCGGCAGTCCTGCCCGGCCTAGGGAGATACCATGAAGAAACGTAAGATTTGGGCGGGCTTGAGCACCGCCGTGCTGGTCGCAGCGCCCGTGGCTTCTCAGGGCGCCCCACTGCCGGCCCAGGCCCAACCCGGAATCGAAGCCAAGGCCGATCAAAGCCTGCTCCATCTCGCGCAGCACCAGGGCCATGCGACCCCTGCGGCCACGGCCGGCGGCGAGGGAGAGGGCGAAGGTGAAGGCGGCACCGCGCAGCTGCAGCCGTCGCTGCATCTCTATCGCGGCATCGAGATGATCCGCGGCCATCTCCTCGTCGGCGCCGAGCTGATCGAGGCCGGCCGTTGGGCGGATGCCATGCCCCACTTCCTGCACCCGGAAGAGGAGATCTATGCGAGCATTCGCGACCAGCTCAAGACCTACAACGTCGCCCCCTTCCAGGTGGCGCTGAAGGCTCTCTCGCAGACGGTGAAGGCCAAGAACAAGGACGCCTACACCCGCGCCCGCGCGGCCCTCGACGAGCGCCTCGCCGCCGCCGAGACGGCCGTGAAGGCCAAGGAGGAGAACGGCACCTATTTCGTGTTCGAAACCGCGCTCGAAGTGCTGCAGCAGGCAGCCGACGAATACGAGGAAGCGATCGACAAGGGCCGCATCGTCAACGTGGTCGAATACCAGGATGCCCGCGGCTTCGTGCTGGAGGTCGACCGCCTCCTCTCGACCGCCATGCCGGCGATCTCCGCCAAGAACGCCGACGCGGCCAAGGCCGTGCAGGCGAGCCTCAATGACCTGAAGTCGATCTTCCCATCCGTGATGCCGCCCAAGCAGCCCGTCAAGGATATCGGCCCGTTCCTGAGCGACGTCTCGAAGATCGAGCTGCAACTCGGCAACCTGCGCTGATCGACATGGGGCGTTGCGGCCTTGCCGGTACCAGCCGGGTGCTCGCGGTCCTCGCGCTCGCGGCCATCCTCGGCGGGGCGGCCGACAGGCCCGCTCCGCTCGATGCCGGGCATTGGCGCAAGGCCTTCACGCGTCCCGACCACACGCCGGTGCCGCCGGACAATCCGGCGACGCAGGAAAAAGTGTCGCTCGGGGCGAAGCTCTTCGAAGACCCCCGCCTGTCCGGCTCCGGCGACGTGGCCTGCTCGACGTGCCATCAAGCGGATCTGTCGTTCTCCGACGGGATCGACCGGCATCCAGGCCTCGACGGTCAGCCCCTCGACCGCCGCACCCCGCCGCTCTGGAACCTCGCCTGGGCCCTGTCCCTGTTCTGGGACGGACGGGCCGACAGCCTCGAGACCCAGGCTATCGTGCCGATCGAGAACACCCGCGAGATGGCGGGCGATCTCGACCTCTCGCTGCAGGCGCTCTCCGCCGACCCGCAGATGCGCAAGGCCTTCGCCTCCGCTTTTCCGGAGAATCCCGCCGTCACCCGCGCCAACATGGCGAAGGCGCTCGCCGCGTTCCAGCGCACCCTCGTCTCGCCCGAGACCCGGTTCGACCGATGGGTGAAGGGCGAGGATGCGGCGCTGGAGCCGGACGAGCTTGCGGGACTTTCGCTCTTCGTCGGCAAGGCAGCTTGCGTCGCCTGCCACAAGGGCTGGCGCTTCACCGACGACGCCTTCCACGACATCGGCCTGCCGGGGGAGGACAGGGGCCGCGGTCCGATCCTCGGCATCGCAGCGGCCGATCATGCCTTCAAGACGCCGAGCCTGCGCGAGCGGGTCTGGTCCGCGCCCTACATGCATGACGGCTCGCTCGCCGGTTTCGAGGATGTGGTCGACCATTATGCCGACCGCGTCATCAGGCGCCCCACCCTCTCGGCCGACCTGCCACAGCGCCTCGATCTCAGCCCCACCGAGCGCACGCAGCTCGTTGCGTTCCTGAACACCTTGTCCAGCAACGATCCGCCGCGCCCCGCCGGCCTGCCGCCGAAGGTAATGGCCTTCGGCACGGACGCGGAGGCGGTCGCGACCTCCACCGTCAGCCAGAAGGACCGGCGCTTCACGCCCACCTCCGTGCTGCTGAAGGTGGGCGAGGCCCTGCGCATCCTCAACGACGACATCCGCGTCCACAACGTGCGCCTCGATGGACCTGACAAAAGCTTCAACTCCGATGCCCAGAATCCCGGCGACACCGTCACCATCGGCTTCGATCGGGCCGGCCGGTACGACGTGATCTGCGGCATCCATCCGGAGATGCGCCTGAGCGTGACCGTGCTGGCCCCCTCGACAACAGAGCCTGCGCAAAACAAAAAATAGACGCCTCGTTTCCGGCGACAGGATCCCCGCCGTTGGTCTAGATTTGAGCCATGGAACTTCCCCGCGACGACGACACTCTCTTTGCCGCCCTGATCGCCCGCGATCCTTCCTACGAGGGCTTCGCCTATGTGGGCGTGACGACGACCGGCATCTTCTGCCGCCTCACCTGCCCGGCCCGGAAGCCGAAGCGCACGAATGTCGTGTTCTTCTCCTGCCGGGATGCGGCACAGGATGCCGGCTTTCGCGCCTGCCTGCGCTGCAAGCCTCTCGATCTCAAGCGGCCGACGAGCGGCGCCCTCGAGACGCTCAGGGACAGGATCAGGGCCGAGCCCGACCGGCGCTGGAGCGCCGGCGACGTAAGGGCGTTAGGGTACGATCCTTCCACCGTGCGCCGCGCCTTCCAGCGCGAATACGGCGTCACCTTCGCGCAATATGCGCGCTCCCAGCGGCTGGGACTGGCCGTCAACCGATTGCAGCAGGGAGGCTCCGTGATGGATGCGCAACTCGATGCGGGCTACGAATCCGGCAGCGGCTTTCGCGATGCCGTCAGCAGGCTCATCGGCGATGCGCCGATCCGCACCACGGCGCATCAGATCCTGACGGCGCAATGGCTCGATACGCCCATCGGCGCGATGCTCGCGGTGGCGGACGATGCGGGTGTGCATCTGCTCGAATTCGCCGAGCGCAAGGCGCTGCCGACGGAGATCGAGCGCCTGCGCAAGCGCGTCGGACCGATCTGCTTCGGCCAGCACCCGATGCTCGACGTGCTTGCCCGCCAGGTGGATGACTATTTTGCCGGCCACGCTGCCGCTTTCGATATTCCCATCGCTCAGAAAGGCACGCCCTTCGAAGCGATTGTGTGGGACGCGCTACGGCAGATCCCGGCAGGGCAGACGCGCAGCTACGGCGAGATCGCGCGCCATATCGGCCGCCCCGATGCGGCGCGCGCGGCGGCACGGGCCAACGGCGCCAACCAGGTCGCCATCATCGTTCCCTGCCATCGCGTCATCGGCGCCGACGGATCGCTGACCGGATACGGCGGCAAGATCTGGCGCAAGCAATGGCTGCTGGAACACGAGCGGCGCATCGCAACCGATCATTCTCAGCTCTGAGGTCACCATGTCCGATCAAGCAGCCAAGGCCCGCGCGTTCAAGGCGCTCCACGTTTCCGGAAACCCGCTCATTCTCTTCAATGCATGGGATGCCGGCACGGCCAAAGCCGTTGCGGCGAGCGGCGCCAAGGCGCTCGCGACCGGCAGCTGGTCCGTCGCGGCGGCGCACGGTTTCGCGGACGGCGAATACATGCCGTTCGATCTCGCCCTCGCCAATCTCGAACGCATCGTCGCCGCCACCGATCTTCCGGTGACGATCGATCTCGAAAGCGGCTACGGCGCGACGCCGGACGATGTCGGCGCGACCGTCGCCGGCGCGGTGGAGGCCGGCGCCATCGGCTGCAACCTTGAGGACGGTTCCCGCGAGGCCGGCCCGCTGCGCGATGTGGCGGACCAGGTGGCGCGACTCAAGGGTGCGCGCAACGCAGCCGAACGGCTGGGGATTCCCGCCTTCCTGAATGCGCGCACCGACGTCTTTCTGATCGCACCGGCAGCCGAGCATGAAGGCCTCGTCGCGCAGGCTCTCGCGCGCGGCCGCGCTTATGCCGATGCCGGAGCGGACGGGTTCTTCGTGCCGGGCTTAGTGAACGAGACGCTGATCGCCCGCGTCGTCGAGCAATCGCCTCTGCCGGTGAACATCATGATGACCCCGTCAGCGCCCCCGGCCAGGCGGCTTGCGGACCTCGGCGTCGCGCGCATCAGCCACGGACCGGGGCCTTACCGGACGATGATGAAGGCGCTCGAGGACGCTGCGAGGGCGGCGCTGCTCTAGCGGGGCGCCGTCGCCTTCTCAGAAATGCTTCTGCTCGATCTTGGGCAGGAAGTAGGCGAGTAGCCCGATGGCCGGCAGGAACGAGCAGACCTTGTACACGGTCGCGATGCTCGTCATGTCGGCGAGCTGACCGAGCGCCGCTGCGCCGAGGCCGGCCATGCCGAAGGACAGGCCGAAGAATAATCCTGCAATCATGCCGACGCGGCCGGGAACGAGCTCCGTCGCATAGACGAGGATCGCGGAGAACGCCGACGCGATGACGACGCCGATGATCACGCTCAGCACCAAGGTCCAGAACAGGTTTGCGAACGGCAGCGCAAGGGTAAAGGGCAGGACGCCGAGGATCGAGATCCAGATCACGTAGCGGCGCCCGATCCTGTCGCCCACGGGCCCACCGAGAACGGTACCGACCGCGAGAGCGCCGAGGAAGACGAAGAGATAGATCTGCGCGTCCTGCACCGACACCTGGAACTTCGAGATCATGTAGAAGGTGAAATAGTTGGTGAAGCTCGCGACGTAGAAATCCTTCGAGAAGATCAGGAGCATCAGGATCGCGATCGAAACCACGACGCGCTTCCTTGGAACGGAGGATCCCTTCTCCGCGCCGCGCGGCCTCGCGCGCAGATCGGCGAGCTTCGCCCGATACCATCGGCCAACGGCGGAGAGGATCACCATCGCGAGCAGGGCCACGGCTGAGAACCAGGCGATGCTCGGCTGCCCGAACGGGACGACGATGAAGGCCGCGAGCAGCGGCCCGAGCGCGCTTCCCATATTGCCGCCGACCTGGAACACCGATTGCGCCAGGCCAAGGCGCCCGCCTGAGGCGAGGCGTGCGACGCGGGAGGATTCCGGGTGGAAGACCGAGGAACCCATGCCGATCAGGGCCGCGGCGAGCAGCAGCATCGGATAGGACCCTGCCCGCGACAGCGTCAGCAGGCCGACGAGGGTGAATCCCATGCCGACGACCAGCGAGAACGGCTGCGGCCGGCGATCGGTGAAGGTCCCGACCAGGGGCTGGAGCAGCGAGGCGGTGCACTGGAAGGTCAGCGTCAGAAGCCCGATCTGGCCGAAATCCAGATGGAAGCTGCTCTTGAGGATCGGGTAGATCGCCGGCAGCAGAGACTGCATCAGGTCGTTCAGCAGGTGGGAGACGCTGATGGCCGCCAGGATCGGAACCGCGACGCGCTCTGCTGATGGGCGGGCAGGCGCGACGGAGATGGCGGAGGATTCGGTGGTCATCGACAGTCTTCTTGATGCAGCCAAGCTTGCGTTCGAGCCGGGCCTGAGGCGTTTCCAGATCTTCCTATAGACCAGAATGGAGGATCGACCTCCACCCGCTCCTGCAGGGCTGGGTTACGGCCCAGGTAGGGCCCGCCCTCGTTTCAGCCCATGCGACAATGAAACACTAAAACGCTTTGGCCACACCTTTACCCTATTTTGCCTTTACCCGCCGAAGGTATCGCCAATTGGCCCGCAACAGGGCAAAAACATAAGACTAAGGGGTATTTCATGTCGCAAGCGACGGCCTACGAGCAGTTCATGCTCGAATTGGTGAACCGCGAGCGTGCCATGACGGGCGCCCAGCCGCTCGTCTTCAACGGCAACCTCAACGATTCTGCGGATGCGCACAGCAGCTGGATGATCGGAACCGATACCTTCTCCCACATCGGGCTGAGTGGCTCGTCGCCGACCGACCGGATGAGGAATGCCGGCTATGCCTTCTCCGGAACCTGGGCCTCGGCCGAGAACATCGCCTGGGCGAGCACACGCGACCCGGCGGGCTATCAGGACGAGGTGCAGCTGCTGCACACGAACCTGATGAACAGCCCCGGCCACAAGGCCAATATCCTCAACGGCACTTATCGCGAGATCGGCATCGGCTTCCAGACCGGCGCCTACCAGACTTGGGACGGCGCCTTCGTCACCCAGAATTTCGCCCTGTCCGGCACAAAGGTTTTCCTCACCGGCGTGACCATGGACGACAAGGACGGCGATCATTTCTACGATGTCGGAGAAGGATTGGGCGGCCTCACGATCACCGCCGTCAGCACAACGGGCGCGAGCACCAGTACCGCCTCCCAGAGCGCCGGCGGCTACAGCCTCGCGCTGGATCCCGGCACCTATACGGTCACCTTCTCGGGCGGCGGCTATTCCTCCGTGACCAAGACGGTGGCCGTCGGCTCCAAGAACGTGAAGCTCGATCTCGTCGATCCCGCCGGAGCACCCGTGGCCACTCCGACGCCGCCGATCGACGGCACCGCCGCCGGCGAAACCCTCAACGGCACGGGCGGCGCGAACACGATCAACGGCCTCGCCGGCAACGACAGGATCTACGGCAAGGCCGGAAGCGACCGTCTCCATGGCGGAACGGGCAACGACAAGCTCTACGGCGATGCCGGCAATGACCGGCTCTATGGGGATTCAGGCAAGGACATTCTCAACGGCGGCAGCGGCAACGACATCCTCACCGGCGGCACGAACGCAGATACGTTCCGCTTCTCGGGCAAGTGGGGGAAGGACAAGATCGTCGACTTCAAGAATGCCAGCGACCACATCGATCTGCGCGGCAATGGTCTGAGCTTCGACAAGCTGAGCATCGGCGCGTACAACGCGGACAGCGACGGCAAGGCGGACGACGTGCTGATCAAGGCCGGCAGCCAGTCGATCACGCTGCTCAACGTGAAGCTCGCGCTGATCGGCGCCTCGGATTTTTTGTTCTAAAAGGCTGGCTCATCAATCTCCGACCTCATCCTGAGGAGGTCACGCAGTGACCGTCTCGAAGGAGATTTCAGAGAGCACTGGATCCTCCTTCGAGACGCAGCTTCGCTGCTCCTCAGGATGAGGGCTGTGAGTGCACTATCGTTGTCCAAGCAAGCCCCTGAAGGACGTAAATTCAAACGAAAAGGCGGGCCCGAGACGGCCCGCCTTTCTTATTGGCTCGCTTACACGACAATTACTCGGCGGCGACGAGAACGGCTTCCCCCGTCGGAGTGTGCGTCTCGACGGTGCCGTCGTAGACGGCCCGGTCGAGAACGCGCTCCTCTTGCGCCACGACCACCGGCACGAGAATCTGGCCCGTCACGTTGGTCATGGTGCGCATCATGTCGACGACGCGGTCGATGGCGACGATATAGCCGATTCCTTCCAGCGGCAGGCCCGCGGTGCTCAAGGTCAGCGTGAGCATGACGATGGAGGTGCCCGGCACGCCGGCGGTGCCGAGCGAGCCCAGAACGGCGGTGAGGCCGATCAGCACGTACTGCGTCAGCGAGAGGTCGAGGCCGAAATACTGCGCGATGAAGATCGAGGCGATGGCGGGATAGATCGCGCCGCAGCCGTCCATCTTCACATTGGCGCCGAGCGGAACCGCGAAGCTCGCATAGCTCTGCGGCACGCCGAGCTTCTCGACGGCGACGCGCAGGGACATCGGCAGGGTGGCAAGGCTCGACGAGGTGGCGAAGGCCATCTGCATCGCAGGCGCCGCGCCGCGGAAGAAGCGGCCGACCTTCAGGCCGTGCAGCTTCAAGAGGCCGCCATAGACCACGACGATGTGGAACAGGCAGGCGAGATACATGGCCGCGATGAACTTGCCGAGCGGGAGCAGCGAGGCAAGGCCGTAGCGCCCGACGACCCAGGCGATGAGGCCGAAGGTGCCGATGGGCGTGAGCTGCAGCACCCAGCGCGTGATGCGGAAGACGAGCGTCGCGCCCTGATCGACCAGGTTGCGGATGCCGGCGGTCTTCTCCCCCAGGGAGACGAGGGCCGCGCCGACGATGCCGGCGAAGAACAGCACCTGCAGCACGTTGGTGTCGGCCATAGCCTTGATCGGGTTCGTCGGCACGATGCCGATCAGCACCTCGAGCGGGCTCGGGATCGTACGCGGCTTCACCTCGCCGAGCGGCAGGTTCGACAGGCCGAGGCCGGGATCGATCAGATGGCCGAAGGCGATGCCCACCAGCACGGCGATGGCCGAGGTGGCGATGAACCAGAACAGGGTGCGCAACCCTAAGCTCGCCACGTTGCCGGCCTCCGCCAGCCTGGCTACGCTCGACGTGATGGTGAAGAACACGAGCGGGATGACGATCATCCGCACGAGGTTCAGGTAGATGTCGCCGAGCGGCTTGAACCAGATCGCCGCCTGCTCGCCCGCCAGCACGCCGGCCAGGATGCCGAGGGCGAAGCCCACCGCAACCCGCTGCCAGAGCGGGCGGGTAAACCACGATTTAAACATGTTGATTGCCTTATATTCACGAATTTCACGTGCAAATAGAGCTTTTGGCGCAAAAGCTCAATTGCGGCCGGCGCAGGGCAGGGTCTGGAGCGCCGCATGGGTGGGAGGGGCTCACAATGGCGTGTGAGACGTTGCCCCTCCGGAATGCCCGTCCATTTTCCGTTCTGTGCGACAGCGCCATGGATGTCCCAGCTCTTCATGCATCTCCTCTCAAGCTTCGCCCACCCTAAAGCCGGATTGGCGTTCCTCCTGGCGCTGACCTTGGCGTTCGGCGCGTCCGCACAGCCTGCCGCCCCTCCTCTCACGCCGGACAGGACGCTGATCGAGGAGACGGTCGAGCGCGCCGCGGCTGTGCCCAATCTCCGCTCGCTCATCGTGTCCCATGACGGAACTGTGCTGGCGGAACGGGCGCTCCAGGGCGCGCGGCTCGACCGGCCGACGAACATCAAGTCGGCCTCCAAGACGATCATCTCGGCGCTCGTCGGCGTCGCCATCGGGCGCGGCGTCCTGCAGGGCACCGGGCAGCCCATCGCATCGATCCTCGGGCCGAGCATTCCGTCCGATGCCGATGCGCGGATCCGGCAGGTCACCATCGGCCATCTGCTCTCCATGCAGGCAGGATTGGAGCGCACCTCGGGCCGCAATTACGGCGCCTGGATCGGCAGCGGCAACTGGGTCCGCTACGCGCTCTCGCGTCCCTTCGTCGACGAGCCCGGCGGGCGCATGCTCTATTCCACCGGCAGCACGCATCTCCTCTCGGCGGCACTGACGCGCGCCGCGAAGCGCAGCACCCTGGAGCTTGCCCGCGACTGGCTCGGCGAGCCTCTCGAGATCACGATCGCGCCGTGGACACGCGATCCGCAGGGCATCTTTCTCGGCGGCAACGAGATGGCGCTCTCGCCACGCGCGCTTCATCGCTTCGGCGAGATGTACCGGCTCGGCGGCACTATCGACGGCAAGCGCGTGGTGCCGGAGAACTGGGTTCGGGAATCCTGGACGCCGCGCACGTCCTCCCCCTTCACCGGCGACCGATACGGCTATGGCTGGTTCCTGCGCGAGATGCACGGACACATGGCCTATTACGCCTGGGGCTTCGGTGGGCAGATGCTCTACGTGATCCCGAGCCTCGGGCTGACGGTGACGATGGCCTCCAATTCCACGGAACCCTCGCGTGAAGACAATTATGTCGGACAGCTTCATGCGCTCGTCGCGGACGGCATCGTTCCGGCGTTGCTGCCGAAGGAGAACGAGACGACCGGCAGCTTGGGAACGAACGATCCGCAGCCGTCCGAGAAACCGCTTTAGGTGTGATGCATGTTTCCCCTTCCTTGCGAGAAGGGATGACGGGTGAAGGTCGGAACTCGACACCTCATCCAGCATGCACAAAGTCTATACAGCACATCCCCTCTCCCGAGCGGGAGAGGGGCAGGGGTGAGGGTGGGGCGCATGATCGACCCAGCGCCACCGCTTCCGCCGCGACACGTCTCCCTCACCGCTTCATCCGGCACCGGCCTTCCCTCACCCCGACCCTCTCCCACCCGGGAGAGGGAGAAATGCCAATCTGGTTTTAAGATTTCACCTTCCCGGCGGCTTTCTTCGACATGTTGAGCGCGACCGCAGCACGGATGAGCGCCTTCAGCGCCTCTTCATCGATCGTCTCGCCCTCACGGATATCAATGGCGCGTCGGGTATTGCCTTCGAGGCTGGAATTGAAGAGGCCGGAAGGATCCTCCAGCGAAGCCCCCTTGGCGAAGGTCAGCTTCACGACGGTCTTGTAGGTCTCGCCGGTGCAGATGATGCCGGCATGCGACCACACCGGAACGCCTCGCCATTTCCACTCCTCGACCACGTCGGGATCGGCCTGCCTGATGAGATTTCGGACACGGGCGAGCGTCTCGCCGCGCCAGTCGCTCAACTCCTCGATTTTTGCATCGATCAGCCGAGAGGGATTGTCCCCTTCATTGGCCTCCACCGCATCGTTCTTCTTCATGATTGTCGTCGCTTTCTTCATCCGTTGTCGCTCACATTCTCTCGCCGGGCAATTGGCCGGCTTGCTTCACCCAGTCGACGAACTGAGCTTCGTCCAGTCGGTCATCTTCGTGGATGTGGAAGTAGCGCACATCCTTGTGCTTGGATGTTTCGGGAGGGGCAGGATTCAGCGACGCACCGCGGAAGAAAGCCACCTTGATGTATTTTGTGAAGCAATGAAGGCTGAGGAACCACCCCTCGCCATCGACGCCATATAGCGGCGAGTTCCATTTGACGGCCTTGTGCACATCGGGGATCGTGCGCGCGATGAGCGCGTCTAGGCGGCGTCCGACATCGCTCTTCCAGCCCGGCATGGCGGCGATGTAAGCCTGCACCAGAGCATCGCCATATCCTTTCGCGATCTGGGGATTGCCACCCGAGAGGAGAGTCGGCTGCGCGGCGTTGGCCGGCTTGCGGATCGACGACTTCTGAGGTGTGGCCGCCTTTGCGGCCTTCGCCGGCTTCTTGGGGGTCTTTTTAACCGCAGGATCGGTCATGATGGGTGCCTTCACGATTGGCGATGTGCTGACGCGCTTCATACTGCTCCTATTGTGTAAACGAGCCCTAATCCAGCAGCAGCTTCAGCACCAGCGGCAGAAGCAGCGCGGTGACGAGCGCGTTGAGGCCCATGGCGATGCCGGCGAAGGTGCCGGCGAGCGAATTGACCTGAAACGCGCGCGCCGTCCCGATGCCGTGCGAGGCTAGCCCCACCGCGAAGCCGCGGGCGCGCCAGTCCTTCATGCGCAAGGCGTTCATGAGCGGCGTGACCATGATCGAACCGGTGACGCCGGTGAGCATGACGAGAATGGCCGTGAGAGCCGGATCGCCGCCGAGCGCTTCCGTGATGCCCATGCCCACCGGCGCGGTGACGGATTTCGGCGCGAGCGAGATGAGGATGGATTTTGGCATGCCGAAGAGCTGCGCGATGCCCACGGCCGAGACGATGGCCGTCACCGAACCGACCACGAGCGCCACCGTCATCGGCACGATGGAGCGCAGCACGATGTGCCGGTTCTCGTAGAGCGGAATGGCCAGCGCCACGGTCGCGGGACCGAGCAGGAAATGCACGAATTTCGCGCCCTCGAAATAGACCGGATAGGATGTGCGCGTCGCCCACAGCACGAGCGCGACGGCGACGACCGAGATCAGCACCGGATTGAAGAGCGGATGCCGCTTGAAGGCCTGCGAGATGCGGTCCGCGACGATATAGGCGCAGAGCGTCACGACGAGCCAGAGCAGCGGGGTCTGCGAGAGATAGACCCAGAGCGAGAAGGCCTGGTCAGTCACGGGCTTTGCCCTCCTCCGCGGATTCCATCGACGAGCCGCTCAAGCGCGACACCACGACGAAGGTCACCACCGTCACGACCAGGGTCACGAAGGTCGATACGACGAGCGCGACGGCAAGGCCGGTGCCGTAATCCGCCAGCACGTCGAGCCGCTGAACCACGCCGACGCTCGCGGGAATGAAGAGCAGCGAGAGATGCGCCAGAAGCCCCTTGCCCGTCGAGTCGAGGGTCTTGCCGAGTTCGGGCACCTTTTTCGCGACGCTGTCGCGCAGGCTCAGGAAGACGAGGAGAAAAAGCATCCCGAGCACCGGACCGGGCAGCGGCCAGCCGACCCCGCGGGCGACGACCTCGCCGAGGAGCTGGCAGAGGAGGATGACGGTCAGACCGAAGATCATGGAAAAGCCTCTCTATCCGGCCGCGCGATAACGCGGGTGCGGAGCCCCTGGTATAATGGCCGCGGTCCGATGCAAAGCGCCCGCCTCCGACAGATCGGGCCGGCATTGTTGCGCCAAGCTTGACCATGATACGAACCGGAGGAGCACGGTCAAAGGGCACGGAGGGCGAAAAGCCGGATGGACGATACCTCTCTCTTCTTTCGCCTGGCGGTCGCCCTCGCCATCGGCCTGCTCGTCGGCCTGGAGCGCGGCTGGCAGCAGCGGGACGAGGCGGAGGGAGAGCGCACCGCGGGCCTGCGCACCTACACGCTGGTCGCCCTGCTCGGCGCCCTGTCGGCCGTCCTGACGAGCCATACCGATGCCGCCTTCCTCGCCCTCTCGTTTCTCGGATTTTCCCTGGCCTTCACCGCCTTCTCCTGGCTGGAGGCGAAGGCGGAGGGCAACTTCAGCGTCACCGGCGTCGTGGCAGGGCTCATCACCTTCGCCCTCGGCGCCTATGCGGTGCTCGGCGAGCTTCAGGTTGCGATCGCAGCTGGCGTGGTCGTCACCCTCATCCTCGCGCTGAAGCGGCCGCTGCACCAGTGGCTGCGGCGGCTGACCTGGCTGGAGATCCGCTCCGCGCTGATCCTGCTCGCCATGACGTTCCTGGCGCTGCCGCTGCTGCCGGACCGGACCGTCGATCCATGGGATTCCGTCAACCCATCGGAGATCTGGCTGCTCGCCATCATCATCGCGGCGGTGTCCTTCGCCGGCTACATCGCGGTCAAGATCATGGGGAGCCAGGCCGGCGTGGCGCTTGCGGCGCTCGCAGGCGGCCTCGCCTCCTCCACCGCCACCACGCTCACCCTCGCCCGCATGGCGCGCGAGCATCCGGATGCGAGCCCGCTGCTCGCCGGCGGCATCCTTCTGTCGGGTTCGGTGATGGTCGCCCGCGTGCTGGTCGTGGCGAGCGCCCTGAACCGGGAACTTCTCCTCCCGCTCGCATGGCCCCTCGGCGCGGCAGGCCTCGTGATGATCGCGACCGCAGGCCTGCTGTTCTTCACCCACGGCAGAGGACGCAGCGAGCATCCGCAGCTTTCCATGAAGAGCCCCTTCGAGCTCGGCACCGCGTTGAAGCTCGCCGGTTTGATCACGGTGATCAGCCTGCTGGCGAAGGTGATCAGCACATCCGTGGGCAATGCCGGCATCACCGTTCTGGCGATCCTCTCCGGCATCGCCGATGTGGATGCCATCACGCTCTCGCTGGCGCGACTGGCGAATAACGGCATCGGCCTTGCGACCGCAGCGCTCGGCATCGGCATCGCCGCGGCGGTGAACACGGTCGTGAAGGCCGGGATGACGGTGAGCTTAGGGGGAATGAAGGCCGGCTGGATCGTCTCGGCGGCGAGCGCCGCCGCCATCGCGGCGGGCGGAACGGCCTTCGCCTTCTTCGGTTGACATGAAAAAGGCGGGTCGTGAAACCCGCCTTTGAACCTGCTTCAGTTGTCGAGGAAGCTCCGGAGCTTCCGGCTCCGCGACGGATGCTTGAGCTTGCGCAGGGCCTTCGCCTCGATCTGACGGATGCGCTCGCGGGTCACCGAGAACTGCTGGCCAACCTCCTCGAGGGTGTGGTCGGTGTTCATGCCGATGCCGAAGCGCATGCGCAGCACGCGCTCCTCGCGCGGGGTCAACGACGCGAGGACTCGCGTCGTCGTCTCACGAAGATTGCTCTGGATCGCCGCATCGATGGGCAGGATCGCGTTCTTGTCCTCGATGAAGTCGCCGAGATGCGAATCCTCCTCGTCGCCGATCGGCGTCTCGAGGGAGATCGGCTCCTTGGCGATCTTGAGAACCTTGCGCACCTTCTCCAGCGGCATGGCGAGCTTTTCGGCCAGCTCCTCCGGGGTCGGCTCGCGGCCGATCTCGTGCAGCATCTGGCGCGAGGTGCGGACGATCTTGTTGATCGTCTCGATCATGTGCACCGGGATGCGGATCGTGCGGGCCTGGTCGGCGATCGAGCGGGTGATCGCCTGCCGGATCCACCAGGTGGCATAGGTCGAGAACTTGTAGCCGCGCCGGTACTCGAACTTGTCGACCGCCTTCATCAGGCCGATATTGCCCTCCTGGATCAGGTCCAGGAACTGCAGGCCGCGGTTCGTGTATTTCTTGGCGATGGAGATCACGAGGCGCAGGTTCGCCTCGATCATTTCCTTCTTCGCCTGGCGCGCCTCGCGCTCGCCCTTCTGCACCATCATGACGATGCGGCGGAATTCCTGGATCTCCAGGCCGGTCTCGCTCGCCAGATTGTGGATGTTCTCGCGCAGGTCGTGGATGCCGTCCTTCGCCTTGGCGACGAAGTCCTTCCAGCCCCTGCCGCCGAGCTTGGAGACGCGCAGCACCCATTTGGGATCGAGTTCCCATCCCTGGTAGTGCTTGAGGAACTCCTCGCGGGCGACGCCGTGGCTCTCGGCCAGGCGCATCAGGCGGCCCTCATGGGAGATGAGGCGCTTGTTGATGTCGTAGAGCTGCTCGACCAGGGCCTCGATGCGGTTGTTGTTCAGCGACAGCGACTTCACCGCGGTGACGATATCCGCCTTGAGTTCCTTGTACTTGCGCTCCTGGGCCGGGGTCAGCTGCTTGTTCTGCATGCGCTGTTCCACATGCTCGACCTGCAGGCGGCGCAGCTTCTTGTAGTTGTCGGCGATGGAGTCGAAGGTTTCGAGCACGCGCGGCTTCAGCTCGGCCTCCATGGCCGAGAGCGACACGTTGTTCTCCATGTCGTCGTCGTCGAGCTCGCCCTCGGGCGGGGTCATGCCCTCCTCAGTCTCGGCCGTCTCTTCTTCGGCCTCGCCCTCGGCGAGACCGTCCACCTTCGGCGCGCCCTTGCCGTCGGGTCCGGCGTAAGTGGCTTCGAGGTCGATGATGTCGCGCAAAAGCACCCGGCCTTCGACGAGCTCGTCGCGCCAGATGATGATGGCCTGGAAGGTCAGCGGGCTTTCGCACAGGCCCGCGATCATCGCCTCGCGGCCAGCCTCGATGCGCTTGGCGATCGCGATCTCGCCCTCGCGGGAGAGAAGCTCCACCGAGCCCATCTCGCGCAGGTACATGCGCACCGGATCGTCGGTGCGGTCGGTCGGTTCCTTGGTCGTCGTCTCGCGGACGACGACGGCGCGGGTCTGCGCGGTCTCGACGAGGTCGCCGCTGTCGGCTTCCTCCTCTTCGGTCTCGGCCTGAGCGTTCTCGTCCGTCTCCTCGGACTCGACCACGTTGATGCCCATCTCCGAGAGCTGCCCGAGCACGTCCTCGATCTGTTCCGAGTTGAACTCCTCGGGAGGCAGAACCTCGTTCAGCTCATCATAGGTGACATAGCCGCGCTTCTTCGCGAGCTTGATCATCCGCTTGACGGCGGCATCGCTCAGGTCGAGCAGAGGCCCGTCGGTCTGCTGCTCGGTCGTCGTCGTATCGCCTTCGTCGCCGCCGGTTGTCTTCGTTGCCATGCTTTGCTCAACTCCAGCGCTTCGCCCATCCCCCCTACAGGACCTGCGATGCGCGAATGGGCGGCAAGCCTGGAAGGCTCCACCACCCGAAATTCATTCCGACTATAAACAGCGAGTCGCTTGACTAACCGTTAACCATCCCCTGCCCGGACTGCGGCAGCCGCCCTGCTGTCGCACCCTGACGTGTGAGACATCAGTGACCCCCGAGAGTCCCTGCATTGTCCATGTCGGCCTCGGCACCTTCGACGGAGGACAGCTGGTTTTGGACCTCCCGCAGCCAGGCGAGATTGGCCTCATTGTCCTCTTCGGCGAGAGCGCGCTCGGCAGATCGAAGTTCGCTATGTAACGTGCGTGCGCGGCGATGCAAGGTGATGGCTTGCCTCAATGCGTCCTCAAGCCGCAAGGGATCCGCATGCGGATCCAGCATCCACCGGTCGCCGGGACGGACCAGACCTGTCAGCCTGTCCGCCGCCGGTGTCAGTCCGGCCCGTTCCAATCGAGCCTTCATGACCGCCGGATCGGCAGGTTCGCCGCTCGCCGCTCCATCGAGCAGGAGACTGCGCACCATTTGGGTGGACCGGCCCTCAAGTTCAAGATCCGCAAGGGTTTCCACGTGGTTTTGAACGAGTTCCGGATGGATCAGGAACGTGGAGAGGATCATCGCCTCCCGGGGGCTCTCCCCCGTGTTTCCGGCAAAAAGCGGGTTGCGCGCGAGCAGCGGCGACACGCTCAGGCGGGCGCTCGGCGTTACCGGCTGGGGCCGCTGGAAGTCCCGCCGGGAGCCGCCGCCCTGGCGGTTGAAACGGCCCGAACGGGTATCGGGACTTAAGCCCGAAAGCCGGCTTTCGACCTCCTCCCGATAGTAACGCTTGAGGGTTTCGTCGCGAATCAGCGCAAGTGATTCGCGCAGGCGCCGCTCCAGGGCCGCCCGCCGCTCCGGCGTATCGAGCGGTCCCGCCTCGAGCTCGCGCGCCCAGAGCACGTCCACGAGGGGCCGCGCCGAGGCCAGCACCCGCTCGACGGCGGCGCTGCCGCCGGCGCGGGCAAGATCGTCGGGGTCCTGGCCCTCCGGCAGCATGGCGAAGCGCAGGGACTTGCCCGCCGTCAGGTTGGGCAGGGCCACATCGAGCGCCCTATAGGCCGCCCGCTGCCCGGCCTTGTCGCCGTCGAAGCAGAGGATCGGCTCCTCCGCGAGACGCCAGAGCAGGGTCAGCTGATCCTCGGTGAGCGCAGTGCCGAGCGGCGCGACCGCGTGGGGAAAGCCCGCGACGCTGAGCGAGATCACGTCCACGTAGCCCTCGACCGCGATCACCGTGCCCCGGTCATGGGCCGGCTGGCGGGCGGCGTGATAGTTGTAGAGGAGCCGCCCCTTGTTGAAGAGCGGCGTATCGGGCGAGTTGAGATACTTGGCCGGCACGTCGGCGCTCATGGCCCGTCCGCCGAAGGCGATGACGCGCCCGCGCAGGTCGCAGATCGGAAACATGACCCGGTCGCGGAAGCGGTCGTAGGGGATCTTCACGTCCTGGCCCGTGATCACGAGCCCGGCCTCCTCCATCATCTCGACGCTCACGCCCTTGCCGGCGAGATGATCGCACAGGGCGAAGCGCTCGGGCGGCGCATAACCGATGCGGAAGCGCACCTGCGTGTCGCGGCTCAAAGAGCGCCCGGCGAGGTAGTCCCGCGCCTTCGCCCCGAAGCGGCCCTGCAGCGAGGTCTCGAAGAACTCCGCCGCCATCTCCATGACGTCGTGAAGGCTCTTGCGCTTCACCTCCTCTTCCCGGTCCTCGCGGGAGAGCTTGGGCAGGGGCACCCCCGCTTCGCCTGCGAGCCGCTCGACGGCCTCGGGAAAGGACAGCCCCTCGGTCTCCATGAGGAAGGTGAAGATGTCCCCGTGCTTTCCGGAGGAGAAGCAATGGTAGAACTGCTTCTGGTCGTTCACGTAGAAGCTCGGCGTCTTCTCCGCGTTGAACGGCGACAGCCCCTTCCATTCCCGCCCTGCCTTCTTCAGCCGCACACGCTTGCCGACGACCGCCGAGGTCGGAAGCCGGGCGCGGATCTCTTCGAGGATTTGGGGCGGGTAGCGCACGAGGCGTGAATCTCCAAACCTGCTCCATAAACTAGAGCGGCTGCCGCGAGGTTAAAAACCCAAGGCCACGCTTGTCTGTACCCGCTATCCACAGGGCTGGATGCAGGAGTCTTGCTTCTCAAGACCGCCTCCGACGGAACCCCGAAGCGTGGCCGTCGATTGAATAGGAAGAAGCCTTTCACAGGAAAGGTTTTTCCAAGCTCAGGGCCGATCCATGCCGCTTACTCAAAACCCCATCGTCGAATGGCCGACGGAGTTCCACCACCTTCTGGCAGGCTTCGAAGTGGCAACCGGCGGGGACGGAAAGCGCTTCGGCCGCGTCGACATCGACATCGATCCCGAGACGCTGTTCCTCCTCAACGATTTCGAGGCGCATGTGCGCCATCGCCAGGTCCGGCTGAGACTGGCAGACAGTGCCGATTGTCTCGTGGGCGAGATGAACGTGCTGATCGGTCTGGGTGCCGCGGCCGATAGGACCCGGCACGCCAGTCGGATCCGGATCAGCTTTCACGACCTTCTGGACGACGACTGCGTCGATCGCCACGCTCGCGTTTGAGGGCTGCCTAGCCCGAAATTCGGTTTGCTTCCTCAGCCCTCACCCTGAGCGTCTGGCTCGTAAAGCGAGGGCAACCCTCCTCCCCCTTGTGGGGAGGAGTTGGAGGTGGGGGTGTGAGCGATAGCCTATCAGGCTCCGGCGCCGGCACCCCCACCCCAGCCCTCTCCACAAGGGGGAGGGAGAAGGCGTCTGCGCCTCATGATGATTAAGATTTGTGAGCCGGACCTTCAGGTCCTGACGAGGCTGGCCGCAGATGAAGAGCCGCCATGACAAGATGACGTTGCTTGCTTGGGAAACGTCAGCACTCCAATCTGCGGCTTTGGAAGCGGGTGGGGCACCATAAACCAGAGCATTGCTCATATCGCCATCGTCGTTCGCGACTACGACGACGCCATCGACTTTTACGTCAACAAGCTTCGGTTCGAGCTGGTCGAGGACACCTACCAGCCGGAGCAGGACAAGCGCTGGGTGATCGTCAGGCCGCCGGGAAGCGCAGGCACCTCGCTGCTGCTGGCGCGTGCGTCCACGGCTCATCAGGAAGCGTTCATCGGCAACCAGGCCGGCGGCCGGGTCTTCCTGTTTCTCCGGACCGACGACTTCCGGCGCGATCATGCCGCCATGATCGAGGCAGGCATCACCTTCGTCCGCGAGCCGAAACAGGCTTCCTACGGCATCGTTGCGGTCTTCGAGGATCTATACGGCAATCTATGGGATCTCGTTCAATTCACGGACGGCCGCCCGTGACGATCCCGGGGTCGGATGATCGGGGATCGATGGTTCCGACCTTAGGCACTGCGCCGTCGCTCGGCCGACTTGCTGGCCCGCTTGGCGCGTTCGGCCTTGGTCTTCTGCAAGGTGACCTGGGTTTCCTTGGCCATCTGCTCGCAGCGCTCGTGGAGAACTTCCAGCTCCTTGTCGGTCAGCTTCTCGATTCCCATGAACACGTCGTCTGCGCTCGATGACCGGATGAGTTCGTCGAGCTTGGTCTGCACGGCGGCGCCGTCGCGGTTCTGCGTGTTCTGGATCAGGAACACCATCAGGAAGGTCACGATGGTCGTTCCGGTATTGATCACCAGCTGCCACGTCTCCGAGAAACCGAAGAAGGGGCCCGACACGGCCCAGACCAGCACGACGACGACGCAGGCCAGGAACACCGCCGGCGTTCCCGCCACATGGGCCGTGGCATTGGCGAACTTGGCGAAGAATTTGTCCATTGCGGCTCCGCAGCGCTTGCGGAATCATAACGGTCGAGCTGGCTTTTCCGTTCAATTCGAGGCTGCGCGGCCTCTAGCGGCTCGCCGTGGTCAGCGCCGCGCCGATGCCGACGAAAGTCGCGCCGGCGGCGCGGTTGAACCATCGGCCGTGGCGGGTCAGCCAGGGCGCGATTCGCTCGGCCATGACGGCAAGGAGCAGCTCGTAGAGGACCTCCACGATGACGAAGGTGCCGCCGAAGATGGCAAGCTGAACCGTGAAGGAGACGCCCGTCACCATGAATTGCGGCAGGAAGGCCGCGAAGAAGATCAGCGCCTTCGGGTTCGACACGGCCACCAGGAAGCCCTGGTTGAACATCCAGAGCGGACGCGCCCTGCGCGGTCCCTCCTCCTGCCGGGCAACCTCCAGGACGGAAGCCGGCGCCCGCCAGATGCGGATGCCGAGATAGACGAGGTAGGCCGCACCGATCCACTTGGCGATGGTGAAGGCCTGCTCCGAGGCGGCGAGCAGGGCCCCCATGCCGGCGAGCGACGCGGCGATGAGGATGAAGAACCCGAGCGCCCCGCCGAGCACGGTGTAGATCGTCGGCCGAAAGCCGTAGCAGACTCCATGCGTCAACGACAGCAACCCGTTGGGTCCGGGTGTGAGCGAGAGGCCGATGGCGGACACGAGATAGATCAGCCAGAGTTCAAGGCCCATGTGTCACCGTCGCCCGCTCCCGCGGATGCCTCATCGATAAGGAGAACCGTCGCCCTTCTTAACACGATGGGCGGGAAAACCCCGAGCAGGAAATCGCCTGCCGCATCGCCCGTCTCCCTCCACTGCCCAATCCCGAGCCGCCGCCCGGCGATCCGCAGCCGACGGGCAAGCGACATTCCCTCTCCCGGTCGGGAGAGGGTCGGGGTGAGGGCAGGCCGGTGCCGGATGAGGCGCTGAGCGGGACGCACCGCAGGAGAGGGTGGACGCGCTTTGCTTGTGAAAGCCCCACCCCTGCCCCTCTCCCGCCCGGGAGAGGGGAATAGCGCCGGTGTCATCCCCGGCGGTCCGCAGGACCGGGAAGGGGATCCAGTCCCACGCTCTACGCTATGGATTCCCGTTCTCTCCGCTGGCCGCGCCATCTCCGGCCGGGACTGACACTGACGGTTCGCCTCATCCTCTCACGTCATCCCCGGGCTTGTCCCGGGGATCTCGATGCGAAAGGCGCCGCGCCTCACCGTTCGGGATGGCCGGCACGAGGCCGGCCATGACGTGGGAGGGTGACAGGAGGGGGTGAGCGGAAGAGCGCGGGCAACGTTATGTTCTCACTTTGTTCTTGACATCATTCCCAATCTTAGCTATACCCTTGCGCAGGATCTGCTCCTGACGAGGGGCGCGCTCGCGAGGCGTCGCAGTGTGGGAGCAGGCACGGTCCCGTGACAGGTCTCGCACCCCTGTCGACGGGAGGCCCAGGCTGCGTGCCGCTGAATAGGGATTGGTCCCAGGCCCCCGCTGACGTTGCGGTTCCCGCCTGGCGCAGTCACCGAACCGGCACCGCCTGTCCGCCTAAAAAAGCCGTGCGCGAAGCGGCCTCCCGGCTCTTCCATCATCACCATGCATCATCGAGCCGGGCCGCCCTTCGCGCCACCCTCGATCGCACCAAAAGGCTCGGAGCCAAACGGCTCCGGGCCCCATGGTGCTGGCTGTTTGACATCGCTCTTTGACATCGAAGATCGCCACTCCCCTCGCCGTCATGGCTGGACTCGATCCGGCCACCCACGTCTTGCGACCCTCTGCGCTGTCAAGACGTGGATCCCCGGGACGAGGTGGGGCTTGAGAGAGCTGGACGAGACGGGCGCAGCCCACCTCTCCTTGCGGGAGAGGTCGCGCCGGAGGCGCGGGGGAGGGGTTACACCCTCTCCGGATCGACCTGTACCCCCTCACCCTCGCTGCGCTCGACCTCTCCCCACCGGGGAGAGGTGGCTGTATCGGCGCTGAGGCCTGCTGGATGACACGCAGCATCCCGTCTTTGCGACCCCCACCCTCGGGCAAGCCCGAGATAGGTGGGGAGAGAAGAGCACCCGATCCCGGATCGTCACTCGCGCACCGTCCGCGGTGACAGCCGGTTTACCCCTTCGGCAGCAGATCCTTCACGAGGCCGCTCGCCTTGGCGAAGTCCATGCGGCCGGCGTATTTGGCGCGCAGCGCGCCGACGACCTTGCCCATGTCCTTCATGGAGGCGGCGCCGGTCTCGGCGATGGCGGCCTCGATGGCGGCCTTGGTCTCGGCCTCGTCCATCTGCTGCGGCAGGTAGGAGGTGATCACCGCGACCTCGTCCTTCTCCTGCTGGGCAAGCTCGGTGCGCCCGCCCTGCTCGTACATGGCGATCGATTCCTGGCGCTGCTTCACCATTTTCTGCAGGAGAGCCAGGATCTCCTCGTCCGAGAGGGGCTCCTTGCCGTTGCCGCGGGCCTCGATGTCCTTGTCCTTCAGGGCAGCCTGGATCAGGCGGATGGCGCCGAGGCGGCCCTTCTCGCCGGCCTTCATGGCCTCCTTCATCTCGGCGGTGAAACGGTCGCGCAGCATGGGGTTCTCCTTGGTTTTTCAGTCGCTCGAGCGTTGACGGGACGCGCATGGCCCCTTAAGTCACGGGGATAGTTCACGGGCGGCTTGGTTCTGGCCTGCTCAAGCACGGCCTCTCGGCCCCGGACTTACAAGAGATCATGACGATGCTGCAAGACAAAGACACCGCCGGGTCCCTCTCGGGTGGCTGGACCGAGCCGCGCGCGACGGCCGTTCTCGTGCTTCAGGACGGCACGATTCTCGAAGGCTTCGGCATCGGCGCTCTCGGCGAGGCGACCGGCGAGGTCTGCTTCAACACCGCGATGACGGGCTACCAGGAGATCCTGACCGACCCGTCCTATGCCGGCCAGATCATCACCTTCACCTTCCCGCATATCGGCAATGTGGGCACCAACGAGGAAGACACCGAGAGCGTCAACGCCGCCTCGTCCTCCGGGGTGCGCGGCGCCGTGCTGGCGGCCTCGATCACCGAACCCTCCAACTGGCGCGCCTCCCGCGATCTCGATGCCTGGCTGAAAGCCCGCAGCATCGTCGGCCTCACCGGCATCGATACGCGGGCTCTGACCGCGCTCATCCGCGACAAGGGCATGCCGAACGCGGTCATCGCCCATAGCCCTGAGGGCAATTTCGACCTCGAAGCCCTGAAGGCCAAGGCCGCCGCCCTCCCCTCCATGGACGGCCAGGACCTCGTGCCGCTCGTCACCAGCGCGCAGCGCTACGGCTGGGACGAGACCACCTGGACGCGGGGCGAAGGCTACGGCCATCAGGACGGCGCGACCAAGCATCACGTGGTCGCCATCGATTACGGCGTGAAGCGCAACATCCTGCGGCTTCTGGCACGCGCCGGCTGCAAGGTTACGGTGGTCCCCGCCACCGCCTCGGCCGAGGACGTGCTGGCGCTCAAGCCCGACGGCGTTTTCCTGTCGAACGGCCCCGGCGATCCGGCCGCGACCGGCGAATATGCGGTGCCGGTGATCCGCAAGGTGCTCGACGAGAAGATCCCGACCTTCGGCATCTGCCTCGGCCACCAGATGCTGAGCCTCGCCGTCGGCGCCAAGACCAAGAAGATGCACCAGGGCCACCATGGGGCGAACCATCCGGTGAAGGACAGGACCACCGGCAAGGTCGAGATCACCTCCATGAACCACGGCTTCGCGGTCGACCCGCAGACCCTGCCGACGAACGCGGTCGAGACCCATGTCTCGCTCTTCGACGGCTCGAATTGCGGCATCTCGCTCACCGACCGCCCGGCGTTCTCGGTGCAGTACCACCCCGAGGCCTCGCCCGGCCCGCAGGACAGCCATTACCTGTTCGACCGCTTCGTGCAGCTGATGGACGAGAAGAAGAAGGCCTGACAGATCAAAGCCTGACGAAAATGTGTTGGGAGAGCCGGCGCCGCGACAATGGGTCGGTTGCGCCGGCCGCCCAAATCACGGTAACCGATCATTAACCATAAAAAGCAAATGATTCCGGTCCTTGGTTTGGGGGTTTCTCCAATGGATTTCGATGACGATTCCGGCGAATTCAGCCGTCTGCACAACCTGTTCACGTTTCATCTCGGCATCGCGGTCACGCTCTCCTGGCTGACCTCGCTCTATGCCGCGCTCTACGCTCCCTGGGTGCGCAACATCCGTCCCCTGATCGACCCCGGCCATGTGGGCACGGTCGAGAGCACCTGGTCCTATCTCTTCATCTTCCCGGTGGTGCTCACGGCGGCCTGGCTGATCTCGGTCTTCGGGCAGAACCTGTTCGCCCGGTTCCGCATCATGAAGAGCCAGGCGGCCGAATTCGCCATCGCCGCCCTCGTCGCCTTCGGGATGTTCTACCTGTCCATCGACCGCGCCGTCGCGGCGATGCTCATCGGCATGTAGGACTGGAAGAGGCTTCGCGAGGCCCCGTTCGATCTTTCGCCTGCGCCGGACGTTTTCTCCCGACCTCACGGGAGAGTTTCATGGCTCAGGCAAAAGGTTATGGCGACCCGCATGGCTACAATGCCCCGCTCGGGACGGAGACTTACGTCTTCCGCAGCAACGGCATCGTTCCGAACTCGTCCCTGCCGCTGATCGTGCGGCGCGGGGCGGTCTCGCCCTCCGAACATGACGCGGTCAGGACCTTCAAGGCGACCTTCGCCAGGAACGGCTGGACGAATGCCTGGATCAACGGCATCCATGACTTCCATCACTATCATTCCAACGCCCATGAGGTGCTGGGCATCGTCTCCGGGTCGGCCCAGGTCCGTTTCGGCGGCGAGGATGGCGACCTCGTCGGCGTGAGCGCCGGCGACGTGGTCGTGATCCCGGCCGGCGTCGCCCATGCCTGCATCGAAGCGAGCGACGATTTCTCGGTGGTCGGCGCCTATCCGAACGGCGCCGATTACGACACGATCCGTGACGATCCCGGAACGCTCGCAGCCTCGCAGCAGCGCATCGCGCAAGTCCCCGTGCCGGACGCCGATCCGGTGGACGGCGCCGACGGTCCGCTCGTCAAGCTCTGGACCTGAGAGCGCGAAGACCTTCCAAACGTCGAAAGCCGGTGTTGCGAAACGGTGCCGTACGCTCCATGACTCATGGCCAGGGACTTAAGCGGGGCACTTCTTCCAATGAACTGGCGCGATTACTGGAACCAGGACACGCCGATCTATACGAGCGAGCGGCACAAGCTTCTGCACTACCGCCTGATCGCCAGCGACATCGCGGGTCTCATCCCCTCGCCTGAGGCGATCGTGCTCGACTACGGCTGCGGCGAAGCGCTGTTCGCGGATACGATCGCGACCAAATGCGCCCGTCTCTATCTGAGCGATGCCGCGCCGCTGGTGCGTGAGCGCCTGAACGACAGGTTCAGGGGCAACGGGCGGATCACCGTTCTCTCGACGGATGACGTCCCCCATCTGCCCGAGGCTTCGCTCGACCTCATCGTGGTGAACTCGCTCGTCCAGTATCTCTCCCTCGACGAGTTCCGCGCTCTGCTGTCGCTGTCGCGCGATAAGCTGAAGAGCGATGGACGGCTGGTTCTGGGCGACATCATCCCGCCCGACATCAGCCCCATCACCGATGCGAAGGCGCTGCTCTCCTTCGCCTGGCAGGGTGGGTTCCTACGGTCGGCCGTCACCGGCCTCGCCCGCACCGCGTTCTCGGAATATCGCAAGATCCGCGAGGAAATCGGCCTTGCCCAATACAGCGAGGAGGAGATCGTCGACCTTCTCAAGGATGTCGGCTTCGAGCCCGAGCGTGCCGCGCGCAATCTCGGCCACAATCAGGCCCGCATGACCTTTGTGGCGCGTCCCGCTCAGGCCCGCGACAGCGAGGACCTCGTCTAGCGCATCGTGCGGAAAAGTGGTTCCGGTTTTCCGCCTTCAACGATGCGCCAGCCAAGAGGGAGAGCATCGGATTTGATCCCAAAAGTGGGACCACTTTTGGGTCCGATGCTTTAGCGCTGATCGCTTAAGAGCGACACGCCGAACACCACCAGCCCTGCAACGGCGAGAGCCGCGCCGACCCATCCGGTCGCGGCGAAGCCGTAGCCTGCCCCGATCGCAAGCCCACCGAGCCAGGCGCCGAGCGCATTGGCGATGTTGAAGGCCGAGTGGTTGAGGGCCGCAGCAAGGGTCTGCGCGTCGGCCGCCACGTCCATGAGCCGGGTCTGAAGCGCCGGCCCGATGGCGACGCTGCAGCCGACGAGGAAGACGCAGGCCGAGAGCATGAACGGGTTCTCGGCGGTGAGCCAGAGCACCGTCATCACCACCACGCTGCAAGCCAGCGTTCCGCCGATGGTCGCCATCAGGTTCCTGTCGGCGAACCACGCGCCGACGAGATTGCCCACGATCATGCCGGAGCCGAAGAGTGCCATCATCATCGGGACGGCGCTTTCCGGCATCCCGGCGACCTCCGTCGCGGTCGAGGCGATGTAGGAGAAGACGGAGAACAGGCCGCCGAAGCCGACCGCGCCGATGCCAAGCGTGAACCAGACCTGCTTGCGCCTGAAGGCCCCGAGCTCGCGCATCGGGCTTGCGCCCTCCTGCACCTTGTCCTTCGGCAGGAAGAGCCAGATCAGGACGACCGTCAGCGCGCCCATGAAGCCGACGGCGCCGAAGGCGATGCGCCAGCTCAGGGCCTGCCCGAACCAGGTCGCTACTGGCGTGCCGAGCAGGGTCGCGACCGTCAGGCCCATCATGACCCGGGCGACCGCCTGGGTGCGCTTGTTGGGCGGGACCAGGGAGGCGGCCACCAGCGCGGCGACGCCGAAATAGGCGCCGTGCGGCAGGCCGGTGAGGAAGCGCAGGAGCACGAAGGATTCGAAGGTCGGCGCCACGGCGCTGACCACATTGCCGACGGCGAAGACCGCCATTAGCAAGAGGAGAAGCGTCTGGCGCGCGAGCTTCGCCGCCAGCACGGCGATGATCGGAGCGCCGACCACGACGCCGAGCGCATAGGCGCTGATGGCGTGTCCGGCCTGGGGCGTCGTGACGTTGAATTCCTGGGCGAGGTTCGGCAGCAGGCCCATGATCGCGAACTCGCCCGTGCCGATGCCGAAGCTGCCGACCGCAAGCGCCAGCTCGATCAGCGCGACGGCCAGTCGCGATTGCACAACGGCGGGAGCCCCGTCCTTCGCGGTCGGACAGACTTCCTCGGCAACGGTCATGTCGGAAATGAAGGCCCCAGGCTTCTTGGGAAATATCGGAAAAGGAACGAAGCTTTATATTGCACCGCAAAAAGATTCGCGGGACCCGCCGGAATGCAGCCCTGCCCTGCACGGGACGTTTGAAACCTCGTCCGATGCCGCATTAACGGACAGACAGTCTAGGCGAATGTCCAAATCTTGTGCGCCACGAAGCTCCAGAGCATGACCACGCCCGTGGTGACGATCTGCGCTGGAAGATAGGGCCCGTCGAGCCACACCGTGAAGGCATGCATCAGGACCCAGGTCACCAGGAAGCCGACGAAGGCGACGAGGGCGAAGCGCCAGGTGGCCTCCCGGTGCGGCCGGTCGCTGGCATAGGTGTGCCTGCGATTGAGGACGTAGGAAACAGCACCGCCGGCCACATAGCCCGCAAGCGTCGCCGGAACCGGGTGCGCGCCGGCTCCCTCCACGAGCGCAATGAGAAGCCCGTAATGGACCACGGCCGCGGCGAGGCCGACGCCGAAGAAGGCGGAAAACTGCCGGGCGAGGCCGTGAAGAGGACGAGAGACGGTCACGGCGCTTCGATAGCCGCTTCAGGCCGGCCCGTCACCTCATTCCCTGTAGGAGCCCGGCGATCCTGCGGGAGACGGAGCGTGGCGCGAACTTCGAGCCAAGCGCCCCCGCCCGGTTCCTGGTCCCGGGAATGACGATGGCCCTTCCCGCCTCGTAGCCGTCGATTCCGGCACGGGCGACTTCCGCCGAGGACATGACGCCCGCCTCGAAGAGCCGCGAATCCTTCAGGCCCGCCGTATCCGAGAACTCGCTCTCGGTCGGTCCGGGACAGAGCGCCGTCACGGTGACCCCATGCGGCTTGGCCTCGTCGTGCAGCGCCTCGGACAGGGACAGCACGAAGGCCTTGGTCGCGTAATAGACCGCCATGTAGGGCCCGGCCTGGAAGGCCGCGAGGGAGGCAACGTTCAGGATGCCGCCCTGCCGGCGCTCGATCATTCCGGGCAGCATGAGGCGGCAGAGGGAGGTCAGCGCCGTCACGTTGAGGTCGATCATGGCCAGCTGCTTCTCGTGCGGAAGGCTTTCGAAATACCCCCGCAGCCCGAACCCGGCATTGTTGACGAGGGTGTGGACCGCGATGCCCCGCTCCCGGAGCATGTCGTGAAGGTCCAAGGGCGCCTCCCGGTCCCCGAGGTCGAGGGCGATCGGCTCGACCGGGACGCCATGGGCTTGGCGAATCTCTTCGCCGAGCCCCTCGAGCCTCTCGTGCCGTCGGGCGGTCAGGGCGAGCGCATATCCCCGGGCGGCAAAAGCGCGGGCCAGCTCCGCGCCGATGCCGCTCGATGCCCCCGTGATCAACGCCCAGCGCGGTTCTTCGATCATGGCCATGTTTTCCCAGCTCCGTTCCTGCCTCGCCTTTAGCGGATCTAACCGCATGGGCATTGCCTGTCTAAATCATGGCTCGGGCCTTTGAATTTGCTCAAGGTCCGTGTAAGAGCCTCTCTCAACCTACAATCCGATCACATCCCGGCTGCGCTCGAAGCGCCGTAGCTTTACGGCCGCGCGGCTGGACACGCCTGGGTGGCCCAATGCCAAAGCGGACAGACATCTCCTCCATTCTCATCGTCGGCGCCGGACCGATCATCATCGGCCAGGCCTGCGAGTTCGATTACTCGGGCACACAGGCCGTAAAGGCCCTGAAGGAGGAAGGCTACCGCATCGTCCTGGTGAATTCGAACCCTGCGACGATCATGACCGACCCCGATCTCGCGGATGCCACCTACGTGGAGCCGATCACCCCCGAGATCGTCGCCAAGATCATCGAGAAGGAGCGCCCCGACGCGATCCTGCCCACCATGGGCGGCCAGACGGCGCTGAACTGCGCCCTGTCGCTCAAGAAGATGGGCGTGCTGGAGAAGTTCAACGTCGAGATGATCGGCGCGACGGCGGAGGCCATCGACAAGGCCGAGGACCGCCAGCTCTTCCGCGAGGCCATGACCAAGATCGGCCTCGACACGCCGAAATCGCGCCTGGCCAATGCCTCGGCCCTGAAGAAGGCCGACCGGGACGCCTATCTCGCCGAGCTCGCCCGGCTCGAGGCTCTCGACATGCACCCCGGCGACAAGAAGCGGGTGATCTCGAGCTACAAGCTGAAATGGGATGCCGGCGAGAATGACCGCCGCAAGCGCTACCAGGAGCACGCCATGGGCGAGGCCCTGATCGCGCTCTCCGAGGTGGGCCTGCCCGCGATCATCCGCCCGTCCTTCACCATGGGCGGCACCGGCGGCGGCATCGCCTATAACCGCGAGGAGTTCCTCGACATCGTGGAGCGGGGCTTGGACGCCTCTCCCACCAACGAGGTGCTGATCGAGGAGAGCGTGCTCGGCTGGAAGGAGTACGAGATGGAGGTCGTCCGCGACAAGGCGGACAACTGCATCATCATCTGCTCCATCGAGAACTTCGATCCGATGGGCGTGCATACCGGCGATTCCATCACCGTGGCGCCTGCCCTGACGCTGACCGACAAGGAATACCAGATCATGCGCGACGCCTCGCTGGCGGTGCTGCGTGAGATCGGCGTCGAAACCGGCGGCTCGAACGTGCAGTTCGCGATCGACCCGGAAACCGGGCGCATGATCGTGATCGAGATGAACCCGCGCGTGTCGCGCTCCTCCGCTCTGGCCTCGAAGGCGACCGGCTTCCCGATCGCCAAGGTCGCGGCCAAGCTCGCCGTCGGCTACACCCTCGACGAGATCGCCAACGACATCACCGGCGGCGCGACGCCTGCCTCCTTCGAGCCGACCATCGACTACGTGGTCACCAAGATTCCGCGCTTCGCCTTCGAAAAATTCCCCGGCGCCGAGCCGACGTTGACCACTGCGATGAAGTCCGTGGGCGAGGCCATGGCCATCGGCCGCTCCTTCCCCGAATCCCTGCAGAAGGCGCTGCGCTCGCTGGAGACCGGCCTCACCGGCCTCGACGAGATCGATATCGAGGGCCTCGGCAAGGGCGACGATCGGAACGCCATCAAGGCGGCCATCGGCACGCCGACCCCGGACCGGATCCTGAAAGTGGCGCAGGCGCTTCGCCTCGGCATCAGCCACGACGAGGTCTATGCCTCCTGCAAGATCGACCGCTGGTTCCTGGAGCAGCTCCAGGACATCGTCGACATGGAAGCCAAGGTGAAGGCCCACGGCCTGCCGCAGACGCCCGGCGCCTTCCGCCAGATCAAGGCGCTCGGCTTCTCCGATGCCCGCCTCGCCGTGCTCACGCACAAGACCGAGGCCGAGGTGCGCGAGCTGCGCCGCGCTCTCGCCGTGCGCCCGGTCTTCAAGCGCATCGACACCTGCGCGGCCGAATTCGCCTCGCCGACCGCCTACATGTACTCGACCTATACCGCTCCCTTCGCCGGCAAGCCCGCCGACGAGGCCAATCCGTCCGATGCCAGGAAGGTCATCATCCTCGGCGGCGGTCCGAACCGCATCGGCCAGGGCATCGAGTTCGATTATTGCTGCTGTCATGCCTGCTTCGCCCTGAAGGACGCAGGTTTCGAGACCATCATGATCAACTGCAACCCGGAGACGGTCTCGACCGACTACGACACCTCCGACCGGCTCTATTTCGAGCCGCTGACGCAGGAAGACGTGCTGGAGATCATCGAGACCGAGCGCTCCAAGGGCACGCTGCACGGAGTCATCGTCCAGTTCGGCGGCCAGACGCCGCTCAAGCTCGCCCGCGCCCTGGAAGAGGCGGATGTGCCGATCCTCGGCACCTCGCCGGACGCCATCGACCTCGCCGAGGACCGGGACCGGTTCAAGCGCCTGCTCGACAAGCTGCACCTGAAGCAGCCCAAGAACGGCATCGCCTATTCGGTCGAGCAGTCCCGCATGATCGCCGCCGATCTCGGCCTGCCCTTCGTGGTGCGGCCATCCTACGTGCTCGGCGGCCGGGCCATGGCGATCATCCGCGACGAGACCCAGTTCGAGGATTACCTGCTCGGCACCCTGCCGAGCCTGATCCCCTCGGACGTCAAGGCCCGCTATCCCAACGACAAGACCGGCCAGATCAACACGGTGCTCGGCAAGAATCCCCTGCTCTTCGACCGCTACCTCTCGGATGCGATCGAGGTCGACGTGGACTGCCTCTGCGACGGCAAGGACAGCTTCATCGCCGGCATCATGGAGCATATCGAGGAAGCGGGCATCCATTCGGGCGACTCGGCCTGCTCGCTGCCGCCGCGCTCCCTGTCGCCGGAGATCATCGCCGAGCTGGAGCGCCAGACGAAGGCCCTGGCCCTCGCCCTCTACGTGGGCGGCCTGATGAACGTGCAATACGCCATCAAGGACGGCACGATCTACGTGCTGGAGGTCAATCCCCGCGCCTCGCGCACGGTGCCGTTCGTGGCCAAGGTGATCGGCGAGCCGATTGCCAAGATCGCGGCCCGGATCATGGCCGGTGAGAGTCTGGCCACGTTCGGCCTGACGCCGAAGGACCTGCCGCATATCGGCGTGAAGGAGGCCGTGTTCCCGTTCAACCGCTTCCCGGGTGTCGACGTGCTGCTCGGGCCGGAGATGCGCTCGACGGGCGAGGTGATCGGCCTCGACCGCAGCTTCGGCATCGCTTTCGCCAAGAGCCAGCTCGGTGCCGGAAGCCAGCTGCCCAAGACCGGAACGCTCTTCGTCTCCGTGCGCGATTCCGACAAGTCCCGCATCCTGCCGGCGGTGAAGATGCTGGAGGAGATCGGGTTCCAGATCCTGGCGACGGCCGGCACCCAGAGATATCTCGAGGCCGAGGGCGTCAAGGCCAGGCGGATCAACAAGGTTCTGGAAGGCCGGCCCCATGTGGTCGACGCCATGAAGAACGGCGATATCCAGCTCGTCTTCAATACCACCGAAGGGGCCGGCGCCCTGTCGGATTCCCGGTCTTTAAGACAGGCTGCCCTCTTGCATAAGATACCTTACTACACCACTCTTGCAGGAGCGGTCGCTGCGGCCGAGGGCATCAAAGCATACCTCAGCGGCGATCTCGAAGTCCGGGCGCTTCAGGAATATTTTGCCTGAGGCATCCGGCCTCACATTGGAACTGCGAAGCTTCTGGTAAGTTTTCGTTGACATGCGAGGGCGCTGGCGACAGCGGCCTCGTACCTCTTTTTGGACGAGACAAACGATGGACAAGGTCCCTCTGACGATCAAGGGTTATGCGGCGCTCGAGGAGGAGCTCAAGCACCGGCAGCAGGTTGAACGCCCCCGGATCATCCAGGCGATTGCGGAAGCCCGCGCGCTTGGCGACCTGTCGGAAAACGCCGAATACCATGCAGCCAAGGAAGCCCAATCCCTCAACGAGGGCCGGGTTCTCGAACTCGAAAGCCTGATTTCCCGCGCCGAGGTCATCGATATCGCGAAGCTCTCCGGCGACCGGATCAAGTTCGGCGCCACGGTGAAGCTCGTCGACGAGGACACCGAGGAAGAGAAGACCTACCAGATCGTAGGCGAGCCCGAAGCCGACGTGCGCTCGGGCAGGGTCTCGGTCGCCTCCCCCATCGCCCGTGCGCTCATGGGCAAGACCATCGGCGATACCGTGGAGGTTTCCACCCCGGGGGGCGGCAAGTCCTACGAGGTTGTGGGCGTCCGGTTCGGCGCCACCTGATCGGCGAAAGAGGAGCGGGCCTGGAACGGGCCCGTTCCTCACGAAGCGGACAATCAAGGCAGAATCAGCGCATTCGTTTGTTATTTTATATAATTCCATTTAACTAGGCTGTCGCTTTCCCTAAGGGGCCGATCATGCCTTACGTTCGCCGCGGTTCTGAAACTCGTACCCACACGACCACCGCGGGAGAGGAGAGAAATGCCGAAAGGCTTCTCACCACCCTCTCCGACGGGACCATGGTCGCCACCTGGATGATCGTGGACAACGGGGACGAGGGGGTGGCGCCGGGCGTCTTTCAGCAGCGTTTCGACCGTCTGGGAAACCGCATCGGCGCTGAAGTGCAGGTCAACACGACGGCCGCGGCCTCGTTTGACAGCACCGTCAGGACGATCGCCCTTCCCGGCGGACGCTGGGCAACCTCATGGGTGACGCACGACGGGGTCTCCAAACCGCTCGGTGCCTATGTCCAGATTTTCGACGCTCAGGGAAAAGTCGGGAGCGAGATCCAGCTCGACGCCGAGCAAGGGGAGATCCTGAACTGGCAGGTGTGGACCTTTCCGCAGGCGGACGGTGGCTTCGTCGCAATCTGGGGCGGCGAAAGCAGCGAGGGCCGCGAAGACGTTTACATGCAGCGTTTCGATCGGACGGGCGCCACGGTCGGCGACCCGCAGGCAGTCGGCGGGTCCGGCACCGCCGGATTGTACGACCTTTCCGTGGTCGAGACGGACGACGGATTCACTGCCATCTGGAACACGAAGATCAACGACACCGGCGAGGATCCAGACGTTTTGCTGCGCCGCTTCGACAAGAACTTCGAACCGCTGGGCGAGGCGGCGACCCGCGTCAACGAGGCCGTGGAGGGTCGCGCCGAGAGTTTTTCTAGCGGCGGCCATGCACAGCTGTCGGATGGCAGGTTCGTGATCGTCTATGGCAATCCCGGAGGGTATTTCCAGCAGCTCTTCGACGCAGACGGCACGAAGATTCGCGAAATCACCGTCCCCGAGGGTCCGAGCCAGGGTGGGGAATATTACCCTCCCCTCGTCTATGCCCTGGAGGACGGCAAATGGATGGTGGCCTGGAGCGGAATAACCCCGGGCAACGTCACCGACGCCTATTACCAGGTCTACAACGCCGATGGCACTTCGGACGGCGAACCTGTCCGCGTTTCCGCATCCACTTCAAACTCTCAGTCCCTGACCGCGCAAACCGTGCGGCTGCGGGACGGCGGCCTCGTGCTCTTTTGGGGAGGCACTGGCACGCAGGAGGGCCAGGAGGATCCTGACGGCCTGTTCTTCCAGCGCTTTGACGCGCAGGGCCGGAAGGTCGGCGGTGAGACGCGGATCAACACCTCGACGAATGGCGAGATCTTCAACCTGCAGGCCGCGGCCCTTCCGAGTGGCCACTTCGTCCTCACTTGGAACGGCGCAGGCACTCAGCCAGGGCAGCAGGATGACGCGGGCGTCTTTCAGCAGGTCTTCGACGCCGATTTCCGGCGCGTCGGCGGCGAGACCCGCGTGGCGACGTCGGTCGACGGCTACCAGAGCGTGCCCCAGATCAACGTCCTTCCCGACGGCTCGTGGGCGGTCATCTGGTCAGGCCGAGGCACGCAGAAGGATCAGGAGGACAGCTGGGGCCTCTTCTTCCAGCGCTTCGGGTTCAACGCAGCGCCGACGAGCATCGCTCTGGCCGGGGCCTCCATTCGGGAGGACGCGAAAGGCGGCGATGCGGTGGGAGTTCTGTCGGGCACCGACCCGGACGGCGACAGCCTCGCCTTCACCTTGCTCTCGCATCAGAACCTGTTCGAGATCGCCGGCACCACCTTGCGTCTCAAGCCCGGCGCGACGCTCGACCATGAGACGGCACCGTCTCTCACCCTGCGCATCGAGGCCGATGACGGTTATGGGGAAAGCCATGTTCGCGATCTGACCGTCACCGTTACGAACACTCTCGAGACGACACCCTTCGTCAGGACCGGCACGCCCGGCGACGATGCGCTCTTCGGCGAGCTGGGCAACGACACGCTGCAGGGCGGCAGCGGGAACGACACCCTCGACGGCGATGCTGGGAACGATCTCCTCTACGGCGGCGCAGGCAAGGACCTCCTGAAGGGCGGCGTGGGCCGGGACATCTTCGTTTTCAACAAGGCTCCCAACAAGAAGACCAATCTCGACCGGATCGCCGACTTTAGCGTGAAGGACGACACGATCTGGCTCGACAATGCGGTCTTCAAGAAACTGGGCAAGGGCAGCCTGACGAAGAAAGGCAAGCTCGACAAGGAGTTCTTCGTCATCGACACCAAGGCGAGGGAGAAAGACGATTACCTGATCTACAACAAGAAGACCGGCGTCCTCTCCTACGACGCGGATGGTTCCGGGTCGAAGAAGGCGGTCGAGATCGCTGCCCTCACCAAGAACCTCAAGCTGACCTCCGCCGACTTCCTGATCGTCTGATGCTGCCGCGGCGCGAGGGTCCGTAACGGCGCCCGGTCTTCGGATGCTGTGATGCCGTGAGAGCGGGCGGCCGAGTCCACATTTTCGCGCGCTGCACTAGAACAATCCGTAGAGGAGCGAAATCGTTTCGCCGTTCAGAGCATGCAGCACGTTCAAGTGAGGATCGGTTTCGCACAAGCGGGATCGGCTCCTGAGAGGGTCGAGGACCGTTCACGATGCAAGAGAAGCCCATGACCCTCTTTTCCCGCCGTTCGGTTCTGGGAGCTATGACGGTCGGCATCACTATTACAGGGGCGGGCTGCGTCCCGGCGGGTCTTTCATCCGACGGCTCGCCCTTTCCGCAGGCTTTCTCCGGGTTCTCGGTGGATGTCAGCGCCCTGAAGGCCAAGGGTCTCGGCCCTTTCGCCGATCTCATCGGCGCGGCCGCCCTCGATGAATTGCAGCGCTCCTTCGCCGACCGCGTCGACCCGCGCGGCCCCCGTCTCGTCCTGCGCGTGACGAGCGTGTTTTTCACGCCGTTTCCCGACAATAGCTCCGGCCGCCTTGGCCACGGAGGCAGCCGCGGCGGCGGCAACAGCGGGCACGATGCGATGGAAGGCGAGGCCCTGGCCGTCGGCCGCAGGGGCGAGGTTCTGGCGAGCCATCCGATGCTGGCCGTGCGCGACGTGAACACCAGTCCTCTAACGCCCGACGAACAGGCTCGCGCCGTCGCCGTGGCGCAGCATTACGTCCGCTGGCTGCGGCGGCAGATCTAAGACGGCTCGAACTAAAAATATTGCAAATATATAACCTTTCCCTAAGCTACGCCGCACCGCGTTCTTAAGGTCTCCAGCCATGCCTTACAATGTTGTCAGCCTCGGCGGGGAAACCCGCATCCACACGTCTATGGGCGGAGTGCAGGCTGCACCCCAGTTCATCAGGCTGCCGGACGGGCGTTTCATCCTGCAATGGGTCGGCAACGGAACCGTTCAGGGACAGGAGGGTACAAACGGCTATTTTCAGCAGCTTTTCGATGCCAACGGGGTGAAGATCGGCAGAGAGGTTCGCGTCAACGCCATGACGGACGGCGAGGTCAAACCGGATTTCGTTTCGGTCGCCCTCCCTGGCGTCGGATGGGGCTCCATCTGGAAGTCAGTCTCGGACGATCCTGCTGTCGGCGGCAACGCCTATTTCCGCACCTTTGACATGAACGGTACTCCCGGGCAGCAGCTCAGGATCAACGAGACAGAGAACGGCATATCGGAAGACTGGCGGAACGTGTTCCTGCGCAACGCCAATTCGATCGTCCTCTGGAACGGAAAAGGCACTCAGGAAGATCAGACGGACGACGCAGGCATCTTCTTCCGCCTCATGGACGAGGATGGCGACTTCATCGGAGGGGAGACGCGCGTGAACGTTGCCGTGGAGGGGCGTGAAGAAAAGCTGAGTGGCGTCACGGCTCTCTCGAACGGCGGATTTGTCGTCACCTATCGTGCTGGATCCGAGGCGTTTCAACAGGCCTTCGACCGCAATGGTGCGAAGGTCGGGGAAGAATTCACCCTCATCTCCAACGCGAGCATCACGCCATCCGCCCGCAGCCTGGCGGATGGCAAATGGGCGACCTTCTGGAATCTTCCCGTCACCGCCCAAATCAGGGACATCTACTACCAAGTCTTCAACGCCGATGGCACAGCCGACGGCGAGGCAAAAACCGTCAATACAACCGTCGACGGAGATCAGATCAGAGCAGCCACCCTGACGATGGAGAGCGGCGGCCCGCTGATATTCTGGCAGGGGAATGGCACGCAGGAGGGCCAGGAGGACGATCATGGGCTCTTCTACCAGCGCTTCGATGCCCATGGGAGGAAGATCGGCTCCGAAACGCGTCTCAACACGACCGTCGACGGGGAACAGTCCAACCTCCGGATCTTCACCAGCTACCAGTTCAATGAGAGCACCAGCCGATACGTCGTCAAGCACTACGTCACAGCTTGGACAATCGGTGACCCCGAGGCGCAGGATCCCGATGATCTATTCGTCCAGGTGCTCGATCCGTCCGGGGGCAAGATCGGCCCTGAAATCCGCTTCCAGGCAGTCGGCGACTTTCTCGATACGAACTTTGCGTATCTCCCTACCATCGGGCGTTCCGTTCTAACCTGGTCGGGCAAGAGTACGCGACAGGGACACGAGGACGATGCCGGAATCTTCATGCAGCTCTTCGACGTCAACGGCACGAGGATCGGCGCGGAGGTGCGCGTCAACAGCAGCACGGAAGGGGTCCAGAGCGGCGCCATGATCCGCGTATTGCCGAACGGCAGCTTCGTGGTGGCCTGGAACGGATCCGACGGCAGCGAAACCGGCCTCTTCATGCAGGCCTTCGATGCCAATGGCCAACGCGTCGGCGGCGAGATCCTGGTCAACACCTCGAAGACCGGCGCTCAGATGGGCACGTTCCTGGAATTCACGGCGGATGGTACGCTCTTGGTAGGCTGGGAGGGTGTCGGCGATCAGCCTGACCAGCAAGACGGGAACGGAGGCCTGTTCTTCCAGCGCTTCAAGATCAATTCGGCGCCGGAGAGCATCGCCGTCAGCGGATCGATCCAGGAAACGGCAGCCGCGGGCACAACGGCGGGCACACTCTCGACCGTCGATCTCGATCAGTCCGACAGACACACCTTCACGCTCGTCGACGCGGGCAACGCGCCGGCTACGCATCAGCTTTTCGAGGTCTCGGGCAGCACGATCAAGCTCAAGTCGGGCGCCAAGCTCAATTACGAGGTTGCGACATCCCACAATCTGCGCGTCAAGGTAACAGACGCCTTTGGCGGCAGCCATGTTCAGGACGTGGCCGTGAGCGTCACCAACGTGCGCGAAAAAACGCCTCTGCGGAAAAACGGCACCGCGGGCAACGACATCCTGTTCGGCGAGCTCGGCAACGACACGCTGTCGGGTGCGGGCGGCAACGATCGCCTGCATGGCGACCTCGGGCGCGACCGGATTTCCACCGGCAGCGGCAAGGATGTGGTGGTCTTCGACCGGCGCCCGTCGAGCAGCAACCGCGACACGATCACCGATTTCGATCCACGCAAGGACTCGCTCTATCTCGACAATGCCTTCTTCACGAAGCTGGGGAAGAAGGGCTCGCTCGAGAAGCCGGTGAAGCTCTCCAAGACCTATCTCGAGTTCGACGCACCGAACGACGCCAACGACTACCTGATCTACAACCGGAAAACGGGCGTGCTGTCCTACGACGCCGATGGCAACAAAGCGGGAAAAGCTGTCGAGATCGCGGTCTTCACCAACAAGCCCAAGCTCACCTACGCCGACTTCTTCGTGATCTGAGCCTGCCGCGGGAGGTGGATCCGGCCCCGCCGGATCAGGCCTTCTCCGGCTCGACTTCCTCGATCGGCACCAGAGGATCGTCCTTGATCAGGTCGAGAGTCAGGGCCGTGCGGACGTTGCGCACATTCGGCAGGGAGGTCAGCTCGGAGACGAGGCTCTGGAAGGAGGCGAGGTTCGGCGCGACGCATTTCATGATGAAGTCGATGTCGCCCGACAGGGTCCAGCACTCGCGGACCATGGACCAGTCCTTCACCTTCTGCTCGAATTCCTTGAGCTCCTTCTTGCCCTGCACATCGAGCTGGACCATGGCGAAGCAGACGATCTCGAAGCCGAGATTCTTCGGGTCGAGGATCGCGCGATAAGCCTTGATGATGCCGGCGCTCTCGAGCGCCCGCACCCGGCGCAGGCATGGCGGCGCCGACAGGCCGACACGGCGCGCCAGCTCCACATTGGTGATGCTGCCGTCAGCCTGCAGTTCTTTCAGGATGGCCCAGTCGATGGAATCGAGGCGTCCGCGCACGGTAACTCCGCTAGAGCACGATCGGGAGGGCGGGAACCGGCCGGCGGCCCGGATCGTGCGGGATCAGGTCAAAAAATCTCGTCTTGGCTGAGTAGACCGTGTAGAGGGTCTGCACAAGAAGGACAGGCGATTAAGTCGCAACGAACTTCATGAACTCCACAGGCTCGTTGATCGAATGTTGCGCAATGATACCGGCCTTATCACCTGGGTTCTGACCGATGGCAAGGCCGGAGACGAGCTGCAGGCGCTGAGCGTGACCGAGGCGCTCGGTCTCGATCCCGAGATCCGTCGGGTCGATCCGAAGTCGCCCTTCGACTGGTTCATGCCCTGGGGGCCCATCGATCCGCGGGAGCGTCCGGGCGCCCCGAACAGCCCCCTCGCCCCGCCCTTTCCCGACCTCCTCGTCGCCTCCGGCCGCCGGGCGGTGGCCTATCTGCGCTTCGTCAAGAAGGCCACCGGCGGGCGCACCTACACGGTCTTCCTCAAGGACCCCCGCACCGGCCCGAAGACGGCCGATCTCATCTGGTCGCCGGACTACGACCGCCTGCGCGGCCCGAACGTGCTCAACACCCTCACACCGCCGCACCGGGTCTCGGAGGGGCGGATCGCAGCTGCCCGGAATCGACCGGATCCCCGCCTTGCCTACCTGCCCCATCCACACGTTGCAGTGCTGGCCGGCGGCGACAGCCGCCATCATCGCTTCACGCAAGCCGACATCGCCCGCTTCGTCGAGCACTTGACAGCCGTCGCCGAGGCGGGAGCGGGATTGATGGTGACGGCCTCGCGCCGCACGCCGCAGGCCCTGCGGGACGCTCTCGTCGCGCTCACCGACCGGCATGGCGGCTTTCTCTGGGACGGCGCGGGGGAGAACCCCTATGCCGACCTCCTCGCTCTCGCCGATTTCGTGGTGGCGACGGGCGATTCCTTCAACATGATCGGAGAGGCCGCCGTGACAGGAAGGCCGATCCTGGTGTTCGAACCTTCCGGCGGACACCGGAAACTGGATGTTTACATGTCGGCCCTGAAAGCTCATGGAATTGTGCATCCGTTCGAGGGGCGTCTTGAAGGACAGCCCTATGAACCCCTAAATTCAACACCCAAGGTCGCGGAGGCCATTGCCGAGGGCTTGAGCCGCCACCGCCGCGCTCTCGGCTTGCCAGACCTCGCCTTTTTACTGGAGACCCCCTGATGGCCCATTCTCACGCCAAGCTCATCATCATCGGCTCGGGGCCGGCGGGCTATACGGCGGCGATCTACGCGGCGCGCGCCCTGCTCGAACCGGTGATGATCTCCGGCTTCCAGCCCGGCGGCCAGCTCATGATCACCACGGATGTGGAGAACTATCCGGGCTTCGCCGACGTGATCCAGGGTCCCTGGCTCATGGAGCAGATGCGCCTGCAGGCCGAGCATGTGGGCACCAAGATGGTCTCCGACCACATCACGAAGGTCGACCTGAAGCAGCGCCCCTTCCGCCTGGAAGGCGATTCCGGCGACACCTATACCTGCGATGCCCTGGTCGTCGCGACCGGCGCCCAGGCCAAATGGCTCGGACTGCCCTCGGAAGGGCAGTTCCAGGGCTTCGGCGTCTCGGCCTGCGCCACCTGCGACGGCTTCTTCTATCGAGGCAAGGAGGTCGTGGTGGTGGGCGGCGGCAACACCGCCGTCGAGGAGGCTCTGTACCTCGCCAACCTTGCCTCCAAGGTGACCCTCGTCCACCGCCGGGATTCCTTGCGTGCCGAACGCATTCTGCAGGACCGCCTGTTCAAGCACCCGAAGATCGAGTTGGTCTGGAACTCGGCCGTCGAGGAAATCTGCGGCAGCGAGAACCCCTCCTCCGTTACCCATCTGCGGCTGAAGAACTTCGGTACCGGCCAGACCTCGGATTTCAAAACCGACGGCGTCTTCATCGCCATCGGCCACAAGCCCGCGACTGAACTCTTCACCGGCCAGCTCGACATGAAGTCGGGCGGCTACCTCCTGACCAAGCCGGGCTCGACCGAGACGAACATTCCGGGTGTCTTCGCAGCCGGCGACGTCACCGACGACATTTATCGTCAGGCCGTCACTTCGGCAGGCATGGGCTGCATGGCCGCTCTCGACGCCGAGCGCTATCTCGCCGCCCTGGAGGCCACCCAGGAAGCCGCCGAATAGAATTTATTAACAACTGGTTAGCTCTCAGGCCGATTTCCTGTTGCGTCGAACCCTCGGCTCATAAGAGATAAAAGAAGCCTTGCATAAGGAGCATGCGGGGCATGAGGGGAACGCCGTGGACTGGGACAAGATCCGGATTTTCTATACGGTCGCAGAAGCGGGCAGCTTCACGCGGGCCGGTGACGATCTGGGCTTGAGCCAATCCGCCGTGAGCCGTCAGATCAGCGCCCTCGAGCGCGAGTTGAAGGCTCCCCTCTTCCACCGTCATGCCCGCGGGCTGATCCTGACCGAGCAGGGCGACTTGCTGTTCCGGGCCGCCCGGGACATGCGCATGCGGCTGGAAACGACCAAGGCGCGCCTCGTCGAGACCAGCGAGCGTCCCTCGGGCGAGTTGAAGGTGACGACGACGGTCGGCCTCGGCTCGATCTGGCTGGCCCAGCGCATCGCCGAATTCCTCGACCTTTACCCGGATGTGCGCGTGGAGCTGATCCTCTCCAACGAGGAGTTGGATCTGGCCATGCGCGAGGCCGATGTGGCGATCCGCCTGCGCCGACCCGCCCAGCCGGACCTGATCCAGCGCCGGCTCTTCACGGTGCATTTCCACGTCTATGCCTCGGCCGACTACCTGAAGCGGTTCGGCGAGCCCAAGACCCTGGAGGATCTCGATGAGCACCGCATCGTGTCCTTCGGCGGCGACCAGCCCTCCTATCTCATGGCGGTGCATTGGCTTTCGACCGCCGGGCGCGAGGGGCGCGAACCGCGCCAGTACCATTACGTGGTCAACAACATCACCGCCCTGAAGCTCGCCGTCGAGACCGGTGCCGGCATCGCCGTGCTGCCGGATTACGCGGTGGTGGGCAATCCGGATCTCGTCCAGATCCTGCGCGATGTGGAGATGCCCTCCCTCGACAGCTACCTCGTCTATGCCGAGGAGATGCGCTCCGTCGCCCGCGTCCAGGCTTTTCGGGACTTCCTGATCTCCAAGGCCCAACGCTGGACCTTCTAAGAGGCTGGCTCGTCAATCTCTCCCCTAATCCTGAGAGGCTGGCTCATCATTGAAAGGTGCACAGGCCATCTCCCTCCCCCTTGTGGGGAGGGCCGGGGTGGGGGTGTAGGCGCTGAACTGGACCAGCGTAGCGCCCACACCCCCACCTCCAACTCCTCCCCACAAGGGGGAGGAGGGTTGCCCGCGCTTTTCGAGCCAGACTTTCAAGATGAAGATAGGAGCGGAAGCCGCTTACGGTCCGGACTCTAGAGTCCTCTCAAAAAAGCGCTTTTCAGCCCTTGAGCACCGAAGCCGGGGCGCCGATCAAGCTCGGCAATATTCCAATTTTGTCACGGCCATGACGGAGCCATGCGCCTCACGCAGCCCTTTTATGAGGCATGCTGCATTGCAAATAAGCGCAATGCGGCCGATATCACCCTTGGCTGATTTCAACGCGGCACCGCTTTCTTCCTCCCGGCGATGCCGTGTCGGCCGTTCCCTCTGGAAGGTTTTGACTTTTGTCGGACCTCTACTTTAGCCGGGCTTCGAGCCCGGCTTTTTTTTGCTTTCGGGCCATCGAGAAACGTCAACGCGGCGTGGACCCTTCCACCTCTTCTTTGAGCGCGCGCCGCAGCACCTTGCCGACATTGGTCTTGGGAAGCGTCTCGCGGAACTCGATCCGGCGCGGCACCTTGTAGCCGGTCATGTTCTCCCGGCAGAACTTGCGCAGTTCATCGGTGGTGAGGGCCGGGTCGCGGCGCACCACATAGGCGACGACAGCCTCACCCGAATGCTCGTCCGGCAGACCGATGACCGCCGCTTCCACAACGCCGGGATGCTTGACGATCACCTCCTCGACCTCGTTGGGATAAACGTTGAAGCCGGAGACGAGGACCATGTCCTTCATCCGGTCGACGATCTTCACCTGCCCGTCGGGTAGAACGACCGCCACGTCGCCGGTGCGGAAGTAGCCGTCCGCCGTCATCACCTTCGCGGTCTCGTCCGGCCGCTGCCAGTAGCCGGCCATGACCTGCGGTCCCTTCACGCAGAGCTCACCCCGCTCGCCGGGAGGCAGGACCGCGCCGTCGGCAGAGCGCACGGAGATGTCCGTCGACGGCAGAGGATAACCGATGGTGCCGGTGAACTCCTCGATGTCGAGGCGGTTGGCGCAGACCACGGGCGAGGTCTCCGACAGGCCGTAGCCTTCGACGATGGGCTGCCCCGTCACCTGCTTCCATTTCCTTGCCACGACCTCCTGGGTCGCCATGCCGCCGGACACGGCGAAGACCATCTGCGAGAAATCCACCGTCTCGATGCCGGGCGCATTGGCGAGCGCATTGTAGAGCGTGTTGAGTCCGGACATCAGCGTGATCCGGCTTTTCTGCAGCGTCTTGACGAAACCGGGTATGTCGCGCGGATTGGCGATCAGCAGCTGGCATCCGCCGATGCGCGTCATCAGCAGGGCGCAAACCGTGAGTGCGAAGATGTGGTAGAGCGGCAGGGCCGTCACCATCACATGGTCCTCGCGATCGCCGAAGAACGGGCGCATCCAGGCCTCGCACTGGATCACGTTGGCGGCCACGTTGCGATGGAGCAGCGTGGCGCCCTTGGCGACGCCGGTCGTGCCGCCCGTATATTGCAGGAACGCGATGTCCTCGGGCGAAACGGACACCGATTGGGCTTTGCGTTTCGCACCCTCCGCAATGACAGCCTTGAAGGCGATTGCCTGCGGCAGCTGGAACGGCTTCACCGCCTTCTTCACATGCCGTGAAACCAGATTGACGATGGCGCCCTTGAGACCGAGCAAATCGCCGGGCGTGACCAGCACCACGCGATCGAGCTTCACCTCGGGCAGCGATTCCTGAACGGTTGCCGCGAAGTTCTCCAGCACGAACAGGAAGCGTGCGCCGGAATCCTTGAGCTGATAGGTGAGCTCGCGCGGCGTATAGAGCGGATTGACGTTGACCACGGTGCCGCCGGCCACCAGGACTCCGAACAGGATGGCGGGAAAAGCCATCACGTTCGGCAGCATGATCGCCACCCGATCCCCCTTCTTCAGCCCCTGCCCCTGCAGCCATGAGGCCACCGCATCGGCCTCTCGACCCAAAGCGGCATAGGTCATGCGCTTGCCGAAGCTCTCGATGGCGGCCCGGTTCGGATAATCCGCGACGGCCTTGCGGAAGATATCGGTGAGAGTGCCGATCCTCGCCTCGTCGATCGTCGGGGGAACTTGGCTCGGATAGGAGCTCAGCCAGGGGCGGGACGCATAAGGGTCCTGAGCGCCTGCGGTGGCAGGCGCCTGGGTGGTGGCATTCATCGTTGTCCTCCGCTTCGCGGCGAGGTTTGCTTCATGGGAGATGGCGTCTCCGTAAAGCACAACTTGGCGCGGAAGACCGCGTTTGTCGATGGAAATAGTTTAGGTCTGAACGATCATATCGGATCGCTCAGACCCAGTTTTCTCAATGCGCCTTCTGCAGCACCATCTCGGCTGGGCGGCCGCTGAGTTCCGCCATATGGTCGAAGCGGGTCGAGAACGTCCCGACGCCGGCCGTGGCCGAGCGCAGCTCGACGATGAGATCGCCGATCTCCGATTCCGGAATGGTGGCGCTGAGCACCTGCCATCCGTTCCAGCCGGGCCGCTCGTCATAGCCGAGGATCTGCCCGCGCCGTCCGGTCGCGAGGGCGGTCGCCTTGGCCAGCGCGTCGGACGGGATCGTGATCTCGACCGACAGCACGGGCTCCAGCAGGACCGGCTTCGCCTTCGGCAGGGCATCCGCCAGGGCGAGCCTGGCCGCCGCCTGGAAGGCCGCATCCGAGGAATCGACCGTGTGGTAGGAGCCGTCCGTCAGCGTCACGGCCAGATCGACCACCGGAAAGCCCAGCGGCCCGCATTTGAGCGCATCCCGGACGCCGGTCTCGACGGAGGGGATATACTGGCGGGGCACCACGCCGCCGGTGATCTTGTCCTGGAAGGCGAAGCCCTCCCCGCGCGGTAGCGGCTTGATCTCGATCATCACGTCGCCGAACTGGCCGTGGCCGCCGGTCTGCTTGCGGTGCCGCCCCCGGGCCGATGACGGGAGCTTGATCGTCTCGCAATAGGCGACCTTCGGCCGGGCGGTCTCGACGCCGACCTGGAAGCGGGAGGCGAGCTTTTCCACCGCCACGCGCAGATGCATCTCGCCCTGCCCGTGCAGGCGGATCTCGCCCATCTCGGGCCGGGTTTCCACCGCGAGGGACGGATCCTCCTCCGTGATCTTGGCAAGCGCGCTCGAGAGACGCACGTCGTCCTTGCGGTCCTTCACTTTGAGGGCGAGCACGTAAACCGGCTCCGGCGGTGCCGGCGATACGATGGCGTCGGGCCGCGCCTTGCCGGCAGCGAAGCTGTCTCCCGTGGCGATGCCCTCCAACCGGCCGAACCCGACCGTGTCGCCTGCACCGGCCTCGGCCTTGCGGGTCGTCGCGCTGCCCATGAGCGTCAGCAGGCTGCCGATCCGCGCCTCGGCGCTGCGCGAGCCGACCACCGTATCGCCCTCATGGAAAGTGCCGCGCATGACGCGGGAGACGGAGAGCTTGCCGCCTTGACCCATATGCAGGGTCTTCATGCCTTGAGCGAGCGGCGGGCCCTCCTCGGGAATGCCGAGGCGCGCGCGGGTTTCTGTCAAAGTCGGCGCCTCGTGGCGCAGCGCCTTGAGCAGCCGCGTGACTCCGTTGCCGCGCTCGGCCGAGCCGATCAGGGCCGGCACCACGTGGCGCTCCTTCAGCTCCTTCGAAAGATCGTCGAAGATCTGGTCGCGCGGCGGCTCGATCTCGGAGATCAGCTCTTCCATCAGCTCATCGTCATGGTCGGCCAAACGCTCGAGCATGGCGAAGCGCGCTTCCTTCTCGCGCGGCAACTCGCCCTCGGGCAGATCCACGATCTCGCTCGGCGCATGCTCGCGATAGATGAAGGCGCGCTCGAGGGCGAGATCGATGAAGCCGACGGCGATGCCGTCCTTCCAGAGCGGGATCTGACGCAGCAGAAGCGGCGTGCGCGATGCCTGCTGCAGCAACGCGAGCGTCTCGCGGATGCGCTGGTTGGCGGTGTCGATCTTGTTGATGAAGAGGAAGCGGGGGATATCGGCTTCTTCCAGCTCGCGCAGGATGATCTCGAGCGCCGGAATCTTGCGCTCATCAGCCTCGCAGACGACAACCGCCGCATCGCAGACCGGCGTGACGTTGCGCATCTCGTGCAGGAACTCGGTCGAGCCGGGGCAGTCCACGAAGGTCATGCTCTCACCGAGAAAATCGACACTCGCCACGTTGGGCTCGATGCTCATGGAATGGGCGCGGGCCTCGGCGCTCGCATCGCCCACGCTGTCCCCGTTCGCAACGCGGCCGGCGCGGGAGACAGCTCCCGTCCGCTCCAGAATCGCCTCGAGCAG